>CBDBZZ010000057.1:0-42967 GCA_965213745.1 Bryobacterales bacterium | reverse complement strand
GCGCCGGTTGGAGGCGAGCCGCAAACGAGGCAGTGGCCTCGACCGATGTTGCGACACAACGAACCGAACGGCGGGTCTCGTCCGGGCGGACGACCCTCCTGTGACGGCGTCGCCCGCTGCGGGGCCTTGGGAATCGGGCCGCCGCCGCGGCTCGGCAAGCGAGGCTGCGCGGGCCCCGGGAATCGGCAGCTCCGAGCGGAGGCTACGGCTAGGCGAGCTCCAGGTCGAAGACGGACTCGGTCAGGCTGGGCCCGAGGAGCGTTGCGGCGTCGGCTTCCGCCGCTTCGAGGACCCTTTGCATCCCTGCGGAAGTCGAGGCGACGGTGGCGGCTACGACGACCGCATGCTGCCAGCTGGCTTGGCCGGCGACCTCCGCTACCGAGACGTTGTGGTGCCTGCGCAACCGATCCTTGAGGGACCGGATGACTTGGCGCTTGTCCTTGAGCGAGCGCGAGTGTTCGACGCGAATGCTCAGCGTGAGCGTCCCGACTCGATGCATGCGTGAAGGATAGTTCGCTTGGCCGGGCGCGGATGGGCCCGTCGCGGTCCCGGCCGCGAGATGCCGGGGCCGCCCCCGGACCCTCTGCGCGGGGCCTAGACCGGGATGAGCTTATTGATGTCCTGAGCCACCTCGATGGTCTTGAAGAGCTCCACCTCGTCGTTTTTCTTCACGTCGTTGTAGCGCTCAAAATGCATGCCGCACTCTTGGCCCGCCCGAACCTCCTTGACATCGTCCTTGAAGCGCCGGAGCGAGTCCAGGCGGCCCGTATGCACGACCACGTTGTCTCGCAGCAGACGCGCTGACGCGCTGCTGAGGGCGACGCCTTCCTCCAGCATGCAGCCGGCGACCGTCCCCACGTTCGTAATGTGGAAGACCTCCAGCACCCGGGCTCTCCCGAGGATCTCTTCCTTGCGGAGCGGGTCCAGAAGCCCCGCCATGGCGCTCTTCAACTCGTCGACGAGCTCGTAGATCACCGTGTGCAGGCGGATGTCGACGCCTTCCTTCTCGGCGAGAGCCGCCGCCGAGCGTTCCGGACGCACGCTGAAGCCCACCACCACGGCGTTGGCCGTGATGGCGAGCAGGATGTCGGACTCCTTGATCGCGCCCACTCCGGCGTGGATCAGGCGCACCTTGACCTTGTCGCTGGTGAGCTTCGCCAGCGTGTCCTGCAGGACCGTGGCCGAGCCTTGGACGTCGGCCTTGAGGATGATGGGCAGCTCTTTGACCCGTCCTGCGGCCAGCTGCTCTTGGAATTGCTCCAGCGACAGCCGGGCGGTCGCGGCCATCGCCTGCTCGCGGGCCTTCTCCTCGCGGTACTCGACGATTTTCTTTGCCCGGTCGGTGTCGGCGATCACCGAGAGCTGGTCGCCTGGCTCCGGCAGGTCGTCGAGGCCGAGCACCACGACTGCGGACGACGGCGGGGCTTCCTGCACCTTGGCGCCCCGGTCGTCCACCAGCGCCCGAACCTTGCCGAGCACGGCGCCGACAACGAACGTGTCTCCGACGCGCAACGTGCCGTTCTGGACCAGAACGGTCGCGACGGGGCCCTTCCCGCGGTCGAGCTTCGCCTCCAGGACTACACCGATGGCCGGACGGGACGAGTTGGCCTTGAGCTCGCGGACCTCGGAGACGAGGTTGATCATGTCCAGCAAGTGCTCGATGCCGTCGTGGGTCTTCGCCGAAACTGGGCAGAAGATCGTCTCTCCGCCCCATTCCTCGGGCACGAGGCCCCGGTCCGCCAGCTGCTGCTGGACCCGGTCGGGCTCCGCCTTCGCCAAGTCCATCTTGTTCACGGCCACGATGATCGGAACCTTCGCCTCCTGGGCGTGGGTCGATCGCCTCGATGGTCTGCGGCATCACGCCATCGTCGGCCGCCACCACGAGGATCACGATGTCCGTCACCGAAGCGCCGTGGGCGCGCATCTTGGTGAACGCCTCGTGCCCCGGGGTGTCGATGAAGACGATGCGCTTGCCGTCCCGCGCAACGTGGTAGGCCCCGATCGCCTGCGTGATGCCGCCCGCCTCGCGCGACGCGACATTCGTCGACCGGATGGCGTCCAGCAGGGATGTCTTGCCGTGGTCGACATGTCCCATGATCGTGACGACCGGCGGCCGGACCTCCAAGTCCGCGGGGGCTTCGTCTTCGCCGGTGACGATGATCGCCTCCTCCTCGAACGTCAGCTCGGTGGCCGTGGCGCCGAAGTAGGCGGCGATCTCCTTGATGCTCTCGAGCTCCAGAGGCTGGTTGATGGTGGCGAACTGGCCCTTCTCGACGAGGGACTTGATGATCTGGCTGGCCTTGATGCCGAGCTTCTCGGCGAGTTCCTTGACGGTGGTCCCGTCCGAAGCGAAGATCTCGGTGTTCGTAGCCTTCTGCGCTTCGACCTTGCGCTTGCGCTGCAAGATCTTCTTCTCGGCGAGAGCCTCTAGATCGCGCTTGCGCTGCTGGGGCGGCCGCGGCCTGCGGGCCCCCGGAGCGCCGCGGCCGGGCGGGCCCGCCCGGCCGGGGCCTGCGCCGGGGGGCCGGCCCGGCATGCCCGGCCGCGGGCCTCCTCCGGGGCGCGGCACATAGCCGACCGGAGTTCCCGGGGTGGGTGCGGGGAGGCCGGGGATCCCGACGGGCTTGGCCCGCCGCTGGACGATCGGCCGCCCCGGAACCAAGACGCTCGATTTGCCCGGCAGCGGAGCGGAGCGCGGGCCGAGCGGCCGCGCGGGCTGTCCCGAGCGGGCCGTGCCGGCAGCTTGCGGGCGCGGCGGCCGCACGGGCCGGAGCGGTATCACGGGCCGCAAGCCCTTCCTTGCCGGTCGGGGAGGTTGCGGAGTGCCGGGCACTAGGACGGTGGGGGGGTGCCGGCTGCGCTGCCGAGTTTCCAACCGGAGCCTTCGGCGGGGCTGGGGGCCCGACGGCCGCCTTCGATTTCGGACGCTCGACTGCCGGGGGAGGGCCGGGGCGGGGCTCGACCGACTCCGTGCGTCCCGCAGGGAGCGAACTGCTAGCGAGCGGCTGGGGAGGGGCAGCGGGGGCGGCGGGAGGCTTGCGGGTCGCGCTGGCAGGCGGGAGCTCCGGCCCGCCCACCCGGGACTGCCGGAGCAACGGAGGGTCTGGAGGGGAGGCCTCGCGGGGGGGAGCTACCGGCGGGGGCCAGCGGGGGCCCACCGGGTGGGACCGCTCGCGGCGGGCTGCTCATGCGCGGCCTTGTGCTCCATGGGCCTGCCCGGGACGAGGTTGATGTCCGGCCCGCGGCACCTCCGGGGCGGTCAGGGACACGGGAACCGGCAGCGGCTGCTCGTCAGCCCCTTCGCTCGCGCTGCCGCGGGCTTCGGCCTGCTCGCGATCCCTCAACGCGTCGGCGGGCACGGGCGGGGCCACGGCAGGCTTGGTTGGGATCGCTGGCGGGGGCGCAGGGAGGGGGGGTGTCCCGCAGGGACCGGACGCTGCTCCGCCGGAGCGGACACTGCGGCGGGCGCGGGCTTGCCCTGCAAGGGAGGCCGGAATCCACCAACCGGCGGGCGGAACGGAGAGCGCCCACCTCCCGCTACGGGAATGGAGGGGCGCGAGAACGCAGAGGACGCACGGGCGGAGCGGGGCGTTCGTTCGGCCCGGCGCGGTCCTCGGACGCCTCGGGACGGGGCAAATCCAGCTCCTGCGCCGCGGCAGGCTTTTCATCCTGCTTCCGCCCGCGGATCTTGTCCCGGATCTTGGCCGCTGTGCGGTCGTCCAGCGAACTGGAGTGGGACTTGGGCTCGTGGATGCCCAAGCCCGGCAGCAGGGCGACTATCTCGCGGTTCGGGACTTCCAACTCCCGCGCTAGCTCATTGATGCGAATCGTTGTTCTCCTCGCTGCCCGGCAATGCGGACAAGGCGGGCGCCCCCAACCTCGCCTCCCGCGTTCGGCTGCGCGTGCTTGTCGGTCGCGGGCTATGCCTGCCTCGGGCCCCACCTGCTGATCCCCGGCCTCCTGGCTGGGAACCGTATAGCGATTCATTTTACCAAACCGTTCGAGTTCGGCCATGGCGAGGTCCATCTCGGCGTCCCCATCCTCGTCGTCGCTGCTCGCGCCTGCGCCCGCTTCGGGAACGCCTGGAAGCACCGGGGGCGCTTTCGACGCGGCCGGGGCGGTTCCGGGGTCGGAGCCGTCCGCCTCGGGGGGCGCAGTGCGGGTCTTCCTGGCGGCCGGTACGGCCCCGACGGTCCGTTCGAGGTGGGTGTAGCATTGGCTGACTGCGGCCTGGATCCGCTCCACCAGTTCCGGCCCGACGCTGGGGATCTCCAGGAGTTGTTCGGGAGTCATGTCGGCCAGGACTTCCAGGGTGGCGGCTCCCGACTCAATCAGCCGGTCGATCAAGCCGGGGCTGAGGCCGTATTCCAGCAGCTGGCTGACCGGGGTGCCCCCGCCGCTGATCGCCGCCAGCGCCCGCTCGACCCTCCTCCCGCTTTTCTTCCTCGCTCTTGATGTCGATCCGCCAGCCCAGGAGCTTCGCCGCCAGGCGGACGTTTTGGCCCTTCTTGCCGATGGCCAGCGACAGCTGGCTCTCGTCCACGACCACTTCCATGTGCTGGTCTTCCAGGTCCAGGACATTGACGCGACTGACCTTGGCCGGGTTCAGCGCCGAGCGGACCAGTTCGATGGGGTCCGGGCGGTATTCGATGATGTCGATCTTTTCGCCGCGCAGCTCGCGGATGATCGTTTGCACGCGCATGCCCTTCATGCCCACGCAGGCCCCCACCGCGTCGACATCCCGGTCCCGGGACTGGACGGCGATCTTGGTGCGCTCTCCAGCCTCGCGGGCGCAGGCCTTGATCTCGACCGTGCTGTCGTAGATCTCAGGCACTTCTTGCTCGAACAGGCGCTTCACGAGCTCCTCGCTGGCGCGGGAGGCGATCACCGCGGGCCCGCGCCCGAGCTTGTCGATGGATTTGATGACTACCCGCACGCGGTCGCCGGGCATGTAGCTCTCCAGGCGCGACTGCTCGCGGCGCGGCATGCGGGCCTCGGTGCGCCCGAGCTCGACGATCACGTCCTGCCCCTCGACGCGCTTCACCGTGCAGTATTCCATCGTGCTGACGCGGTTCTCGAACTCGGCGCAGATCGTCTCGCGCTCGGCGTCGCGGATCTTCTGGAAAATCACCTGCTTGGCCATCTGCGCGGAGATCCGCCCGAGCGGCGCCGTAGGCTTGGCGAAGCGGACCTCGCCCCCCAGGCGCACTTGGGGATCGACCCTGCGCGCTTGGGCGAGGCTCACTTCGCAGGTCGGGTCGGCGACGAGGTTGGTCACCGTCTTCACCGCGAAGACATCTATGTCCCCGGTGTTCTCGTTGATCTCGGCGACCAGATTCTCCTCGGTCTTGTAGTACTTGCGTGCGGCTGCCAGCATGGCGTCCTTCACGGCGTCCAGAACGACCGCCGCGTCGATGCCCTTGCTCTGACTCAGCAGCTCGATCTGCGCCACGATTCCCCGCGACATCACCAATTCCTCCGTCTCTGGCGGCCCCCGCCTACAGCTCCACCACCAACCGAGCGAGTTCGATGTCCTCGAACCGAATTTCCAGCAGGCTCCCGGGGTCCAGCCTCAGCACGACGGACTCGCCGGAACTGTCTGCGATCCGTCCGGTGACATGCCGGGCCCCATGGAGCGGTTCGCACATCCTGACTCTTACCCTGCTGCCCGTGAAGCGGCGAAAGTGGTCCGGCGTGGACAGCTTCCGATCCAGGCCGGGCGATGAAACCTCGAGGTTGTACGAGCCCGGCACCAAGTCTTCGACATCAAGCGTGGCCGACAGCTGGTGCGAGACCCGTTCGCAGTCGGCGTGCGTGACCCCGGCGGGCTTGTCGATGAAGATCCGCAAGGTGCCCCGTCGCGAGCCGCCTTTCCATTCGGCATCCACCAGTTCCATCCCCTCGGCGGCGGCGATCCTCGCGGCTATGCCGCGGACCTGCTCCACCAGCGCCTTGCCTTGCCATGCCATCGGCATACCGTCCACAAAAAAAGTGGGCGCAAGCCCACTTTCGGTTTCCGCCGAAACTGCGACTGGCACCATTATACCGCATCCCCGCGGCCGAGGCAAGCTCGGCCCGCATGGGCCGCCCCTCGGCGGCGGATTGGGTTCTCGCAGCTGGGCTGAGACGCCTGCGGGCCCGTAGGGCGCGGGGGGCGTGGCTGCCCCTCAGCGCCGGGGACCAAGTTGCCCCGCGCCGGCGACCGTGGAGGACTGTAGTTGGGTATGCCCGCAGCGGCTTCTGTGCGGAGGCCGTCTGCCCCACGCAGCTGTAGCGTCATGCCCTGCGGCTGCCGGCCTCTCCGGGGGCCGAGCCGCGATCGACGGACGCAGCTCGCCAGGGAGGGGGCCGCTCGGAACCGCTGCCGGCCATGGCAGCTTGCGGGCTTCTAGATTCCCGGTTAATTTCCCGCAATGGCGGTTGGGGGGCCGTAGGGCTTGAGCGGAGAGCCCGGCGTACCCCGCGCAGGCACTCTGCTCCGGCCTCGCAGCCGCTGCGCTCCCGGCTCCGGGCGCACCTAGCCCCCCGCGGGCTCCGCGTCGGTCCCCTGCCGCTGGGCCCGGCTCCCTCCGGCTCGCCGCGTGCAGCAGCCAGTCCAACCACAGGTTGCTCCTGCTGCACAGCAGCCGCCGCCGCGCACTGCGCGTCAGCCGCCCCACGCTGCCCACGCAGTACCGGATCAGCGGCCGCAGCCCATGCTGCCGCGCCGCGGACGGCAGCACTTGGTACGGCAGCAGCCGCAGCAGCAACTGCGCGATCTGCCCGCCCAGGTAGAAACCCTAATGCGCCGTGTGCGAGCGGCACGGCGGATGCTGCAAACCCAGGTCCGTCAACGGCCCCTGGAACGCATTCTCCTGCCCCTGCTGGCCGCGGTGCCGCCGCACCAGCTCCGCCACCGGCAGCCGGTCGCGGCTCACCAGCATCACCGTGCATACCGGCCCCAGCCACCGCTGCTCCCCGTCCCCGTCGCGCCGGATCACCCCGCACACCTGCTCCTCCGGCCACCGGGCCGGCCGGTACGCCACCGCGAGCGCCCGCTCCTTGCCCGCCGCGTCCCGGGGCTCCCACGCGTCCTCCCGCAACCCCCTCGCGGCCGCCAGGCGCAGAATCGGGGCCTTCTGGCGCGGATCGGTCCCGCTCCCGGAATCATCCCAGCCCTTCCGCCGGCAGGAGCTCGCCACATCTTTGCAGGAGTCCGCGCTGGCGGCCCGCAGCCACACCGGCTGCCGCCCTGGCAGCCAGGGCGCCGCATCCTGGTCCAGCTGCTCCCGCCCATCCCCCCGCATGTCCGTGCCGCCCGCGTTCAGCCGGGCGCTGACCCACGCCACCCCCACGCACACCGAGGGCAGCCAGGACTGCTGCTCGCCGTGGTAGCCGCGCCCGGCGTTCTCGAACAGCTGGCCCTCCACCTCGATCCCCGTGCCGTCCACGAACACCGGGACGTAGCCCCACCGCTGCCCGCACGCCTGCGCCCCCAGCGGCACCAGTCGCCGGCTGACCAGCCGCGCGCACTCCCGCAAGCCCTCCAGGGTCGACTCGTGCATCCGCTGCAGGTATGCGCCGAGCCGCCGGCTGTCGGGCACGGCCCGCAGTCCGCACGTTTGCCGGGCGACCTCATCGGCCCCAGGGCGTCGACCGCGTGGAGGTGCCCCTCGCCGGCGCAGGCCGAGTAGATCAGCGCCAGCAGCCTCTGCCCAGCGCTGCCACCGCGCCGGCGGCGCTGGAGGCGGACCGAGGGGCCAGCCTCGCGGGCAGCCTGAGGGACCGGACCAGCCGCGCCACGACGCCGAGCCCGGCCCGGCCGGGGCTCGTCGCAGACGCCGCCAGCCAGGGTGGGAGCAGCTGGCGGGGGACAGGGCGCCTCCAGAAAAATCGAGAGGCCCCCTTGGGGGCAATGCCCGGACACCCCGGAGGACCGCCCAAACCATGGCGGCACAAAAACGTTATGGCCGGCAACCGCAATCCTTATCCGGGAATCAGGGGCGGGCTCGATGTCGTCAGGTTCGCCTTCCCGTAGGCTACACTGGCAGGTCATGAAGCTTCGCAGGATTCTCCCCGCCTCGCTTTCCCTTGCTTGCACGCTGGCCTGTGCCGACCCGGAACCGGGCCAGGAAGAAGAGGGGGCCCAGCAGTGGGTGCAATACGAAGCGGGGGAAGGGGCCGGCCAGGGTAGGCAGGTGGTCCTGATTTCCGGCGATGAAGAGTACCGCTCCGAAGAGGGGCTTCCGATGCTGGCCAGGATGCTCTCCGCGCGGCACGGTTTCCGCTGCACAGTGCTGTTCGCCGTCGATCCTGAAACGGGCATCGTGAACCCGCATGTGATCGACAACATTCCTGGGCTCGAGCATCTGGACGACGCCGACCTGATGTTCATCCAGACGCGCTGGCGCCACCTGCCGGAGCACCAGATGGAACCGATCGACCGATACCTGAGAGCCGGCAAGCCGGTGATCGCTCTGCGGACCGCCACGCATGCCTTCCGGCCCACGCCGGAGCTCCAGAAGCAGGTGCTCGGCTACCTCAGGGAATACCGCCGCGCTGAAGACCCAGAACGGCTGCCCTTGCCCGAGATTGCGCCGGACGCGTGGGGGCCCTACGACCACTACGGAGACGGGTACACCGGCCCCAAGGAAGCCTGGCGGGACGGTTTCGGCAGGCTCGTGGTCGGGGGATCGCTGGGTTGCGCACCACGGCAGGCACAAGCACGAGTCGGCGCGCGGCGTGCTCGCTGCCGACGCGGCCGACCACCCGGTTCTCCGGGGCGTGCCGGAAGACGGCATTTGGAGCGCAGCCGACGTGTATACGGTCCGGCTGCCGCTCCCCGGGGACTCGCGACCGCTCGTCTTCGGCCAGGTGCTGGCCCGCAAGGGCGAGTACGACGAGGAGGACGCCTTGTACGGGATGCGCCCGGACGACGGGCCCCCGGTGGAGGGCAAGAACGATCCGATGATGCCGGTCGTGTGGACGAAGACCTACCAGCTTCCCGGCGGCACTGCCGGGCGGGCCTTCTCTACCACGCTCGGAACGTCGACAGACCTGCTCGAGGTTGGCGTCCGCAAGCTTCTCTTGAACGCTGTGTATTGGGCGCTGGGCGAGGAGGATGCCATTCCGAGCCAGGGGGTGGATGCCGACTTGGTCGGCGAATTCGATCCGACTCGCTTCAACAACCACCCTCCCGAGTATTGGGAGCAGCGGGCGGCAAAGCCGGCCGATTTCCGTTAGGCCGATCGGCCCCGGTCCGGGAGAGCGCCCGCACCGCGTCGTGCCCGCTGGGCACGTGGTAGGCCCGTAGCCCGAACTGCGGCAAGGCGGCGAACGCGTGGTCGAAGATGTCCGCCTGGATCCCCTCATAGCGGATCCAGTTCTTGTCGGCGCTGAAGGCGTAGATCTCGAGGGGCAGGCCGTACTCCGTCGGCTGGAGCTGCCGCACCATCAGCGTCAGTTCCGGGTTGATCAGCGGATGCGCCTGGAGGTAATTCGTGAGGTACTGCCGGAACACGCCGACATTGGTGAGGCGGCGCCCGTTGGCCGGCTCGGACTCGTCCACCTGCCGGGCCCAGTTGTGCTCGGCGATCTCGGCCTCCTTCTCCGTGATGTAGTCGCGCAGGATTGCGATGCGCTTGAGTCTCGCCAGCAGATCCGGATCGCAGAACCGGACCGTGCCGATGTCCAGGAGGATCGAGCGTTTGATCCGCCGCCCCGCGGACTGCTGCATGCCGCGCCAGTTCTTGAAGCTCTCGGAGATGAGCGCGAAGGTCGGAATCGTCGTGATGGTGTTGTCCCAGTTCCTGACCTTGACCGTGTGCAAGGTAATGTCGACCACATCCCCGTCCGCTCCGTTCTGCGGCATCTCGATCCAGTCTCCGGGCCGCACCATATCGTTGCTGATGAGCTGGATGCCCGCGAGCAGCCCTTGGATGCTGTCCTTGGAGACCAGCAGCAGGATCGCAGTCATAGCCCCGAGGCCGCTCAGCAGCAGCACAGGCGACCTACCCGTCACGACTGCGGCGGCGACGATCAGCGCTCCTGCGAAAACGAGGATCCGCAAGACCTGGACATAGACGCGGATGGGAAACCGGCGCGCTATCTCATACTCCTCGTAGATTCCCTTAGCGACCGAAATCAGCACGTTCACGGCGAGCACGACGGCGATGAGCCCATAGATGTCGGCCCCACGTTGCGCCAGCAGCACTGCCCGTTCCGACGCGAAGGCGGCGGGGGCGAGGAGGTGGATCACGAGCGCGGGCGGAATGTGGGCTATGTGGCTGAAGAGGCCGCCCTCTACCAGCCTGTCGTCCCAATGAGCCTTGGTCTTCTCCGCGATCCGATGGATAATGCGGAGGAAGACCTGCTTGGTGACGGAATAGGAAATGGCGGCGGCCGCCGCGACCAAGACGACCTCGAAGGCGTCGGTTATGTGGCCAGCCAAGAAGGGGGGCACGCCCCACGCCGCCAGTAGCTCACGGAGTGCTTCGTTCATGGACTCCCGCTCGTCAGTTCCGCGCTAACCGCCTGACATCCGCCAGAGCAGGGAGGGTGCTGGCTTCCAACTCGCTAAGAGGTCAGCCGGAGCCTGCAGACCACCCCGACATCGTCGCAGTACCACATCCAGCCGTTCCAGATCGTCATCCCGTGGGGCAAAGGGTCTGTGTCGCCCAATTGGATCTTGGCTGTCACCCGGCCGTTTTCCGGCGCAAAGCGGAAGAAGGCGTTCTCGTTGGATTCGGCGCACCAGAGCCACCGGCCTTCCCAGCCCAGGCCGTGCGGGCGGTCGCCGACCGTGGGGAATTGCCGTTCTACGCGGAATGCGCCGGGGTCGATGCGGTAGATCGTGCGCGACGGCGGCACGGCAACCCAGAGCTTGCCGCCGCGCCATTCCAAGCCGTGCGCTCCCGTGGCATTGCGGGCCTGGCGCGGGGCCGGATTCGCTGGCGGTGCGCTCGGAGGGGCTAGGGGGCTGCGTCGAGAAACGGTCCACTGGACTACTCCGGCTCCGGGCGTATCGAAGCGAGCCAGGGTCTTGCCGCTCAGGGCGTCGATCCGCAGCAGCTCGCGGCTGTAGGTGGAGGCCGTCCAGAGCGCGGATCCATCGTGGGTGATGCCGCTGCCAGCCTGCGTGTCGGTGTCGAGCTTCCGCAGCACCTTGCCGTCCGCGTAACGCACGAGATAGGCGCGATTGTCCCCTTGGTCCAGGATCCAGAGGCCTTCAGCGGTCGCCTGCAAGCCGTTCGGCTTGGGCCCGGGGGAATCGAAAACCGTCTCGACTTGCGCCTGCCGCACATCCATCCGGGCGAGCAGAGGGCCCGCCGAGCAGACGCCGAGGAACTCTCTTCTGGAAATCCGCATCATGCCCTCCGCGGCTCCGGAGGCTGGCCTGTCGGCCTCCCCGACTCGAGCCTGAGGCGATTATAGCCGGATTCTGCCGGCACGGAAGGGGGCTGATGCGTTAGTCGCGTCCCGCGGGGACGGAGTGTCCGCGGTCTCCGAGGGGGCATCTTGCGGCCGCCGCCAGCCCCGGGGCCCCGGCGCTTCGGTGCCCGGATGGCCTGCCGACAGGCCGTGCGGGTGCCGAGAGAGCCGTTAGTCGAGCGTCTCCTTGAGGTCTACGTGGTTGGTTGGATCGGACTGGGCAAACCGACCGTCCGGTATCTCGACCAGCTGCCTTTGCTCTGCGGGCAGGTCGTTGTACAACGGCACCTCGCGCCTTGCAGGGTGCTGGGGCAGCAGCTGGGCTAGGCGCTCCTTGGTCGGGGCATGCTCGGGCAGGTGGGCGAGATTCTGCCATTCCAGCGGGTCGGTGTCATGGTCGTAGAGCTCCTCGCCGTCCGGGTAGACGGTGTAGCGCCAGCGCTCGGTGCGCACGGAAACCTTGTCCGCGCTGACGCTGGTGATCGCCGGCTTGTCCCAGGCTGCGTCGGGGTCGGCCAGCAGGGGGCGCAAACTCCGGCCTTCGAGCTCAGGGCGGCCCGGCAGCCCGCAGAGGTCCGCCAGCGTGGGGTATAGGTCCAGCAGTTCCACAGTCCTGCCGCTCTTGCGGTCCTTGGCCGAGACCCCCGGACCGGCCAGGATCATTACCACGCGGGCCGACCGTTCCCAGAGCGTGAACTTGCGCCACTGACGCTTCTCGCCCAGCTGCCAGCCGTGGTCGCTCCACAAGACGACGATGGTGTTGTCCGCGTGCGGGCCTGCGTCGAGCGCCTGCAGGACGCGTCCTATGTTCGCGTCGGCATAGTTGATGCAGGCGAGGTAGCCGGCTACGGCCCGCTGCCATTGCCGATACCGGGTTACGTTGGTGTGGTCTCGGAAGCTTCTCAGGGCCGATTTCGGCACGTCGTCGGGGTCGCCGGCGAGCGTCGGAGGCAGTTCGGTCCGGTTGGCTGGGAACTTGTCGAGATACCGCTGCGGGGCGTACCACGGCAGGTGCGGACGGTAGAAGCCCACGGCCAGGAAGAAAGGGCGGCTGCGTTTGCGGCCCAAGAATTCGGCGGCCCAAGCCGCCAGCTGCGTGTCGGTGGTTTCCTCGTCCGCGACATCGATGCCGGCCCAGTCGAAATGCCCTGTGTTCGGGATGCCGCTGGCTGGCTTCTGCGGCGGGTGCAGGAAGCCTCGGAACTGGTAGTAGGCTTCCCACGAGGCGGGGTCGTTTTGCGGGCCGTGGAAGGTCTTGCCGCCGCCCAGGACATCGTAGCCGTGCAGCATGAAGTGCTGCGGCAACGTGACTGCGTCGGGCAGGGCTTGGCGCCAAGCGTCCCCGTTGCGGTAGACCCCGGACGTCGACGGCCGGATGCCGGTCAGCAGGCTGGTCCGCGACGGATTGCAGGAGGGGGCCTGGCAGTAGGCCCGGGTGAAGGTGATGCCGCGGGCCGCCAGATCATCGATGTGCGGCGTTCGGGTTTGCGGGTGTCCTTGCAGGGGTCCTACCCAATCGTTGAGGTCGTCGACGCCGATGAAAAGCACATTGGGGCCGCTGGCCCGCGGCCCTTGGGCGAAGCCGCCGGAGGCCAGGAGCGCGAGCGACCAGGCAGCTGCCAAGGCCCGCCGGCACCGCCAAGGGCGGTCGAGGGCGGGGATTGCGCGGGGGAGAAGCGACATGGGCGGCGATCGGGGGCCTCCAAGAGCTTTGCCCCATCATACTGGTAGCGATGCGGCCCGGACGCTGCGACCGACCGCGGCGCCGAATCGAATCCTGCTGCTGCAGCGCCCGGTCCGCGGCCCGGCGATCCTGGTAATCTGTCCGAGAAGGGCATGCAGGCGACATCGGCAACAGATGGCGGACCTCGGTCCGGACGCGGCGTGCGACGCGCTCCGCCCACAGCCAGCGTTGGGCTTCCGCAGGCTGCCCGCGGCATCCGCAAGTGGGTGTATCAGGGCCTTGGGTGCCTTTGCGTCGCCCTCGGCGCCCTCGGCATTCCGTTGCCCGGGCTGCCGACGACGCCATTCCTGCTGCTGGCCAGCTACTTTTTCCTACGCTCATCTCCGGCGCTGCACCAGCGGCTGTTGAGTTCCAAGACCTTTGGTCCTACTCTGCGGGACTGGGACCGGCACCGCGGCGTGCGGCCCCGGGTGAAGCGGATAGCGGTCGCGGCCTGCGCGGCCCTGATTACGCTTTCGGTGGCGTTCGGCGGCTCGGCGTGGCCTGTGCGGCTCTTGGTCCTCGCCGCCGGCGCCTACGGGATCTGGTTCGTCTCGCGCCTTCCGACGGTCACAGACGGCGCGGAATGAAGACCTGCCTCGTTGCCTGCTGCGCGGGTTCGCTGACTCGCGGGGGCCGCGGGCGGCGCCGCTGGAGCTTGGCGTCCATCTGGGGCGTAGTCTGCCTGGCGCTAGTTCCCGTCGGCCACGGCCAGCCGCGGCCAAACTTCGTGGTCATCCTCGCGGACGACTTGGGGTACGGGGACCTCGGCTGCTACGGGAATCAGCGCATCCGCACCCCGAACCTGGACCGGATGGCCTCCGAGGGGCTGCGGTTGACCAGCTTCTACGCTCAGAATGTATGCGGGCCCTCCCGGGCCGCCCTCCTGACGGGCTGCTATCCGATCCGGCTGGCCGAGCCCGGCAACATCAAGGGGGCGCACACCGAGCTGCATGCGAGGGAGACGACGATAGCAGAGGTTCTGTCGACTGCGGGCTACGTCAGCGCGCTGATCGGGAAATGGCACCTGGCCGGCCGCGGCGGCCACGAACGCGGCCCCGGCACCGGGCCCTACCGCTCGGAGTTGATGCCGAACAGCCAAGGCTTCGACTACTTCTTCGGCACCCCTTCCCACAACGGGACCACACGGGAGGTCGATCCGCAGGGCTGGAAGACCGAGCTGATGCGGGATGCGGAAGTGCTGGAGAGTCCCACGGACCTCAACCAGCTCACGCGGCGCTACACGGAGGAAGCCATCGCCTTCCTAGAGGCTCACCGCGAGCGGCCTTTTTTTCTTTACCTCGCCCACACCATGCCGCATGTCCCGCTCGGGGCGAGCGCTGCGTTCCGGGGCAACTCGCCCCGGGGCCTCTACGGCGATGTGGTTGAAGAGCTCGACTGGAGCGTGGGCGAAGTCCTGCGCGCGTTGCGCAGGCTCGGGCTGGAGCGCCGCACGCTCGTCTTGTTCACGTCGGACAACGGACCGTGGATCGAGCGCCATCTCGGGGACTATGGCGGCAGCCCCGGTCCCTTGCGGGGGTTCAAGATGTCCACTTGGGAAGGGGGCCTGCGCGTGCCGGGCATCGTGCGCTGGCCGGGCCGCGTCGCGGCGGGGCGGGTGAGCGACGGCATGGCCGCTACGCTTGACGTGCTGCCGACATTCGCTGCTCTCGCCGGGGCCATGCCGCCGCCCCAGACGACGCTGGACGGCGTGAATCTGGCTGATTGGCTGGCCGACCCCACGAGGCCAAGCCCTCGCCGGAGGTTCTACTACTTTGGATTCACGCATCTGCAGGCGGTGCGCGAGGGGCGCTGGAAGCTCGTGCTGAGTCGTCCAGCCGCTCCGCCCTGGACCAGTTGGTACGCGCGCATGATCGACGCAGTGCCCGCGCCGGAGCTCTACGACCTCGCCTTCGATCCGGGGGAGAACCGCGACGTCTCGCAGCAGAATCCCGAGATTGTGGCGCGGATTCTGGACATGGCGGAAGCCGTGCGGGGCGAGCTTGGCGACTACGACCGCGTGGGCTCGGCGGCTCGGTTCTTCGACCCGGGCCCCCGGCGGCCGCGGATGTCCGCTTGGCGGCGCTAGGGGCATCGCGGCTCGAGGCTGCTGCTGCCGCCTGGCGGCTTGGAGCTTAGGGGAGCGCCGTGACCGGGAGGGATCGCGGCCGCGAGCTAGCGGCGGTCGCCGCAGCGTTCGTTCGCTTGGGTTTGATTGCGTTTGGCGGTCCGGCAGCCCACTTGGCGCTGCTGGAGGACGAGTTCGTCTCCCGGAGGGGATGGGTGACGCGGCAGCGCTTCCTGGACCTGATGGGGGCTACAAACCTGATTCCCGGCCCCAACTCGACGGAAATGACGATGCACCTCGGGTACGAGCGTGCCGGCGCCCCAGGTCTTTTCGTGGCTGGCCTCGGGTTCGTGCTGCCCGCGGCGGGCATCACGGCGTTCTTGGCGTGGCTCTATGTTGAGTTCGGCACGCTACCGACCTCGGAAGCGGTCCTGGCCGGGATCCGGCCGGCTGCACTGGCAGTGATCGCCGGAGCTGTGGCGAAGCTGGGGCGCAAGGCGCTGGCGAATTGGCGGCTCGCCTTGATCGGAGCGGGTGTTTTGGCGGCGCAGAGCTTGGGGGTCGGCGAACTGCCGGCGCTGGTCTTCGGAAGCGTGCTGGGTGCGCTTTGGCTCCGCCTGCCTCGTTTCGGTGCGCCGCTAGCCGTCCTTTGTTTGCCGTTCGCGCTGCCTGTGGGAGCCCTGGCCAGCACAGGTCCGGCTGTTCCCCTCGGCAAGCTCGGTCTGTTCTTCGCGAAGGTCGGGGCCGTCCTGTACGGCTCGGGGTACGTCCTGGTGGCCTTCCTGGAAGGCGGTCTCGTCGAAGATTACGGCTGGCTGACCCAGGAGCAACTGCTGGACGCAATCGCGGTAGGTCAGTTCACGCCCGGGCCAGTGCTGACTGCCGCGACCTTCGTCGGTTTCGTGCTGGCCGGTCCGGCCGGAGCTGCGGTGGCGACCGCGGCGATCTTCCTGCCGGCCTTCGGCTTCGTTTGGGTCCTGAATCCGCTTGTCCGACGCCTGCGGCAGTCGCAGTCGACGGCAGCGCTCCTCGACGCCGTCAATGCCGCAGCAGTTGGGCTCATGGCGGCGGTGGCGCTGGATTTGGCCCGGTCCATTTTGGAGGCTCCAGCGCCGACGGCCTTGGCAGCGCTAGCCGGAGCGGCTCTGTTCCTCGCCCGCTGGCCAGCCGCCTGGGTGATCGTGGGATGCGGTTTGTTGGGGTGGATTCTCGCTGCAGCTGGCTGGCGCTGAGGCCTGGACCGGCGGGCAGCGTGGGAGTCACGTCGCGGCGCTGCCGCAGGCCGCCCCGCGGGCACCGCCGAGTTCCTGGAGCGGGTGAACGCCCGTTGCCCGGAACCGTATGAGCTTGGTGCCTTCCTGCGATGATTGCGTGAGAATCCGCCTGCAGCAGGGCCTGGCGGAGTCGCACGGGCGGTGTGAACCGGTGACTCGTGACGCCATCGGTTACTAGGTTCGAGGGGGATCGTAAGGTACGCCATCCGCCGGCTGTAGCGATTGACGGATATCCGCCTCTGGCCGCGTTACTGATGTTTTCATAAGCAATTGCACGCCAAGCCTCCGCAAGCCATTGATCCCATTAGTGTTTTACTTGCAATTGCTTTTGGCAAGATTAGTGTCCGGAGAGCTGGAAAGATCATGCACGATGCGGAACGCGAGTCGAACAGGCTATCGTAGGAAGCCGGAGCCGCATTGGTTGCGGGGGCACAAGCCCGCCGAGGTTTGCCAGTGCGCCAAGGAGGAGAGCCATGAGCGATGGGCAAGCGCCTTACGGCCGTCTGGAGCGAATTCTGGCCCGCTTGGATTTCACTTGGCGCGTAAGTGGATCCCAACTAGACTACATCGGGCAGCACGATCTCTGGATGACTCGATTCCGGCCGGGAGGGCCCCACGCGCTGTGGATCGCAGGCCATTTGGCCTTCTACGAGGCCGGTGCGCTGAGGCTGTACCGGAACCTCGAGAAGCATCCGTTGGGGCACTGGAAGGGGCTGTTCGGGAACGGCAGCCCGAGCTTGGATGATTCGTCCCAGTATCCCAGCGCCGCGGATATTCTGGGCAAGTTGCTTGCAGGGCGAGCGGCGGTGCGAGAGATGATCGCAGGCCTTGCGGAACCTGACCTGGACCGTCCTGTCCCCAACGAGAGGCTGGCGATCCGCGACCTCCAATCGCAGATCGAATTCATGGTGTGGCACGATTCGCACCACGCTGCCCAGTTGGGGGCGATCGTCAACACGTTCAAGCAGGGGCAGCCGATGTCCTGACCGTCTTCCCAGCGGCTCTCAAGGTCACTCGAGTTCCGGCTTCAGGCCCTCGTTCCAGTAGATCTTCAGGTTGTGCGTCGCACGGCCGGCCGCAACGATCTCGGGGCGGCCGTCACCGTCTAGGTCCGCTGCAGTCAGGTCCTCCGTGGCCATGCCTCCCCAGTCGACGATCTGCACTCTCCCATCGCTCGGGTCGTAGACCGCGACCCCGGGGCGGTCGTACGGCATGCTGCCTTTGAGACGCCAGCCGAATCCAAGCTCCTCGTCTCCGTCACCGTCCAAGTCCGCCGTCCAGAGCGCATGGCCGCCGCCTAGGCGTTTCACTGCGATCTCCCGCATCCAGGGGCCCCGCGGGTCCGCGGGCTCGCGGTAGATCACTAGGTGATTAGCATGCCAGGGCTCAACTGTCGCGATATAGCGCTTGCCGGATGCGAGCTTGCCGAGCTTGACCTCGCCCGCGCCGCGAATGGCGTCCCCGACGTAACCTAGGCTGAGCTGGAAGCGCGACCAGTTCCCGGAAGGGCCCCGATCAAGCAGATGGACACCCTCGTACGATGCAACCAAGAGTTCGTCCTGTGCGTCGGCGTCGAAGTTAAGCACCCAAAAGTTATGCGCGATGTGGAAGGTGTCGTCGATGACCTCCCATTCCCAGGGGTCGGCTACGGGGTTGCTGCCGGGACGAAGCGCCAGCAGCCTGATCCCGTTGCCTTCCCAGCTCCGCGGGCCTTTCGTGCCCCGTCCGTGGAGAGGAGCGACAAGCAGTTCGGCCCGACCGTCACCGTCGGTGTCGCCCCAGCGGATGCGGTGCGTCGTAGGCTCGTTGCCCAGGGCGTGCAGCGACCATTCCGCAGTCGGGTCGGTGCCGCGGCGGATCCACTGCAGTGTGCCGCCCCCTTCGGTGTCGCTCGGGCGCCACGCCGCGCCCAGCGCGAATTCCAAACGGCCGTCGCCGGTGATGTCGTGCGCTGCGATAGCGACGTTGTCTGCCTCTGTCTGGCCGTCGAGAATCACCTGCTTCTCCCAGCCGGGATTGCTCCACCAAGCCACTTGCGTTTCGTTGAGGGCGACGATATCGGTGTCTCCGTCTCCGTCGACGTCTTCGCAAAGCACTGCGTAGCCGATGCCTAAGTTGTCTTCCAGCTGCTGCTGGCGAAACTGCAGAGTGCCGGCTGCCGAGGTCGTAGCTACAGCCAGGATGGCTGCGCCCAGAGAGATGTGCTGCATGGCGATAGCGTACCAGCATGCAAAGCAAGGCATTATCCTCATCGGAATCCGCACGCGAGCGTCCATGGGACGGTCGCTGCATGCGCTTCGCAGCCAATCCGGAAAGCCGCGCGAGTGCGGCTGCGCGAAACTCCCGTTACCGCTGACATGGGACTATCCGTTCGCAGTGCATGCTTAGTCTCGAATGCCGTGCTGATGGGCGCGGGCGGTTGTAGCAAACGACCGCTTCTGACAACCGCCTAGCGGAGAAGCTGGGCCGAGGCGACCGTAGCGCAAGTACCGACCCTAACCCCAACCCCGCAGACGGCGTTCCTGCCTTGCGCAGGCGATGGCGGGCCTCAAAATGATCAAGGCTGGCGCGATCGCATGCACTTGGTCAGTCGGGGAAGTATATCCGGAAACGCCCGAGATTGCGCCAACTGTCCCGGAAAAGTCGATATCCTGGCCTGGATACATGATAGCCGCGTAGGAGACGAATCGCCTGCCATCCGCAGCACGTAGCGTGTCACGGTATACATGCATTTTGTTGAGATCGTTCGGGAGCGGATTGCTGCTTCCATTCTCGACTCGTAGTTCGAAGTAGGCCATGTACTTGGGTCGAATGCCAAGCAGTTCTCAGGTGCCCTTTTCTACGACGAGCACTGCGACACCCGGCTTCATGGTGCTCCCGCAAGGGACCGATTCCCAGTGAATCACTTGCCGGAATACAACACCTGTACGATCTTCGCCCCTGGAAACCCGCAATAACACCCTACAGAATCTAGTACTTGTGGGTTTTCTGGCGGACACTAGCTACCCAGACGAAATGCAAAGGACTCAGTTCGGCTGCGATGAGGTCCGTGTTGATGAAAATGCTACAGCCAGCCTCGTGCCGCAGGAACTCCGTGACGAATGTCGTTTTTCCCAGCGCCGTCTGGCCCGGCGATCACGAAAATCCGCTTGCCGGCGGTTGCAGTCGCATTGCACACTCACACACCGAAGTCGACTCACACGATGCGATCCCAGATGCGGGTATGTCCTCGGTCGTTCCGGTGCGCTTTTCGCTAGGCGGCGAGCGGAACGATGTGGGTCTGGTGGTTCGTATGCTCCGTGCGATCGACCACGAAGAGGGAACGGGGTGACACCAGATCGGGCAGAAGCGGGTCGTGCGTGGTGACGATGGACTGGCTGAGGAGACCGCTGAAAAATCCGAACGCACTTGCAGCGTCTGCACGATCATCGGATGCCGGCGGGGATGCACGCCGGCCTCCGGCTCCTCGAATCCAAGCAGCCCCGGAGGGTCCGCGGTCAGAGCGCCAGGAGTCCGAGCAGGCGCAGGGTGCCGTCTGGAAGCAGGCGCTCCGGCATCTTCAAGCCGCGCTCGTTGAGTCGGAGATCCACTTCGCCGAGATCGTTAACCTCGATCCTCACCTCAATGTCGTCCGAGGATTTGCAGCCCTTGATGCGCTCTCGCTTCAGCATACAGTGTTTCCGGAATGCAGTCCCATTTCCTCCAGAAATCGGGACGGCTTTTTGCTCCAGCCGAAGTACGAGTCGGCATGAGTCAGCGTCAGGCTGGATTGAACACGCGTGATCGCCACGAAGCAGTTCCTGCGCTCTTCTTCCAGCGCGGATTGACCACCTCGAACGGCTTGATACGAGGGCAGTCGTCCTTCCGCGAGACCTGTCAGGTAGACGTGCTGGAACTCCTTGCCCTTGGCCGCGTGGATCGTCAGGCACTGAATGTCGGTCGGGCGCGGAGGCGGCGTCTTTTGCCGCAGATCGATCTGCTGCAGGAACTGGCCCAGCGGCGGATCGGCCCCGAATTGGTTTCGGATCTCGCGCGTCAGCAATTCCCAGATGCGCCGCTCGTCGGTTTCTTCGTCGGCATCGATGTTCGGTGTTTGGGGATGGCTATCGCGCCAGGCCAGGATGTTCTTGGCGAATGTGCGGTGCTTGACCCGGTCGAGCAGATCGTCCCGCAACGTGTCGAGCAAGGGTCGTGTATCCGCGGTCGCGCATGCAACCGCGGCCGCCAAAAACCCGGCCAGCAGGGAGTCACTGCCGAGCACGCTCTCCGCCTCCGCCTCGGCCTCCGCCTTCTCGGGCCCAACACGCACAGCGGTGAGGTTGTGATACGCACGGCATAGTGCGGCGAGCTGCTCGCGGTCGGCCCGGCGGTGGCTCAGGCGCAGCGCGGAGTGTAGGAAACGCAACAGGGGTGTCTCGAATTCGGCCTTCCGCTTGATGACATAGGCATCCAAACTGGCACGGGACAGCGCGGCGTGGGCGGCCCGTATGAGTTTGGTGCTGCGGGCAAGGACGGTGCAGGTTCCGGGCTCCAGGGATCTCGCCTTGATGTCCTCCGCGACCCATGACAGTTCGGCCGCGCAGTCGGCAAACCGCCGGACCCTGACCACGCGGGCCGTCGGTGCGCCGGCGGTCGACACCAGGGGATCCTTGTTCGGCGTCCGGTCGATGTTGTGAAGAATGAGGTTGTTGGCCAAGTCGACAACCTCGGGGGGGCACCGAAAACTCTCCGGAAGCTGGACGACGCGCATGTCGTAGTCGTGCTGGAGGCGACGGAGACGCTCGGGACTGGCACCGTTCCACTGGTAGATGGTCTGGTCATCGTCCGCGACCACGAACAGGTTGGCGTTCCGGTTGGGGTAGAGCGTTCGCAGCAGAAGATCCTGGACTTTGTTGGTGTCCTGATACTCGTCCACGCAGGCGAAGGGGTACACGATGCCGTAGTCGCGAGCGATACGGGGGCGTTCCCTGAAAAGGCGCAAACAGCACACCAGGAGTCCGCCGAAATCGAGATGATTGCCGGCAATGAGCAGGCGGATGTAGCTCTTGTAGACTGGGCGAATCCACTCCCTGCCCGGGGTTGCGAACGGCAGCGGCGCGTCCTGATGCTGCCGACCGTCCTGGCCGTCCCGAAGGAGGCGGTCGATCATTGGTAGGACCCCTCTTACCGTTGCGCCGGCCGGTATGTCTGCGTCGCTGGCGTCATCCATGGCGTCGCGCAGGACCAGATGTCGATCCGCGTCCTGGTTGAGGATCGTGAAATCGGGGCGCAGGCCGAAATGGCTGCCGTGCTGACGCAGCACATCGGCCGCGAAGCCGTGGAACGTCGTCAAGCGAGCCCGGCGCATGTTCGGGCGGAGTAGTTGCGCGACGCGACTCCTCATCTCTTCGGCAGCCTTCGTTGTGAACGTAAGCGCGAGGACTCTGAAGCGCTTGTCGGGAGTCTCCTGAATGAGCCGTGCCACGCGTGTCGTCAGCACCCGGGTTTTGCCGGCCCCCGGTCCGGCGAGCACCAGCATGGGACCGTCATTCCAATCGACGGCTCGCCGCTGATTGGCGTTCAGGGATTCCAGATCAAGCACGGTCACGCTCCGGCGAGCGCCTTGGCCCTGTTCAGGATATTTGACACCTCGGCCGGGACCGGGATGCACTTGGCCGTCATCAGCGCTGCGGCTTTTGCCGCTACTTCTGGCTTGCTGTACCTTTTGGGCAGCGCTTCCAGCACTTCGGCCCAGTAGGCCGAAGTGCTTTTCGGAGACTTGGGTTGCCCCTTCTGCGGGGACATGAGTGCTTCGTAGAGATGGCCGAATCCATTGTCGCAAAGCATCCGCTCGACATTGGAGTATGGGATGGTCAACCGATCCGCCTCGGGGACGGTGCCGAACTGGTTTTTCAAGCAAGACTCGTATTTTTTGCGCCCGCTGTCGTTGTCCAGAACGCAGTACCACACGATGCCCAGGTTGTTGGCGACCTTCGCCAACATGCCCACATCGGTCTGGCTGAACTCGACACAACGCACCCCCGCCCGTTCGATGTCCAGGGAGAGTGCTTCGGCGGCACCGGCGAACAGCGTCGTTTCGGTTTCGCCTTCGACGAGCAGCCAGCACCTGGCGAACAGCAACTCGCCGCGCGTGCGTCGGACATGGGAGTCGAACTTCCGCTCATCTTTTGGCTTCAGCGCACCCCGCTCGATCCGATGCGTCTTGATACCACCGTTCGCATGTGCAAATCGGCGAATGGCCGACGACGGCACGCTCGCGAGCAGGTCACCGCTATGGGTCGAGACGATCTTCTGCCCCGGCAAGTTGCTGACGAGCCCCATCAGCGACCGAATCGCCGACGGGTGCAGGTGCGCCTCCGGTTCTTCGAGCGCCGTGATCGGCGTCGCGTCGGGATTGAGGTCGGAGAGCTGGCTGCGGAGGAACGCACCGAACAGCAGCAGCACCGCCAGACTCTGCGTGCCTTCACCCTGAAGCTCGACGGGTATCCTGGCGCCCGAACGGGATGCGAGGCTCACCTAGGCCTGGGATAGCAGGGAAAAGAGCTGGGTCGGCAGCGCATCGATAGTCACGGCCTCGTTGACGCCGAACTCCATTACTTTGCCAGCGTCTTCGAGCCCGGTGCGGACGTCAAGCAGCGGTTGATGAGCTGCGATCAATCGCTGATTCAACTCGGCGAGCGCCGTTGCTAGTTCTTTCCTGTCGTCCTCAGGGATCCCGCTTTCGGCCAGGAACGTGCGCCAGAAACGGCCCTTGGCGGCGAAGTGCTTCGACGCATCCCGAAGGGCGGAAAGGTAGAACGGCGGCACCAGCCTTTGGAGCGTGTTGAGTTGACCTGGCACCTTGCGGTCCGACAGCGGATTGCCGTTGGCGTCGAGGAAATCCCAGTCCGTTGCGAACTCGCCGGCATCCTGGTCGAATGACGACGTGACCCGAATACGTAACACGGCGCTGGTCGTTGGCGTCGTATGCAAGCAGATCTACCAAGCTCTTCGACAATCTCTTTTTCCCACGGCTCCGTCTCTGTTTCGATGAACGACAGTTCAATCCTCAATAGGCGCGGCGTCGGTGGGCACTGATTCATTGTTCGGCAGATGATAGTCGTAATCGTCGAACGGACCGCGGCCACGACCCCGCAGTCGCTCGAGACAGATGCGGATGGCCTCGAGGGAAGGCGGTCTTCCCGGAGTTGTTCTCCCCGATCAGAACCGTGGTTTCGTCGAGGTCGACGGTGATGTTCCGGAGGCAGCGGAAGTTGCGTATCTTGACGGTGGTCAGCCTCATCTGATCACTCCGCACTGGGGCTGGTTACGGACTCTTCATCCCAAAACGGGTGATGCCGGCAACCACTCTGTGGGCATTGGACCCGGAGGTTCTTGAGCCGCACCGCGGGCAGCCGCTTGAGCCGCTGACTGTTGGGGTCGACCTCAATGCCGACCGACTCCAGCGATCTCCATCACGATCTCCCGGCCGTCCGCCAGTTCGTACACGCGGCACCCCTTCGGTCGGAGCCGATCGACTTGAAGTGGAGTCGTGGAACGAGCGAATCGGTGGTGCGCGTGTTGGCCAGGAACAGTCCTTCCCCAAGCTTGGTCCGGATCGGCCGGGTTGCGGATGGTGACGGTGACGTGTGTTGCGCCCATGTTCATTTTCCTCGCGAACATGCCCGGCTTGCCTACGACGGGTCATGCTCGGCACGGCCCTGGGACCATTATTGCCACTCCCCGGGGGTTTCCCCGCCTGCACCGACGACGCCGGAATGGCGTAGGCGGAGAACTTCCGCTCCTAGCCAGCAGCTTTGCGAACGGGTCGCGGACGCGCATCAGCCGCGGCCGGGGAGTGGCGCAGGCGTAGACGGCGTAGAGCCAATAGCCGTCGAGCAGGTTGCAGTTCGAGACGCTCCTCGCGAATCTGGGCCAGGGTCGGCGCGACGATGCCGCCCCGTGTGCGCTCCGCGAATGCTTCGTGACCCTCACTAGCGCCTCATTCGCTCGCGTCCTCGTCCGCGGTGCGGGTCTCGGAAAAGTCGGGGGGCGTGGCGAGACGCTTCTGGTGCCGCTTCAGCTCGTCCGTGCGCCTGGCGCACACCAGTTCGACCGCTTTGCCCAGGCGCTCGAAAAACCGCATCAGCAAATGCGTCGAGTTGGCCTGCCGGTGCTGGAACACGCTCATCGCCAGCCGCGTGGCCGAGCGGTTCAGGACATGCGCCCGGTTGTACTGATCGCGTCAAAAGTCGTGTCATCAGAATTCAGGCAAGAATATACTTGCAGTCTGCCTCTCGAAAGAAGGCTCGCACCTGTTCCAGAGCTTTTCGCAAAGCCTGGAAAGCAGCTTCCAAGTTGTCGCGAAGCTGTTCTTCGGTCTTGCTCAGCTCGCGACGGACCCGCCGCTTGACCAAGGACCATGGCAGTTCCACGGGATTGACTTACGGCGAGTAGGTCGGCTGAAAGTACAGCTCTATCGCGGCTTGGTTCGCTTCCAGCCACTCCCGGATTGCCCGGGCGCGGTGCATCCTGCAATGGTCCGCCACCGACAGAATCTTCCGATCCGCTTCCTCCGCGATCCGCTGGAGGAACCCCCGGAAGACCTCCGCCGCGGCAGGACCTTCCCGCCCTGTGTCCTACAGCTGGCCCTCCGGGCTGCTGGCCGCCAGCCGGTGGAGGCGGAAGCGTCCGCCGGCCACCCGCCCGACGGGGGTCTGCCCGCACGGGCCCCCGGTGCGCCCGGACACGCTCTGCGCAGCTAGGCCGGACTCGTCGGCGCAGGCGAGCAGGGCTCCCAACTCCCGGGCACGACGAAGGAGCTGGGGGAGCTCTTCGTCCTTCCACCGCTGCACAGCCGCGGGCTCGTACCGGGCGGTGCGCCGCTGGGGGCGCTGCGGCGGGAGTCCGAGCCGCCGCAGGCTCCGGCGCACCGGGGAGCCGCTCAGGACGCTGCCGAACTTTTCCCAAAAGGCTTGGCGCACTCGCTGCGCAGTCCACCCAGCGCACTCGAATGGGTCTTGGTCTCCGCCGCCGATGCGGATCCAAGCCAGGTGCCGGTCTGTCCCTGGGCGCGGTCGTCCCGTTCTTCTGCGATCCCGCAGACTTTCCAGGCCTCCCAGGAGGAAGCGTGGGATCCAGCGCTAGATCGTGCGTATGGAGCAAGGGCCGCAGGACTTGAGCGGGTCCACCGACTTGCCCCCGAGGAACTGCCGGGCCACGTTTTTGCGGACTTCGAACTTCTGGTCCGCAGGAAGGCGTGGGAAGAAGCAGAATCTTTCTTTGGTGATACGCAGCGTGGGCAGCAAATCCACCCAGCAGATCCATCGACGCAGGGATTCCAGGGACACGACTTTTGCCGTGATCAGTAGTGCGCAGGCCCGCCCGGCCAGTGCCGGGCGGCGCTGAGCGCCTCCGCTACCTCGGCCGCGAGGAGCCGAACCCCTTCGGCACGGGGCTCGCCTGGCTCTGGGAGGAGCACCCCTGCCCGGCGGCAGCCGCTGACGAGCAGAGCGCCGTGGGCCGAGCTGGACGCAGTGTGGGCGGCCGGGCGAAAGCGCCGTCAGGAGGCATGCGATGATCGGGGGGCCGCGACCGCCGTCGCGGGGCAATCGCAGAGACGACCCATGCAGCAGCCGATCCACCAACCGCACGACACGCTTTTCCAGGCGCTCGCCTCCCGGAGCGCGCGCGCCGAGCGGCTGGTCCGGGCGATCCTGCCCCCGGAGTCCGCGGCGCTGCTGTCCCGCCAGCCCATGCGGCTGCTCAACAGGAGCTTCATTACCCGGAAGCTGCGCACAGTGGAGGCGGACCTGCTGCTGGAGGCGGAGTTCGAGGATGGGGCGGGGGTGTTGATCTATGTTCTCGCCGAGCACAAGAGCGCGCCGGCGGCCGACACGCCCCCGCAGCTGCTGACCTACATCGCCGCGATCTGGGAGTGGCTGCTGCGGGCGAAGCGGGGCGGGAGCCCGTACGCCGCGGTCATGCCCGTGGTGTTCTACCACGGGGAGCGCCGCTGGACCGTCGAGCGGGACCTGCCGGCGGGGCTCACCGCCGGGCAGCGGCGGACGGTCGCCACGCTGCCCTACACGGTGTACAACTTGGGCGAGGTTCCGCCGGAGCGGTGGCCGACGGGCGATCCGGGCCTGGAGGCGGCCTTCATTTTGTTCCGGCGGACATGGCAGCGCCGGCTGTCGCTGGACGAGGGGCGCCGCGTCCTCCGGGCGGTGCAGGCGCTCGCCGACAGCGACTTGCTGTTCCCCGCGGCGCTGCGGTATTTTGCGGAGAGGTTCGACAACCCGGCGGAGGAGCTCGAGGCGATGCTGCCGGAGGGCGAGAGCGCGAGGAGGAGACTGATGCCGACAATCGCCGAACAGTACGAGGCCCGCGGGGAGGCTCGCGGACAGGCGCGCGGGGAGGCCCTGGGACAGGCGCGCGGGGAGGCCCTGGGACAGGCGCGCGGGGAGGCCCTGGGACAGGCGCGCGGGGAGGCCTTGGGGGAGGCGCGCGGGGAGGCGAGAGCGCTGCTGCGCCTGGCGCGAGGGCGGTTCGGGGCCGTGCCCGCCGACGCCGCAAGGCGGATCGAATCCGGAACCATCGCCGATCTCGACCGGTGGCTCGATAACCTCCTCCGCGCCGAGCGCGTCGAGGAGATCTTCACCAGAGGCTGAGCGCCGCGGGAGCGGCTCGGGACGCCACCCGCCGAACTGCCGAACGCCCAGAGCCAACATCGGCGGGGCCCAAGGGCCTGCGACGAAACCTGCGCCAGCCGCAGGACGCATCCTGCGCGCCGTGTTCTTCTCGCCGGCGGACGATGCCGGCGCGGATTCCCGGGACCGCCAGCGAGACAGCTGTCGACCGGGAGGCGCTGCGCCTCGCGACCCGGCTCCTGGTCTCGGGCACCGAGGGGTGCCGTGCCTCGATCGCCGCTGCGGTTTCGTGCGAGCTCTTCCGGCTTATCCCGTGCGAACGCGGCGTCTCCCTCGCCGTGCGCGACCGCAGGGTCCCCGGGACTTTCGGCGAGCCCGCCGAAGAGGGGCCGCAATTGAGCGGACCGTTCCCGGTGCAGCGCGGACATGCCGGCTGCTGCTCCGCTCCTGATCGCGTCAAAAGGCGTGTCCTCGGAATGCAGGCAAGCATAGACTGGCAGTCTGCCTCGCGCAAGAAGGCTCGCACCTGTTCCGGAGCTCCTGGCAAAGACCGGCAAGCAGCCTCCAGGTTGTCGCGAAGCTGTGCTGCGGTCTGGCTCAGCTCGCGACGGACCGGCCGCTGGACCAAGGCCCATCGCAGTTCCACCGGATTGACTTGCGGCGAGTAGGTCGGCTGCAAACACAGCTCTGCTGCGGCTTGGTTCGCTTCCAGCCACTCCCGGATTGTCCGCGCACGGTGAATCCTGCAATTGTCCGCCACCAACAGAATCTTCCGGTCCGCTTCCTCCGCGATCCGCTCCCAAAACTCCCGGAAGACCTCCGTCGTGACAGGACCTTCCCGCACGGTGTCCTAGAGCTGGCCCTCCGGGCTGCCGGCCGCCAGCAGGTGGAGGCGGAAACGCCCGCTGGCCACCCGCCCGACGGGGGTCTGACCGCACGGGCCCTAGGTGCGCCCGGACACGCTCTGTGCAGCTAGGCCGGACTCGTCGGCGCAGGCGATCGTGGCTCCCAACTCCTGGGCGCGACGAAGGATCTGGGGGAATTCTGCGTCTTGCCACCGCTGCACAGCAGCGGGATCGCACCGGGTGGCGCGCCGCTGGGGCCGCTGCGGTGGGAGTCCGAGCCGCCGCAGGCTCCGGTGCCCCGGGGAGACGCTCAGGACGCTGCCGAACTTCTCCCCCCAGGCTTGGCGCACTCGCTGCGCGGTCCACCCAGCGCACTCGAATTGGTATTGATGGGGGTCTTGGTCTCCACCGACGATGCGGATCCAAGCCAGGTGCCGATCTGTCCATTGGCGTGGTCGTCCCGTTCTTTGGCGATCCCGAAGACTTTCTATACCTCCAGGAAGAAGCGTGAGATCCAGCGCTAGATCGTGCGAATGGAGAAAGGGACATAGGACTTTATCGGGGCCACGGACTTCCCCCTGAGGAACTGCAAGACCACCTTTTTCGAACCTCGAACTTCTGGTCCGCAGTAAGGCGTAGGAAGAATAAAAATCTTTCTTTTGTCATACTAATAGAGCACAACAAATCCACCCTGCAGATCAATCGACGCAGGGATTCCCAAGACACGACTTTTGACGCGATCAGTATCCCGATCATGCGGCCCAAAAGAGAAGCCGCGACCATGAGCGAAAAGCCGAAATTCCTCCTTCGTCCGGCGAATAAATAAAGTGCCGCCCGCGCTGCAACCCCAACCGGGACGCCCTCCCTGCCTCTCCCCCGACCCAATGCAGATGATCCTCGCAACTCTGCGGGCCACATCCCCCGATCAGCTCCAGTTCGAGTTCGCCTCCCGGTCGCTGCAAATTGTCCGGCCATGGATCCTCGACCGGTTCCCAGTCCAGCTGTCCCTGGCGACGGTGCGCAGGGTCCTGCGGCGCCTCGGTCTCACCCCGCAGCGCCCGAAGTTCCGGTCCTATCAGCAGAACGCCGCCGCGGTGCGGACTTGGATCGCAGAAACCTACCCCGCCCTCGCCCGGCAGGCGCAGGAGCAGGGAGCCCTGCTGCTCTGGGCCGACGAGGCCGGCAGGACCTCGCACGACCACCGGGGCATTCCGTGGGGGCCCCGGGGCCGGACGCCTGTCGTCCAGCCCACGGGGGCGCGGTTCCGGCTGCACAGGCTGTCCGCGAGCAGTCCCTCGGGAGAGATTTACTACATGATCCATGCCGGAACCGCCACCGCAGCCACGTTGGAACAGTTCCTGCAGCAGATTCCGGGCCAGACGGAGGCTGGACCGATTTACGTGCTAGTGGACCGCCGCAGAATCCACACATCCAAGCCTATACAAGCCTGGAAGGAGCGGACCGAGGCACCGGTGGAGATGCATCCATGGCCGGCGTACTCTCCGGCATGGAGCCCTGCGGAGCCAGTCCGGTCGGTCGTCCAGCGCCGGGTGGGGAAGCTGCTGGTCCGGACGGTTCGTCAGCTCAAGGAGCGCTGGGAGGAGGCCCTGCAAGCCCTGGCGGCCGACCCCGCCAAGGTGCAGGGGTTCTTCCGCGAGGCCGACTGCGCCTATACTGTTTCTGGTTGTTCCTTGCAATGACTTATGGCAAAATCAGTATCAACGGGCTCCTATGTGCGGCGTCACGGTCAGCAGCAGCACATGCGTCGCCGACCAGCCCAGCTTCCACCGCTGATCGCGCAACCTATTTCGGTGGGCCCCTGGGAGGACGTGAATTGCTTGCAGCATTGCCGCACTTGCTGAGGGCGTCGGCTAGCCGTAGGGGCCCAATGCTCGCGAGTTGCCGCTCAATCCTTAGTTGGCGGTTTGCCCGAATGCCGAGCGCCTCCTTGCAGTGCGAGGGCGGCCTGGCCTCAAAAGCCTGTGCCTGACCCCTGGCGCGAGCGGGTCTGCGCCAAGCTTGCCGTCGCAGTCGGCCGATGGGTACTTTGGGACACAGAACCCGCATGCGATTCCTTTCAGCCCGGCGTAGAGAGCAACTTGCCGATGTCCTTCTCGCCAACGCAACCCTTGTACTGGTGATCCTCGCCTCGATTGCCGCGGCAGTGCCAGTCCACGGCTTGAGCGATTCTCGCCTTGTCCGAATCACGGGGCCGCTTTTGCTCGGTGCGCTGGCGGTTACAGCGCTGGCAGTTGGTCTCTACCCCGGGACGAGTTGGGCCGCGCTTGGCTTGGCCCGCCGGAGAACGCCCGATGTGCTGCGGGGCCTGTTGCTCGGCGCGGCCGGCTGCGGCTTGGTTGCGGGCATCGCAGTGCTGGCGCAGTGGGCTGGCCCTGCTCCATTAGAGCCCGGACGGCTTGTGGTCGACTGGCGCGACGCGCTTTGGGCAGGTGTGGCGGTGCTGACCGTCGGCGCACTCGGCGAGGAGATGTTCCTGCGGGGCCTCGTCCTGCAGTTCCTCGCTCGCGCAATGGGTCCGGCCGTGGGTGTCGCCGCCACTGCGCTCGTATTTGCGTTGCTGCACGGAGGAAACCCCGGCACTACGCTGATCGCTCAAGCGAACACGGCGCTCTTTGGGATGGTCTTCGGCCTAGCGGTGCTGCGCCACCGGTCGCTGTGGCTGGCGGCGGGACTGCATCTTGGCTGGAACTTGGCGCAAGTATGTTTCGGATTCAACACGTCCGGTATTACAATAAGGCTGACCGGGCTGAACATGGAGTCTCGCTCCGTCGCCTGGGTGACGGGAGGCGCATATGGGCTTGAAGGCGGAGTCTTGGCGACGGGTGCGGCGCTGCTGCTGGCTGCGGCGCTCTGGCTGTTGCCTCGCCCCAAGCTCGCGGCCCCAATGCTGTGGGAACAGCAGAGTTCGCAGGCTGGCAACCGTCGCGGCCCAGTGCTCGGCTTGGGTGGCGGTGCTTCTGGTGGCGGCGGGACCGGCTGCCGCGAAAGCCGACAGGCTGACGGGCGACCAGCGCGCTGAGCTCATCCGGGCGCTCAACGCCGAATACGGTACGACCAAGGTGCAGCTGCCGCGGTCGAAGAAGCCGCTGCAGCTCCGTCCGACCGGGCAGTACAACCGGGAGCAGTGGTCCGAGGCGATGACCAAGTTCGGGCCGGCCGCGCGCTTGGGTGACTTGGTTCAAATCACCGCGGTCCGCTTCAACGGCAACAAGCTGATTCTCCAGATCAACTTCGGCCTCCGCGGCGGCCGGAAGTGGTGGCATCGCATCCAAGTGGCGGGTGCAGGCAGCCGTGGCACCACCCTCGGCGCGATGCAGACCACGCACGCGCCGGGAGGAACCACCCTCGCATTGGTCTTCGACGGTGCCATCCCCGCCAAATCGCCAGCGGAGTTCAAGCAGCTGCTCAAGCCCGTCTTAGACTTCGAGCGGCGCTCGGCCACGGAGCTCTACCTCGACACCATTGATGTGCGGTACCGGGAAGCGATCGAGAGCAAGACGGTTGTCGAGGGGATGGACGAGGAAATGGTGCTGCTGGCGAAAGGGATGCCGACTCGCAGGGTGCAGGACTTCGACGACGGCATTGAGACGGAGGACTGGATCTACGGCGAACCGCCCGGCGACATACTATTTGTGACGTTCCTGGACGGCGATGTGATCCGGGTCAAGGAGAGCCACGCGGCCATCGGCGGCTGGGTCAAGGAGATTCCACAGATCGAGCGCTGAGCATTTCCGCGGATCCGGCTCAGCGCCGCGCCGACTGCTCCCAGCTCCGGCCGAGCGAATCGGCCGCCAGGATGGCGTCGCGAACCATGCCGGGACGCACTTCGAACGGCTCGTTGTGCATTGTCTCGCCGGGTGCGACGGAACGCTCGGCAACCGCTTCCAAAGTGGCGGGGTCCGCTTGGGCGAGGCCGATGTCGGCTACGGTGAGGGGCAGGCCCACCCTATGCATGAAGGCCAGCACTTCCTCGATGGTGCTGCGCGGCTTGCCTTCCAGGACGAGCTGCACGAGCGTCCCGAAGGCGACTTTCTCGCCATGGAGGTAGCGATGCGTGCCCGGGGCTACGGTCAATCCGTTGTGAACGGAGTGTGCCGCAGCGAGACCCGAGGATTCGAAGCCCAAGCCGGATAGCAGGGTGTTCGCTTCGACCAAGCGCTCTAGGGCCGGAGTGACGACTTGGGCCTCCGTTGCGATGCGGGCATCGTTGCCGTCAGCGAGCAATGTGCGGTAGCAGAGTTCGGCAAGCGCCAGCGCACTGCGCGTGGAAGCTCCTCCGCGCATGTTACGGACATGGCCCTCGACGCAGGTGCGAGCCTCGAAAACGGTGGCTAGGGCGTCGCCCATGCCGGCTACAAGCAGCCGGGGCGGGGCGCAAGCGATGACTTGGGTGTCCACGAGCACCAAGTCTGGATTCCGCGGATAGATCCGGTAGTCCTGGACAACGCCCTCTTCGGTGTAGATCACGGAAAGCGCCGAGCAGGGCGCGTCGCTGGAGGCTACGGTCGGGCAATTGACGATCGGCAGGTCGAGGTCCGCAGCGACGGCTCGCGCTGCGTCGAGCACCTTGCCGCCTCCCGCGCCGACAACAACCCGGGCGCGGGCCTGCTGCGCCGCTTCCTTGACTCGCTCGATCTCAGCATGGCTGCACTCGCCGCCGAACGGCTGAACAGCGAAGTCGAGGCCGGCGTCTTCGAAGGTCTGCCGCCAAGTCTCGGTCAGTTTCGCGGAGGCACTGCGTCCCGCCAGGACAAGGACCGGGCCACTCAGGCCGATTGCCAGCATCTCTGGACCGAGCGAGGCGGTGGCTCCGGGACCTTGGGTGTAGCGCGCCGGAGAGGAGAAGACCGAGAGCATGGCTCGAATTGTAGCTTTAGCGCCGCCTAGGCCCGATGCGGCGAGCAGGAAGCCCGCCAGCCAATAGGAATCGGCACGGCTCCGAGCGGCCACGTTTGGAAGGCGGTCCGGCCGCGGTCGGGTGGGCCGATGGCCTACATGCGGCGACGAGGCCGCCGAAATCCGCGTTGGTCTTTGCTAGGGGCTGCTCTCTGGACTCTGGAAAACGAGCGGACCGCTGCTTTGAAGAAGCGGGTCGATGCTCCGCGTGCGCTCCGCACGTGCGAGGCCGGAACTCGGGTCGCCTAGTCGACCTCCCTAGTCTCGCTCCTGGCTGATTCGACCTTGCTGGGTTCATCTTGGCCAGAGGCACCGCCCGTCGTCGCCGCACAGCCTCGCGATTAGCGAAACGTCCCGGGAGTCTCGGAATACTCACCCAGGTCTCTGGGCACCCCTGGCCCGCCTCCGGTCGAACGTGTAAAGGGCACCGCTCGGCATCGCAACGGTAGGTGTCAGGTCTTCCAGGACGAGTCTGGTTAGTTCGACGAGTGACGAGCCCAACCGTTCGGGCCCTTCCGAGTCTTAGTTCGCGGCCCGGTCGGCAGGACCGAGCCCCGCCCCGCCCGCCTTGGCTCGGGCAGCTGATGCGGCTGGCTTCGGGCTCATTTGTTGCGGCGAGGGGCTGCCTACACATCCTGGAAAGGCGTCAACGCGCTTAGATCGCTCGGAGTGTCGTCCGACTTCAAAGCAACGGTTCTGCCTCCAGGAACTCTCGAACTTGCTCCACAAAAAACTCCTTAACGGATTCCCAGTTGAGTTCCTGAAGCATGATGGGGAATGGTTCTAAGTCCGCATCATCGAAGTAGGTTAGAGATTTCAGCATGTGCAAGAGATTGTATTGGATTCCACGATATTTTTCTCTAAACAATCGCATTATTCCTTGGAGATTGTGGGATTGACAGATATAGTAGAGATCGATGAAATCACGCCGTGATCCCCTGGCTGAAACCGTGCTGAGCTTCATGCATCCGATGTCTCGTGCATCGGCTACAGCAATGCCTTCGAACGCAGTTACGGGAAAAAGGATAGGGTAGCGGTAGCTCAAAAAACTTACTTTTGTATGGCCGATCGAGGCGTGCAGAGTCCCCACCCCTCGCGATATCAAATGCAGGGAATCAAATGAGCAGAGCAACTCCGTAAGTATATCGTCCGAATTGAATTCGGACGCGCTGAAGAAGTCGAGATCCGCCGAAAACCGGTGGCCGAGCCTCAGTGCCAAGCCGGTTCCTTCGGCAAGGTAGAATCTGCTTGCCAGTGGGGACTCGGATAGATGACGGAGCGTCTCCTCGGTCCAGGGATCAAGTACTCTGGGGTGCCATGGTGCCCTCCGTCCTGTCATGTCGCACACGGCCAGCTTCCGAACGGCGGAGGTGGTTCGACTGCCCCCGATCCCACTCGCAATGCAGCCACCTCATTCTCGGAAACTTCGTAGACCATGCTCCAAAAACGGGCCGACCTGCGGGACAGCCGCCGGTCTTTACGGAGTACGCTGGAGATCTCGTCGGGCACGAAAATACTATTGAGCCAGCGTATCGCCGCACTGTCCCCGTATTCGAGGATCCGTAGAATCGTGTATTCTGGATATTGTTGAGGGTGGAACTGGGTGCAATCGATATCCCAGAAAAGCGGGAATAGATGCTTGGGGAGCATATATAAATTATAGCATGCGCAAGGCGGCTTTCCAGTGTGGCTGGAAGGCGATTTGAAACTTGGAGCGTTCCCCGGAGCGGCGTGGGGGCTCCGCGCAGGACGGTGTGTGGAACGATTGGACCGGGATCGTTCCATCGGCGGGCAGCTGGGTGCTTAGTCATTCGGATTCGTTGGTCGGACGAGCAATGCGATCGGATGCAGGCTGTGGTTTGTGACGGGGGCTACGCTTCCAGAAGTCTTGGACTAGGAATCCGAGGAAGTCGGCGCAGGCCTCGAAGTGTTGAATCCTCGCCGTGCGTTGAAGTCGATCTCGCTGAGGTGCTCGGTTCCGTGGTTGAGTTGAGCGCCTGCATGAACCGGGCGAGCCGGCGGGAGCCTCGGTCCAATGCGCCGAAGGCGTCGTGTCCAAGGGCGGCGGGCTTCGGGGTGGAGGAGGGGACTAGATTCCCGGTTAATTCCCCGAGATGGGGGATGCGGGGCCACTCTGGTAGAAGGGATAGCCCTGCGCGCCCGGCGTGGGCCCTCAGCCCGTCGCCGAGCGACCTGGCCCCCGCAGGCGCATCGCGCCGGCCTGCGCCCTCACTGCAGCCGCTGCGCGCCCGGGTCCGGGCCCCCCGGGCCCCCCGCGTGCTCCGTGTGGGTCCCGTTCCGCTGGGCCCGGCTCCATCCGGCTCGCCGGCGTGCGAGCGGCACGGCAAATGAGGCAGGCCCAGGTCCGGCAACGGCTCCTGAAACGCATGCTCCTGCCCCTGCCGGCCGCGGTGCCGCCGCACCAGCTCCGCCAGCGGCAACCGGTCCTGGCTCACCGGAATCCCCGTGTACACCGGCCCCGGCAACCGCTGCTCCCCGTTCCTGTCGCGCCGGATCACCCCATCCACCTGCGCCTCCGGCCTCGGGGGCGGCTGGGGCGCCCCCGCGAGCGCCCGCTCCCGGCCCTCCGCGTTCAGGGGCTCCCCCGCGTCCTCCGGCAACTCCAGCGCGGCCGCCTGCCGCAGAAGCGGAGCCTTGTGCCGCGGGTCGGTCACGCTCACGGCATCAGCCCAGCCCCGCTGGCGGTAGGAACTCGCCAGCGCCCCGCCGGAGTCCGCGCTGGCGGCCCGCACCCCCACCGCTGCATGCACTCCCGCGCCACCCGCGGCATCAGCCGCCAGCCGACCAGCCGCGCGCCCTGCGGTAACCCATCTCGCACGGTCCGGTGCATTCGCGGCAGGGATGCCCCCAGCCGCCGGCTGTCGGGCCCGGTGCGCAGCCCGCCCGCTCGGCCCCCAGGGCGTCCCGTGCGCTGAGGCTCCCCCCGCCGGCACCAGCAGCGTGGGTAGATGCCCACCAACTGGGGGTGCGGCTCAGACTGCGTTGAACAAGGCTAAACGGGCAGTGTGCGGGCGATTCACACCGGCCATCGCGACTCTGGAGCTGACGTTGAAGGACCGCCCGTGGGGAGAAGCACCGGACCGCAGTGGTCGGTTCGCCCGTTCGTCGCTCCGACCGCTTCGGCGGCGGGGCTTCGGCGCACGGCAGGCGTTCGGCGCAGATCCAGACGTAGCGCCGCACCAGCCGTCTCGACATCGGCCGCCCTCGGCGCTGTAGGTGGGTGCGTGCGGTACTCTTGCACCAGCCCAGATCACCGGCTGCACTGCAGCGTTTTGCGCTGAGTGGAGATGGCTCCAGCACCTCGGACGCGCTGATGCTGGTGCGGCCGCCCGATGCTGGTAGCATCAATGATGCGACTAAGGGGCCGCACGCGACGGCGGGTTCTGGCGTGCGCCGCCAGATGATGGACGATGACGGAGCAGGCACATGCGGCTGCTGTTGGCAGCACCCAGCGCACCGATCTTTTCGAACTGTCGGTCGTCCTGGTTGTCACATCGAACAACCCGTCGATAATCAACCCTGACTTCTTGGTCCACAACGACATTATCGACAAGAGCCGGCCGCTCCAGGAGAACGCCATCGCCACCCCCGTTTTTTCGCAAGTCACTTACGAGGGGGGCTTGACCGTGCGCGCCGATCCGGAGCGGGTCGTGTTTGTTCAGTCTGTGCCTGGAATCCCCTGGGCCGACAGCGCCTGCCCGAAGATGGCGGAACGCTACGCCCGAGCGGTGTCCCACGTTCCATACAGGGCGGTGGGCATCAACCCGAAGCTCTACATCGATTCGGGCGACGCCGACAGCGCTCGAGTGTCGAATGTGCTCGACGAGCGGGGTTCGTGGCTGTCCTTCAAGGACAGCGACCCAGAAATCCAGCTCAAGGCGATTTACCCTTTCGGTTCACGCAAGATCAGCATGGATGTGCTTGGCGCGGCAAGACCTCTCCCGAACGGCCAGCAGACCCAGGGATTGCTGTTCCAAGCCAATGTCCATCGCGATCTGGAGCAAATCAGCTCGCAGGCGCGCATCGACACCCTCATCTCTATCGTCCGCGAATGGGAAAGCGACGTACTTGACTGCCGTGCGCTCGCGGAGAAGTTCACGCCGCACGCCTTCCGCGACCTGACGTGACTGTTCTGCAGACCACACTCGGCTCGACAGATACGGTGCCACGGGACTTCGGAGCTGTTCCACACCTGGAGGAAGCGCTGCCGATTTCCGCCGAGACATTCGTTAGCTGTAACCTGCATGATCCAGAGGACTCGACGACCGCGCGGTCAGCCGAATTCTGGCGAAGACTGAGCACCCCCGCACTTTCAAACGCGTTGGCGCTCAATCACCTGTCGAGCCTGGACATACAGCGACAGTGGCAGCAACTGCAACCCGCGCTGTTCCGTGTACTGTGGCCGAAACAGACCCCTCCGGCGGTCATGTCGGTCGAACCTCCGGTGGCTGCTGATCTGCGCACCGCCTTGCACGATGTCGACGGTGCAGTCACGGAAGCACAGGATGAGGGCTTCCCTCGACCGTCCCACACCGCAGTACGGAACGCGAGACGCCTCCTGCAGGATCTCTACAGGCTTCACAGGCTTCGCCCGTCCCGTCTGGAGGCCTATCCGACGCCGGACGGCGAGATCGCGCTTGTCGTCTCGGGGGGTTCTGGACGGTCGGTGCTCGTTCTGTGCGATTCGAGCGGCGGGGTACTATGCTCGGTCAATCTGAACGGCCGCCATCGTCGCGCCCGGTACTCCAGCGCAACGACGCTCCCCGACGGCTTCTTCCGGGAAGCGCTCAGTGAGCTGGACGAACGGGACCGGGTTTGAGATGCAGGTTCCTGAGGAGATCGGGCCTGACGAGGAACTGGGACGGAGTGTTTTTGCGAGCAGGCACACCAACCGTGCATTGCGCTCGACTGTTCCGCACCATCTTCCTGACTAGGGAGGGCCAAACCCGCATCTCGGTTGACAGGCTCAGCGTGGCGTCGCAGTCCAAGGCTCCCGCCTTGGCGCAAACCGCCGTCCCTGATCGTGGTCGCAAGTTCTATGGTTGGGCGGCCGTAGCCGCCTGTGCGGTACGCAGCAACGGCCGGGATGTGGTGGCCACTCCCATACTTGGTAGAAACCCGTATCACGGCGACATCGTGCTGCCGGATTCGGCCACCGTGGATCGGGAGGAGCAGACGCGCCACGCGCAGGAGCTGGCGGACGCGTCGCACTGGCGTCCGTGTCCGAATCCTGACGACTGACACTTTGCGGGGAGAAGAGACCGGTAGCTTGCTGGAGTCTTTGGCGGGCGCATTGCGATCATACTCCGGTCCATGGTCATCCCAGGAGACGGGTCGAAAGTTCGACACCCGACGGGTGAGTGAGGAAGAGTCGAAGAAAAAGGGGAATGGATTCCAAGCTGCCGTTGAGAAGCCAAAAGAGACAGTATGCGCGTAAACGGAATGGAGCGCTGAGGCCACCCTGATTCCCGGGTGAAAATTCCGGTCACGAGCTGGAACGTGTTTGTGCTGCAATGACTTAGACGGTCCTCCGGGGGGCCGCGGATTGCACCTCGGGGATGCCTCTCGATTTTTCGGGAGGCCCCCTGGCCCCCGACAGGGCTCCCACCCTGGCTTACGGCGTCTGCGACGACGACTTGACGGGCCTAGCCGGGCTCGGCGTGGGGGTACGGCTGGCCCGGTTCCTCGGGCTGCCCGAGCAGCTGGCCGTGGCAGTCCGCCTCCAGCGCCGCCGGCGCAGTGGCCGCGCTGGGCAGCTGCTGCTGGCGCGGACCTACGCGGCCTGCGCCGGCGGGGGGCACCTCCACACGGTCGCCGCCCTGAGGGCCGATGATGCCGCCCGCCGAGCGTGCGGGCTGCGAGCCGGGCCCGCCAGCTGGCGGCTCGGCGCAGACCTGCAGCGGATGCACCAAGCGGCGCTGGAGGGGTTGCGGCAGTGCGCACGGCTGGTGCCGCTGGGGGCGCAGGCGTGCGGGCAGCGGTGGGGCTCCGTGCCGGTGTGCGGGGACGGCCCGGGGATTGAGGGGGAGGGCCAGTTGTGTGAGCACGCCGAGCGCGGCTACCACGGCGAGAAGCAGTCCTGGCTGCACTCGGTGTGCGTGGGGGCGGCGTGGGTCAGCGTGCGGCTGCACGCGGGCGGCACGGACGTGAGAGGGGATGGGCGGGAGCAACTGGACCGGGATGCAGTGCCTTGGCTGACAGGACGGCAGCCGGTGGGGCTGCGGGCCGCCAGCGCGGACTCCTGCAAGGAACTGGTGAGCTATTGCCGGCAGCGGGGCGGGGATGATTCCGTGAGTGCGGCTGATCCGCGCCAAAAGGCCCCGATTCTGTGCTTGGCGGCCGCGATGGGGTTGCGGGAGGACGGGGGAGCCTCTGGGCACGGCGGGGAAGGAGCGGGCCATCGCGGCCAGCAGAGGCCGGAACCCGCGTGCCAGGGGCCGTTGACGGACTTGGGCCTGCAGCCTCCGCTGTGCCGCTCGCCCGCGGCGCAGCAGGGTTTCTACCTGGGCGGGCAGATCGCGCAGCAGCTGCTGCCGTACCAGGTGCTGCCGTCCGCGGCGCGGCAGCCCGGGCTGCGGCCGCTGATCCGGTACTGCGTGGGCAGCGTGGGGCGGCTGCAGCGGCTGTGCAGCAGGAGCAACCTGCGGCTGGACTGGCTGCTGCCCGCGGCGTGGCCGGAGGGAGCCGGGCTAGGGCTGGGTCGGTGCGGCCGGAGCCGCGCCGGGCCCAGCGGCAGGGGACCGACGCGGAGCCCGCAGGTGGCTCGGTGCGCCCGGAGCCGGGGGCGCAGGACACCTGCGGGGGTGCCCAAGTCGCTCGGCGACGGGCTGAGGGGCCCGTGCCGGGTACGCCGGGCTCTCCGCTCAAGCCCTACGGTCCCCAACCGCCATTTCGGGGAATTAACCGGGAATCTAGAGTACAGACCCCAAGCCTGCCAGTGAAGTCCCGGAGGACTGCGGCATTCCCGGGATCGCTCGGTCGCCAGCTCGCGGTGCTCGAGAACTCTCGATCACGCCCGGGGCATGCAAGTCCCGGACACGGAAAATCTCTCGCCAGTGATTGCAAGATAGTAGCATATAGGCCAATCTCGTGAGCTTGCCAATTTTGCCAAAAGTAATTGCAAGCAATCCACCAATAGAATCAATAACTTGCAGAGATTTTTCGTGCAATTACTTGTGAACACATCAGTGACGCGGCACGGGCGACACAACGCGCTAATACATACTTGCAATCTGCCAACAGTCCGTGCTACGTTGCTTGCCTGTGAGCAACGCGCATGAGTGGACTGTGGCCGCAACTGGAGCGGGGTCGGGTCTTGTGCAAGCTTCGCGGGGCTGTGGCATCAGCCTCCTTCCGGCGATATTGGCCCCCGGGGGGCAGTCATCGCAGAGCTCGCCAGGCCCTGCGATTTCGTCAAGTCGCTCGGCCAGCTCGCCGCGCTTTGGCCCCTCGCACCGGGCGAAGGTACTCAGGTGCCCCGTGCGGCCCGGTGCCCGCCAATCCGCGCCGCACGAACCCCGGCAGGCCGGGGTCCCATACCCGGGTGGCGGTGCTCTTGATCGCCTTCTAGCCGCTGCCCGAGCCCACGTCCTTTCTTGGGCGGCCCTGCTAAGTGCGGGATCAGGTGTTCGACACCGCTGCGGCGGCTTGGGTCTCGCAGGTCTTGGACTCGGCCTCGGGCTGGGTAGACGGCCGGTTCCAGCTCTCAGTCGTGCGCATAGAGGCACCTATGCCCTCCAGCCCGCCGTCCCGGGTCCCCCGGCACCGGGCCTCCACCCGTGGCGCACCTTGCCACCCCAGCCCCGGGCTGCCTCCCGGCCCCGGCACGGTGCCTTCCGAACGCACGGCTCTCGGCGGTCGAGAGGGCGCACGCAGGCCTCGCTACGAACCGCGACGGCCGCGTTGCGTTGCCGGCCCCGAACCCCGAGGCTAAGCTCGCGAGCCTCCTTCCCGACCTGTTCGCAATCGAACGAACGCGGGAAGAAGCCAGGCGGGGCTCGCGACGGACGCATGCACCGCCTAGGCGGCGCGGGGCTTGACCGGATGCGTGCGGCTGTTGTCCGCCCCGGGCTTGTTCGCGGCGGCGGGATGCCGCCACGCGAGCTGCGCCAATCCGCTCCCGACGGCGCAAGCCGCCCGCAGTTGCCCGGCAGGGCGCAGGCGCAAGTTCGGCGGGCCGCGGGGCGAGAGCCCTTGTCCGAGGGCCGCGCACTTCCCACCATCTCGGAGACGGAATCATGCCGAGCCGAAGAACTTCCAAGAGCTCAGGGGCAAGCGTAATTGGCGGAGCACCGGGTACTGATCGCGTCAAAAGTCGTGTCTCGGGAATCGCTTCTTCGATTGACCTGCAGGGTGGATTTATTGTACTCTATTAGTATGACAAGAGAAAGATTCTTCTTCTCCCTGAGCCTTACTGAGGACCAGAAGTTCGAGGTTCGAAAGAAAGCGGTCCTGCAGTTCCTCGGGGGGAAGTCAGTGGCCCAGGTAAAGTCCTGCGTTCTTTTCTCCATACGCACGATCTATCGCTGGATCTCACGCTTCATCCTGGAAGGCACGGAAAGCCTTCGGGATCGAAAAGGAACGGGAAGACCACGCAAATGGACAGACCGGCACCTGGCTTGGATCCACATCGTCGTCGTTGACCAAGACCCCGATCAATGCAAATTCGAGTTCGCTTTGTGGACCGCGCAGCGAGTACGCCAAGCCTTTTGGGAGAAGTTCGGCATCGTCCTGAGCGTTTCCACAGTGCGCCGGATCCTACGGCGGCTCGGACTCACCCCGCAGCGACCCAAGTGGCGCGCCACCCGGTATGATCCCGCTGTCGTGCAGCGCTGGAAAGACGCAGAGTTCCCCAAGATCCTTCGTCGTGCCCAGGAGTTGGGAGCCATGATCGCCTTCACCGACGAGTCCGGCCTAGCTTCGCAGAGCGTGTACGGGCGCACCTGGGGCCCGTGCGGTCAGACCCCCGTCGGGCGGGTGGCTAGCGGGCGTTTCCGCCTCCACCGGCTGGCAGCCATCAGCCCGGAGGGCCAGCTCTAGGCCACCGTGCGGGAAGGTCCTGTCACGGCGGAGGTCTTCCGGGAGTTTTTGGAGCGGATCGCGGAGGAAACGGACCGGAAGATTCTGTTGGTAATCGATAATGGCAGTATTCACCGGGCCCGGATCATCCGGGAGTGGTTGGAAGCGAACCAAGCCGCGGTAGAGTTGTATTTTTAGCCGACCTACTCGCCGCAAGTCAATCCTGTGGAACTGCTATGGGCCTTGGTCAAGCGGCGGGTCCGTCGCGAGCTGAGCAAGACCGAAGCACAGCTGCGCGGCAACCTGGGAAGCTGCTTGCCAGTCTTTGCAAAAAGCTCCGGAACAGGTGCGAGCCTTCTTTCGAGAGGCAGACTGCAAGTATATTCTTGCCTGAATTCTGATGACACGACTTTTGACGCGATCAGTACGGTAATCGCTGCCTACTATGCCGCAGGCTTTGACGCAACCCCTCTCGAGGGGCTGCGATACTGGCTTGGAGCTTGGGAAGCGGCTCCGCACGACCCCGACGCCGACCCTGGCGTTGCAGGAGGGCAAGTCCTGCAGGGCCCGGGGTGCGCCGGGCGGCGACGCGCAGGATCGGAGCAACCTGCAGTTCCTGCTTGATGCCCGCAGGTCCGGCATAGAGGCGACGGCTTGCGGAATCGCGGTGTCGAAGCTGAGGATGGGGCCCAAGCCCGGCCTGCCGGGGAGTGGTCCCTCAGGGACGCTACCGCCCTCATGACCGCCAGCGACCGGGGGCTTCCGTGCGGGGCGTACGGAGCTGCGGGGCCATGGCGCGACAAGTCCTGCAGGCCTCCGCGCAGGGGTGGTAGCCTAGAGGGCCGGATAGCGGGAGTCCCATCCGCACCGCGGGGCGGGGAGCGGGCCCTCCCCGCGGCTGCGAGCACCTCGTCCCGCCGGGAGGAAGCATGCGACATCCCCTAGCTGCTGCCTTGGCCGTCGCGGCTCTGTCCGCATGGCCCAGCGGCTACGCAGCCGCGGAGCCGGTGACGGAGTCCTTCACCCACCGCGGAAGAACGCTGCTGTACCGGTACGACCCGGGA
>CBDBZZ010000056.1:0-178727 GCA_965213745.1 Bryobacterales bacterium | reverse complement strand
AATAATGAATTCCCAGCGGACCTACCATGGCAAGTGAAAAGTAGATCTATTCGACATGATTTTTGGCCCGGTCAGTACCGACGCCCGCTCGACTGGGTTGGCTTGCGGGTCGTCGTCGAACAGCAGGGCGCGAGCTTGCGGCGCATGCGCCATGCGACAGGGCAGACAAGCATGCATAAGAAGACCTGGGCGCGTACGCGCTTGGGGCGGTCGGGGGGGATGGGCCGGACCTGGAGATCGACGGTCTGGAAGCTGCGGCAGGCGCGCTTGATGCGGCGGAGCCGCTGTTCTCTCGGCAGCCAAGAGGTCGAGGGGCTCAGGGCAATGCTGCCACGCCGAACAGGCACCAGCTCCGACCGGCCGGTCAAGCAGGCTGCGCTTGATGCCATTCTTGCTGCGCCGGAAGGGTATGGGGAGCAATCCCGCTGCCTCCAACCCTGCTCGCCGAATCCGCTGCTGGGTAGTCTCGACGCTAGCGAGGAGGTATGCGCGCTAAGGTGCCTTCCCGAGCGTACGAAGGGCGAGCCCGCGAGCGAGGTAAGGCGGCGCTAGGCGGCCGCACCAAGCGCCGTCGGCGGACTGGGCAGCGCGGGGACACACTGGCGCGAGGATTAGCTTCTAGCTGCTCGTGCTCATCGGCCACGCCCGTACAAAGCTGCGGCTCGTCCCCTGCACCTAACCGTCGTCGCAGGATTAATCCAGATCGTTTTCGTCCGCCGCACGCTTCTACCCAACCTACAATGGGCCCGATGCTTGCCCGATCGGCTCTGCTTCTGGCCGCCGCCGCAGCGCTGCTAGAGGCGCGCCCGCCCAACATCCTCCTCATCGTTTCGGACGACCAAGGCTACTGGGACCTCGGCTCCATGGGGAGCCCCGACATCCTCACTCCCCGCCTCGACCAACTCGCCTCCGAGGGTGTCCGCCTCACGAGCTATTACTCCGCGTTCCCGGTCTGCACGCCCTCCCGAGGGGCACTCCTGACCGGACGCTACCCCCAGCGCAACGGCACCTACGACAACTTCCGCAACGACCGGGTGAACGACGGCTACCGCTACCCCGACTACGAGTACGCGATCAGCCCGGAACGAATCCTCGGCATGGACCTGCGCGAAGTGCTCCTGTCCGAGGTCCTCGCCGAAGTCGGCTATGCCACCGGAGTCTTCGGCAAGTGGGATCTGGGATCGCTCCGGCGGTACCTGCCGCTCCAACGGGGGTTCGACGATTTCTACGGATTCGTCAACACCGGCATCGACTACTGGACCCACGAGCGCTACGGTGTCCCCTCGATGTACCGCGGCAACGCCAAGACCCGGGAGGACAAGGGCACTTACACCAGCAACCTGTTCGAGCGCGAGGCACTGCGGTTCCTGGAGCGCCACCGGGCGGAGCCGTTCTTCGTCTACCTGTCGTACAACGCGCCCCACGGCGCCTCAAGCCTCGACCGGGGCATCCGGGGCTTCGCCCAAGCGCCCGGTGCGTGCCTGGACCAGTACCCGTCCCCTGACCGCCTCGACGGAGAGCGGCGGCACAAGTTCATGGCGGCTGTGACCTGCATGGACGCCTCCATCGGCCGGATTCTCGACCGTCTGGACAGCTACGGGCTCCGCGACGACAGCATCGTCTTGTTCGTTTCGGACAACGGCGCGGGCGGCGGGGGCGACTCGGGCCCCCTCCGCGGACGCAAGGGGCAGATGTTCGAGGGCGGCGTCCGCGTCCCGCTGCTGCTGCGCTGGCCGGGCCAAATCGAGCCTGGGTCGGTCTCGGACGAGTTCCTTTCCGCACTAGAGGTCTTCCCCATGCTGGTGCATGCGGCGGGAGCGAGCCTGCCCGAAGGTGTCGAACTCGACGGATTCGACATGCTCCCGGTGCTCCAAGGGCGCGAGCCGTCGCCTCGCGAAGCGATGTTCTGGGAGCGCCAAGGCGAGTTCGGCGCCCGCGTGGGCCAATGGAAGCTGGTGCATTCCCGGCGCGGAGGGGGCTTGTTCGATCTGTCCGAAGACCTCGGCGAGCGGAACGATTTGAGCGCAGAACTGCCGGAGGTCCGATCCCGCGTCGAAGAGCGGTATCGCGACTGGGTTGCGGCCATGGAGGCCGCCGACCCTCGCGGCCCGTTTCGGGATTTCTGAACCCCGGGGCCCCGCCCGGAGCTGTCGGCTCATCCGGCGGTTGGCCCCAGGCTTACACTAGGCAATAAGGCTTCCATGGCCCAGCAGCTAGAGCCTAGGCCCGTTGAGATCTCTCGCCACGGAGCGCACGATGTCCACATCCGCTGGAACACGGGCGAGCAGGCGGTCTATCCGGCCCGCTTCCTGCGCGGCCAGTGCCCCTGCGCCTCGTGCGTCGACGAGATCACCGGCAAGCGCGTGGTGACCGAGGGCCTGCTGCCTATCCTGGTCTATCCGAAGAGGATCGAGCCGGTCGGGCGATACGCCATCCAGATCTTCTGGAGCGACGGCCACTCCACCGGCATCTACACCTGGGAACGGCTCCACGCCATGCTGCCCAACCTGCCCAGGCCCGAGGCCAAGCCGCCTCTGGTGCAGTAGGGCCCGGGGCCTAGGCCCAGCGCCCCTTCCGGCCCTCCTCGGAGATGTAGCTCGCCGCGCGGGCCGTGATGGCCATCATGGTGAGCGTCGGGTTCTGGCAGCCGATAGAGGCCCACGCGGCACCGTCGGTGACGAAGACATTGTCCACGTCATTCGTCTGCGTCCACGTGTTCAACACAGACCTCTTCGGATCGGTGCCCATGCGGGCCGTGCCGACCTCGTGGATGCAAAAGCCTCCCACCGAGTATTGGCCGGTCATCCGCACGCCGGTATGGCCCGTCGCCTCGAGCATCTCGGCCGCTTGCACCCTCGCGTCGTTCCACAGGGCCTTCTCGTTGTCCGACCACTCGAAGTGGATGTCCAGCGTCGGGATGCCCCAGGCGTCGCGCCGGTCTCGGTTGAGAGCGACATGGTTCTCGTAGCGCGGCAGGCACTCGCACCAAGCGCCGAAGCTGGTGTACCAGCGACTCTCCTCACGCACGGCGCGCTTGAACTGCGCACCGAAACCCTTGGCAGTCAGATTGAATCCGGGGCCGCTGCCGCCCTGGTACCCGTAGCCCCGGATCATACCGTTCGTGTGCGGTCGGTCGAGATTGCGGAACCTGGGCAAGTACATGCCGTTGGGGCGAGTCGGCAGGCCCACCCATGGCTTCGCCTTCAGCTCCGGCATCAGACCGCCCGCGCCGCCCCTGTAGATGTGATCCATGAGGAAATGGCCGAGCATGCCGCTGGAGTTGAAGTCGAGACCGTGGTCGGCGGAATGCATCAGCAACCGCGTCGATTCGAGAGTCGAAGCGCAGAGCACCACCACCTTGCCGCGCACTTCCTGCGGGCTTCTCGTCGTCCGGTCCAGGTATGCCACGCCCGCGGCCCTGCCCGTCCGAGGGTCGCGCGTCAGATGGCTCGCGACGGCGTCCACGACCAAGTCGCAGTTGCCCGTGTCCAGCGCCGCCTTGAGCGTCGTCGTCGGGCTGTTGTAGTACGAGTGCGTGATGCAGCCCTGCTCGCACGGCCCGCAATAGTGGCAGGCCTGGCGACCTTCATGCGGCTTTGTGATGATCGCTGTGCGGCCAATGGTCGCAACCCGGCCCATCTTCTTGCGCAGGCGGTTGCGGAACAAAACCTCGCCGCACTTGAAGGGCATGGGCGGCATGAAGATGCTGTCCGGCAGCTGGTCCAGGCCTTCGGCGATACCGCTGATACCGATAAAACGCTCAATTTGTTCGTAGTACGGCACGAGGTCGGCGTATTCGATGCCCCAGTTCTCCCCGTAGCCGTCGCGGTCGGCGCACTTGAAGTCGATGTCGCCCATCCGGTAGGACTGCCGTCCCCACGAGAGCGACCGGCCCCCGAGGACGCGCATGCGGATCCAATGGAACGGCTTGTCCTTGGGCGTCTGGTAGGGGTTCCGGATATCGTCGGCGAACCACTTGTAGTTGGATTCCCGGCAGGCGTAGACCAGTCCTTGGACTGGCCGGTTGCGCATCAATTCGGGAGATTTCGGGATGCCGCCTACGAGCCGGCCCGAGTTGCCCCTGTACTTCAAGTCATAGGGCATGACATGCTCAGTGAAGTCAGCGTCGGTGATCTTCGGGCCGGCTTCCAGAACGCAGGTCTTGAGCCCAGCGGAGGCCAGCAGCCACGCGGCGACGCCTCCGGTAGCCCCCGAGCCAACGACCACAGCGTCGTATACATCCCTATCCCGAGCGATGGCCTGCAGCATCCCAACTAGTCTACAGCTCCCCGTCTACAGCTCCCCCTGCAGCGATCGGATCCTCGGGAGCGCGACGTTCGGGACGTACAGACGCTGGTCCGGCTGCTTGCACGGACCGCTAGCTCTCGGCGGCGGTGGCCGGGGAGGGTTTGACAGCCTGGCGGGCCAGTACCGACTCCCGCGAGACGCCCAGCTCAGGCGATTGGACCGGCGGCAGCCTCAGCACCGGGTCCGCACCCCCTACTCCGCCGAACATCGCCACCGCGCCTGCGGTGGTCTGCCGCGCCAGGCTCCTGTTCCAGCAGGGTCGCCCGCTTGATTCGAACAGCAGAAGGCGGGCCACTTGCCAGTTCCAAGGCCGGGCCTGCAGTACCAACGCCTGACCGACCGGCATAGGGGCCGCGAACTCCGCCTGACGGATGTCGCCGGCGCAGTCCGCCGCGACCTGCTGGCTGATCCCGACCCCGGCACGGCGGCGCGCTTCTATTCCGCGGCGGCCCAGGAGCGATAGGGGAGAATGTCCAGTGATGCGGACTGACGGCAGGCGGACGGACCAAGCTCGGCAGACTCGCATCCAGCCCGGGGTCCTGGCGACTGCAGAGGGCTCGGCGCTGATCGAGGTGGGCCACACCAAGGTGATCTGCGCGGCCACCGTTGACGACAAGGTGCCGCCGTTCCTGCGCGGCTCACGGCGCGGCTGGGTAACGGCGGAGTACGGCATGCTGCCCCGGTCAACGGCGACTCGCACGCCGCGAGAGGCGAAGACGGGACGGCCCTCAGGCCGAACCTCCGAGATTCAGCGGCTGATCGGACGCTCGCTGCGTACGGCGGTCGACATGGCCCTACTGGGCGAGAGGACGATTATCGTGGATTGCGATGTCCTCCAGGCCGACGGCGGGACGCGCACGGCAGCGATCACGGGCGGCTGGGTCGCCATGGCCGCAGCCATCCAACAGATGGTGCAGTTCGGCACTCTTCCCAAGACGCCCGTCCAGCACTACGTAGGGGCCGTCAGCGTCGGGGTAGTCGACGGCGAGCCGGTGCTGGACCTTTGCTACGAGGAGGACTCGCGGGCTGAAGTGGACATGAACGTCGTGATGAACTCGGCGGGGGAGTTCGTGGAGGTGCAGGCCAGCGCGGAGGGCCGCACCTTCTCCAGAGCCCAACTGGATCGGCAGCTGGAACTCGCCGCGCGCGGCATCGCAGCCCTCATCGCGGCCCAGCGCCGGCTGATCGAGATCGCCTGACATGCTCCTCGTCGTTTGCGCCACCGCCAACCGGCACAAGCTGGATGAGTTTCGGCAGGGGTCGCCTAAGGGCGTTGAAGTGCGCGGCTGCCCGGCGCGGGAGTGTCCCGAGACCGGCACCAGCTTCGAGGCCAACGCTTTGCAGAAAGCGATCTGCTACAGCGCGGCCAGCGTCGGCGAGTGGCTGTTTGCCGACGACTCGGGTCTAGCGGTCGATGCGCTGCACGGGGCGCCCGGCATCCACTCGGCGCGCTACGCCGGCGGCCATGGCGACGACCTAGCGAACAATCGACTCCTCCTGCGCCACCTTCGCCATGTGCCCCGAGCAGAGCGCACCGCTCGGTTCGTCTGCTCGATCGCGCTCCTGCGACAGGGTCGATTCGCGGCGTTCTTCCGAGGTGAGGCCGAGGGCCTCATCCTTCGGCGGCTTTCCGGCAGCCAGGGCTTCGGCTACGACCCGGTGTTCTACTACCCTCCCCTGCGGAAGAGCTTCGCACGCTTGACCATGGCCCAGAAGTGGGAGCATAGCCACCGCGGCAAGGCCTACCGGGCCATGCTGCAGTGGATCCGAGCACACCCGTGAGCGACGCCGCGCACTTCTTGGCGCTCGAGACCGGCGGTACGAAGCTGGTGGCCGGGTTGGCCGGGCCGAACCGGCGCCTCTTGCGCACAGCGGTGGTCAAACGTGCGCCGGGGGCCCGCGCAGCCGACAGCCTCCGGCGCGTTTTGGAAGCCGCCGCCGGCCTGCTAGCCCACCCTAGCCGCCGGCACTCCCGCCTGCGGGCCATCGGATTCGGCTTCGGAGGCACTGTGCATCGGCCCACCAACAGGCCTCACCTGTGCCTGCACGAAGACGGTTGGAACGAGGTGGACGCAGTCGAGGCGCTTGAGGCCAGGTTCCGAGCGCCGGTGTTCGTCGAGAACGACTGCAAGCTTGCGGCGCTCGCCGAAGCGCACTTCGGGGCCGGTGCCGGGGCCGCTTCGGTCTTCTACGTGACCCTCGGCACCGGCGTCGGCGGAGGAATCGTCCGGGAGGGCCGGATACTGACCTGCGGTGAGTACGGCGAAGCCGAGATCGGGCATGTCGTCGTCGAGCCGCACGGCCCGCCATGCTGCTGCGGGGGGCGGGGCTGCGTCGAGGCCCTGTGCTCGGGTCCTGGCCTCAGCAGCCTGTGCGAGCGGCTGGCCGCTCAGCACGCGGACGCTTGGCGCCAGTCCGCCCTCGCCACCGACGGAAACCCGCAGAAGGCGTCCTGCGAGCGGATCATCCAGGCCTGGGAAGACGGCGACCGCTTCGCCCAGCATGTCGTCGAACACTCACTCGGCAAGCTCGCTGTGGCTCTCGCCTCCGCAATCAACATCCTCGCGCCCCGAGTCGTCGTGGTTGGCGGAGGGCTCGGGACTTCGAGCCCCCGCGTCGTGGAGCACTTGCGCGAGCAGGTCGAACCGTTAGTCGTGCGCTACTTCCGGGGCAGCTACAGGATCGAGCCGTCGGCGTTGCGGGAAACCGTCGTCACTCAAGGCGCGGCGATCCTAGCTGCACAGCGAATCGACGAGGTCAGCTGATGCCCCGGCCTAGCGGGCCCAGCGCACTGTCACTCTGGCGGCCGGTTACGGGCTCCCAGGGCGGCCGGCTCCACAGGTGCGAGCTGCACATAGTCGCGGAAACCGACCGGCGAGCGCTGCGGTTGGTCGGGCGGCTCGGTTCGATTCCGCACAACCCACGCTGCAAAGTCGCGGACCAGATCCGGCCTCCTGTCAGCGATGTCGGTCGTTTCCGCTGCGTCGGCGGCGAGGTCATAGACCTCCACGGGGCGGTCGGGCGCCTCACGGACGAATTTCCAGGAACCCTTGCGGGCCGCCTGCTTCCGCAACTCGTTGCCGCTGGCCATCAGTTCCCAATAGAGCCACCCGTGGCTGCGCTGACTTCCCGTCCCGAGCAGGGTCGGCACGATCGAGATCCCGTCCGTGGGGGGCGACCCGACCTCGGCCAACTCGGCAAAAGTGGGCATCAAGTCGGGAAAGTAGGTGACATGGTCGCTGACCGCGCCGGCCTGCACGCGGCCGGGCCAGCGCACGATCTGCGGCACCCGCAGGCCGCCTTCGTACATCGAACCCTTGTAGCCGCGCAGCCCGGCGGTCGCCTCAAAGAAGTCCTCGCTGACGTCGAACCTCGCCTGGGCCCCGTTGTCGGAGTTGAAGATCACCAGAGTCCGCTCGTCGATGCCCAGTTGCTGCAGTAGAGCGAGGATCCGTCCCACATCGCGATCGAGGCGCGAGACCATCGCGGCGTAGGTCGCTCGCGGGTTCGGCGACACGATGTAGCCGATCCGGCGTTCCTGACCACCGCCGATCTCGGGAAACTCCCCGAGGTACTCGGCGAGCGAGTCGGCAGGAACGGCCAATTCCACATGCGGGATCGTCACAGGCAGGTAGCAGAAGAATGGCCGGTCGCGGTTTCTGCGGATGAACTCGAGGGCGCGTTCGACGACAACATCGTGCGAATACTGGCCACGCCCACCGTTCTCGTTGCGCGGCAGATGCATCCGCCCGTGGTTCAGCGTCAGCCAGAACGGGTAGAAGAAATGCGCATGGACTTGGTGCAGGTACCCCAGGAAGTCGTCGAAGCCCTGGCGCAGCGGATGTCCCGGGCTGCCTTCCAGGCCAAGCCCCCACTTGCCGTAGCCGCCGGTCGCGTAGCCGGCCTGTTTGAGAACCTCCGCCAAAGTGACATCCGCATCCCGGATGTGCGCGTCCCCCAGATTGCCGCGCACCGAGGTGTGGCCTCCGTGCAGCCCGGTCATCAGCACGCTGCGAGACGGGGCGCAGACGGTGGACCCGGCGTAGGCCTGTGTGAATCGCATGCCTTCGGCGGCCATGCGGTCGAGATGCGGGGTCCGGATCTTCGTTTGGCCGTAGGAGCCCAGATGCCCGTAGCCGAGGTCGTCGGCCATGACCAGAACGATGTTCGGAGCATCAGCAGCCAACCCGGCCGGCAGCAAGAGTCCGAGCAAGACGGCGAAACGTGTCGCTAGCGATTCAACTGTCTTCATGTTGAGCGGGAGCCGTGCCCCTACTCTATCCAAATCCGGTCGCCAACCGGTGGTTCGCAACCAGGGCCTGCCCTTCTCTTCGTGACCAAGCATCGGATTGCTTGCCCTTATTCGAGCCGCCGGATCGATACCGCACATCAAGCTACGCCTGCCCTCGTCCAAGCAGTGCGGGCATCGCTGAAATCCGTCGATATTGACTTTGTCATCAGTCATCCTGATTATCGACAAGCCTCATCCAAAGTTAGGAGGTGGTAGGGTAGGGCGGGATGTGGGCGCAGGCGGTCACCAGCCGAGATCCCAGCGCCGCCCAGTCGTACTGATCGCGTCAAAAGTCGTGTCCCTGGAATCCTTTCATCGATTGATCTTCTGAGTGGATTTTTTCACACTATTAGTATGACAAAAGAAAAATTCTTCTTCTCGAGCCTTACTGAGGACCAGAAATTCAAGGTTCGAAAAAACATAGTATTTCAGTTCATCAGAGGCAAGTCTGTCGACCAGATAAAGTCTTGCGTTCCTTGCTTCATACGCACGATTTATCGTTGGATCTCACGCTTCTTTCTGAGAAGAATGGAGAACCTGCGAGATCGAAAAAGAACCCGACGACCGCGCCAAGGAACGGACCGGCACGTTGCTTGGACCCGCATCGTCGTCGTAGACCAAAACCCCGCTCAATGCCAATGCGAGTGCGCTTGGTGGACCCCGCAGCGAGTGCGCCAAGCCTTGGGGGAGAAATTTGGCATCGTCCTGAGCGTCTCCACGGTGCGCCGGATCCTGCGGCGGCTTCAGTTCACGTCGCAGCGCCCCCAGCGGTGCGCCACCCAGTACGAGCCCGCTGACGTGCAGCGGTGGAAGGACCCAGACGAGATCGTGCCGCTTGTCTAGCAGACGGTCCCCCTTCGGCCGCTCTGGCGGCCGCACCAAGCGCACCTGCACCTCTCGCACCTGGGCGATCGCCGCCACCGGCGGGCAGGGCGGCCCTGCCGGGCCATTCCTGCTCCTTACCAGAAATCGATGCCAAAAGCCAGCCCCTGCGCCTAACTCCTGCCCTGCCTGTCTCCCCGGCTCAAAGAAAGCAGCCGTGGCGCTCTCCTTAGGTCGGCTTTCTGTGTTCTGCTAAACTACTGCTAATGGGTGTGTTTCGATAGCGGGGGCAGGTGGTGCATTGTGGGTGTAGAAACACGATTTGATCTAGACGGCAAGCCTCAAGTCGCTGAATCGCCCCTGAGTGTTCGCAAACTGCTGTGCCTAGCGGGGGTCCGAACCGATGGGTTTTGCATCAAGGTCGTGGACGGCACCGTGTACTGCGATCCCGATAAGCTAGTCAAGGTTCGGGACGGCGACAAGCTTGAGTTGACGAGAAAGCCCCCTACTGATCGGGCCGAAGTTCACTACAAGGTGAACGGAGAGGAACAAATCACCAGAACCAACCCTGTGTCTCTGGAGACCATCCTGCAACGGGCCGGTGCCGCTGCCAGCATCGACATCAACGACCTCGGCAGCTATTACTTGGAGAACATCGCTGACGGCTCAAGGTATCAGAATTTCGACGCTCCGATCACCATCAAGGACGGCGAGCAGTTTCTCGCTGTCCATGTCGGCGCAACACCGGTGGCATGAGAGCCGTCGAGACGGCTAAGCGCGAACTGGACGATCTCGGATTCCACCCGAAGATCGTGACTGACCCCTCTTGCAGCTACCCGCCGGTAATCATGTTCAACTACACCGTTACCAACGGTTCGCACCGAGGGGCCACTTTCAGGATGGGGATCAGCTTCCAGGAGAACGCGTACCCCGAGTACCCGCCCCATTTCCTGCATGTCGCGGATCTTCCGGCCGCCCGGCTTACCAAGCACACCAGCTACAGGTACCAGAATGTCGAGTGGTCGGTCTTTAGCTTTCCACCTAACGACTTCTGGGATAAGCTGCCACCGGAAGCCAAGAACATGAAGACTTACGTCTATCGGCACCTGACGCGTGTCTGGTCGCAGCTATGAGGTACGATGCGGTTCTGACGCACGCCGCGCACATCCAGGCGTGCGATCTGCTGTTACAGCACATCCGCAAGGAACATCGCCAAGAGGAGCTCTGCTTTGCGCTCTGGCACCCCTCGACCGGCACCGCAAGGCAGAGCGCCCTGGTTTTCCGACTCGTACCGCCGTGCGATGGGGAACGACACCTCCACGGCAACGTCAGCTTCGAAGCTCACTATCTCGCAAGGGCGGTGCGCCTCGCCCATGCCGAGCGCGCGGGACTGGCGTTCATGCATAGTCATTTTGACCCCGGCTGGCAGGACATGAGCGCTGCGGACATCGTTGCCGAGCGCGACCGCATCGCGGCACCCGCCCGTGCGTGCGGCCTGCCTCTCGTGGGTCTAACGCTCGGTGCGGACGGTGCCTGGAGCGCTCGCTTCTGGGTTCGGCTCGGGCAAGCGTTCGAGCGCCGCTGGTGCGACAAGGTGCGCGTAGTCGGTCGCGGGCTGCGACTTACGTACAACGATCGCAGCATGCCGCCGCCGGAGCGCCGGCCCGAACTACGTCGGACCATCGACACATGGGGCGAGACAGTCCAGAGCGACATCGCCCGTCTCCAGATCGGGGTGGTCGGCGTGGGCAGTGTCGGTTGCCTAGTCGCCGAAACACTCGCCCGCATGGGGGCTCGCCATCTTGTTCTGATCGACGCCGACCGTGTCGAACGACACAACCTGGATCGACTCCTGTACGCTCACGTCGACGACATCGGGCAGCAAAAGACCGCGCTGGCCGCCCGGAACCTCCGGCGCAGCGCCACAGCTCGGGACTTCCGTGTGGACGCGATAGCGCACCGGATCGAAGAGCGTCCGGCGTACTCTGCCGCACTCGCCTGCGATGTGCTGTTCGCCGCCGTGGACCGGCCGCTCCCCAAGGATGTTTTGAACCACATCGCCTATTCCCACTGCATTCCTGTCGTATTCGGCGGGATTTTCGTGGACCGGAAACCCAGCGGGCGATTGGGGCAGGCGGCCTGGAGCACCTTGGTCGTCGGACCTGACGAGCGCTGCCTGCGATGCGATGGGCAGTACACGAGTTCCGATGTTGTTATGGAACGCGACGGCTCGCTGGACGATCCGTCCTACGTGCGGCAGCGAACGAGATCGTCTGACGGAACGCGGAACCAGAACGTCTTTCCGTTCAGCGCCAACGTCGCGAGCCACATGGTGCTGGAAATGGTGCGGCTGATCGCACGTGAAGACTGGTGGCCGGCTGCATCCGGGAAGCTCCACTACAGCTTCATACCAAACCGGCTTTCGACCGAGCACGGGCCGTGTCGGCCGCATTGCTCGGTGCGCCGAACGCTCGCGGAAGGCGACCGCGTCCGGTATCCGTTCATCATTGAGGCTTCGGCCCGTTCCGTCGGCAGCGGGCGCTCCACCTCGCGGTAGCAACGGGGCGTTGAACGGATCCGGCGGGAACTGCACTGGTGGCGACGGGGAACGGCATCATGAGCGGGATTTCGAGACTGTCTCTACAGGATGTCCGCTGTTTCGCGGAACCGCAAGAAGTCGAACTGGGCAAGGTCACACTGCTCGTCGGCGAGAACAACACGGGAAAATCCACCTTCCTAGGCTGCTACGCGGCATTCGCGAGGCTAGCAAGCTTTTGTGATCTGCGAGATCCCTCGACTGGCCGGTCGGGGACGTTCGACCAACCGCCGTACGATCTGGGTGACTTCAGCACTATCGCCCGCGACGGTGCCGAAGCGTTCGTCCTCGACGGCACCTTTGACGCACGCCTACAGACGCGTGTGCGGTTCGCGTTCGGCGCTAGGCAGGGGCACCCGTCCGAGCGTAGCGCCGAGATCCACTTTCGCGACAGCAGCGGCACATCGCGGCGTCTCGCGGTCGACAGAGAGCCCGGTCCACCGGAGACTTGGCGATTCGACGCCGATGATTTCAGTTTCGCAATCCGACAAGCAGAACTGTGTTACCGGGAGATCTCGACATGGCTATCCGAAGCCGTTCGCCGCGGCCGGTTGCCCTTTGAGGGTGATCCGACCACATACCGCAAGCGACTTCAGGCTGCTGCCGACGCCAAACGACAGGCATTGTTCGCCCGACTGACGAACTTCCTCCGCACTATGCCCTTCGACGCTGAACCCATCGCCGTCGAATCACTTCCCCCGGATCTGCCCCCGAGGACATGGCGATACCCCGAAAGCCCGCTGGGCACCGTTGGCGCCGAACCACTCAGATCGGCCCTTTCCAGAAACGGCGCCCGCCTCGGACTGTTCTCCAGCATCGACATCCGCCAAGATCCCGGGACGCAGAGTTTCGAGGTGCGGATCATGCAATCTGAACGATGGCGCAACTTGGTCCATGTCGGGTACGGCGTGCATGCGATTCTCGGCTTGTTGCGTGCGATGGACGACAACTTGCCACCGACCGTCATCCTGCTGCAACAACCGGAGGTTCACCTCCATCCTTCGGCGCAGGCGGAGCTAGCGCAGATGATGGCGGAATCGCCGCACCGATTCGTCATCGAAACCCATAGCGATCACCTGATCGACCGGTTTCGCATTTGTGTCATGCAAGGCGTGTTACCCCCGGAGGCTCTGCGGATCGCCTACTTCCAACGCAACCCAGACCACAATGAATCGAAGATCCACAATATCTGCGTCGACCGTGACGGAAATCTCGCCGGAGAGCCTCCGGAATACGGAACCTTCTTCATGCAGGAAACCAACCGCCTATTAGGGGTTGACTGAGAACCCCGATGTGCGTCAGAACAATCATTGATGCCAACATGTTCGGCGAACTGTTATCCGACAAAATCAAACCGTTACGGAATTGGATCGAACGGAAGGACGGCATATTGGTGTATCCGGACGGCGGAAAGTACCACGAGGAATTGAAGCGCCTTGGTTTCAGCATACATGATATCGAGCAGCCCAAGGGTCCACACAACGAGCAGCATGACCACGAGCCGAAGCAGAGCAAGAAGATCCAGCGCTTGCTGCGAACCTACCGGCAGCGCGGGTTCGTCACGCGCATTCGGCGAAGCTGTATCGAAGAGGGAGACAAGTACGTCGACACCCGCTGCTTTCGCTCGAACGACTCCCACATCATGGCGCTGGCGCATGCCAGCAGTGCGCTTGTATTGTGTACGAACGACAAGAGTCTGAAGGAGGACTTCACGAACCCTGATCTATTGCCGCGTGTCGGAAGTAAGCGCAGAGCCGTGTATCCTCTGCACGCCCGGCCCGGTGATCAACGAAGCTTCGTTGATCACCGGAAGTGCGCGCTTCGACAAAAGGCATGAAGTGTGACAGACACGCGCCTGATCGAACGCTGACTGCCGATCGGCGAAGAGAGCACGCGAGAGCGGTGGTCGATGACGGCCCTGCCGCCGACGTACTGCTTCCACGTCTGGTGGGTGCGCCAGCCGCTGGTGGTCTCCCGCACGGCCGTGCTGACGTCGCTGCTGCAGGCGCACGCCGACCGGGAGCAGTTCTTGCACATCCTCGGGATTCACAGTGACCCCGTGGGCAGAGGCGCAGGCTCAACGAGGCCAAGCGAAGCGAGGAGAATCTCGGCCCCGATCCTTACGGCTACAAGCGTGCGCTCTCGTATTGATCGGTACAAAAGTCGTGTCACCAGAATTCAGGCAAAAATATACTTGCAGTCTACCTCTCGAAAAAAAGCTTGCACCTGTTCCGGGGCTCCTGGCAAGACTGGAAAGCAGTTTCCAGGTTGTCGCGAAGCTATGCTTTGGTCTTGCTCAGTTCGCGACGGACCCGCCGCTTGACCAAGGCCCCTAGGAGCCCGTTGATAAAGGGCGCTGTCCGAGTCACCGCCGAGACGCGGCGGAACGCAGCGAAGGCTCCTGCGGGCTAGGCTCCGAGCCCGCGCGCGGGCCGCCGGGCGGCCCAGACGCTCGAAAACGCGCGCAGAAGCCGTTCCAGGGCCTTCCCGAGGCCTGCTCCAAGCCAAATTAGCGCCGCAACGGCCAGGGAGCCGCCGCCTGGCAGGCTTCGGGGCGTACCGCTCCCCGTCAGCGACCGCAGCAGGACACCCAAGTTGTACCCGCAGGCGTGGAGGAGCAGTCGCTTCAGGATGTTGCTGCGGCCCCGCAGGTGGACCCGCCGCATCCCGCCGGTCGCGTACCTGGGGGCCCTCGACCGTGCGACTTGCTCGCAGCGCTGCCGCCCCAGCTGGCGCCCCCGCTCGCCGGCGACCCGCTCCCGGTTCGCCTCCCCCGCCGCGCGCTCGGCTTCCCGGCCCGGCTCCCCTTGGCGCGGCTTCCGCTGCGGCTCCGGAAGCACCGGCTCCTGCCCGGACTCCTCCAGCGCCAGCACCGTCGCGCCGCTGTGGCACCCCTGGTCCGCCACCACCGTCTGCGGCTTCCCGCCCTGCGCCTCTGCCACCGCCGCCAGCGTCGGCCCGAGCGTCGCCGGGTCGCCTACCGCGGCCTGCACGGTCAGCCCCACCAGCGTGCCGCTGTCCAGGTCCACCGCGGGCTCGGCCTAGGGGGCCCTGTCCGGCGCACCGTCCTTCCTGCAGGCCACCCGGGCGTCCGGATCCACCGGGTGCTCCCACTCCTGGTTCGCCAGCGACTGGTTCCGGTGCCGGCGGTCGCACTCGAGCCACTCTGCCTGCGTCGGCGTCTCGAGGCCCGCGGATTTCGCCAGGCGCTCGAGGAACTCCCCGGAGCCCTCCTGGGTGCTCCGCCGCTGCAGCGTGCTCAGCGCCGCGTGGGCTTCCAGCGTGGTGGCGTCCACCCCGACCGTCTCGCCCTGCGCCAGCCCGGCGGCCCGCAGCCTCTCCAGCACCCAGGCGAAAACCTGCTGGTGCGTCTCGAGGTCGAGGCGCTGGCGTGGGCGGCAGAGCGGGGAGTGGTCCGGCGTCGACTCGTTCAGCCCGGAGCCGAGGAACTCGCGGATCGAGAGCGTGTCGCTGGCCTGCAGGGCGCTGGCGCACTCGGCATGGAGGCCCAGCCGGTAGCCGAGCAGCAGCCTGCGGCAGGAGACGCCCGGCGGCAGCGAGGGGCGGCCCAGCTTGGCGGCGTAGAAGGGCTGGCAGAGCCGCTCCAGGCACTCGTCGAAGCCGGCCAGCTCGAGCACCTCGTGGAGCTTCTCGCAGCGCGGGACAGTCGGGGCCTGGGGGAGTTCGTCGCAGGGAGGAAGACGAGCCCCTGGATCCGTTGGCGAGCGCCCAGCGACAGGTGAACAAGTAGCCCCCGGAATGCTCTCGCACCGCAAGCCCCCGTGCGCAGCGCCGCTCAGCCGGACTTTAGCAACGGGCTCCTAGGCTGGGCGCCCTGTTCCTGGCATTGCCGATCTCGTGGTGAGGCGGTGCGTCGCCGGTGCCACCTCGAATCCACGACGGCAAGCGGGTCGCCCAGGTGCTCGATTACGTCGACGCCCGAGTCCCGGTGCGGATGCGAATGTACGGGCGCAGAAGCCGGGGCTACCGGACCATTAGGCAGAGGATCCGGGACTCGACGCAGCAAGGTCGGACCGGTTGCCCGCGGCGGACCTGCGCTCCCCACGGGCGCAGCCCGGACGCCGGCCAAGGGGGCCTACCAAGCTCGGAGCGCGTCCCGGAACATCCCCGCCAAGTCTTCCTCGGTGAACGCTCTAGGAGACAGCTTGGTGACCCGGTGCTGCGGGAGCGTCCCCCGCACGAGCTCCGGAATGTCCGCCTCCGTGAAGCCCGCCCCGGCCAAGCCGTTGGGAACCCCTAGTTCCCGCATGAAGCCCGTGATGCAGTCGGCCAGAACCTCGCCGGCAGCGTCCGGCGGCACATCGGCTGTATCGACGCCGAGCGCCTGGGCCGCCTGCAGGTGCCGTTCCGGAGCGGCTGGAGCGGTGTACCGGAACACCGCCGGCGCGTTGAGGATTACCGACACTCCGTGGGGGATCAGCGCGTGCCCGGTCGGATAACCCTCCATGCGGAAGTCCCGGACCATGCCCGACACCGGATAGGACATCCCGTGCGGCAGGTGGACGCCGGCATTGCCGAAGCCGATGCCCGCGTACGACGCCGCGAGCAGCATCATGCCGCGAGCTTCGTCGTCGCCCGGGTTCCCCACCGCCCGCGGCAGGTACGTGCGCACCATCCGCAGCGCCGCGAGCGCCCACAGGTCGCTGATCGGGTTGGCACCTTGGTAGGCCGGGCGCAGCTTGGGCCGGGCCGGGGCCGGGCGCTTCCGGTAGCCCAGGGCCGTATACGACTCGATTGCGTGCGAGAGGACGTCGAGGCCGGTCGACGCCGCGACCGCGGGCGGCAGGGTGCGCGTGTTGTCCGGATCCAGCAGGCCCAGGGTAGGCTTGAGGCCTCGGTCTGCGATGCCCGTCTTGGCGTGCATCGCCACCAAGTCGAAGATGGCCACCCCTGTCGTTTCGCTGCCCGTGCCGGCGGTCGTGGGGACGGCGAAGAGCGGCTTCAACGCCCCGGGCACGGGTCTGCCCCTGCCGATCGGCGGGTTGACGTAGTCGAGGAAGTCCGCCGGGTAGGTGGTGTAGAGGTTGGCCGCTTTCGCGGTGTCGATGGTGGAACCGCCGCCGACCGCGACGAACGCCTCCGGCTCCGCCGCGGCTGCGGCGCGGATCGCCTCCTGGAACGACGCGTCGGTGGGCTCCACGGCCACGTTGCGGAACACCGCAGTCCGGATGCCCGCGTCTTCGAGCGACGCTCGGGCCGTGACCACCGGATGCATCGGGGCGATGTAGGGGTCCGTCACAAGCAGGACGTTGCGGATCCCGCGGTCGGCCAGGTCGGGCCCTAACTCGCGGGTCACCCCCGGCCCGAAGCGGATGCTCGATGTCGCTAGCTCGATAGCTCGTTCCGTAGGCACGGCATTCCCTTCATTGCTTGGCAGCGCCTCGTTGGACGGCCTCTACGCACCTGGGGTCGAATCGATGCCGGAACAACTCCCGGCCGTCGGCCACGGCGACGGGGATGTCGAATCCGTAGCGGGACCGCAGGTCGGGGTCGCTGTCGACATCGACCTCGCGCACGGTCGCGTCTGGAACGGCCGCCGCCAGCTGCCGCAGCGCCTCTCGGCATAGACGGCAGCCCGGTCGCGTATAGAAGACGATCTCAAGCACGGGTCCCTCCAAGTATGCCAACAGCCGCGTATCAGGTGGGCAGCGAGCCGCCTCAGCGCCGCCAAGTCCGGTCCCAAACCCGGCGCCGGGGCCGCAGCAAGACCAGCCCCATGCCCGCCACGAAGCCTCCGATGTGCGCCCACCACGCCACGCCGCCGGCACCGCCCCCGGTGCTGCTCAAGACCTGCACGGCCAGCCAGTAGGACAGCATCAGGAAGGCCGGCAGACGGAAGGTGGTCCAGAAAATGAAGAGGATCGGAATCAGGATGGTGACGCGCGCCCTGGGGAATCGCAGCAGGTACGCGCCCATCACGCCCGCGATGGCACCGCTGGCACCGACCATCGGGACGGTCGAACCAGGCTCCGAGAGGAACTGCGCGACCACCGCGACGACTCCGCATCCGACATAGAAGAGCAGGAAGACGAAGTGGCCCAGCTCGTCCTCCACGTTGTCGCCGAAGATCCACAGGAACCACATGTTCCCGATCAGATGCAGCCACCCCCCGTGCAGGAACATGGAAGTGACGATAGGGAGGAGGCTGGCAGCTAGGGGCTCGCTGCCAGTCAGCGCGCCGCCGACGCGGGCGGGCACTACCGCGAACGACGCCAGGAAGGCCTGGTACTCGGCCGGGGCCGTTGCGCCGAGCACGAATTGGTGGAGGAAGACCCCAACGTTTGCGCCGATCAGGCACCAGACGAAGAACGGGAATGTCAGGCGAGGCGCGTCGTCCCGGATCGGAATCACGGTCCTACGCCGCCGCGGTCACGCTCGGGCGCCGCACCCGGCGAACTCGGAGTTGGAGCGCCGCTCGCCCGTCGCGATCAACTCGCGCGCCTCGTCGAGCCCGCCGATGCCCCCTTGCGCCCCGAGCGCCTTGCAGTTCAGCGCCGCCATGGCATTCGAGAGCTCGAGCGCATCCTCGAGAGCATAATCCTGGACGACGGCGTAACAGAACGCTCCGTGGAAGACATCCCCCGCGCCGGTGGTGTCCCGGCAGTTGACGACGAACGCGGGCGAGTAGTAGAACCGCCGGTCCGCTAGGGCCATTGCCCCGTAGGGGCCGAGCGTCATCGCGGCGACGCGCATCCCGAACTCGGCTTGGATCAGTTCCAGCGCTCGGCACGGATCGCGCTCGCTGGTCCACTCGACGGGGAAGTTCGTGCTGGCGATCAGGTAGTCCACATAGGGCAGCACGCGGTCGAAACCGCGGTAGATGGTATCCACATCCACGGTGACCGGGATTCCGTTCTGCCGGGCGATCCGTGCGGCGTGCTCCACGGCCGGCGTGTCGTGGCCGTCGATATGCAGCAGCTTCGCGCAGAGGATCTGCTCCGGAGCGATCTGTTCCGGCACGATCTTCAAACAGTTCGGCCGCTGCCACAGGATGGTGCGCTCGCCGGTGGTCTGGTCGATCACAATGTAGGCCGACTGGTTGGGGCAGTTTCGGCGCATCTGGACATCCGAGGTGTCGATGCCGAACTTGCCCAGGCTCCGCAGCAGGATCCGCCCGCGCTCGTCGTCGCCCACGCTGCCCACATACTTGGCCCGCAGGCCCAGCTTGACGCACGCCACCAAGGCGCTGGCGACCTGCCCGCCCGGGGAGAGGATCTCGTTCACGAAAGGAGCTTTGCCGCCGTAGGCCGGGAAATGCGGCACGAGCAGGAGGGTGTCGGTGGCGTTGAGGCCCACTCCGACGACGTCGAACTCCCTAGGCATGCCGGCTTCCGCTACTCCGAGGCGGCCGCGCCGGACTCGACCTTGAACACGTAGGCATGGCGGCAGGGCAGCTCTTCGGGCGTCAAGGCCGGCACGGAGATGGTCAGCCCGTCCGCGCCCTGCGCCCAATCCAGGGATCCTTCGACCCCAAGCAGCGACACCTGGGCACCCGCCTGCGCCTGAATGCCCCGGAGGGTGAGGCTGCCCTGCGGGTAGCCCGGGACGATCCCGTAGAGGTCGCGGCCCTTGCGTGTGAAGAACACCTGCTTGCGGGCCATGCCGCCGTTCGGCGTCAACCCGGCCGTCTCCAGAATGTTGTATTCCTGACGGTACTCCTTGTACTCCTGCACCGGCCGCTCGCCGGCGGTCCATTGCGCGGCGGCCTTCCAGGGTCGCGTGCCGAAGATCGCCTCGCCGTTGACGGCCAGCCAAGCGCCCAACTCCAGCAGCCGCTCCTGCTGCAGGCTGGGTATGCGGCCATCGGCTGTAGGGCCCACGTTCAGCAGCAGGTTGCCGCCGCGACTCACTAGGTCCGCCAGCACCCACACCAGTTCCTTCCCGCCCATGTAATTCGCGAGCGGCTCGTTGCGGTTGTACCCGTAGGACTGGCCCATCCCGCGGTTCTCTTCCCAGGGATGGGAGTCGTCGGCCATGCCAGCCCCGTACTCGGTCGTGTAGTAGCCGCCGTGGTGGTGCCGGATGCCCTTCCCCCAGCGATCGTTGACGATCACCTCGCCGCGGCTGGGCGCATCGTTATACAGCCAGGCGAGCAGCTCGGTGCTGTTCCAGCGCTCGTGCTCCAGGTCCCATTCGCCGTCGCTGAAGATGAGGGAAGGCCGATAGTTCGACACCACGTCTTTGAACTGCGGGACCATGTGCTCGGCGATGTACCGGTCCCGATCCTCCAGCCAAAGCGGGTTGAACCATTCGTAGAGGGAGTAGTAGAACCCCATCTTGAGGCCCGCCGCGCGCACGGCCTCGCCGAGGTCGCCGAGCAAATCGCGGCGGGGACCGGTCTCCAAGCTGTTCCACGGGCGCCCCCAGGTGCGGCTCGCTTCCTCGCTCGGCCAAAGCGCGAAGCCGTCGTGGTGCTTGGAGGTGAGCACCACGTAGCGCGCCCCAGCGCGTCGGAAGACATCCGCCCACTGCTCCGGGTCGAACAACTCGGCCTTGAACTGCTCAGCGAATTGCGGATACGCAAAATCCTCCCCATATACGCGGTTATGGAACTCGCGAGTCGTCAGGGCGTTGCGCCGCTGGCGTTCTCCCCGGCCCTCCAGGGGGGCCTTGAGGGAATGCCAGTACCATTCCGAGTAGGAGTCCGGGTAGGCGAAGGCGGGGACGGCGTACACGCCCCAATGGATGAAGATGCCCAATTTGGCGTCCAGAAACCAAGCGGGCGTCGGGCGGGCGTCGAGCGAGTCCCAGTCGGCTTCGAACTCCGCCGCGCTCGTCGCCGCAGGTCCAGCCACCAGGACGGCTCCCAGCAGCGCCGCGACCGCGGCGGCGACCTGGGGGCGAACTCGCTGACCTTGGAAACTGCTGCCCATAGTTGCAACTTAGCATGCCCGGGCCCGGGAGCATGCAGGCCGGTGCTAGACTCGCTGTATGCTGGCGCGTTCAGCGGCCCGCTCCGCAGCAGGCGAGGCCGACGCCGAGGAATGGCGCGGCCTCGTCGAGGAGGCGGCGGCTCTGGAGACCGTCCAGGCGGCTGCAGGGCAGCTTAGCCGGAACCGGAAGTGGCTCAACCGCCAGCATTTGGAACTGTGCCGGGTGCCGGCTCCGACCTTCCGCGAAGAGCAGCGGGCGGGGCACCTCCGGCGCGTCTTTGCGGACTTGGGGCACCAGCCGCGCATGGACCCGGCCGGGAATGTCGTGGTGCCCCTGGTCGCCTCCAAGAAACTTCCCTTCATCGCCGTAACCGCGCATCTGGACACGATCCTCGCGCCGATTCGCCCCGGGGACGTCTATGTCGATCCGGACGGGACGATGCGCGGCCCGGGAGTCACCGACAACGGCTCAGGCCTAGCCGCGCTCGTCGCTTTAGCCCAGGTGCTGCGCCAGCCGCTCGTCGACTGCCCCACGCGCAATGTGCTCCTAGTGGCGAACGTCGCCGAGGAAGGCGAAGGGAACCTCCATGGCATGCGCTATCTCGCGAAGCAGTCGTGCTACGCGAACAGCATCGACCGCTACTTGGTAGTGGACGGAGCGTCCCTGGGGCACATCACCGCCGGCGCGCTGGGCAGCCAACGGTTCGAGCTGGTTGTCGAGGGGCCGGGGGGCCATAGCTGGAACAACCACGGCCGCGCCAACCCGATCCACGCCGTCGCCCGGGCGATCAGCCTGATGACCCAGGCCCAGCTCCCCCAGCAGCCGCGGACAACGCTGAGCGTTGGGGTGATCCACGGCGGCTCGAGCGTGAACGCCATTCCCTGCTCCGCTCGCGCCAAGATCGATCTGCGCTCGGAGGACGAGCGCGCCATCCGTAGGGCGGCGAAGATCGTCGAGGACGCAGCCCGCATGGCGGTGGCAGCCGAGAACCAGCGCTCCAGCGACGGGTCGATCAGCTGCCTACTGCGCCCCATCGGCACGCGCCCGGCCGCTGGAGCGCTGGCCTGGAACCCCGTAGCAGACTGCCTCCAAGCCGTGGACCGCTACCTGCACATCCCGTCAGCCCTCGATTGCGCCTCCACGGATGCGAACATCCCGCTGGCGGCGGGCGTGCCCACGGCGGCCGTGGGGGCCGGCGGGCGTGGGGGGAACGCCCATGCGCCGAACGAATGGTACGACCCCCAGGGCCGGGGTCTCGGCCTGCACAGGCTGCTGCTAGCGATCGCCGGCCTCCAGCAGCATCACTGACCCGCGGCTGATTCCGAGGCTTTAGGATGAGCGGCGTGCAACTGGTTCGCTGGGCCCGTCCGGCACTCCTGTTGCTGGCGGGTGGGGCAGTCTGGTTAGGGCCCTCCGCAGAAGCCGCAGGCCACCGCCTGATGGTGGGTGAAGCGATCCAGGTTGGACCGGGGGACAGCCTGGATGCGGTGACCTGCATCGCCTGCTCAATCCGGGTCGAAGGCACGGTCCACGACAGGGCGTTCCTAGTCTTCGGCACGCTGGAGAACAGCGGAGAGATCCGGGGTGACGCAATCGTCATCGCAGGCACGCTGCTCAACGAAGGACCGATTCGCGGCGACGCCACCGTCGTCGCGGGCACTATGGAGCTGCGGGGCGACGTGGGCAGGAACGCCTCAGCCGTCCTGGCCGACATCGAGATCGGAGGCCCCGGGGTCAGGATCGACGGTGATGCGGTAACGGTCCTCGGCGAACTCCGTGGGCATCTCCCCCACACCGTCGGCGGCTCCATCGAACATGTCGGAGGCAAGCGGGTGGGACGGATCTTGCTGACGGGCATGCTGGGCGCGGCGCTGCTCCTGATTCTGTTCTCCGGCGGGACACTCTTGGCAATCAACTTGCTGGGCTACTTCATGCTCGGCTCGCAGCGCCTCTCAGTCTTGGCGGCGACGATCGCGAATTACCAAGCCACCTGCTTCCTGCTGGGCCTCGGGACGTGTTTCACCCTGCTAGTCGTCGGCCTTGTCGTGGCGATGCTCCTGCCTGGCTCGCTGCCGATCCTGTTCATTTTCGGCTCGGTCTCGGCAGTTGGCTACTGCGGAGTTACGTACGGCGTGGGGCGCAACCTATTTCCGGACCTCCCGCCCGTGTGGTCAACCGTGGCGGCTGCGCTCGTAGTGCTCATCGTCCAGGCGATACCGGTCGTGGGCCAGTTGGTGCTTCTGGTGGTCTGGAATGTGGCCATCGGCGCTGCCGTGCTCAGCGGCTTCGGCACCGCCCCTGACTGGCTGAGAGCCCGCCGAAGCGGTACCCGGCCTGGGTGAGCAGTCCGTGCGACCTTCGCCCAGGGCCGCTGCAGGCAGGCCTTTCCGTGGAGGACTCCAGCGCTAGGCGGTCTGGCTCAGCGTGTCCAGCGGGGCGTGTTGCTGATCCCCGGCTTGGCTTGCGGGACGCAATCCGACTCTGGGGCTGGCCTAGCCGCCCAGGGGCATCGAACCGCTTCATCCGCCCAACGTGGTACGCTGAGGGTGTCGGTACGCAATCCCCGAGCCCTACCGAAATTTGCCCCGCACTCGCAACAAGCCCCCTGTCCCATACCTCGACCAGCCCTCGCAGATCACCGAGCTAGCGAGCAATCTGGCGGAACAGCAGGTCATTGCCTTCGACACAGAGTTTCTGTGGGAGAAGTCCTACTCTCCGCACTTAGCTCTAATCCAGGTGTCGGACGGGCACAGCTCGTGGGTTGTGGACCCTCTGGCGTTGTCCCAGGACGACCTCCAGCCCCTCCTCGAAGTTTTTGTCGCGGAGCGTCCGTTGAAGGTGGCCCATGCCGTGGACCAGGACCAGATGTGCCTGCATCGGTCGTACGGCATCGTTGCGGAGCCTGTCATGGACACGGCGACCGCCGCAGCATTGGCAGGCATGGGGGACCAGATCGGGCTTTCGACGCTGCTTGAGAACCTGCTGCGGGTAGGCATCAACAAGGGCTATAGCCGCACCAACTGGTTGAAACGGCCGTTGCCGATCGAGATGCTGCAGTATGCCGCGGAAGACGTGGCGCACCTGCCCCGAGCCGCTGAAGTCCTCGTCGAGCGTCTCCAGCGCCTTGGGCGGGCCGAGTGGGCCATGGACCTCTCGGCCAAGGCTGGTCGGTTCGCTGAAACGTACTTCGAGCCGACCGCCCTCGCGAAACGCATCGCCGAGAATCGTCGGCTCGACGCAACGACCTTCGGAGTGCTGCACGAACTCATCACTTGGCGGGAGGCCGAGGCGCGGCGAATGGACATTCCGCGCCGGTGGGTGGCCGAGGACAAGGTTCTTGTCAAGCTCGCGGGGGCTAGGCCGAAGACAGCCAAGCAGCTCGGGGACTTTCGGGGCATCAGCGGAGTCAGCAACCCGCGCGCGGCCGAGCGGATCCTCAAGGCCATCCGCACCGGCCTAGCCGCACCGGCCGAGGGCTACACCCAGCCACCGCGCAAGCGCAGCCCAACAGCCAAGGAAGCGGCGGCCCTCATCGTCCTCAGGTGCTTCCTGAACGCCCTGGCAGCAGAGCACGGCATCCCGCTGCGCCTCCTGATCGACAACGACAAGATGGTGGAGCTGCTGCGCGGGCGCTTTACCGTGGTTGATTCGCTGCGGGAGTCGGGCTTCCTAGAATCCCGCGCAGTCGATCTCGTCGGCCAGGACCTGATCCAAATCCTCAACGGCGAAAGAAGCTTGCGCCTCGTCAACGGTGTCGCCGAGCATGTCCGGCACGAGCGTGAGTCGAGCGCGCCCGGGAACATTGACGAGTCCCCAGGCGCGGGCCAGTCGCTCGGCAAGAGCGGACCTGCTCAGCGGGTTGCCGCTGACTGCGTCCGACAATGCACCAAGTTGTCCTGATCCAGGTTGCCGGACCAGATGAAGTCCGCCCCGCCGAATCTCTCCTGGTAGCCGGTGTAGGCCCGTTGGTTGGTCACCGCGCTGGCGGGATATGTCGACGCCTGCGGCCAAGCCGAATCGTCGAAAGCGGGCGAGGCCCAATCGCTAGGCACAGCGAAGTGGAGCGCCCGGCACGAAGCCGGGTCGCGCTCGACGCACGGCGGACGCTCGGGGCAGGCCGACGAATCCGGGCCCGGGCGCACACAGCTGGCATCCTCCAGGGGGCTGACATAGAATGTGCGGCAACGCCAGCTCGCTCCGGTCTCGGTTCCGTCGCTGAAGCGGGCGATGAACCCCCCGTCCCCGACATTCCACCGGTCGTACTCCATGCCGACACCGAGATGCGTGCCCCAGTCGACCAGCTTCACAGCGACCGTGTAGGGTCGCCGCGCCCGGAATCGCACAACGCCGGAATTGAAAGGGATGAAGCCGATGGGGTCGCGGGCGACTAGCTTGCCATTGATGTAGAGCTCGTAGTAGTTGTCGCCGAACAAATACCCGGTGATCTCCTCGCCGTCCGGGTCAACGACCACCGTCTCGAGATCCTCCAAATACTGCGGGTTGTCCCCTGCCCCGGAGCAGTCGTTGTACAGATCGGTCGGGTCGGGCCCCTCTGCCGGATCGGCCGGCACTTGGATCCGGGTACCGTCCGCTGCGACAACGATTCCACACTGCGCTTCGATGAAGCGGCGAGCCGGACCGCTGCAGGCGCGGGCTAGATTGCCGCAGGAGAACGTCTCGGACGCCAAGCCTTGCGTCAGGATGCCGGCGTCCGGCGGCTGCTGGGCAGCCAGGGAAGCGACGGCGACGAGGCCAGCGACGAGTCGATGCATCGCTCAAGTTTGCCAGATTGCGGCAATGCGCTCTCGCCCAGTTCCAGCGGAGGCCCCTGAGGAGTAAGCTGCCGCCCCATCGGCTCTGCGAGCCCCCATAGAGGTGTCGCCGGTCATCCGGCAGGAAGTTCGTAAGCCCCGGACGCCACGATCGCAACCGGCCCGGTCAAACCGACCCCATCGTCCCAATCCACAACCAAACCCCCACCCGGAGCTTGCACTCGAATGGGTTCTTGCAGCCAGCCAGCGTGCCGCGCCGCCACCGCAGCACCCAGCGCACCCGTGCCTGAGCTCAGCGTGGCACCAGCACCGCGCTCCCAGAAGCGTGCGGCCAGCGCCTGCGCACCACCTGCGGCGGAGACCACCTGGACGAACGAGACATTCGTTCCCTGCGGAAATCGCGGGTGGCGCTCCAAGGCCGCACCTGCGGCGCGCCAATCCAGGTCCAAGCTCTCGACTCGGCAGACGCACTGCGGGTTGCCGACATCTACGGTGGCCACGGTGAAGGGCCCCCCCGCGACCGTCAGCACTAGGGCGGTCTCCAGGATCCGGCAGGAATTCGCAGGCATGGCCATTCTGAATTCGTACTCCGGGTGCGCCCCTCGCCTCCTGGAGAATCCGCGCAGCCCAGCTCCTGTCTCCAGTTCGAACTGCGCCGGCACGCGGCCCTGCGCCGTCAAGTGGGCTGCGACACACCGGGCTCCGTTGCCCGACAATTCGGCGGTGCTGCCGTCGCTGTTCCAAAGATGCATCGCGGCGGCGGCTCGCCGCTGTGCCGCGGGGCCTACCACCTCGAGGCCATCGGCACCGACGCCCCGCCGACGACAGCAGATCCGCCTCGCGAGTTGGGGCACCTGGGCGGCACCCACGCGCGCCGCCGCCAAGTCTTCCGACTCGACGATCAGGAAGTCGTTGCCTGCCCCTTGGGCTTTGGTGAAGGCGAGCTTTGGCATCAATCCTAGTGTCGGCGAACTCGCCGCGGCCCGCCTCCCGGCCGCAGCACCAACCCCGCCCCCGTCGTTGGCAGAGGCCGAAGACTGGCGACCGCCCCGCATCGGTGGCCGGCGTTGATACTCTGATTGCTTCGATGTCCTCGCAGAACCCGCTGACCCGAGTTCAGTATCAGATTCCCTTCGACCAGATCCGCGCCGACCATGTTGAGCCCGCGATCGATACGCTCCTGACTCGGGCGCAAACCGCCCTCGACACGCTGGTGGGCACGGATGCCGTTGCAACCTACGAGAACACGCTGGCGGAGCTTGAGCGGCTGGGGGAGGAGCTGGAGTTCGCGATTGGCGTCGTGGGCCATCTCGAGAGCGTCGCAACGCACCCGGAGCTACGCACAGCCTACAACCGCGTGCGGCCCAAGGTTAGCGCCTTCTTCTCGGCTATACCGCTGAACGCCGGCGTCTGGAGCCGCATCCGAGCGTTCTCCGGGACGCAGGAAGCGAACCGCCTCGGCCCGACCCGCAAAAGGTTTCTCGACAAGACCGTCGCGGACTTCCGTCGCAGCGGGGCGGAGCTCGGCTCGGCGGACAAGGAGCGCCTGCTCGACATCGATGTGGAGCTAGCCAAGATCACCACCAGCTTCTCGGAGAACGTGCTCGACGCCACCAACGCCTTCGAGCACGTGATCCAAGACGAGGCCGCCTTGGCCGGTCTGCCCCCCAGCGCGGTGGAGGCCGCTCGAGAGAGCGCCGCGGCCAAGGGCCAAGCCGGCTGGCGCTTCACCTTGCAGGCTCCTAGCTACCTCGCGGTCATGACCTACCTCGACGACGCCGCGGTGCGGGAGAAGCTCTACCGGGCCCACTGCACCAGGGCGTCCGGCGGCAGGTTCGACAATCGCGAGGCCATCCTCCGCATCTTGGCCCTGCGACAGGAAAAGGCGCGGCTGCTCGGCTACGCGAACTTCGCCGACCTCGTGCTGGAGGACCGCATGGCCAAGTCGGGAGCCCGGGCGTGGGAATTCGTGGACGGCCTCCGCGAGCGGACCCGCACCGCATTCGAACGCGAGAACGCCGAACTCGAAGCGTACAGCGGCCAGTCCCCTCCAACCGTGGGACCTGGGCCTACCAGGCCGAGAAGCTGCGCAAGGAGCAGTACGAGTTCGACGAAGAGGACCTCCGGCCCTACTTCCCTTACGAGGGGCGTGCTGCGGGGCCTGTTCGAGATCGCGGGCAGGCTGTTCGGCATCCGGGTCGAGCCTCGGGACGGTGTTTCCGGCCTGGGACGCTGCGGTCGACTACTACAGCGTCCGGGGACGCGGACGGCAGCCACCTCGGCTCGTTCTACGCCGACTACTTCCCCCGGGAGAACAAGCGCGGCGGGGCGTGGATGGACCTCGCTGCTGACCGGCGAGCCGACGGCGGACGGCTTCTCCCCGCACCTTGGCTTGAACTGCGGCAACCTGACTCCTCCGGCGGGCGGCAAGCCCGCGCTGCTGACCCACCGCGAGGTGGAGACGATCTTCCACGAATTCGGGCACCTCCTGCACCACCTGCTCAGCCGCGTCGAAGTCAAGAGCCTCGCCGGAAACCCATGTCGCGTGGGACTGGGTGGAGCTGCCGTCCCAGATCATGGAGAACTGGTGCTGGGAGCGCGAGGCCCTGGACCTCTTCGCCCGGCCACTACGAAACCGGTCAACCGATTCCCGAGCAACTGCTCCGTAGGATGAAGCGGGCGAAGAATTTCCGCAGCGCCAACGCGCAGATGCGCCAGCTTGGATTCGCGACGCTCGACCTAGCGCTGCACACCCGGTTCGACCGAGAGCGAGACCAAGACCCCATTGCCTACGGGCGAGCGATTCTGCAGGCCCCACGCCCCCCGCCCCCCTGCCCAGCGACCATGCCATGGTGACCGCCTTCACGCACCTGTTTTCCAGCCCGGTCGCCTACGGTGCCGGATACTACTCCTACAAGTGGTCCGAGATGCTGGACGCCGACGCCTTCACGCGCTTCGCCCGGGAGGGCGTCTTCAGCGCGGAGGTCGGCGGGGCCTTCCGTCGGGACATTCTGGCGCGCGGCAATAGCGCCGAGCCCGAGGCGCTGTTCCGCGCGTTCATGGGCCGTGAGCCAGACCCCCGAGGCTCTGCTGCGACGCCTGGGGTTGGCTGCCTGATGCCCTAGCAGCACCCTTGCGGCAAGAGATCTGCGACGCCCGCCGTGGGACGCCTCCCAGCTGCTGGATTCGACCTTCCTGCCCCAGCGGTCGTTCTACGCCGGGCCTACCGAGGAGGTGGCTCGGGCCTTGCTGGGCACTGCGCTGGTCCACGACGCACCGCAAGGCCTCGTTGCGGGCCGGATCGTCGAGACGGGAGGCGTACCTCGGCGCGAAACGACCCCGCGGCGCACAGCAGCGCCGGGCTGACGCCGCGCACGCAGGTGATCTTCGGCCCCGCCCGGCCACGCTTACGTCTACGCCATTTACGGCCTGCACCGCTGCCTCAATGTTGTGGCGGAGCCCGACGGTCGGCCCGGCTGCGTCCCTGGTCCGGGCTTTGGAGCCCCTCTACGGCCTTGAGTCCATGCGCACGCGTCGACCCCCGCGCACAGCGTGCGCCGGGCCTAACCAACGGTCCCGGCAAAACTGACGGCCGCCATGGCTATCGGCATGCCGCAGAACGGCGCCGACCTGCTGGCCGGTCCGCTCACCATTCGCATCTTCCGCAGGGCTCGGCCCGTCTCCATTCGGGCCACCCCGAGAATCGGCATCACCAAAGCCACCGACTTGGTTCTTCGCTTCTTGATCGCTGATAATGAATTCGTCAGTCGACGCTGACCCGGAGCATGCGCGGGCGGGTGATCTTCCACCTCGACATGGATGCGTTTTTCGTGTCGGTCGAGGAGTTATCGGCCCCGTCCCTGAAGGGCCGGCCAGTTTGTTGTTGGAGGCAAGCCCAATGCACGGGGCGTGGTGGCCGCCGCGTCCTACCCGGCCCGCAAATTCGGCGTGCATTCCGCCATGCCGCTCCGCGAGGCCTATCGGCGCTGCCCACAGGCGGTGTTCCTGGAAGGTCGGCCGCACCGCTACCTGGAGTACTCCAAGCGCGTGCGCACGATTATGGGGCGCTTCTCGCCGTTGGTGGAGATGGCCTCGATCGACGAAGCATACATAGACCTCACCGGCAGCGAACGCCTGCTGGGGCCTCCTCTCAAAGCCGCCCACGAACTGCACGCACAGGTCGCGGCGGAGACTTCACTGCCCTGCTCCATCGGCATCGGCACATCGCGCCTCGTCGCCAAGATCTCCTCCGGGCTCGCGAAGCCGAACGGGGTCCTGGCAGTCGAGCCCGGGTGTGAGGCGGCGTTCCTGTCACCGCTGGACATCCAACGCGTGCCGGGGATCGGCAAGGTCCAGCAGGCCAAGCTGCGGGCTCTAGGCATGCACACGATCGGCCAGCTAGCGGACCAAGACGAAGCCTTCCTGGAGAGCCACTTCGGAAAGCTCGGCATCGCACTGGCGGGCAAGGCGCGGGGGCCGCGACGCGGGGGCTTGGTTCAGCCCGGGCTGCGGGCAGCGGGACGAGCCCAAGTCGATCAGCCACGAGACGACCTTTTCCACGGACACCCGTGACGAGGCATTGCTCGACGCGACCCCTCGCCAAACTGGCGCAGCTCGTCGCTCGGCGCCTGCGCGAGCACGGCCTGTGGGCCCGGACAATCCAGCTCAAGATTCGCTATCAGGACTTTACGACGCACACGCGCGCCAAGACTTTGCATGAGGCGACCCAACTAGACACCGTGGTCCTGGAGTCCGCTAGGTCGTTGTACTCCCGGCATCGTCTGAAGCGCCAGGCTGTGCGCCTGCTCGGAGTCCACGCCGGCTCGCTGCAGGAGCATCCCCTGCATCAGGATGACCTGTTCGAACCGGACGGCCATCGGAAGTGGACGCAGGCGCTCCGAGCCGTGGACACTCTGCGGGACCGGTTCGGGGAATCCTCGGTGGGGCTAGCGGCGGCGCTCCAGCACGGGCGCCGGGAGAGGGTGCATGAGAACCCGGCGGGCCTCGCCGGGAGGCGCGGGCTCCGCGACGCGCAAGCTCCGGACCGGAGCTAGTTTTCGCGATCCTCAACCCGGCCGGAACGGCAGCACATCCTCGCCGGGCTTGAAGGGTGGAGCGACAGACAGCTTGGCGCTGATCTCTTCCAGCTCCCCTTTCGACCAGCTGACCATGGCCTGCGCGATGCGCCCGTCCGGCTCTACGAGGAAAACCGTCGGCACCCTCGTCAAGCCGTAGGCGTTCGATACGGGGAAGCGGGACTCCTCCCGGTCGAACACCTGGGGCATGCCGACCCCCGAACTCGTCGCTGAACCGGGCCGCATCGAGCGGAGTGTCCTGGCAGACCGCCACGGCGGTTGCGCGTCCCACAACGCTCGCGGCCAAGCGATCCACGAACGGAAGACCGTACTGGCAGGTCGGGCAGTCCGTCTTGTAGAACGCCAGCAGCACGGATCCCGAACGGAGCGCGCGACTCAATCGAAACTCGGTTCCGTCCGCGTCGCTCAGGGCAAAATCGGGCGCTCGGGAGCCTTCCGGTAAAGCAGCCATCACTCCGATGATAGCTGGGCGACACCAGCCGGTCCGAGTCCGCGACGCGGTACAAGGTCCCGCACTCCGAGCCGTCGTTACAATGGGCCGTTAGATGTCGAAGCCGATCTGGGCGGCGATCCTATTCCTCGGTGCGGTACTGGCCGTCATCCTCTATTTGTCCATGAGCCTGAGCCAGTTCACCTGCGAGGTCTGCATGGAATTCCAGGGCCGTCGGAACTGCGCCACGGCCTCGGGCACAACGCAGGAAGAGGCGATCCGGGTCGCCACCGACACGGCTTGCGCCACGATTTCGGCAGGGATGACCGAAAGCATCCAGTGCAGTCGCACGCCGCCTGCCAGCATCACTTGGCGTGAGTAGGCCCGGACGGCGGTTCCGGCGTCAGCGGCGGCCGTACCGATGCCAGACAAACGATGCCGCGACCAGCGTCGCCACCAAGCTCAGGACCGCGGCTGAGATTCCCCAATCAATCGCAGTCGGCGCAGACGGGCGATGGAGTGCAACTGCGGCCGGGACCAGCAGCAAGGCGCTGCCATGGGTAGCGGAGGCGAAGCGCAGCGTTGCCGACGGTCTAAAGCGAGCCCTCAGCGCAAGACCTGCGCTCACCGCGAGCAGGCTGTAACCGACGCCCAGGAGAGCGCCGACCTCGGGTCCAGTGGGCCAAGCCAGCCACGTCAATGCCGTACGGGACGCGCCGACTATCGCAATCATCCACACCGGGGCCGGAAACACCGAGAGCCAGTCGGCCGACATGCCTCGCAGGGCTCGGCGTCCCGACCGGAAGGCTAGCGCGGCATGCACGACAACCGCGGTGATCCAGCACCGAGGATCTGCCAGCCAAGCTTGCGCCTCCGCGGCGGACAGCCTCTCGGCCACGGCCCCGCAAACGGTCGCGGACGAGACCGCGACGCAGGCAAAGGCAATTGCGAGGCGTGGCCGTGCGGCGGTTAGCCGCACGTCCCGGACCAGGAACATGACGACTGCCGCCCCGAATAGCCAACTGCGGTCCACGAGCCGTCATCCAGCCTAGCAACGCGGATTCGAAACGGCAGCGCCAGGGGAAGACGCTTCTCCGCTCGATGCATCCAGCGTCGGCCAACATCCAAGTCGACCTGCGCGGCATCCGACCGCAGCCAAAAGTGCTGCCCCATCTGGACTGCTGCGCTCAGCCCCCTCGACTCGTGGCCTGCCGGCCCCGTAGGCGTTCCGCCCCGAGACTGGGCCGAAACTTCTGCAACTTGCAAGCTGGACAGCGCTTAGGGTCTCCAACCGAGCAGGGCGGGCACGGGGCGCTAGCTTACCGGCCACGGAAAGGCAGGGCATAACCTCGCCTGGAACCGCCGGGGGACCCATAGCCGCAGGGCTCCCGGGAGGCATGTAGCCGTCGGGCAGGCTCGGCCTCAGAACCGGAACGTGTATTGCAGCTTCGTCGCGAGCCTGGAATCCTGCTGGCGGAAGTCGTAGAAGCCACCCGTTTCTTGAACCCAACCCTGGCCGAATATGAAGAACACGTCGTTGCCGGGCTGGAGCGTCCAGCGAACGCGGCTCTGCAGCCCCAGATTGCCCGACCGATTGTCGAATTGGATCAGGTTGGAAAACGACAGGAACGGGGAGACAGCATAGTTGATTTGCGTGCTGAAAATCCGAGCGACGAAATGGCCCTCCGGCAGGTTCGCAAATGTCTGATTCGTAGTGAGGCTAATTGTGAATTGCGGGGGGAGCTGATACCGCAGGCCGGTCTGGACGGTCCTGGCCGTACCCGACCAAAAGTTGCCGAACGTCAGGCCGATGCTGCCTTGGAGCTTCCGCTTTTGCGCCGACGTGAAGAAGATCCGCATGGGGGTGAACCGGTATTCGCCCGGGGGGAGGACGACCCCGGGCGCGATCTCGAACGGTTCGAACAAGCGCTCGTAGGTTGGGTTCAAGTCGAAGAGGCTGTGCAGGGAGTCCCCCGAGTTGAAATGCCAGTCGACCAAGGTGAAATAGAGCTTCCAGGTTTCGACGAGCCCGTTGTCCAAGCGCGTGAAGCGCGTGTAGAACACGTCGTGGAACATCTGTTGAATCCCCGTCGCAGGCTTGGGGCGCGGGTTGTAGCTGGCTCCCACGCGCAGCATCCGCACATTGGAGCGCTGCACGAACCCCAGCGCCGGATCGAAGTTCTCCTGGATCTCCCGCCATATGACCTGCCCCTGGAACCTGTCGTTGTTGTAGTACGCGCCGAAGCCGTACGAGGCGTTCTTGTCGCTGATTCCGGGCCTGTTGGTCTTGAGGCCCCAGGCGTTGACGAGCATGTTGCGGTCAGTGCCCAGAAAATTGGAGGTGGCGAGGCGCATGTCCACGCCCAGGGTGCTGCTGGAAAAGGAAGCTAGGGAGTCCGCTCCCGGACGGTCTGCCGGAGCCCGTGCGGGGTTGCCGCCCGTGAAGATCGTCCCCACATAGGACTGCTCGAGGAAATTCTGCCTGAAGCGTCCCACGACTAGGTTGTTGGCAGCAACGCCGGGGCTCTCGCGGGTACGCACGTTGAGCACACCGATCTCGGTGCGTCCGGCCCGGCCGGTTAGCTTGACGCCGTAGTCGATGGGCACTTCCTGCGCTCGGAGCAAACCGATGCGACGGCTGAAGAAAGGAAAGATCTCGGCTCCCGTGCTGGGGATGCCCCCGGGCTGGTCGATGCCTGTCGTGGCGAAGTTGAAGACGCCTGCGTCCTGCAGGAAGAACGAGCGCTTCTCGGGGAAGAAGATCGAGAACCGCGTCAGATTGATCTGGCGCGCGTCGACCTCCGTTTCGCCGAAGTCCGTATTGACCGTGGTCGAAAGCCTCAAGCTGGGGGTCAGGTTGTAGAACAAGTCCAAGCCCGGCTTGCCCCGGACGACATCGTTCCCGGTCGGCCCCTCATGGAACCAGCGCTGCGCGATAAAAGGCCGGACATCGAGGCCCACCCCCTGCTCGAGGCCCTCAAGGTTCGTGATCTCGCCAGCCTCCGACACCTGGAAGAACTGGGTCTGGAAGCGGGCTCCAGTCCAGCGGACCTCTTCGAGCTTGCGTTGGATGATCCGGCTGATGTTGAAGCCCCAGACCGTCTCGCCGGCAGGGAAGCTCAGGCTCTTGAACGGAATGGAGAACTCGGCGCTCCAGCCTTGGTTCGAGCGCTGGGTCTTGACGATCCAGATGGCGTCCCAGTCTTCGTTGGTCTCTCCGTTGGCGAAGACTAGGCCATCGACCAGCGCCCCGTTCGGGTTGGTGGAGAAGTGGAAAGCGTTGCTCTGGTCGCGAAAGGTGTCCAGAATGATGCTCAAGCGATCATCCGGATTCAAGCTTGCGTCGCGGGCCATCTGCGACGCGAGCACGCGGCTGGGCTCGGAGTCGTAGCACATCACGCCAATGTAGAGGTTGTCGCGGTCGTGCAGCAGCGTGACCTCGGTGCGTTCCGTGGGCCTCGCTCCAGCCCGCGGGATTCGTTGCACGAGGTCACCGATCTTGGGCGACTGCCGCCAGGGCGCCTCGTCGAGCACACCGTCGATGGTGATCGCCGACTGGACCGCGGTCACTACGGCTGACCGAACTGGTGCAGGCTCTCCGGGCTGCTGAGCAATGATGGACCAGACCGCGCTGGAGAAGAGTAGCCCCACCCGGGCCGGCGCCCGGAAGAACGCGAGTTGGCTGCCGGCCATGGAACGGATGGCTTGCACGCTGGGAGCTCAGGCCTAGGTATGGTCGGGAATAGGCAGGGCTAGGCGCAGGAGTCCGCTCAGGCGCCCTTGCCGACAGGCCTAGGGAAACACTCGGACGTACTTTTGCAGCACTCGCCGAAACGGCTCCCCGGCGTACAGATTGCCCTCGTCGTCGGCGGCCACAAACTCGGCTCCGCTGCCCCGGGTGCTCCGCGGGTCGCCCCAGGGGAAGCGGACGAAGTAGCGGACCCAGCCGGACTTGGCATCCCCGATCCGCAACCCCATCTCCCAGCCGGGGTTCTCCACATCGTCCGACTCCGAGTCCGCCACGTAGATGTTGTCGTGCCCGTCAAAGGAGATCCCGCTTGGCCGTCCGAACTGCGACCAAGTGGCTAGGTGCTGACCGTCCTGGTCGAAGATCTGGATGCGGTTGTTCTCCCGGTCGGCCACAAACAGCCGCCCGCGGGAATCGATTGCGAGGGCGTGCAGGACATGGAACTCACCAGGACCGTAGCCAGACTTGCCCCACTCCTTGAGGTACTTGCCGTTGCTGTCGAACTTCACGACGCGGTTGTTGCCGTTGCGGTAGTGGCCGTCGGCCACGAAGATCGACCCGTCGTCCGCCACTACGACATCGGCCGGCGAACTGAAATGATCCGGGCCGCTGCCCGCGACACCGGGCGTTCCAAGCGTCATGAGCACTTCCCCGGTTGGGCTGAACTTGATGACGCGATGTCCGCGCTCCCCCTGCGGTACGCGGGTCGGGTTCGCCGCATCGGTGACCCAGACGGTGCCGTCCGGGGCGACATCGATGCCATGAGGCCAGATGAACATCCCGCCGCCGAAGCTCTCGACCGCTTCACCGGACTGCAAATCGAACTTCACGACCGCGTCCAGGTCTGAGTCGAGACATTCGTAGCCGAACTTCTCCGGGCCGGCGTCGCACCGAATGACCGCCCAAAGGTGCTTGCCGTCGGGGTCCATGACTACCCCGCCGATGGCCCCGGGGTTGCGCCCCTCAGGCAGTTTCGCCCATCCCTCAATCATGCGGTACGGGTTGGGGTAGGGCTGAGCGGACAAGCGGAGACCCGCACCGGCTAGGAACAGGGCTGCTAGAGGCAGCAACACGAGGGATCGACCAGCTCTGACCATGGGTTCAATGCGCTCCTGTCTGTGATAACTCCGATTGACCGTACGCAGCGAGTCTTAGCGGCTCCGAACCGGACGCCCACAAACGAAGCATAGGGATACCGGGAGGCGCGGTCGGAAGCCGCTAGCCGAAAACTTCCGGGCTTCTTGCCGTATTGCACTTCCCTGCGAAAAGCCGGATGATGCCCGCGAGGGCTCCTGCCTCCAAGGCACCGCCACCGGAGCCCGCAGGCGTGGTCGCGACCGGCTTGGATGTGCGGCTGGGCACCAGGGGTGATCGGGCACGGCCTACGACGGATGCCGCCTTGCGGACGGCGGCTTCAGCGTAGCACGAGGCCGGACCGATCACCATCCTAATGACGATCCCGCTCGCGGCAACCGGTGTCGTGGTCGGCCTACTGGTTACGCAGCCCTAATTCGGCTTCATGGCGCTGCTCGGCTTGATCTCTCTCACCGGCATCGTGATCAACAACACCATCGTTCTGCTTGATCGGATGGCGATCGAGATCTGTGACAACAGGCGCAAACCATCGAAGCCGAGCAGTGTCGGCTCCGGCCGATTCTTTTACCTGATCACCCACAAGTTCCAGCCAACTTTAGGAGGTGGGCCGGCAGCGGCGGAGTGCGGACGGCGACGGAGGCGAGCCGGGGGGACGCAAGCCTTCAGCTGGTAGCGACGGTTGCTGCGGTAGGCGAAGGCTCCCAGGTAGCGCCCCGCGCACCTGGCGGCGCAGGCGGGGCAGGTGGCGTCCAGCGACCGCTGGATGTTCCCCCGCAGCGTGTGGAGCCCCTGCCACCCTGGCGTCTCGCAGCGGCCCTGGCCCCCGTCGGTCACCGGCAGCCGGTGCGCGCAGCCGGCGTCCCGCACGCCGCGGCAGCACCCCAGCCCATCCGCACACACCACGGCCCCGGGCCGCAGGGGCCGGCGGGCCCATCGGCGCACGGCTGCTTGCCGGCAGCCGGGCACTGGCATCAGCCGCACCCGGTCCGAGCAGCCATCCGGATGCCCTGGCACCGCCGCGAGGCACGGCATCTGCCCGGCCGCGCCGCGACCCCTGCGGCCCGTGGCCTCCCCGCCCGGATAGGCGTCGTCCAACACCACCGTATCGCGCCGCGGCTGGCTGGCAGCGGACGCCCAACTGCCGCAGCAGCTCCCTCGCCGAGCTGCCGTTCTGCGCCTGCGGAAACAGGTGCAGGACCAAGCACCAAGCCGTCCGCGGCAGCTGGGTGTGGGTGCGCAGCGGGCCCGCCGTCACCGCGGTCTGGGGCTGGCAGCGGATGCCTGGCAGGGCCTGGCGCCCGCGCAGCCGGCCATGCTGACCGGAGCCGCAGGCGGGGCCTGCGAAACCCTGGGGCCAGCGAACTGGGAACAGCGCCTAGGCGCAGAGCTCCTCCGTACTGGAGGTTAAGTCCATCAACATCATCAAGATAAGTCGACTTCGAAGATCGGGGACCCGGGCCTCGCCGGGTTGCGTAACTTTGACTGGAAGTACTGGGTAATCAGGAGATGTTATGGTGCCGGCGGCATCGTCAGACCAACAGCGTGCGCGTGTGCTCGCCGACGTCAAGACGCTTCGCTCCGCCTCCGCTGTCGCGGGGCTTACGGCCTTGACCCCAGCTCCGCGCACGCTCGTCCAGACTGACTCCTATCCGACGATGCCATTGTGACCCTACATGTTGGGGTTGACGACTTGTTCAGGATGACAAGTTTTCCAGCGCTCGTTGACAATCCACGCCGTCCCTTATAGGATGTACTGGTGGATTCTCATGATGGGGCCGACTCAGTGCGCCCACGGCTCCGAGCGCCACCCGGCTCAGACACACTCGATACCGGAACCTGCGGGTGCTGCGGCGCTCAGGGCCGGAGACCTCCGACCGACTTAACATCGACACCGGCCGAAGGCGTTTTGACACGCCTCTAGCATTTGCATAGGGTGTCCGGTCCATGAGTACTGAAGCGGCACAGTCTACCCCTCCCCCTTGGCACACGGAGCAACTACGCCTAACTGCTTTTCCCGGCTCAGGGAGGCCGGCTGGGCTCGCCCGCGATTGGTGGAATGCAGTCACGGGCGCACCGCCCGAAAATGTTGTCGAGGAGCCGCGGAAGGGTGTCGTGAAGTTACAGGGGGTGCTTGACGGGGCTTTGTTGCACATGATCGCGGACGAAAACCGGCTGGACGTCAGGCAAGTATTCGAAGGATCGGGGACGGCACCTGCAACGTTGCCAGAGTTCACTGCCGCTCTCACGCCCTTCGTGCAGTTGGCGATCAGATGGCTCAACTTGGACACCGTACCGCCAATTCAGAGGCTAGCCTTTGGGGCTGTTGTCATGAAGCCTTCACCTAGAATCGAAGACTGTCGCGAGGTGCTACGTGGATACCTGCCGTCGATAGACATGCAGACGATAGAACTTCGGGACTTTCTGTACCAAGTCAATCGTCGCCGATCCTCGGAGGCCATCAACGGTGTTGAGATCAATCGCCTCATGAAGTGGTCGATACAGAACGTACAGGAGATAGTGGTCAGTTCTGGAACCAAGGTTACTGTTCGTAACTTAGGCTTCGGTAGTTGGTTAGAGGTGGACATAAACTCGGACCCGGAGCAAGTCGGTAGCCTGATACCCAACCGCCTTGTGCCGTTGTTCGAAGAGTTCGTGCGTCTAGCTGACGAAATCGCTCAGATAGGGGATCACCCATGAGTATCGCAAAAACAGCCCCGGTTGATGAATACGACGATCTGATGGGCTCTTCGATGGGCTCTTTCGCGCCGATCCGATACCAACCACTGGTGGGAAGTAGCGCCCCCGGGTCCGGCGTCCGGCGCTGGACGCGTCACTTGGCGGCGGACACCGCCATCACCATCATCTCCTTCTTCGAAGAGTTCGATTTCCGTCCGAGCGTTACCAGTGAGCAGGATAGGGAGATGTTCCTGCGACTTTTTAAACAGTGGCATGTGGAGAGGCTCGGGGCGGCATCTTCCATGGCAGAGATCATCGCATGCCCGTCGTACTTGCGGATCATTGGCATGGGATGGAGAGCGCTGCCGCTAATCATTGAGCAGTTGGAGCGTGAGGGCGACGAGCCCGACCACTGGTGTGCCGTGCTGGAAGCCGTGACCGGCGAAGATCCCGTTCCCGAGGACGCCCACGGAGATACTGTGCGCATTGCGCAAGCATGGATCGCATGGAATAGAACCAGAGTCGCATGTTCTTTCCCAACCTCAACGACGCCAACCATCGAATCACCAGCGATCCGAGTCGCCGCTACAACTGCATCGCCTGGGCTGCTGAAAACGGTGTAAGGTGGTGGTGGCCCAGTCCCGGCCGCACTTCCCGTAGCTATTGGCCGCCGGGCGTGCCACGGGAACTCACGCTCGCGGCGTTTATAGCAGCATTTCGGGTGCTCGGGTACGAGGAGTGCAACGACGGCTCCCTGGAGGACAACTACCAGAAGATCGCGCTATACGCGGACGATTCTGGCAGGCCGACTCACGCAGCTAGGCAGCTCGCCGACGGGGCGTGGACCAGCAAGCTCGGCACACTAGAGGACATCGTGCATGCTACCGTGGACGACGTGAACGGCCCCGTATACGGCGCACCCGTGCAGTTCATGCGAAGGTCCACGGGCATACTAGTGCCCAAAGACTGAACCCGTCTTTGCTAGCCGAGCCGGTTTGGTCCGCCTAAGACTACGCGGAGTTGATCGCGAAGCGCTTCGGCGACCGATCCTGAAGAAGCGATCGACGCTCCGCTACGGCAATGAATCGCCCGAGATCGTGTCCTGATAACCCGACAGCCGCGAACGCCAAACCGACACAGTACCGAGTGGGTGATAGCCGGGGCTCCGGTTCTCCATCTCCCCCCGCACACCATAGAGCTTCCCACTTACCCACAAATTCCCGCCAACTTTAAGAGGGGGCCGGCAGCGGCGGGGTGCGGACGGCGACATAGGCGAACCGGGGGACGAAGGCCTCCAGCTAGTAGCGGCGGTTGCTGCGGTAGGCGCAGGCTCCCAGGTAGCGCCCCGCGCACCTGGCGGCGCAGGCGGGGAAGGTGGCGTCCAGCGACCGCTGGACATGCCCCCGCAGCGTGTTGACCCCCTGCAGCCCCAGCGTCAGCCGCACCCGGTCCGGGTGGCCCTCCAGATGCCCTGGCACCGCCGTGAGGCACGGCGTCTGCCTGGCCGCGCCGCGGTCCCCGCGGCCTAGGAGCCTGTTGCTAAAGTCGCTGGAGTACGATCCCCCTCGCGAAATCGCGTCCGAAGCACCGTTTTGCGACTGTTCAGGGCCTTCTGGAGTCGTTTTACGGTCATTTCAGTGCCGCTTCACGGTCGCTGAGGACTTTTTCAACAGGCTCCTAGGGCCTCCCCGCCCAGCTAGGCGGCGGCCCGCTCCCCCCGGACCGGGCCGCGGCGGGCTTGCAGCGCGCTCCCGCAGCTGGGGGTGCAGCCTCCCGGCCGTGTTGCAGCGACCGCCCAGCGGCCGCTGCAGCTCCAGCGCCGAGCCGCCGTTCTGCACCTGCGGGATCAAGTGCAGGGCCAGGCACCAGGTCGTCCGCGGCAGCTGGGTGTGGGCCCGCGGCGGGCCCGCCTTCACCGCGATCTGGGGCTGGCAGCGGATGCCAGGCAGGGCCGGGCACCCTCACAGCCGGCCGTGCTGGCCGGAGGCCGCCAGGAAGCCCGGCAGGCTCAGGCCCTTCTGGCATGGGATCGGATTCCTGCGCAGGGGACGCTCCTTTCTCTACAAACCTTAAGTCTAGCCTATTCATCAAGATAAACCGACTTTGAAGATCATGGATCCAGGCCTCGCCGGATCGTGTGAGTTGGGTTGGAAGTACTGGGTAATCAGGTTCGCTTTAGCCTCGTGAGTGGTGCAGTACACCGGAACGACCTGGATGGCAGCAGCGACATCGAAACTGGCGTGCTCGGAACCGAGGCCCAAGCCCCCCGCACGTGCGAACAGGTCTCTTTCCAAGCGATTGGTTCAGGCAGGGCCGGTATGCGTTGGCTCGGACCGCCGCACTACTGCGCGTGGCAACAGCCTAGGCTCCTGGAATCAGTAGTTGCGTTGCGCGTTCAAAGCGCCCCGTATCAGCCCAGGAAAGCCTCGAGGCGATCGGCCAAGCCGCCAAGGTCTTTGAGCTCGCATTCCCACAGGGTAAGCACTTCCCACCCGAGCGCCGCGAGCTCAGCCCGGTTTTCCGCATCCCGCTCTTGGTTGCGCTGCAGTTTGGGGAGCCAGTAGTCCTGCCTCGACTTGGGAGCCCGCCCGTATTTGCAGCTGTGGGCGTGCCAAAAGCAACCATGCACGAAAATGACCTTCTTGCGCGCCGGGAATACCAGATCAGGCCTGCCCGGCAGGCCCTTGCGGTGCAGCCGGTAGCGGTAGCCGAGACGGTGTGCCAAGCGCCGCACCGTCAGCTCCGGCCCAGTGTTCCGGCTTTTGATGGCCTGCATGATCTGGCTGCGCTTTTCAGGGCTGACGGTGTCCGCCATGCCGCCCCACTGTAGACGACCTTCGTTCCCACCGAGCGGGCGGAGCCAACCGGACGCGCCAGCGAGATCCTTAACAGCGAGTGGATCACGTAGCCCTGCGGCAAGCTGGGGAACGACCTCTCTGCGGTCGGCACGCGCTCCTCGGTAGAATGGGAGTTCGTGCAGCCACGCATCGGCATCATCGGCGGCAGCGGACTCTATCAGATGGAGGCGCTCGAGGATCGCCGTGAAGTGCGGGTCCCCACCCCCTGGGGCGCCCCGTCCGATGCGTATGTAGTCGGCACGATCGCGGGCCGGGAGGTAGCATTCCTGGCCCGGCATGGCCGGGGCCACCGGATCATGCCGTCCAATCTGAACTTTCGGGCCAACATCTACGGACTGAAGCAACTCGGTGTTGAGTACATTCTGTCCTTCAGCGCCGTCGGCTCTCTGCAGGAGCATCTCGAGCCGATCCACTTCGTCATCCCAGACCAGTTCTTCGACCGCACGAGAGGGCGCATAGCGACGTTCTTCGACGAGGAGCTGGTAGCCCATGTCGGCTTCTCGGAACCCATTTGCGCGACGCTCGCCAGCGTGGCGGAGCAGGCCTGCCGCACTGTGGGAGTCGTCACGCACCGGGGCGGCACCTACTGCTGCATGGAAGGTCCTGCTTTCTCGACCAAGGCGGAATCGAATCTCTACCGCAGTTGGGGCCTGGATGTGATCGGCATGACCAACTTACAGGAAGCCAAGCTCGCCCGGGAGGCCGAAACCTCGTACTGCACCGTCGCTATGGTCACCGACTACGATTGCTGGCACCCGGAGCACGATGCCGTCACCGTGGACACGGTGATGGAGTATCTGACCAAGAACGCGGCCAACGCCCAGAAGGTCGCCGTCGAGACGGTCAAGAACATCCCGGAGGGCCCCAGCCCCTACGCCTCGGCGCTGCGGAACGCCATCATCACGGATCGGGCCTCCATCCCGGACTCCGTTCGCGAGAAGTACGCGCTCCTAGCGGGTAAGTACCTCTAGCCCCGCTCGGTGCCTCGCAGACCCTATGTCGCTGCTGGTGGTCGGCTCCGTCGCCTACGACGGTATAGAAACGCCGCGAGGCAAGGTCGACCGGACGTTAGGCGGAGCCGGGACCTACATAGCCCTGGCGGCCAGCCACTTCGCCAATGTCCAGCTGGTGGCGATCGTGGGAGAGGATTTCGCCCCGGAGGACGAAGCGATCCTGCACCGCCGCAACGTAGACCTGGAGGGCTTGGTCCGCGCCCCCGGCAAGACCTTCTATTGGCAGGGCGCGTATTCGCGGGACATGAATCAGCGGCAGACGCTCACCACCGAACTCAACGTGTTCGCGAGCTTCCGTCCGCAGTTGCCCCGATCCTACCGCGCCACGCCCTACGTATTGCTCGGGAACATCCATCCGGACCTGCAGTCGCTGGTGCTGGACCAGACCGAGGGCAGGCAGCATGTCGGCGGCGACACCATGAACTATTGGATCGAGCGCACGCCCGCCGAACTGGCTCGGACCATCCGGCGTTGGCATTTCATCCTCATCAACGCGGAGGAAGCCCTGCAGCTCTCCGGCAGTTACAACCTGCGGGGCGCGGCCCAGACAATCCGCAAGATGGGGCCCCAGACGGTTGTGATCAAGTGCGGCGAGTACGGAGCATTCTTATACCGCAACGGAAACTGCTTCGTAGCGCCCGGCTATCCTCTGGAAGACCTCATCGACCCGACCGGCGCCGGCGACGCATTCGCCGGAGGGTTCATGGGCTACCTAGCGGCTCGCGGCTACGACGATCTGGCGGAGGCCAGCGACGCGGACTTGCGCCGGGCGATGATCTACGGGTCCGTCATGGGCAGCTTCTGCTGCGAACGCTTCGGGGTTGAAGCGCTACGAACCCTGACTCGGGAGCACATCGAGGACCGCTTCCGGGAGTTCCGGAGTCTCACCCAGTTCTGAACACCCGGGCGGCACCGTCAATGGGTACGGGCGCAGTCGGCTCGCATCCCGACCGGGCCTCAGGGTTCGTAGCGAATCCACAGCGGGCTGGCCCATGCCAGCGCCTCATTCCGCTGCTTGAGCCGGACATAGTACATATTCCAGGCGTTCGCAACCGCGGACGCGTCGGACCAATCCAGGTCGACCTCAGCCGTCCTCGGCTCCATCGAGGCGACGATGCGAGGCCTTTCCGCCCCAACCTGCCGGATGATGTCCACGGTGTCGACCGGAGCCGTGCCGATGGCACGGACCCGCAGGCGCGGTGTCGAACTTGTGGAGAACTCATCTCCCATCAAGTGCTCCCCGGACCGCACGATCAGGATGATGTTGTCGTTGGCGGCGTACGAATGGCGCCGCTTGAAACCGTCAATGATTCCCTGGCGCGAGTTCTCCTCAGCGAGCACTATGGCGTAGCTGATGTGGGTAGAGACATGGTCGCTGCTCGCCTGGAAGCCAAGGCGGCGGCCCTTGGCGAAGGCCTCCCAGACGAAGCCTAGCGGCCGGTACCCCTGAATGGTGTCCTCCGGGCCCGTCGCTGCCAGTGGCCCGCCGGACAGCTCGTAGCTTTGGCGGTGGCCCTGGAAGATCTCCACCACCGGCTCGACCTCGCGGTCCCAGTCGCGCCAGTCCGTCCCCATGTTGGTCGCAGATGTGTGCGATGAGCAGATTCCGCCGAAATGCTTGAGGTACGCGAACAGATTGTGGATGTCCGGTGCCCCTTCTTCGGCCGTGCCATGCACGAGCGACTTGCCTTGCATGCGCGGCAAGGGGCGAATGCCCCGCCGCGGCAGCATGACATTGCGGTGCCCACTCGGGTAGTTGGTGTTCCGCTCGTAGGTGTACAGCGCACTGAAAGCGTCCGGATCGTGGTAGACATCCGCCGCCTTCTGCTGCAGCCACCACAAGTAGTCCTGCCCGACGGCGTAGTCGTGGTCGCCTGGACCGATCCAGTCCATCCGCGCCACATCCAGGCCGTAGCGCCAGACCTCCTCGAACGGTCCGTCCCAATCGCGGTGCGCCGAGAACTCGGTGTGGCGGTGGAACTCGCCGCGCAGAAAGCGCAGGCTCTGGCCTCCGATCTGTACGCGCTCGGCCCGGATCCGGGCGACCTGCTCCTCCTCGTCGGCATGCACGGCAGGCCCCGCCGTCCGAGGCTCCCGGGCGTCCGCCCGCTTCAACCGAGCCTCGGGAGGAGCACCGCCTATCTGCAGCAAAGCCTCGAACAGGTCGGAGTCCTCCCGGCTCCTAACGTTCGTGGTCCGCTTGTCGCCGGCATACACGGCGAGAAGGCCTCCATCTGCGCGCGCGGCGACGGCCGGTTGGCGATCCAGCAGATGGTCGGAGGCTAGAAGGGGAATCGGGGCGGACCAAGTGTCGGCGGCGTAGTGCGCAGCATAGCTGCGCCAGCGCTCGCCGCGTCCCGTCTGCAGCGGATGCCTGCGGAAAAGGAGCCAGAGCCTGCCGCCTCCGTCAAACGCGAGGCGAGGAATGCTTATCCTGTGCCGCTGGCTCGTAGCGATGCGAGTGTCGTCGTGGTAGTGGTCGATCGTCGGGGCCCGCGGCACTGTCGCTGTCTCATAGAGGGAGCCATCCCAGACGCGCACCAGGATGTTCTTGTTCGTGTACAGGGAAACAGCCTGACGCCCGAGCCAGCGGTCTCCGTAGTCCTTACCCCAGCCCGGGTCGGAATCCTCGAACGCGACCCAGACGCGGCCCGCAGCGTCCACCGCCACCGAGGGCCGGGCCTCGAATCGCGGAGAAGCGGCGATCGGGATCGGCTCCCCGACTCCCCGTCCGTCGAAGCGCCGAAGGAAGACATCGTAGTTCCCGCCCGCGTAGGTGTCCCAAGCGATCCAAGCGGAACCGTCTGCGTCGGTGGCGATAGCCGGCCGCCAATCGTTGGCCGCGCTGGTCGAGATGCGGACAGGCTGTCCGCCGAGACGGCTGGCGTAGATGTCGAAGCCCTGCTCACGCCGCGCCTGCCACGCGAAGTACTCGCCGCTCGCCACGACCTGGAAGTCGGCACCCGGATGGGAAGTCAGGCGCTGCTCCGCGCCGAGGCCGCCCTCGCCCGGAGCGAGGGTCCTGGCGTAAAGGTCCCAATTCCCTGCCCGCTGCTCGGCCCAAATCACGGCGGCACCTCCGTCAGGCAGCGCCGTAACGGCTGGCTGCCACACGTCCCGCCGTCCTTCGGTAATAGCCATGGGCGCTTGCCAGCTCCGGCCCGCATGATGCACCAACACCACGCGGTCTCCGTTACCGTCAAACTCGATCGAGCGGAAGTTCCCCGCTAGCGCCTCTTCTTCGTCCACCGGACGGCCCGCCGCGTACTCCACATACGCGCAGAGCACCGTGCCATCCCGCAGCACCGCACAAGCGGGGAAGTCCTCCTCCGCGCTCCCATCAACGACGGGGATGCCGGCTGGCGCTCGTTCGACCTGCACGCGGCCGTCGAGCGCGAACTCCAGACGGCCCAGCGGCACCCGTAAGGGGGCGATTTCGAAACTGCCCTGAGCCGTCTCGACACTGAGCCTCTGATCGAGGTCGAGTGTGACGCCGCAAGGGGAGCGCGGCAGGGGTACCTCGACCGGGACTGGCAGCACTCTCGGGGAGGAGCCGCCGCCCGCCAGCTTCAGGGGGCTCGACACAGACTCTGCTTGCCACGAGATGGCCCCCTCGTTCTCGTCACCAGCCCACCCTCGGGCCGAGCCGCTCCAGTCCGCCGGTTCTCGGTCGCCTATGCCGAGCCATAGGATTATGCGAGCGGGGGCTGGACACTCGTCCTGGGCAGTCTGCTGGGCGGTAGCCTGAGGAACCGCTGTGCCGGACGGGGCCAACAACAGGCGCACACCGAGAAGCGCGACCACTCCGCAAGCGACGACGAGAATCCTGGACATCTGAGGCCATTGTAGTCTCGTTTCCGTTCGCAGGGCGGACCATGCAGGACATGCTGATCAGCTTAGGGGGTAAGCAGGAGGAGCGCCCATAGCGATACGCGCCGCACGCGTCTTGGCGGAAACACGCCCGGGCTCTAGACAGAACCATGTCAAATCCCGTGGCCCTCGTCGTCCTGATCAAACGCAACGGGAATACGTACGCGCCAGGCCGCCGTTTTGGAGTGCAGCGGTGGTGCTTCGGGGCGTGCTGTGGCGTCATGATCTTGGCACCCGAAGCTGGCGGCCTTGGACTGACTCTGACGGTGGCGAACCACGTGGTTCACCTTCCCCATTGAGGGAATCCAGCCGCAGCGGATCAATGCATCGATAGGGTTTTCCGCATTGGGCAATCCCGGACTGTACAAGCCTACTTCTCTCGCCCGCCATCTCACTTCTCGACGAGCAGATCGCTGTGCAAGAACGGATCGATGAATCCAAGGGCCTTGTGATGGCCGACCTGCAGAATGGTGAGACCCAGGGAAGTTTCGCGGCAATCAAGCGCTTAGGCCTTGCACACCGGAGCATCACCCCGCCTTCCTCGGAGGAGCATTGATGTGTCTGTTGCACCAACCAACACGACGGACTGTCCGTGCCGTTCCAGCTGCGGACGATGCCGATGGTCCACAAAAGACAGGCCGCGCAACGGAGGAGGAGACGGAAGCCCTGGCAGGTCCAGCCTAGGCCCCGCCTCGCAGCCCTCCAACCATCGCCGAGCACCTTCCGAACGCTTGGCATTGCGAAGCCCATCCAGGTGATACACTGCTCTCCGCCCAGCCACGGGAACCATGAAGGCTTGGAGATTCTACGGATTCGGAGACCTGCGCCTCGACGAGGTTCCCACTCCGCAGCTGCGCCCAGGGCATGTGCTAGCGGAGATTCTCTGCATCCAGCCGAGCGTCACGGAGGCTCAGCTCGCCTTCGGAATCCCGACGCTCGCCTACCAGGAGATCAAGCGCCGCCTCGCAACCGAGGCTCCTGTGCAGTTATTCGGCCACGAGTTCTGCGCTCGCGTTGTCGAGGCACCGCAGGGCTCGCGCCTGCGGCCCGGCGACCGGGTGGCAGCTCGCGCCAAGCTGCCCTGCGAATCCTGCAGTCTCTGCCTGTCCGGCCGGCTCGACCTGTGCCGTCGAGGCCCCATCATTGGGTTTCAGCTCCCGGGCTGCTTCGCGGAGATGGCGCTGCTGCCCGAAACAGCCCTCGTCCGGGTCGACGACCGCATTACCGACAGCGAAGCGGCTTGCCTGCAGTCGCTGAGCGACAGCCTAGCCGCCGTGGGGACGGCCGACCTGCAACTCGGCGAATCCATCGCCATCTACGGCCAAGGCAGCATGGGGCTCGAATGCCTGCAAGCCGCACGCTGTTCCGGCGCAGGGCTGACCATGACCGTGGATGTGCGCCCGGAAGCGTGCCGGATCTCGACGGAACTCGGAGCCCATGTCGCGATCAACGCCCATGAGACCGATCCGGTCGAGGCCATCCGCGAGCTCACCGACGGCAACGGAGCCGACATCGTCTTCGAATGTGCCGGAGGCAGCCCCCAGCAGGGCCTAGCAGGTTCGAAGACGTTGGAGCAAGCGATCGCTTCCGTGCGCTCTGGCGGCAAGCTCATCGGTGTGTCCTGGTTCGGCCGCCCCCTCGAGATGGATATTGACGCCCTACGCGAACGGAGCCTGCGCTTTTTCTTCCCCGACATCAGCACTTACGCCCACCTGGAGCAGACAGTGCGCCTAGCTGCCGGAGGCCAAGTCCGGCTGCAGCCGATGATCACGCATGTGCTGGACGGCCTCGAGTCTGTTCCAGAGGCCTTTGAAATCACCGCCAACAAGGGCAGATACCAAGCGATCAATCCGGCGCAGATCCGGCTTGCGGCTCAGGACGGAGCGTGACGAGCCGGAGCGTCGCCCGGCATGGAGAATGACAATGGAGCATCCGGGCGACGCGCCCTCCGCTGCCCCGGCCAAGCACTGCCAAGATGCAAAGGTTCGCTGCCGCCTGCTGGCGCTGTCCGCAGGCCTGCTGTCCGATGCACTGGGGAAGACGAGCGCCATGGACCACGGCATCCAGGGCCGCTCCGCAACCAAAGCTATGGCTGGCCGCGCCTTTACCGTTCGCGTGCATACTGCCGACATCCTCATGGTCGGGAAGGCCGTTTCCGAATGCCCTCCGCATCAGGTGCTCGTGATCGACGGCCACGGCGAATGCAACACGGCCTTGTGGGGCGGCATCATCACAGTCGCCGCTCGGCGCAAGGGCTTGGCCGGGGTGGTAATCGACGGGGCGATCCGAGACAGCGCAGAGATCCGCGCCGACCCCCTGCCCGTCTTCTGCCGGGCGGTGGTGCCCAACGCCGGCGGAGCCGAATACGCGGGCGAAACCGGAATTCCGGTGCAGTGCGGAGGACTGGTCGTGAATCCAGGCGACTGGGTTGTAGGAGACGAGGACGGCGTGGCGGTGGTGCCGTCCGGGCGGCTGGAAGCCGCGCTCGCGGCGGCCGAGGCTCTCCGCGATGTGGAGCAGGCACTCGCGGCGGAGGTCGAACGGGGGCACGATCTCGGAGCGTTGCTGCGCTACGACGAGATCCTGGAGGGCAAGAGGGCCGCAGGACTGCTGCCCCAGCTACGCTTCCGCCAACGCGATTAACGCAGCACCGAGGTCCTGGTCCAGACCGTCACCGACATCGCCTGGGCGGGCAGCCCAGCGATCCGCCGCTGGACCCGCGGAAATGTCCGCTCCCTGTACTACCTACTTTTCGGAGCGTTCACCGCGGCGGCATGGTCGCTGTCAACCGGGGCTCGGCGATGGACCTCATGAAACCGCTCGGCAACATCGCCGGGTTCGTTCTCGCCGTATCTAGCGGAATGCCGACGACACGAATCACGGCAAGGAATCGTCTAAGTTCAACTAGGCCTGCACGGTCTGCCATGCCCCCGTAATCTAAGGCCCGGGCGGCGGGCCCCGTCACCATAGTGCGGGATTCGGATTGAAACATCGGCCTCTCATCGCACCTGCCTGGCAGGCTGCAGCATCCTCGAACCTCTCATTTTGTGTGGGCTGCCTTCCACAGCACCATCTGCTCAATGATCTTGTGCAGCCGCTCCCGTTCGCGCTTTTGATCATCGGTCGAAAACTCTTCGGCCAAGCGGGCGGTTCGTCCACGAGTTGGGCGAACAGGACTTCCTAGCATGCCGCGGGCGGCCGTCTCGCCCATCACCGGCGCAGGGTCGACGGATGGCCATCCCGGATCGACTGCTCTCGCATCAACGCCCGGTTGGCTGGCTTCAAGGGGCATCGACACCTCGACCAGCTTCTTGCGGCTCAAGGACATCTGGACATCTCTAGGCTCGGGCGAACCATTGCCGAGTCCAATTCCTACGCTTGGCCAGCTCCGGCTGGAGCGGATGGGAAAACGCCGAGTTGGATCGATTGTATGGGCGGAACGACATGTTGCTTGATGAAGGCGCGGACGGTATGGCTCTCGACGATCTTTACTGCAGAAGTGTTGGTAAACGTGTGGGTGGCCGCGTGAAACACGGAAAGCGTGAGGTCTTGAATCTTCTCATCAGCTTCGAGTGGACTGGTCGTCGATCCGTATCTTTCGATGTCGTTTCGAGAAATATGTCTACTGTGGCTTTTGAAATTCTGGTGGTCGGCAAGCCAATCGGAAATTTTCCCCGCTCTCTCGGCTCGGTCATCCATGTCCTTGAACATGTACGATTTCAGCCATGTCGTGACCAGTCTCTCTCGACATCTCCAGCGCGGACTCGCATTGCACCAGAAGATCGGGGCCGTATTGGCTCAACATCGGAAGCCAAGCGGTCAACTTCGCCGGGTCTGCACACTCGCGTTGCGCCCGATCGAACTGATCCAGAACCGCCTGAGCCGGAACTGCCCCTACCCCCAACATCGTCTGAAGCACGATCTGTGGATCGGTGGGGCCAAGGAACGAATGCTTCCCTCGAACAATCTCGTCCGCGGCACAGGCGATCATGGTTGCAGCCGACATGGCTAGCTGCGGCACGATGACCCAAATGTGAGAAAAGCGCGACCGCAGGTAGGACACGATTGCTTCGGCCGCTTCTGGAGAACCGCCGGGGCTGTGCAGGATCAGATCCAGGTGGTTGCTTTCGAGTCCTTGGCTGACCTCCATGAACGCCTGCATATCCTCGTCGACGATCGAAACAAGCCCAAGCGGCGCTTCCCCCTGCAACCACCCGGACGCGTAGAGGACGATGTTGCGCCTGATATGTCGATGAAGTTCGATGAGGTATTTTCGACGAACGCCGTCGAAGTCCTGTGGTTGCCCACTATGTGACTCGGCAAGAATCCCGCTCCAGATGGGCACCTCAAGGCTTCCTCACACGCCAAGCCAGAGAGCCTTGGAGGAGTTCGAGTTCGTGACGCGCCCGGCCGCTTTCGTGGCCGAACGGTAGGCGTCCAGTCCTTGATCCTTCTCTTGCCACCCGCGATAGACCTCCATGACATCGCGAACGCCCGGTCGGGCAAGCGCCGCCTCAAGCAGCTCGTCGCGCTTTCGCTCGCGTCTGGAGACGACATGCCGCTTGGTTCGGTTGGTCATTGTGCGTCTACTCCGATCGTCACGCAGGGGGTTCTGTCATGTTCGTCGCTGTGCATGACCGACCTTTATCCTAGCCCCACCGGCCGCGACACCGCTACCGACCCGCCCCGGCACCCCCACGATTGATTTTTCCATGTCGGGAGCCTGTTGTGGCGGCGCATCGACCGCTACGGGGCGGGCTAGCTTGCCGCTGAGACTCAGGCCCTAGGCCGTGCTCGCGCCCGACTGCCTTCCGGGCACCTCCGCAGCGGCTCTGTGGCCGAGGCGCCCGACCCGCACCCTACCCGGGCCAGCCCGGATGCGACTTCCCCCGCCCCGGGGCCTCCTGCGGTGCCCGCAGCGCCTCGGCGCACCGCCTGCTGCAGCGCACCTGCGCCAGCGGGAGCGTCTCGCCCGCCCGCTAGGCAGCGGCAGTGCCAGGTTGGGCAGCACCGCGTTGCCGGCCGGGCCGGGGTCCGGGCAGCCTCGCCCAGCGTCCCGTCGCCCGGGCAGTGATTGCGGTGCTCGACCGTCCCGGGCCCGCGGGGGCACCCGGAGCCGGCGCAGCACCGAGGCCCGCTCCGTCTCCCAGCTCGGAAACCCGGATAGAGTCCCCGTCGCGGTCGGCCCCAGCCGGGTCTGCCACGTCCGATGCTGGAAGGCGTAGTCGGCCTCGCGAAAGAACCCTGGCCCCTTGGTGGGGTCGGTCTCCAGGGCTCGCAGAGCCTGCTCCCCGCGCTCCCTGAGCTGGCGGACCGTCCGGACCAGCAGCTTCCCCACCCGGCGCTGGCCCACCGACCGGACCGGCTCCGCAGGGTTCCATTCCAGAGAGTACGCCGGCCATCGATGCATCTCCACCGGGGCCTCGGTCCGCTTCTTCCAGGCTTCCATGGGCTTGGATGTGTGGATGCTGTGGCGGCCCACTATCACGGCAAGCGGTCTAGCATCCGTCTGGTCCGGAATCTGCTGCAGGAACTTTTCCAACGTGGCTGCGGTGGCGGTCCCGGAATGGATCCTGCAGTGTACTGATCGTGTCAAAAGTCGTGTCTCGGAAATCCCTTCGTCGATTGATCTGCAGGGTGGATTCTTTGTACTCTATTAGTATGACAAAAGAAAGATTTTTCTTCTCCCTGCGCCTTACTAAGGACCAGAAGTTCGAGATTCGAAAAAGGTGGTCTTGCAGTTCCTCGAGGGAAAGTCTGTGGCTCAGATAAAGTCCTGCGTCCTTTTCTCCATACGCACGATCTATCGCTGGATCTCACGCTTCTTCCTGGGAGGCATGGAAAGCCTGCGGGATCGTCAAAGAACGGGAAGACCACGCCAAGGGACAGATCAGCACCTGGCTTGGATCCGCATCGTCGTCCTGGACCAAGACCCCTATCAATACCAATTCGAGTTCGCTTGGTGGACCGCGCAGCGGGTGCGCCAAGCCTTTGGGGAGAAGTTCGGCAGCGTCCTGAGCGTCTCCACGGTACGCCGGAGCCTGCGGCGGCTCGGACTTACTCCGCAGCGGCCCCAGCGGCGCGCCACCCGGTACGATCCCGCTGCCGTGCAACGGTGGAAAGACGAAGAGTTCCCCCAGATCCTTTGTCGTGCCCAGGAGTTGAGAGCCATGATCGCCTGCGCCGACGAGTCCGGCCTGGCTGCGCAGAGCGTGTCCGGGCGCACTGGGGCCCGTGCGGTCAGACCCCCGTCGTGCGGGTGGCCGGCGGGCGTTTCCGCCTCCACCGGCTGGCGGCCAGCAGCCCGGAGGGCCAGCTCGAGGACACCGTGCGGGAAGGTCCTGTCACGGCGGAGGTCTTCCGGGAGTTTCCGGAGCGGATCGCCGAGGAAGCGGATCGGAAGATTCTGGTGGTGGTGGACAATTGCAGTATTCACAGCGCTCGGACAATCCGGGAGTGGCTGCAAGCGAACCAAGCCGCGATAGAGCTGTACTTGCAGCCGACCTACTCGCCGCAAGTCAATCCGGTGGAACTGCTAGGGGCCTTGGTCCAGCGGCGGGTCCGTCGCGAGCTGAGCAAGACCAAAGCACAGCTTCGCGACAACCTGGAAGCTGCTTTCCAGTCTTTGCAAAAAGCCCCGGAACAGGTGCGAGCCTTCTTTCGAGAGGCAGACTGCAAGTATATTCTGGCTGAATTCTGAGGACACGACTTTTGACGCGATCAGTATTGCTCCCGAGGGACTGCTCGCGGACAGCCTGTGCAGCCGGAACCGCGCCCCCGTGGGCTGGACGAGGGGCGTCCGGCCCCGGCAGCCCAGGGAGTACCCCGGTGGTCGTGCAAGGTCCTGCCGGCCAAGAGCAGCAGCGCTCGCTGCTCCTGCGCACGCTGGGCGAGGGCGGGGTAGGTTGCTTCGATCCCAGTCCGCACCGCGGCGGCGTTCGGCTGGCAGACCCTGCACTGGAGGTGCTGCCGAGGCGTCGCAGGACCCTGCGCACCGGTGCCAAGGACAGCCGAACTGGGAACTGGTCGAGGATCCATGGCCGGACAATTTTCAGCGACCGGCAGGCGAACTCGAATTGGAACTGATCGGGAGATTTGTCCCGCAGAGTTTCGTCGGCAAGTCCATCGGGGTCAACGGTGGGATCCTGGTGGACCTAGATTCCCGGTTAATTTCCCGAAATGGCGGTTGAGGGGGCCGTAGGGCTTGAGCGGGGAGCCCGGCGTACCCGGTGCGGGCCCCTCAGCCCGTCGCCGAGCGACCTGGGCCCCCGCGCAGATGCCCTGCGCCGGCCTGCACCCGCACCGCGGCCGCTGCGCCCCCGGCTCCGGGCGCACCGATCCCCCGCGGGCTCCGCGTCGGTCCCCTGCCTCTATGCCCGACGCGGCTCAGGCCGCGCCGCCCCAGCCCTAGCCCGGCTCCATCCGGCTCCCCGCGTGCAGCAGCCAGTCCAACCACAGGTTGCCCCGGCTGAACAGCAGCCGCAGCCGCCGTGCGCTGCGCGTCAGCCGCCCCACGCTGCACACGAAGTACCGGATCAGCGGCCGCAGCCCGTGCTGCCGCGCCGCGTCCGGCAGCGCCTGGTACTGCAGCAGCCGCAGCAGCAGCTGCGCGATCTGCCCGCCCAGGTAGAAACCCTGATTCGCCGCGTGCGAGCGGCACGGCGGATGATGCAAACCCAGGTCCGTCAGCGGCCCCTTGAACGCATTCTCCTGCCCCTGCTTGCCGCGGTGCCGCCGCACCAGCTCCGCCACCGGCAGCCGGTCGCGGCTCACCGGAATCACCGTGTACACCGGCTCCAGCAGCCGCTGCTCCCCGTCCCAGTCGCGCCGGATCACCACATACACCTGCTCCTCCGGCCACCGGGCCGGCCGGTAGGCCACCACGATGGCCCGCTCCTTCCCCGCCGCGTCCAGGGGCTCCCACTCGTCCTCCCGCAACCCCATCGCGGCCGCCAGGCGCAGAATCGGGGCCTTTTTGCGCGGATCGGTCACGCTCACGGAGTAATCCCAGCCCTTCCGCCGGCAGTAGCTCACCAGATCCTGGCAGTAGTACGCGCTGTCGGCCCGCAGCCACACCGGCTGCCGCCCGGTCAGCAAGGGCGCCACATCCTGGTCCAGCTGCTCCCGCCAATCCCCCCGCACGTCCGTGCCGCCCGCGTGCAGCCGGGCGCTGACCCACGCCACCCCCACGAACACCGAGTGCAGCCAGTACTGCTTCTCGCCGTTGTAGCCGCGCCCGGCGTTCTCGAACAGCTTGCCCTCCACCTCGATCCCCGTGCCGTCCACGAACACCGGGATGTAGCCCCACCGCTGCACGCACGCCTGCGCCACCAGCGGCACCAGCCGCCGGCTGACCAGCCGCGCGCACTCCCGCAACCCCTCCAGGGCTGCCTCGTGCATCCGCTGCAGGTATTCGCCGAGCCGCCGGCTGTCGGGCACGGCCCGCAGCCCGCAGGTTTGCCGGGCGACCTCATCGGCCCCCAAGGCGTCGACCGCGTTGAGGTGCCCCCCGCCGGCGCAGGCCGAGTAGATCAACGCCAGCAGCATCTGCACGTCGCTGCAACCACGCCGGCGGCGCTTGAGGCGGACCGAGGCGGCCAGCTTCTCGGGCAGCCCGAGGAACCGGGCCAGCCGGGCCACCACGCCGAGCCCGGCTAAGCCCGTCAAGTCGTCGTCGCAGACGCCGTAAGCCAGGGTGGGAGCACTGTCGGGGGACATGGGCAAGGGGGCCTCCAAAAAATCGAGATGCACCCCCGAGGTGAAATACGCGGACACCCCGAGGACCGTCTAAGTCATTGTAGCACAAGATGTTCCGGCTGGTGCCGGAATTTTTACCCGGGAATCAGGGTGGTGGACTGCAGCCGCCTGCCGGAAAGCTGGCGTGCAAGCCCGCTCCGCTGCGGGCTCGTCGGAGCCAGGCCCCTAGACGCCGAGCCCGAGACCCTACCGGTCAGGCAACTGATCCCGGAGCAGGTGGCGCAGGATCTCGCGCTGCGCATGTGGCTGGTTCCCGAGGAGGCCAGCGGGGTCCGGGTCGGCCAAGGCCTCGGCGATGCGGCGGCCCACATAGGCGCGCACCCGTTCCGGCAAGCCTGCGAAAGCGCGCGAGTGAATCAAGTAGCTGCACCGCAGGCGGAACAGCCGGCTGTGCAGGTCCAGATCGCGCAGGGAGCGCCCGGCAGCAGCGCGGCGCCGGCGTCGCTGAAACTCCTCGGCGAAACCCGAGTCTCCGTGCATTGGGCCTGGCAACGGAGCCTCGTCGACGAGCAGCAGCGCACGGACGAGTCGTTCAGCGGGCCCCTCGATGCGGCGCTTCACCGATGCCCGCAGCGATTCGGAGGGTGTGCCGAAGTGGCGTTCCATATCGGCTTGGTAGGCCAGGGCAGCGCGCGCCTCCAGGCCGGCTTTGGCGATGGCGTTGTGGACCAACGTTTGGTGCGCCAGGACCAGATGCGCTACGACATCGCTGTGCGGCGTCAAGTAGGCTCCCGGATCGAAAAACTCATGCGGTGGCCGCACCAGCTGGCTGGAGGCAAATTCGGGGTAGGCCAGTTCCGGCCCCACCGCATTGCCGCGGTGGGGCCAACCGCTGCCGCCCGTCACAAACCAGCCGCCCCACCGGACGCTGATCGGCGTCGTGTGGTCCACGTCAACGGTCCCGTGCCCAAAGTGGGGCAAGCCATCGGGCGCGGGGTACACAGACCGGGTCAGGTGCCCCGGCACGCCTAGCGTCCGACCGCTCTCGTGGCACTGCAAGCAGGGTCCGTTGTCCGGCACGATCCTCGGCGAACCTGCCGGAGACTGACGCAAGGTATAGAAAGCCGCCCCTCCGTCCGGCGTGGCGGTCGAGATCTCCAGCAAAGGAGCGCCAGGCACCCAGCCCACGTAGACTTCGTCGTTGAAGTAAATAGCTCGGGGGTTATCGGGTCGGATCCAGCGGAACTGGGCGCTCGTCTTCGAGAACACCAGCAACTGGGAGGACTGCGGCACGTCGAGGGCGTTCAGCAGAGCCGGAAGGTAGCCCAGCCTGGGAATGAAGGGAAGTTCGGCCCCTCCGGACGCTAGGCGCCGGCCCAAGTCCGCCACCGGATCGCTTGCCGGGCTGGCCCCTGCGGCCGGAAGCAGCATGGCGGCTGCGCATAGAACCTGCCGCGCCAGCCGCGCAAGAGCCGGAAGTGCGTCTGCGATACTAGCCCATGCCATGCTGAGCACTCGACGCTCCTTCGCCAAGTCCGCCTTCCTCGCCGCCGGCTCCGCGGCGTTCCACGGCGGACGGGCAGCAGACGCACCGCCGAACGTTCTGTTCGTCACCGTAGACCAGATGCGGGGGGACTGCATCGGGGCCCTCGGCCATCCCAACGTACGCACGCCGCACCTCGACCGCATGGCCCGAGAGGGGGTGCTGTTTCGCAACGCCTTCGCAAGCGGGCCCGTCTGCGTTCCGACGCGGAAATCTTGCTTTTCCGGGCTCCATCCCCACGAGCACGGCTCGTTGACCAACCGCGACGGCGATCGCCTGCCCTGGAGTGGATCGCTCCTCGAGCACTTTGCCGACCGTGGCTACCGCACGGGCTGGGTGGGCAAGAACCACACCATGGCGAAGGATGCCTTGGAGAAGCTCGACAAGGCCGATATCCGGGATCGGGAGCCGTTTCGGGCCTACAACGGCTATGTCCCGCCCCACTGGCACTCCGCGGTGTACTGGCCGGAAGAGGACTGCTACCCGCACGTCAACACCGAGTCGGCGGTCGCCTTCCTGCGCGAGGCGAGTCGGGACCCCTTCTTCCTGCACGTCAGCTACTTCGACCCGCACCCCCCGTACATGGCCCCGGCCCGCTACGCCTCCCGCTACGATTCGGGCGACATGGTGCTGCCGGCTCGCACCGAACCCGCCGCGTTGAGCGGGCGGCTCGAGCGGTATGCCCGAGCCATGGGTTTCGGCCAGCTCAGCCGTGAGGACCTCACCGAGACCATGCGCTACTACTACGCCCAGATCGAATGGGGCGTGGACCGCCCCCTCGGCCGGCTGCTGGGCACGCTGGAGGACCGTGGCTTGGCCGACAGCACCATCGTGGTCCTGACCTCCGACCACGGGGACTTCATGGGCGACTACGGCATGGTGCGCAAGGGCATGTTCCTGTACGACTCCCTGCTCCATGTCCCTCTGCTGTGGTGGGCACCCGGCCGGATCGCCGAAGGCGTGCGGACCTCCGCGCTGGCCCAATCCGCAGACCTCTTCCCGACCCTGGCCGAACTCACGGGAGGGAGCCTTCCCTCCGACGCCTCCGGCGGCTCGCTCGCCGACACGCTGACCCAGGGGAATGGCGGCGGCAAGCGGGAGGAGATCTTCACGTCGGCGGCATACGGAGACTTGGCCCCCGATGTGCTGCCTCCGGACTTGGCCCCTGCCGTCCGGGAGGCCACGCCGCGTCACACCCGCGTGCTGCGACCTACGATGAGCCCGGCCTACCGCACGAAAATGGTGCGTACGCAGGAGTGGAAGTTCATCTTGAACGAGACCGAGCCTCCGGAGCTGTACCGGCTGGCCGACGGAGCTCCGCACGAACGGCTCAATGTGGCTGGAGCCAAGGAGCATGCGGGACTGCGGCGCAGCCTGGAGCGCCGGCTGGAAGGCTGGTGGCACTGGTAGCCGAGCTCCCCTCTCAGCCCCTGTGCTTGCCTCCAGTCAGGGGGCGCAGCCCCTCCGAGCCGCACAACGCCACACCGGTCTCGCGCAGGGCGGTCAGCAAGTTGTAAAGCAGCGCGTACAGGACCTGCTCGCTCAGACTGCGCTTGCCCGGCAAACGGAAGCCCGCCGGCAGCTCGGTCGCCAGCGAAATGCGCAGCTTGTCGCGCACGAGCTCGCCCTGTTCGAAGCAGTTCGAGACCAAGAACGGAGTCTGGAGCACGACGCCCGAAACGGAGTCCACGTAGAACTGGCAGCGCGAGAACCAGCCCAGGCTGGCCGGATCCCGGGCATCGAACAGGAGGAGCGGTCCAGACGCTTCTAGCGCCCGAACTTCCAGGCTGATCCGGCGGCGCTCCTGCTTGATCTCGCAGGAGAAGCCGGCCTGCTGCACGAGCTGGCGCAATGTGTCGTGGTCGGGATCAAGCGCGACCAACTTTTGCTCGCCTGCCTGCACATACCGCATGGAAACCCTCAACGTATTATGGCTTGTCCGGGGCGACTGCGGAGCACAGGGCCTGCGCCAGCGCCTCGGTGGTGAAAGGCTCAGCCTCCACCGCCACCCGCAGCCCTAGCTGGCGAGCCGTCGCGGAGGTCACCGGCCCGATGGATGCCAGCCTCGAGCGGCGGAGGTCCTCCAGATCGACGATACGCCGCAGGTTGGTGATCGTCGACGAGCTGGTCGCTGTCACCCAATTCGGTGCCCGGTCTCCGCCCCAGACGCGGGTGGCGGCTTGCCGTGACGCCTCCGGCAGCAGAGTGCGGTAGACCGGTACCACATCGACCTCCGCTCCGCCTTCCCCCAGCTTGCGGGGCAACAAGTCGCGGGCCTCCTGGGCCCGCGGGAGCAGGATCCGCCGTCCGTCCAGATCCAGGCTCTCGAACGCCTCGGACAGCGACTCCGCGACATAGCGCTCCGGCACGAGGTCCACCCGGAGGTGCAGGGCCCGCAGCCGCTCGGCGGTGGCGGGCCCTATGGCGCAGATCCTCCGCGGTAGGCTCCGCAGGTCTCTGGCGCTGCCGTCCAGGCGCTGGACGAACCGCTCCACACCGTTGACGCTTGTGAAGACGATCCAGTCGTAGCGCTGCAGGTTGCGGATAGCACGGTCGGCAGGCCCCCAGTCGTCCGGAGCGGCAAACTCGATCATCGGTATGGGAACCACCCGGGCCCCCAAGCGCCGCAGCAGTCGGCAGAAGTCCAACGACTGCGTGGCCGCCCGGGTTACGACTACGGATTGGCCGCGGAGGGGTCTCCTTCCGAACCAGTCGACTTCGGACCGGAGGCGCACGATCTCGCCGATGACGACCAAGGCCGGAGGTCTCAGGCCCTGCTGTCCGATCCTGACGGGGAGACCATCGAGGGTGCCGGTGAGCACCACTTGGTCACCCCGTGTGGCCCAGCGCACCGCAGCGGCCGGAGTGTGCGAAGGCATTCCAGCCTCACGCAGGCGGCGAGCGATCTCCGCGAACGAGGTCAGTCCCATGAAGATGACGACGGTTTGGCGCTTTTGCGCCAAGGAGACCCAGTCAATCAGGTCGACATCGTGCCCCGTAAGCAGGGTGACCGCCTGCGTGTGGTCCCGGTGCGTGAGCGGCAGTCCGGCGTAGGCAGCCGCGCCGAGCGCCGACGATATGCCGGGAACGACTTCGAAGGGGATCTCGGATCGGGCCAGCGCCTGGGCTTCTTCCCCGCCGCGACCGAAGATGTACGGGTCCCCGCCCTTGAGGCGAACCACCGTGCGCCCCGCTCGTGCCGCAGCGACCATGAGGTCGTTGATCTCGACTTGCGTGCAAGCGTGTGCGGACCGCTTCTTGCCCACGTAGCGCAATTCGGCGGCGGCCCCTGCCAGGGCCAGCACCTCCGGCGAGGTCAAGTTGTCGTAGAGGACCAGGCCCGCGTGGCGCAGCAAGTCGCGGGCGCGAACGGTCAGCAGATCCGGATCGCCAGGCCCAGCGCCGACAAGATAAACGGTCCCGGACCGAGGTCCGGGCGGGGGAGCGGGCACCGGCAACAGATCAGCGTACACTACGCCGGACGCGACTCGGACGGGCCCGAGAAGGCCTAGATTCCAGGTTGATTTCCCAAGATGGGTGTTGCGGAGCCGTATGGCTTGAGCGGAGAGCCCGGCGCACCCGGCTCCGGGCGCACCGATCCCCCGCAGGCTCCGCGTCGGTCCACTTCCGCTCGGCCCGGCGCGGCCCCGGCCGCGCCGACTCAGCCCTAGTCCGGCTCGCTGCGTGCAGCAGCCCATCCAACCGCAGGTTGCTTTTGCTGCACAGCAGCCGCAGCCGCCGCATGCTGCATGTCAGCCGCCCCACGCTACACACGAAGTACCGGATCAGCGGCCGGACCCCGTGCCGCCGTGCCTCGGACGGCAGCACCTGGTACTGCAGCAGCCGCTGCTGCGCGACCTAGGCCCCAGATAGAAACCCTGATTCGCCGCGTGGGAGCGGCACGGCGGATGATACAGCCCAAGGTCCGGCGACGGTCCCTGGAACGCAGGCTCCGGCCCCTGCTGGCCGCGGTGCCGCCGCCCCAGCTCCGTCAGCGGCAACCGGTCGTGGCTCACCAGCATCACCGTGGACACCAGCACCAGCAATCGCTGCTCTCGTCCCAGCCGCGCCGGATCACCCCGCACACCGGCCCCTCCGGCCACCGGCCGGCCGATACGCCACCGCGAGCGCCCGCTCCTTCCCCGCCACACCCAGGAGTTCCCGTCCATCCCCCAGCATGTCCGTGCCGCCCGCCTGCAAACGGGCACTGACCTCCGCCGCAACCCCTCCCGCGCCGCCTGATGCATCCGCTGCAGGTATGCGCCGAGCCGCCGGCTGGCGGGCCAGGCCCGTCAGGTGCTCGTCGCAGACGCCGCAAGCCAGGGTGGGAGCACTGGCGGGGGACAGGGGTGCCTCCAAAAAAATCGATGCATACCCCCGCGGGGCAATATCCGGACACCCCGGAGGACCGCCTAAACCAGGGCAACACAAACACGTTCCGGTTAGCAACCGCAATCCTTATCCAGGCATCAGAGTATGGCTGATATGGACGCTAACCGTGCTGTGCGGGTTGATCGATTGGTACTGATCACGTCAAAAGTCGTATCTCGGAAATCCCTTCACCGATTGATCTGCAGGGTGGATTTATTGTACTCTATTAGTATGACAAAAGAAAGATTCTTCTTCTCCCTGATCCTTACTAAGGACCAGAAGTTCAAGGTTCGGAAAAAGGTAGTCCTGCAGTTCCTCGAGGGGAAGTCAGTGGCCCAGATAAAGTCCTGCGTCCCTTTCTCCATACGCACGATCTATCGCTGGATCTCACGCTTCCTCCTGGGATGCATGGAAAGCCTGCGGGATCGTAAAAGAACGGGAAGACCACGCCAAGGAATACAAATTCGAGTTCGCTTGGTGGACCGCGCAGCGAGTGCGCCAAGCCTTGGGGGAGAAGTTCGGCAGCGTCCTGAGCGTCTCCCCGGTGCGCCGGAGCCTGCGCCGGCTCGGACTCGCCCCGCAGCGGCCCCAGCGGCGCGCCACCCGGTACGAGCCCGCTGCTGTGCGGCGGTGGAAAGACGAAGAGTTCCCCCAGATCCTTCGCCGGGCCCAGGAGTGGGGAGCCATGATCGCCTGCGCCGACGAGTCCGGCCTAGCTTCGCAGAGCGTGTCCGGGCGCACCGGGGGCCCGTGCGGTCAGACCCCCGTCGTGCGGGTGGCCAGCGGGCGCTTCCGCCTCCACCTGCTGGCGGCGCAGTCCGGAGGGCTAGCTCTAGGACACAGTGCGGGAAGGCCCTGTCACGTCGGAGGTCTTCCGGGAGTTCCTCAAGCAGATCGCGGAGGCAGCGGACCGGAAGATTCTGTTGGTAGTCGACAATTGCAGTATTCACCGGGCTCGGATCGTCCAGGAGTGGCTGGAAGCGAACCAAACCGCGGTAGAGCTGTACTTTCAGCCGACCTACTCGCCGCAAGTTAATCCGGTGGAACTGCTATGGGCCCTGGTCAAGCGGCAGGTCAGTCGCGAGCTGAGCAAGACCAAGGAACAGCTTCGCGACAACCTGAAAGCTGCTTTCCAGTCTTTGCAAAAAGCTCCGGAACAGGTGCGAGCCTTCTTTCGAGAGGCAGACTGCAAGTCTATTCTTGCCTGAATTCTGATGACACGACTTTTGACGCGATCAGTACGTCGGCGTACCGCCCATCGTGGACGCTTGGCGCACTCTAAGCGCCTGGAGCCCTATACGTGCTTTTGTAGCAAGGTGCGTTGACTCCCGCAGAGGCCGCTAGCGCGATCCTGGGCGCAGGAATGGGGATTCTGGCGGCAGCCGTGCTAATCGCCGGAGACAGGCTCCGCTACTCCCGATCCTTCCAAGCGCGCCAGTCGACGGTCCATCACCTTGATGTCCTGCCGCAGGTCCCGGATGTCATCCCGCAGGATGCGCGCAGCCTCCCGTACGTCTTCCCGCTGCCGGTCCATCTGCTTGCCCAAATCCTGCTTGGCGGACTGGATCATCCGGCCCAAGCCAAAGTACAGCGCCGCACCCACCCCAACAATGCTGCCGATGCTGCCGATCAACTCGCCGCTCACGCCGTCAGCCTACCATACTCAGAAGCGCGCTGCGAACGTCAGAGCCGCTCGGACGATAGGCGCTGCCAGCTGCCGGAAGCCCCCAAGCGGAGAATCCAGTGCTCTAGCGGGGATTCTGGCGTCCATCCCCGCCCGGGCGGGGAACCCTCAGCCACGGCTTTGTGGTGCGGATGGGATGGGCGGCTGGCAAGTCTCGATCGCCACTGCCAGCCGCCTGACAGCCAACCTACCGCAGCCGAGCCGTCAGCGCCAGGACAATGAGCGCGGCCACAAATGGGCCGCTTAGCGCCAGCGCAATCCGCCAGGATGTCCCCTCACCGGGATACTGATCGCGTCAAAAGTCGTGTCCCTGGAATCCCTTCGTCGATTAATCTTCTGTGTGAATTTGTTGTATACTATGAGTCTGATAAAAGAAATGTTTTTCTTCCTCCCAAGCCTTACTGCAGACCAGAAGTCCGAGGTTCGAAAGAACATGGTCTTGCAGTTCATTGGGGGAAAGTCAGTGGAGCAGATAAAGTCCCGCGTTCCTTTTTCCATACGCACGATCTATCGTTGGATCTCACGCTTCTGTCCGGGAAGCATGGAGAGCCTGCGAAATCGCCAAAGAACGGGACGACCGCGCCAATGGATAGACCGGCACGCCGCCTGGATCTGCGCTATCGTCATAGACCAAAACCCCGCTCAATGCCCATGCGAGTTCGCTTGGCGGACCACGCAGCGAGTGCGCCAAGCCTTGAGGGAAAAGTTCGGCAGCGTCCTGAGCGCCTCCCCGGTGCGCCGGAGCCTGCGGCGGCTCCTGCCCACGCCGCAGCGGTCCCAGCGGCGCACTACCCAGTCCGAGCCCGCTGACGTGCAGCGGTGGCAAGACCCAGAGTTGCCCAAGATCCTTCGCCGCGCCCGGGAGTGGGGAGCCCGCTTTCGCCGACGAGTCCGGCCTGGCTGCGCAGAGCGTGTGCGGAAGCACTGGGGGCATCCGCGGGCAGCCCCCGTCATGCGGGCAGCTAGCGGGCGCTTCCGCCTCCACTGGCCGGCAACCAGCAACCCGGAGGGCCAGCTCGAGGACAGGGTGCGGGAAGGCCCTGCCACGGCGGAGGTCTTCCGGGAGTGACTCAAGCAGATCGCGGAGGAGGCAGACCGGAAGATTCTGTTGGTGGTCGACAATTGCAGGATTCGCCGCGCCCGGACAATCCCGGAGTGGCTGGCGGTGAACCAAGCTACGGTAGATCTGTGTTTGCAGCTGCCCTACTCGCCGCCAGTCAATCCGGTGGAACTGCTAGGGGCCTTGGTCCAGCGGCGGGTCCGTCACGAGCTGAGCAAGACCGAAGCACAGCTTCGCGACAACCTGGAAGCTGCTTGCCAGTCTTTGCCAGGAGCTCCGGAACAGGTGCGAGCCTTCTTTCAAGAGGCAGACTGCTAGTATACTCTTGCCTGAATTCTGAGGACACGACTTTTGACGCGATCAGTAGTACCGCTGCCGGATGTGTGGATCGCGGTTGCCGGCGGGGCTCCGGCAGCTCGAGTCTCAGCCGCTCGCAGGGCGGCGCTCGCGTGGTTCGACTGCGCCGCCGGACATCCGTGGGGTGCGGTGCCGGGATCGGGGAGCCGCTGCCGCTGGGGTCCGGAGTTTGGATTTCAATGCACGGCGTCCGCCCTGTAGCGCCAGCGGAGGGGCGGGGCACCAGCGCACACCAACTAGACTTCGTAGGGTCTTAGTCTTCTAAGGAGTGCGTCCGTCTGGCCGGCCGAATGCGCGTAAAGCATTTATTCGCCCAGAGATAGATCCTACAGGCAGTTTTTCATCGGTGATTTGGGGCACGGTTCGTCAGGTTTTAGGTAACGGTTCGCTTCGGCGGCTCAATCAGGCAGTCCGCTGGGATGTGCGCTCTGACGCTGGGCTTGTTGAGCGTGTTGCGACGGACCAACTCGCAGAACCTGCCTGACGCTCGCACGACAGGCCCTGACTCGTGCTCCCATCCACCGCGAATGAACCGCCCGACCTCAATAGTGCGTCCGCCGGGTGCTGTAGCCGCCCTTGTGCCTAGCTTCCCGGATAATTCCCCAAGCTGGGTGTTGCGGGGCCGCTTGGCTTGAGCGGAGAGCGACGCGCACCCGGCGCGGGCCCCTCATCCCGTCGCCGAGCGACTTGGGCACCCCGCGCAGGCGCCTTACCCGGCCTACGCCCGCACCGCAGCCGCTGCGCCCCCGGCTCCGGACGCACCGGGCCCCCTGCGGGCTCCGCGTCGCTCCCGTGCCGCCGACCCAGCCCAAGTCCGGCTCCCTCCGGCTCACCGCATGCAGCAGCCCATCCCGCCGCAGGTTGCATCTGCTGCACAGCAGCCGCCCCACGCTGCCCACGCAGTACCGGATCAGCGGCCGCAGATTACAGCAGCTGCTGCTGCGCGATCTGGGCACCCCGATAGCAACCCTGATTCGCCGCGTGCGAGCGGCACGGCGGAGGCTGCAGACCCAAGTCCGTCAACGGCCCCTGGCACGCATGCTCCGGCTCCTGCTGGCCGCGGTGCCGCCGCACCAACTCCGCCAGCGGCAGCCGGTCCTGGCGCACCGCATCCAGGGACCCCCTTGTCCTCCCGCAACTCCCTCGCGGCCACCTGCCGCAGGATCGGAGCTTTCTGGCGTGGATCGGTCACGCTCACGGCATCATCCCAGCCCCGCTGCCGGCCGTAGCTTACCAGCGCCTCGCAGGAGTTCGCACTGGCGGCCCGCAGCCCCGCCCGCTGCTGCGCTGCCAGCCAGGGCGCCACATCCTAGTCCAATTGCTCCCACCAGTTCCCCTACCCGTCCGGGCCGCCCGCCTGCAGCCGGGCGCTGACCCACCGCCGCAACCCCGCCAGCGCCGCCTAGTGCATCCGCTACAGGTCTGCGCCGAGCCGCCGGCTGGCGGGCACGGCCCGCAGCCCGCACGCTTGGCGTGCGACGTCATCGGCCCCCAGGCAGCGACCGCGTGGAGGTGCCCCCCGCCGGCGTAGGCCGCGTAGATCAGCAGCAGCTGCCCATCACTGCCACCGCGCTGGCGGCGCTGGATGCGGACCGCCGCGGCCAGCCTCACAGGCAGCCCGAGGAACCGGACCAGCCGCCCCCCACCGAGCCCGGCCAAACCCGTCCAGGGCTCGTCGCAGACGCCGCAAGCCAGGGTGGGAGCGCTGGCGGGGGCCAGGGGGCCTCCAGAAAAATCGATGCACACCTCCGAGGGGCAATACCCGGAGAACCGCCTAAACCAAGGCAACACAAACACGTTCCGGCTAGCAACCGCAATCCTTATCCGGGCATCAGGGGAGAAGGCGTTGTTCGCAACGAACTGTGTCGGGAGGATGCACGGACGCCGCGTCGCTGCGGCCTTCGCCAATCAAGCCGTTCCCAAGTTCGCCGATGCGTTTCCGTCTGGGCGACGGACCGCAGAGTACCCGGAGCCGGAGTCTCCGTGCGCCCGATCTGATTGACAATGAAGGTCAACCTCAACCTCGTTCGACGGTTCCGCGAGGCCTCGCGGAAACCGCAGCAGAATCCCCTCGCGCAAGCTTGGGCGAAAAGAGGATCCTCCGAACAGGCACTCTCCGGTACCGCTTCGCCCCGTTAATTCGGCCCAGATCCACCCTTCGCCGCCCCATGGCCATGGAAGCCACGATCCTCGAGGCACTCAACGAGCTGGCCGGCGTTCTGATCGGAGGGGGCACCACCATCCTCGTCGCCTGCTTGCTGGGCCGCCTAGCGTTGGGAGCCGTGCGCCCCTTGCGCGGAACGCTCACGGTCGCCGAAGGCTGGCTGCTGGCCTTCGCTCTGGGCTCGGCGCTGCTGAGCACGCTTGTTTTTGGACTCTGCGCACTCAAGCTGGTCTACGACGCCAGCTTCTGGGCGGTAGGCCTTACGGTTGGAGCGGCCTGGACCCGCTGGGGACGCTGGACCTGGCCATCCCGGCCCGGCGCACTTCTGCCCGGCGGGACTGCCTGGCGGCTGCTCCTCGTCGTCCCGGCCGCCGTCTACGGGACGCTGTACGCGGTCCACACGCTGGCCCCCGAAACCCGCTTCGACGCCATGGGCTACCACTTGGGGCTGGTGCAGCGGTATTACCGCCACCACGGCTTCATCCCCATCACCACGAACATGTACGCCCAACTCTCCCAGGGAGCCGAGATGCTGTACCTGTTCGCCTACTCGCTCGGCCGCGAGTCGGCAGCCAAGATCGTCCATGGCGCGTTCCTGGTGGGCATGGTGGGGGCGCTGCTGGCCCTCGGCGCACGGCAAGACTCGCGGAGGGCGGGCGTCTTCGCAGCGGTGATGCTGTTCACCTGCCCGGTAGTGATCCCCGATGCGACCGCGGCGTACAACGACTGCGCCCTCGCCTTCATGCTGCTGGCGGTCTTCCACTGCACCGCGGTGTGGCACCGGCAACGCCACACCGCTTGGCTCGCCATCATCGGCCCGCTGATCGGGTTTAGCGGCGCGATCAAGGCTACGGGGTTCGTGGCCGGCGCAGTTGCGGTGGCGGTCGTCGGCCTGCTCCTGCGCGACCGTGATTACGTCGGGGCGCGGCGAGCCGCAGCCGTGATTGCGCTGACCGCCGCAGCCGTCGGCGGGCCGTGGCTAGCGAAGAACGCCTGGTTCACGGGCAACCCCGCCGCTCCGTTCCTGAATGCCTGGTTTCCCAACCCCTACTACACCGTCGCGTGGGAGGCCGAGTACACCCAGGCCATGCGCAGCTACCAGGCGGAGCCGCAGGACCGCCTCGAGCAGCTGCTCGCCGCCCCGATCGACCTGGCGCGAGGAGAGCGCTACGGCGGGTCCGTCGGCTGGGTGTTTCTCCTAGCTCCGGCCGCCTTGGCTGGCTGGCGAAGTCGTTTCGTCCTCGCGCTGCTGGCGGCGGCGGCAATCTCCGGGTTGCCGTGGCTGGCCAATGCCGGCACTCGCTTCCTCCTGCCGAGCCTGCCGTTCCTGGCGCTGGCCATGGGGCGAGCTCTGGAGCGGCTCCCTCCGCGTCCGTGCCTAGCGGTCGGCGCAGTCGTCCTGGCGGTGCAATGCGTCACTTCTTGGCCTGCACAGCGGGCTCGGTGGTACTACGAGCATCTTTGGTCAGTCGAGGGCTTCCCTTGGCGAGCGGCCCTCCGGCTGGAACCAGCGAAGTGGCATTTGGCTCGGAACGTGAAGTTCTTCTTGCTGGCCGACCGACTCGACAAGCTCCCGGACGCCTCCACACGGATCCTGAGTTTCTGCGACCTGCCGGAAGCCTATTTCCAAGCCGAGCTGCTCGTCTACTTCCAAGGCCTGGAGAACCAGGAACTTGCGGAAGCCGTGCTCGCGCCCTTGAAACCCGGGGAGCGGCCCGACAGAGCGCTGCGTCTGCGGTGGCCTGCGGAGCGGCTGGAGGGCCTGCGGATTACGCCGGCGCTCCGGAAGGGCATGCGGGCCTGGACCGTGTCCGAGCTGCGCCTGCTCCAAGACGGCATCGCGCTGGAGCCGACCCCGAGTTGGCGCTTCGAGGCGGAACCCTTGCCCTGGCATGCCCATCGTCTCTCCGACGGAGATATCTTCAGCCGGTGGAGCTCTCGGGAACCGCCCCGCGAGGGCATGGGCATCGAGGTCCTCTTCAGGGGCAGCGTTGCGGTAGACGGAGTGGAGCTAGTCCATCCGCAGACAGCGAGTCGGTCTCACCAAGGGCTCGTCGTCCACGGCTTGTCGTCCGCTGGGGACTGGCGGGCACTGCGGCTCTCGGAAACCGCCCTTCGGGCAATCGAAATCCCCCACGGCGCCATGCGGCAGGCCGCAGCTGCCATGCTCCGCCGGCACGGAATCGAGTACGTGGTGTTCGATTTGGACCCGCAGGACCACTTCTACCCCCAGACGCGCGTCGTCGCCAGCGACCCGCGCTCCTGGGGTTTGCGGAGAGTCTATGTCGACCGCACCGCCGAGCTATACCAAGTCTTGCCGGGAGCTACCCGCGTTCGCACCGTCGCCGGCCGATGACTCGAGACTTGCGGGATTCAACGCTTGGCCCGACTCCAACGCCTCTTCGAAGGTGGCCCGATCCTCCGCAAGGCATCGGAGCCAGAACCCAATGAGCATGCGGCCCACCAAGGTTTGCGGCCGCATGCGCTCCTCAATGCGTCGCATCCGCACGCAAACCGTGCTAATTGGCTCCCAGGCAATCGATCTCCGGAGCTTCGGGTCCAGGGCCCGGATCTCCTGGGCCAGTTTCCGCGTATCCAGGGACAACTGGGCAAGGTCCAGGTAGGTCTCGACGGTCCCCAGCATCTTCAAGACGCTGACCGCAGCGGCCGCAGCGGCCAACCTTAGCCGCAGGGTGACCATCCGCGGGAACCGACCCAGCGCACGCCAGCCGCTAAATCCGCCCACAGCAATAGCATAGCCCAACCGTTCCGGGATCGTTCCCAACGCACAAGCCAAACAGAGACGGCCACTCGCACCGCGATGCTAGCCCGAAGCACCCCAGGAGGAATCGTCGGGCCGTCCGGAGGCCAGCGGGCCAAATCGGCCGTGCCCAAAGGAGCAGAGCGCGGCTAGCCTAAGAGCCTGTTGAAAAAGTCCTCAGCGACCGTGAAGCGGCACTGAAATGACCGTAAAACGACTCTTGAAGGCCCTGAACAGTCGCAAAACGGTGCTTCGGACGGGATTTCGCGAAGGGGATCGTACCGCAGCGACTTTGGCAACAGGCTCCTAAGGGCAGGCTGGCTGGCCGGAACGGCCGACACCTCCCAGACGAGGGTCTCGACACCCGAGGCCGCGCCTGCGGCGGACCGGGAGGACCGCGGCCCCGGACAGGAGCCCCTGCGGTCGGTCCGCCAAGCGCCTGAAGCCCTGCCTTCGGAGGGCCGGTGACGCCCCGACGGATTCGCTATGATCCGCCCGATGTCAGGTAGCGATGCCCGCCCTGCGCCAAGTTGCGCCGGCTATGTGCTCGTGGGCGGCCGAAGCTCCCGCTTCGGCAGCAACAAGGCGTTGTTCAGGATCGACGGGATGCCCATGGCGCTGCGAGTCGCCCGCGAGCTCGGCCGCTTCGTGCAACCGATCACGCTGGTAGGAGATCCGACCACGTACCGCAGCCTAGGGTTACCGACAATCCCCGATCTCGCCGTCGGCACCGGTCCTCTCGGGGGGATCGTCACCGCCCTGGAAGATACCTCCGAGCCGTGGACGCTGATCGCGGCCTGCGACCTTCCCTGCTTAGCGGAAGCTCCGCTCGCAGCCATCCTCGACCGGACCTTGCACGGGAAGCTCGACGCCGTTGTGCCTCGGACACCCGACGGTCGCCTCCAGCCGTTGTGCGCCGCCTACGCCAAGTCCGCCCTGCCGACGCTCCGCACAGCATTGGGCGCGGGCCGCTACAAGGTGGCCGATGCGCTGGCAGACCTCCTCTGGGACGAAGTGGCCGCCTCTCAGGCGCTGCCGTTCCTCAACATCAACCGCCCGATCGACCTTGACGGACTCGCTTGAAGCCCCGGCACCCCTCACGCGGCCAGCGCTTCGTCCAAACGTTCCAGATCTTCTCGGCTGTTGAAGAAGTGCGGCGATATCCGCAGGCTGCCCTGGCGGAGGGACGCCGCGACGCGACGCGCCCGCAGGCGGCCGCACAGTGCAGCCATGTCGCGCCCGGGGAAGGCGGCGGCGACGATCGGCGTGCCGCCCGCTCCCTCCGGCAAAACGCCTCCGCGCTGCTCCAACTGGGCTTGGGCGATGGCGGCGAGCCCGAGCACCCGGCGTTCGATCGCTTCCGAGCCGCAAGCCAAGAGCAGGTCGACGCTGGCTTCCAGGGCGAATAGGAGCGAGAACGGCTGAATGCCCCCCTCGTACACCGCCGCCTCGTCTGGCGGCTCCGGGCTGCCGTGGTGGAGGTGATGCACATCCCGCCAGCGGCGGTCGCTGCGCCAGCTGACAATGCTGGGCGGCAGCCATGCGCGCGTGGCTTGTGGGGCGTGGAAGAAACCAGCTCCCGGCGGGGCGAGCATCCACTTGTATCCCGAAACTATCAGGAAATCAGCGGGTACCTCCTCAATGTCATGGCGCAGCGCCCCGACGCTTTGCGAGCCGTCTATGCACAACAGCACGCCACGGCGTCGCAACTCGGGCGCCACCTCTCGCAAGGGGGTCCGCAACCCGCTCGAATAGTTCACCGTGCTGAGGACGACGAGGCGCGTGCGCGGGGCCAAGGCATCAAGCAACTCGCCCGGGCTCACGCGGCGTCCCGCCGCCGGGAGCTTCCGAAGGCGCACGCCTTGGGCGCTCAGAGCCATCGGGGCATAAAGGCTGTTCGGGAATTCGTCGGCCGAGGTCAGGATTTCGTCCCCAGCGCGCCACGCGATGCCGCGGAGCAGCCACGATAGGGCCGCCCCGGCGCTGGGGCAGAATCCGATGTCCGCGGGCTGCGCACCGATGAGGCGGGCGAGCTTAACCCGCAGCCCGTCCAAGCGGTCGTACCAATCCAGGAAATCCAGCGCCGCCCCAGCGTCCCGGGCCGCAAAGTGCGCCTGCATCGCCTCCACCGCAGGGGTCGGAAGAGCGCCGAACGCGGCGGTGTTCAGGTAGGCCCACTGCTCCAGAACGGGAAAAAGGCTGCGGACCCGTAGCCATGCGGATTCCTCCATCCATCTAGCGTAGCGTTGATTCCTGCATCAACCCGGCCCCCCTCGGCTGAATTCCTTAGAGCCTAGGAGACAGGCAATGCAGGAATTAGGCGCAGGGGCTGGCTTTGGGCCTCGATTGCTGGTCAGGAGAAGAGATGGCACCGGCAGGGCAGCCCTGCCAGCCCGTGGCGGCGATCCCCCCTGTGCGCGAGGTGCCAGTGCGCCTGGTGCGGCCGCCCGAGCGGCCGGAGGGAGACGGGATCGCCTGCTGGACGAGCGGCACGATCTCGGCTTCCAGCAGTGCGCAGGGCGTGGTCTGCGCTCCGGGGCCATGTGGCGCGGGAGGTGGCTGGGCGGGTCTCGGAAGCTGCAGCTCCGGCGGCTACCCCCGGTGGCGCACAACACTCGGTTTCTGGAGCTGGACGCAGGCACGACATGCGCGCACCTGGGCTCGTCCAAGCTGGGGCCAACCTGCGCCGGCTGAGAGCGGACTGGCAGTCGGAGTGGGGCCCGCCCTGGAGCGGGCCGAGATGTTCGGGGCCTTGAGCCGCTGCCGAGCGCAGCCGTGCTGGGCACCAGCGGATCTGCAGGCGTTACGGGAGCTGCTGGAGGAAGTGCCAGACCCGCGCCGGAGACCGGCGCTGGGTGCGGTTTCGCGCTTGCCGACGCTGGCTGAAATCTGAGGCTGGCCCAGCGGGCGGCGGATGGAAGCGTTTGCCAAGGCCTGGCCACCAGGGGACTGGCAGGCGCTGGGCTGCCCGGGGGACCGGCGGGCGCAAGCTTCCAAGGTATCCTCGGACACATCATCGGTCCCCAGGGCGTCGACCGCGTGGAGGTGCCCCGCGCCGGCGCAGGCCGAGTAGATCAGCGCCAGCAGCAGCTGCACATCGCTGCAACCGCGCCGGCGGCGCTGGAGGCGGACCGCCGCAGCCAGCTTCTCGGGCAACCCGAGGAACCGGGCCAGCCGGGCCACCACGCCGAGCCCGTCAAGTCGTCGTTGCAGACGCCGTAAGCCAGGGTGGGAGCACTGTCGGGGGACAGGGGCCAGGGGGCCTCCCAAAAATCGAGAGGCACCCCCGAGGTGCAATACGCGAACACCCCAGATGACCATCTAAATCATTGCAACACAAACACGTTCCGGATGGTGACCGGAATTTTACCCGGGAATCAGGATGCACTCTGTGGCGGGCTGGCTGCCTCAGCGTGCTCCGAGCCTGGCCGACGGACGCCACTGCGGGGCAGCATTGGGCGACCTGAGTTGCGTCGGGGCCGGAGTAGCTGCCCTCCACGCCTCGATGGCGTTCACCCGGCGCGTTCCGGAGGGAGTCCCGCAGCGTGTGCAAGGCGCGGGGCATACTCCCGGAGCCAGCCCGCGGAACACAATTTCTGCTACACGCTAAATGTGACGACTTCCAGATGTCTGAGGTTCGGACACCACCAGCCCGGCCGCCTAGAATCAAGGAGGAATTCAACCGGAGAAGTCCGTTCATCTGTCCGGGCGATCCGGTTCCCGTCGCGGACCCGTGCCCGGGCGTAGAGTCGCTGCCATGCGCTTCTTTAACACATCGGGACCAATCGACCCAGAGGACCACTACTACGTTTCGCCGCTTTCCCGCATCGAACTGGACGACGTGCTGACCTTAGTCCGCCAGAAAAGGTACTTCGTATTGCATGCGCCGCGGCAGTCCGGCAAGACGACCCTGATGGGAGCGTTGCTAGACGAACTGAACAGCAGCGGCCGGTACCGGTGCGTCTATATAAACGTCGAGGTGGCGCAAGCCGCGCGCGAGGACGTGGGTGCCGCCATGCGGGCGATCCTAGCCGATCTCGCCGAAGAGTCCGTGCAGACGATCAACGATCGTTTCGTACTAGGGCACTGGCCTGGCATCCTTGATCGGGACGGCCCCTACTTGGCGCTGAAACGCGTGCTGTCAAAATGGGCCGCAGCGGACCCAAAGCCTCTGGTGCTGTTCGTCGACGAGATCGATTCCCTCGTGGGCGACACCCTGATTTCGGTGCTCAGGCAACTCCGAAGCGGGTATCGCGACCGGCCGCGGCGCTTCCCTCAGAGCGTCATTCTGTGCGGGGTGCGCGATGTGCGCGACTACCGCATCCGCTCCTCAAGCGGGGAGATCGTGCTCGGCGGCAGCGCCTTCAACGTCAAGGCCAAGTCACTGCGCCTAGTCGACTTTTCGGAGGACGAGGTGCGCGACCTGCTCGGCCAGCATGCCAAGGAGACCGGTCAGGTCATTGCCGATGAAGCCCTGGCCGAGCTTTGGCGGCTGACGCGAGGCCAGCCCTGGCTGGTGAACGCACTGGCCTACGAGGCCTGCTTCGAGAACAAGGCCGCGTGCGACCGTAGCCGACCGATCACGCTCGACGATGTCCAGGAAGCGCGCGAACGCCTTGTCCTGCGGCGAGACACCCATCTCGACCAGCTCGTCGACAAACTCCGCGAGCCCCGGGTGCGGCGCGTCATCGAACCGCTGCTGACCGGCGGCCTCCCCGCGTTCCACGACGACGACATCGCGTACGTTCGTGACCTCGGCCTCGTGGCCCGGCTGCCCCCGCTCGCCATCGCCAATCCGATCTACCGCGAGGTCATTCCGAGAGCGCTCGCCAGCGATGTCCAGGAGGCGCTCACTCACGATCCGGCATGGTACGTCGGCAAGGACGGCCGCCTGCTGACCGGGAAGCTGCTAGCGGCCTTCCAGAAGTATTTCCGGGAGAACTCGGAGCATTGGGTGGAGCGCTTCGGGTACAAGGAGGCGGGCCCGCTGCTGCTGCTGCAGGCATTCCTGCAGAGAATCGTGAACAGCGGGGGGCGGATTGAGCGCGAGTACGGTTTGGGTCACGGTCGAACGGACTTGCTGGTTTTCTGGCCGTTAGCAAGGGAGTCCGCCGAGACGCACGCGTGGCAAAGGGTCGTCATCGAGTGCAAGCTGCTTCGCGGCACTCTTGGAGCGACGCTGGGCAAAGGCATCCCCCAGACTCTTGCCTACATGGACCGTGCTGGGACCGAAGAAGGTCACTTGGTGATCTTCGACCGCTCGAAGGGCGCGTCGTGGGAAAAAAAGATATTCCGCCGCGAGGAAGATGGTGAAGGCAAGCGAATCACGGTGTGGGGGATGTGAAGAGGCACTGCGGATCGGTGCGGTCCAAGCTTGATCCCTTTCCAGGCGCTTTAGGGGGGCAAGCTTCGGGTGCGCAAACCCGAACGAGGCTACGGTCGGGCCGTGCGAGACCTAGCTATCGCCCGGCTTGTCCGTGCCGGTCGTACCACGTTCGATCCGATTCTGCTGCGGATTCGCAGCCTTCCACGTCGATTCCTTCCTACGATTCCGCACTGAAGCATCGTGAACGACAGTCTTGTATACACGCGCTCGGGCTTCCCGAAGGCAGAGACACGCGATTCCCTCGTCTGCGGAATCGCATTCGAACTACTGACCGATTCAAGAGCGTTGCCATGCAAATCGGACCAGATGACTGACGTTTTCAATGGACCAACAGGGAAGATCCCAGACAGGGCTCTTGGGCCGATCCGTACCGCGCTAGCCCGGATAATTTGCGAATACCCGGATTCTCCGCCCGCGAGCCAGCTTGCTCCATCCCAATGCAAATGCTGAGGACCCTCTCGCCGCAAACTCCGGGACGCACCGGAATGCTTCGCGACCGGTCGTCTCTTGCTTGTCGGTTCCTGAACGACTCTATTCCCGGCTGAGCGTCCGGACATGCTGCTGCGCGAGCGCCGCGCAGCGCGTTTGCAGTTCCTCCGGGCAGCCCCGCAGATCCGTCAATGCATCGGGTTCGTGCGTCGCGGCACCGAAGTCGGCTCAGACCGGACCCTCGGCCCGTACTCTCAGACCGACGGGCGAATCTGCGCCCGCTTCGCGATTCGGTACTGATCCGTGCAAAAGTCATGTCAGGGGTCTTTCCCCGTAAGCGAGATATTGTCAAATGTTGTGGATCGGGAGTCTGGTGAGATCAGGCAGCCTCCTTCCGAGCCTCCGTCTCCATCTGTCGGCGTTCCTCCGGCACGCCGTCGACAAACGACACGCCGGCACGCACCAAGGGCAGAAGGTGCGCCCCGTTCAGCCGGCGCCACCGTCGCTGCGCCATGTCCAACAGCTTGCAGGCCATCAGGAGCCCCTTGGTCCGCGAGCCAGCCCCCTTCGGCACACGCTGCCGCAGCCGGACCGTGGCGAACGGCGACTCGATCAGATTCGACGTCCGCAGGTGCCGCCAGTGCTCCGCCGGAAAGTCGAAGAACGCCAGCAGCGCCTCCTGGTCCTCCACCAGGCAGGCCGTCGCCTTCGGACACTTCGCCTCGAACTCGGCAACGAAGGCGCCGATGGCCGTCTCGGCGTCGCTCTTGGTCGCCGCATACATGATCTCGCGCAACGCCCGCTTCCCCCGCGGCCGAAGGCGCTTGGGGAGCTTGTCGAGCACGTTGACCATCTTGGGGCACCAGTCGCGTTGCGGGGTCGTCTCCGGCCAGACGTCGCGCAACGCGGCCCAGAAGCCGAGCGCACCGTCGCCAATTGCCATCACCGGCGCACGCAGGCCTCGTCCGCGCAGGTCGCGCAGCACGCTGGCCCAGCTTTCCACGCTCTCCCGATAGCCGTCCTCGAGCGCCACCAGCTCCTTCGTCCCGTCCGCCCGCACCCCGAGTATTACCAGCGTGCACAGCCGGTCCTCTTCCAGGCGGATGTTGAAGTGAATCCCGTCGACCCACACGGACGCAAAGTCGCATTCCGCCAGGTTCCGGCGCCGGAACGCCTGGTGCTCCGTGTCCCACGCCGCCGTCAGTCGCGCGATGCTCGTCGGACTCAGGCCCGACGCGTCCTGGCCGAGCAGCACCGGCAGCGCCTCGCGGAAGTCGCCCGTCGACAACCCGCGCAGATACAGCAGCGGAAGCACCTCGGCCACCTGCGGAGACCGCCGCATGGACGGCGGCAGGCTCCGGCTCGTGAACCGCTCCCGCTCGCCCTCCTCGTCAACCCGCCGGTCGTTCACCCGGGGCGCACGCACCTGCATCGTCCCGGCCCCGCAGGTCACCGTGCGCGACTGCGCACGGCCGTTGCGGACCACCAGCCGCTGGCCGTCCCCGTCGCGCGCCTCGGCGTGCGCCTCGATGTAGTGTGCAACCTCTTCCTCCCACGCGGCGGCCAGCATCCGTCGCGCGCCCTCTCGGGCCAACGCATCCAGGGTCGGCACGCCGCCCTGGAGCGTTTCGCCGTTGTCTTCGCGCGCCTGGTCGAGTACCTTCAGCCTGGGTGGTGTCTCCTTCCCCCCGGCCCGCCAGCCAGGGTGTCTTCCGTGTTCACGTGGAAGGATACGCCACCTGCCTCACGCCCCCGATCCACAACATTCGGGTATACCTCCCCGTAGCTGTTGAAAATGCTAGAAATCTAGCGTGATTTGTGTGACAGGACTTATGCACCGGCCTGTATCCGCGAATGTCGACAACGTTCGCCGGAAGCCTCGGGGTCCAGCTGAGATTCACGTGCCCATCGACGCCATTGCCAAGTGCGCGCACAAATCCTTCATGGCAAGTCGCGTCCAGGAGAACGCTGACGAACGGCTAGTCGCCCGCGTGACGGAAACAGGCTGCGCACAGTTGGATCTGACGGACGAGGAGGTAGAACGCCTCGGATGCGGCCCGTTTTCCATTGCCTATGCGCTCGGCCGCCCCGCGGTGGATTCCGCGCCGGTGGCGGTGGCGAGCTGCGCTCCACGAGACTAACGGCTGCTGTGGGCCGTGCCGAGACTGTCGTCTGGGCCTACGGAACGCCTTACGAGGGCATTGCAATGCAATCATGCACGGATGTCATGCGGAGAATTATGCGGACGACGATTTCGCTCGACGACAGCCTCGCGAAGCAGGTGCGTCGCAGAGCCGCCTCCCCGGGGGTCAGTGTCAGCGCATTCATCGCAGCCACTTTGGACGGGGCGCGGAAGCGTCGCGAGCCGGTGGAACCGGCACCATTCCGCCTTGCCACTGGGGGCGGCGGCGGATTGCAGAGTGGAGTGGATCTCGATCGCCCTCGTGCGCTCGATGTCGCCGAGGACGAAGAGCGGGCCTTCCGCCCTCCGGTCGACTTGATCTAACGGCAGATGTTGCTTCCGGATGTCAACGTACTGGTTTACGCGCATCGTGAGGATTCAACCCGCGACCATGCCCTGTACGTGAACTGGATCGTCTGCCTCGCGACCTGACCGGAGCCCTTCGCGGTATCTGTGCTTGCGCTGTCGGGACTCGTCGGCGTGGTCCCCAACGCCCGAATGCATCGTCGGCCGGCGGTCGCCGAGGAGGTGTTTGCATTTGTTGTCGAACTCGTTCGGCGACCGACGGCCCGGGTGGTTGGTCCCGGCCCCGACCGCCTCGCGATCTTCGAACGCCTGTGCCGGGATGCCGGGCCGGGGCCACAGGAAATCTAGTAGCAGACGTGCAGCATGCGGCCGCGGCGAGCGAGCACGGTTGCTCCATGGTGCCAACTGACTCCGATTTCGCTCGCTTTCGAGAACTTCGATGGCGTCATCCGCTACGCCCATCCTGGTGCCTTTGTCCAGCAAATCCGCGTCCGCCCACGGTCCCGTCGAAAGCCTGCGTCCACACGAAGGGTTCTCGATCTTGAGGGAAGGCAGCCGCACACAGCTTGATCGCCTGCTCAAGCGCTAGCGTCCCACCGTGCTCCCGAACGCGGTTCACCGAGCAAGTCCTCGCAGCCGGGCACCGGGAATCGACGCTGCCGCTTACCGACGGCGGTGCGCGTCGCGTCCGTCGCGACGACCACGGCTAGCGTGCTGTCACCATGCGATTTCAGCGTCGTCTGACTGGAGTTCTTGGCGTGCGTCAGCGATCTTCATCCGCCAGTCCACGCCGCGTTGACGGCCGTCCTCGTTGATCGACCAAGCAACGACCTCGGCCCGCAAGCGGTCGCCAGGCCCGCGATCCGGCGACCGCTCAAGCACCGGAGCGTCACAGCGCTCAATTCGCACTTCCCGATATGCGGCCAGCTCCCGCGCTGCGGCGTGGCGCGAAACTTGATGCGCCGTGCCAGAGCCCGCGCCCACGCCGACTCGAACGCGGCGTAAGACGCCCTAAAGATGCGCTGGACATCCAAGTACGGGCACTCGATGGCACGTGGATAGACTACGCCAAAATCGTGGATCCGGTTGCAGAAGAGGTATCCGAAAAGGTGTTCGAATGGTACGCGCAGCCCGAGTTGGAGTATAGGGTTGACGGGACCTCAAGCGATTCTCCGTGCCAATCGGTTACAGCACCGGTCGCTATAACGTCTGGATCACCGACCCTGTGCTCTCCGCGTACAACGCGCTCAAGGACCAGTTCCATCAGATCCACAATCGGGAGCGCCGCCGCGGGAGGTTGATATCCAGGCGTTTGGACGATACGACCTACCGCGAGGACGTCGTGCTGTACAACTGGTACGACGCCGCACGGGCACAGGCGTTCGACAGCGCCCGCGCCGTGACGATCCGGGCCGTGCCTCGCGTCAAGGAAACGTCCGGCAGCCAGTGGCGCAACGCTCTGCTCAGTGGGTTGTCCGGCGTGCCTACGTGGAGTTTGCGGTCGAACTACAAGTACGTCGGCGAGTTCTACCATTTGCGGCTGTTCCGAGACGGCGTGGAGCTCGAGCCCGCCCATCCAGGACGGTATCTTGTCGAGCGCAACACGAATCGGTGGCTGGTCGAGATACGCGACGAGGCCTACGCCGGGATGTACCAGTTCCGGTACGAGGACTTTCTGGAGGGAACCCAGTTCATCGTCGAGCTTTACGATGCGCGCGATCCGGACGTGCCGCACCATAGGCGGAGCTTCACCGCCGGCAAGGACCCGCTGATCCAGATCCTGCGGGACAACTACGCGGCTCTGGACAACGAAGGCCGACGGCGGCTGCGGCCCAAGCAGCAGGTCGATCGGCCGTGGGAGCGGTCGGCGGAGTAGCGGCGGAATAGGCGAACGCCGTTGCATTGGCCGCTGGAGGGCGCATCATGGTTAGCAAGGGCGTACACGTATCCGAGAAAGAGACCGGTTCCTATGGGCTTTACACTCGACGAGCCGGCGGCTATGCCGGGCGCAACGAGCTTGGACCTGCCGACGTATCGTCGGGTGGAGGTCGTGACGCGACGAGGGCAGCTAGCGCGGCTAGCGGATCACGAAGACGATGCGAAGCTTCCACGCCCCGTGCCGGCTCCGCATACGCGCTGAGGCTGTCGCATGCCGACGCAACGCGCTCGCGGTCGGCGCGGCACCGTTCCGGCTGCACTGGCCGACCCGTCCATGCAGACTACGGTCTACTCTGGGGCGCGCTTGCACTTGTAGGTCCCCAAGACCCGTTCCCTGGCCGCCGCAAAAGCCGTCTCTGCGGCAGGCGGGCTCGCTAGGTAGTGGCGCTGACACCATCCTGGATCGGCGGATATTTGCCGACGACGCAAACTCTCAGTGGCGTAGAGTCGGATGCATGCAGACGCTGCCGGAAAATGGGCTGGGACTTCGCCATCATGGCCTCAGAGTATCCGCGGGTTCGATGGCGGTTGCAACGAGTGCCGGTCTGCTACTCGCTAGGAGTGCTAGGGCGCTTGCCATGACCGGTGCCCCGATCAACGCAACTGGGTCCAGCGGACCCACGTCAAACAGGAATGATCGGATCGACGACGACACGATGATGGTGGCGAGGATGGCTAGAGAGGCGCTCACGAGACACAGCCGCATGACAGGGTTCAAGACGTGTGCAAGGATCTGCATACGGCTTGCACCTAACGCAATCCGCACACCCAGCTCTTGCCTGCTCAATGTAACGAAGTAGGAGATGACTCCGTAGGTTCCCACCATCGCCAGGAGCATCGCCGTCGTGCAGAAAACGATCAGGACCACGGCCGAAGCCCGGAGCGGAAGGTACGATGCGCGAACTAGCGAACTCAGGGGCGTGAACCCATGCAGCGGCAACTGCGGGTCGATCTCGTTGACAGCGGACTGAACGATCTGGCCCCCGCTGTCGGCAGAAGGCGCGAGACGCACGACGAACGAGATCCCGAAGGGCGCTGCTTGGGCCATCGGCACATAGAGTTGGAAGTCGCTGTTGGTGTGGAGCGTCTGGGTCTTGACGTGTCCGACCACGCCCACCACCGTACGCCACACGGGTTGGCCGTCGTTCGCGTCTTCAAAGGTGAACGAGAGCTGGCTTCCTATCGGGTCTTGGTCCGGCCAGAAGAATTCGGCTGCCATGCGGTCCACTGCGACGACCCTCTGCGTGTCGCTTCGGTCCCTCTCGTCGAAGACGCGTCCATTCAGCAGGGGGATGCGCAGGGTGCGGAAGTACCCTGGACTGGCCGCTGAGTAACTGGTCTGCAGGGGGCGAGATTTCCCCGCTGCCTCTTGGCCCCAAAGACGTACGATTGCGGGAGCGCCTGCCTGCAAGAACGGCAACGCGGAGACGGCACCTGCGGACTCCACGCCCGCTGCTCCCTGCAGCTGGCCCACTAACTCCGTCCTCAATACCCGCCGAGTCGCTTGGTTCTGGTAACGGCTTCTTGGCAGCACGAGTTGAAACGTGCTGGCATCCTCTGCCGCAAAGCCTGGATCAACCTTGCTAATGCGAAGGACGGACACGCCCAGCAGCGCCGACAGCGCTAGCAAGACCGCCGTCATGGCCACCTCGACGGCGACCAGGGCCTGCAGTGCCGTGCGGACTCGTTTCGGCATCGTGAGCCGGTTTGCGCTGCCTACCCAACGCTGGGGGTTACCCGCCAAGACCGTGCCGGCGGATGCCAGACCGCACACCAGCCAGCACACGCACGCTAAGCCGAAACCGAACAAGATCGCCTTCGTGTCCACTGCGACAAGGCTCCAAGGCGGCGCCATGCGCTGGGCCTCGCTTAGCACGGCATTGATCGTGACCTGCAGCAATCCCTGGGCCAGAGCTATTCCGATGCAGGCGCTAGCGAGGCACAGGCACAAGATCCAGACTACGTGGTCGATCAATAGATACGGCCATCCGCAGCCGAGCGCTGTCTTGACGGCCACTTCCCTGCCTCGGGACACGGTTCGCGCTAGGACCAAGTTCACAACGTTGACGAAGCCGATGACCGTCAGTACGACGAGGCTGGCCCACAGCAGCGGAACCGTGTCCCCAATTGCCCCCATGATCTCTTCCCGCAATGGCACCGCCACAAGGTGCCATCCCTCGCTGGCCGGATAGACTTGCGGGTAGGTGCTGCGGACTTCCTCGGTCAGCCCATCGAGTGACCTCGAGAGCTCAGCGGGCGTGGCACCGCGCCGCACCCGACCAAAGACGGTCAAGTAGTCGTTGCCGAGTTGATTCGGGTTCCGCTGTCGCGGTGACAGGTACAACGGCCTCCAAATGTCCGCACGTTCGAGCAGCTGGAATTCGGGAGGAAGAACTCCGACGACCTCAACGGACGTGCCGTCGAGCAGCAGGCGCTGGCCGCGCGGGATGTCGTCGCCGAAGTACCTACGCCAAGCGCTGGAACTCAGGATGGCGACACGAGAAGAGTTGCCAGCTGCGGCGTCCTCCTCGACGAACAAACGGCCCGCATGCGGAGCGACACCGAGGACCGAGAACAGTGCAGGTTCGACGAAGACCTGTTCAGCCGGGCTCGGCTGCCCGCCAGCTTCGAGAGCCAGATTGACGCCCCTTGCCGGCGTTACAGCGGCAATGATCGCCAACGCGCCCTCGAACTCCCGGTACAGGTCCATGCTGGGCGGTGAAACCCGCTCCTTCTCGATTCCGTGTCCGGGATACGAATGCCAGATGACATACAGGTCGGAGGACTGGTCAAACGGCAGAGGCCTGAACTGAAAGCCGTATACCACCGCGAAAACGGCCACACCCGCGCAGATCGTCCCCGAAAGGGTAGCGATGATGCCTAGCAAATCGCCTCGTCCTCCGCCGCCGAACTGCGACCGAAAGGCAAGAGGAATCGACTTGATTGCGTATGCGATCACGGTCCTGCCCATCCGCGGAAGATGCCTGCGCCTGTTTCAGAACGCTCGTCTGGCTTAACGTCGCTGCTCGAACTCGTGTCGTTCGGCATGCACTCCTCGCGAACCAAGTTCTCAGCGCGTTCTTTGTTCTCCATCGGAGAACTCCTGTGTGTCTGGGAAACGCGAAGCCACAGCTTCGCGAACGGTATTGTCGGAGAGTATGGCGGACGAGACGCGGCTGTGTCAACCCTCTCCCAAGCAACCCCAGGCAAATTCCAAAGTCGGAAATGGCAGGTCTCTGAGAGTAGTTGGCGTGGTGCGGCTGGCCTCCGGCGTCTGGGAGGAGCGCTACGGCGGAGTGGCACCCAAGCTGCTGCCCGCACAGGTTGGCCGATGCCGATGCAGTTCAGTCCGCGACCGGCGCGCAGGCGCACGCCTGCTCTAGCCCGGATTATTCATGAAGACCGCTGAGCGGGCGTTGGAGACCCCTGCCGCAGGCCTGAACCCAGGGACGAAGGGGTTGGCCGGGGCTTGGGCAGCCCCATCTTGGCCCGAGAGGGGGCTTGCACGGGGCTGGCGAGCGCTAGCACCGGGTTTGGCGGCTCCGGGGGCGGCTGCAGCCGCCCCCGCGCCGTGCGGGACCCGCACCGCTCCCCGAGCCTCCCGCGCCCTGCCCCCGTCCCAGCTGTGCCTGCGTGCGGGCCGCGCCCAGGGCGGCAGAGCCCCGCACGCCAGCGCGACCCGCAGCCACTCCTCCCGCTGCGGCGGCGCCCGCGGCAGATGGACCACGATCCGGCGCACTGTCATTGCGGTAGGGATACCGGTTGCCCGGCACCGCCCGCGCAGATCCGTGCGCGCCCGCTAAGAGCCCGTTGATAAAGGGCGCTGTCGGAGTTCCCGCCGAGACGCGGCGGAACGCAGCGAAGGCTTCTGCGGGCTAGGCTCCGAGCCCGAGCGCGGGCCGCCGGGCGGCCCAGACGCTCGAGAACGCGCTTAGAAGCCGTTCCAGGGCCTTCCCGAGGCCTTCTCCGGGCCGAATTCGCGCCGCAACGGCCAGGGAGCCGCCGCCTTGCAGGCTTCGGGGCGTACCGATCCCCGTCAGCGACCGCATCAGGACGCCCAGGTTGTACCCGCAGGCGTGGAGGAGCAGTCGCTTCAGGATGTTGCTGCGGCCCCGCAGGTGGACCCGCCGCATCCCGCCGGTCGCATACATGGGGGCCATCGACCGTGCGACCTTCTCGCAGCGCCGCCGCTCCAGCTTGCGCCCCCGCTCGCCGGCGACCCGCTCCCGGTTCGCCTCCACCGCCGCACGCTCGGCTTCCTGCCCCGGCTCCCACTTGCGGGGCTTCCGCTGCGGCTCCGGAATCACCGGCTCCTGCCCGGACTCCTCCAGCGCCAGCACCGTCGCGCCGCTGTGGTACCCCTGGTCCGCCACCACCGTCTGCGGCTTCCCGCCCTGCGCCTCCGCCACCGCCGCCAGCCCGAGCGTCGCCGGGTCGCCCCGGTCCGCGGCCTGCACGGTCAGCCCCCCAGCGCCCCGCTGTCCAGGTCCACCGCGGGCTCGGCCTGGGGGGCCCTGTCCGGCGCGCCGTCCTGCCTGCGGGCCACCCGGGCGTCCGGATCCACCGGGTGCTCCCACTCCTGGTTCGCCAGCGACTGGTTCTGGCGCCGGCGGTCGAACTCAATCAACTCTTCCCGCGTCGGCGTCTCGAGTCCCGCGGATTGCGCCAGGCGCTCGAGGAACTCCCCGGAGCCCTCCTGGGTGCTCCGCCGCTGCAGCGTGCTCAGCGCCGCGTGGGCTTCCAGCGGGGTGGCGTCCACCCCGACCGTCTCGCCCTGCGCCAGCCCGGCGGCCCGCAGCCTTTCCAGCACCCAGGCGAAAACCTGCTGGTGCGTCTCGAGGTCGAGGCGCTGGCGCGGGCGGCAGAGCGGGGAGTGGTCCGGCGTCGACTCGTTCAGCCCGTAGCCGAGGAACTCGCGGAGCGAGAGCGTGTCGCTGGCCTGCAGGGCGCTGGCGCGCTCGGCATGGAGGCCCAGCCGGTAGCCGAGCAGCAGCCTGCGGCAGGAGACGCCCGGCGGCAGCGAGGGACGGCCCAGCACCGCGGCGTAGAAGGGCTTGCAGAGCCGCTCCAGGCACTCGTCGAAGCCGGCCAGCGCGAGCGCCTCGTGGAGCTTCTCGCAGAACGGGACGGTCGGGGCCTAGGGGAGTTCGTCCGCAGGGAGGAAGACGCACCCCTGAATCCGTTGGCGAGCGCCCAGCGACATCTGAACAAGGATCCCACGGAATGCTCTCGCGCCGCAAGCCCCCGTGCGCAGCGCCGCTCAGCCGGACTTTATCAACGGGCTCCTAGCTGCATCAAGCCCTCCACCCCAGCCTCGGTGCGCCCACAGCCTGCTGGTTCGGGGCTCCTAGCACAGGATTTCAGAATGCCTTCAAACAACCCACGCCACCCTATCCGACTTACCGTATTAGACAACTCCCGCCAGCGGCGAGAATCGAACGCAACGTACACCAACACGCCACAGCACTACAAGAGAGGATCCCGATGCAAACCAATGTAATGGTGAATCCATCCCACATTCCAACCCCATAAAGTAATTCCTGCAGTCGCTTTCCTAAGAGACTGAACAAACCGACACCTAGTACAAGCCCGATCAAGACGACACCAAGTGTGCGACGGACATACACCCACAATACCTGAAGATCAGTAGCGCCAACAGCCAGTCGTATACCTATTGAGTGAGACTGTTGAGTTATAGTGTAGGATACTACACTAAAAACGCCAAACAACGACAGAGAAAAAGAAATCGACGCCAATAACACTGCCAACAGTAAGCTGAATTTCTGCCGAGAAAGCGAGTTGCCTATCACCTCATCCATCGTTGCAACACTCGAAATCGGCACCGTCCCATTGACCGCCCAGATTGCCGCCTGAACCTCCGGCACAAGACTCAACGGATCCCGAAGCGACTGCAATACTATCGTTGTCCAAGGATACACTTCCGCAAGATAGACCTGGGGTAGAGGCGCTTGCGACAATGCGTGATTTCGCACATCCCCAACAACTCCGATGACCGTATACCACTGACCTGCCTGATGGGCTTGAGCACGCTTGAACCGTTTGCCAATTGCATTCTCGCCACCCCACATCAGCTTTGCTAACGTTTCATTCACAACCGCGACCGGAGGATGGGCACCACGGTCACCGTCGAGAAACACCCGCCCATCGATCAAGGGTATGCCCATTGTACGGAAGTAATTCCCGCTAGTTAATCGATATTCCGCAATCTTTTCGTCTTGTTTGATGCCTCCATAAGGAGTTGTAGAACTTATTTTACTCGGGCCGCTCAACGGTATGGTGTCGATAGATGCCGCGGTGACTACCCCCGGAAGCGTGCCGACTTTTTGGATCATCTGGCTGATCATTTGATCCACTCGATGTGAATCCTACCTAAATTCCTGCGAAGGGATATCAAGCCTAAGTGTGAGCATATTTTCTGTCTTGTAACCCGGATCTTCACCTACCAATCGCAAGAAACTTCGCGTCAACAAACCAGCACCAACAAGCAACACCGTCGTGAGTGAAATCTGGCAAATTAACAGTATTGAAAGTGCCTTCACCATTGATGAAGCACCTAATCCTTGACGGGATCTAACGACACCCAAATCGACACTGCTACTGCCAGTACCGGTGAATCGAAGGTACGGAACCACGACCACTAGAATGCATCCGATCACTATGAATCCAGCAGATAGAACAAGCGCTACGAAGTCTACTTGAGCGTCTTGGACCTGCACGAGAGCCTGTGGTACAAACCGGACTAAAGCCGTCAGACCAAACCATGACAGAATGCACGCACCAACAGCTGCAGCAAAAATAATTAGTATCATTTCGGTAATCAGCTGAGCTAGAATGGAAAACTGCGACCCCCCAAGTGCTAACCTGATTGCAAACTCACCTCGCCGCTCAATCGCCTGTACTAGCAAGAGAGTGGAGACGTTTAGCGATGCCATGCAACAGAACGCTAAGACGGCGGCAACGAACATCAATGCTGCCGGTTGATATCGCCCTTGCAATTCAGATTTCAATGTTGTCAGCTTAAATGTCGCCGGGTTATAGTCAGTTGGAAATTGCTCCCTCAATCTTTCAAGTATCTCCCTCGCCTCAACTTCTAGATCCCCATATTGCGAGTTGTTACCTATCCGCACTAGCATGGAATGGTTAAGGTTATTCAGTTGCTCTGCAAGCGACGGACGGTCCATATTCGGATCTCCTAATGGACGCCAATACTCGATGGGAGGTATACTGTCAAATGCTAGGTGGTTTCGCGATGTGGGGAATTGAAACGAAGTCGGCATAACACCAATGACGGTCACTAATTCACCATCCAAGCGTAGCGTTTGGCCTATTACTGCATGATTCCCATCGAGACGATTCCTCCAGAACCCCTCGGTTACCACGATTACGTTTCGAAGACCCGGCAGTTCTTCATCTAGATCAAACGTGCGTCCACGAATTGGTACAGCCCCTAGGATTTGAAAGAAACTCGCACTTGCTACCATACCTCCCACCCGCACTGCCCTGCCCCCCCCCCCCCCAGTCACCGTCGACGATTCCAGGCGCCACAGACACGCACTATCCACAGAGTTCACTTGGCCTGAGAATGCGCGATACGTCGGCAGGCGCACTCTTGGCATGGAGAGGCCAGGTAATTCCTCGCTAATGACCACAAGCTGATCCGCAGTTGGGTACGGTAACTCCTCCCAGAGCAGTTCGCGACAGACACTGAGGGCCACCGTGGATGCAGAAGCACCTACCATGATGATAAGGACTACAGTAAGTGCAAGCAACCGCCGAGAACGGCAACTGCGGAGCGCCCTCACTAGAGTGAACTGATACATTGTACGGCTCCGCTGCTACGCCTTGAGAGTGGAGGGAGATTTCGGAAAGCCCGACACGGCCCCAGTGTAGCACTCTGGCCGTGCCGCGTGCCTAGATTCCCGGTTAATTTCCCGAAATGGCGGTTGAGCGGGGAGCCCGGCGTACCCGGCGGGGGCCCCGCAGCCCGTCGCCGAGCGACTTGGGCACCCCCGCAAGCGCCCTGCGCCGGCCTGCACCCGCACCGCGGCCACTACGCCCCCGGCTCCGGGCGCATGGACCCCCCCGCGGGCTCCGCGGCGGTCCCCTGCGGCTGGGCCCGGCGCGGCTCCGGCCGCGCCGCCCCAGCCCTAGCCCGGCTCCCTCCGGCTCGCCGCGTGCAGCAGCCAGTCCAACCGCAGGTTGCTCTTGCTGCACAGCAGCCGCAGCCGCCGTGCGTTAGCTGACCCCCGCCGCCCCCACGCACACCTAGGGCAGCCAGGACTGCTTCTCGCCGTGGTAGCCGCGCCCGGCGTTCTCGCACAGCTGGCCCTCCACTTCGATCCCCGGGCCGTCCACGCACACCGGCACGGAGCCCCGCCGCTGCACGCACGCCTGCGCCCCCAGCGGCACCAGCCGCCGGCTGACCAGCCGCGCGCACTCCCGCAACCCCTCCAGGGCCGCCGCGTGCATCCGCTGCAGGTACTCGCCGAGCCGCCGGCTGGCGGGCACGGCCCGCAGCCCGCACGCTCGGCGGGCGACGTCATCGGCCCCCAGGGCGTCGACCGCGTGGAGGTGCCCCCCGCCGGCGCAGGCCGCGTAGAGCAGCGCCAGCAGCTGCTGCCCAGCGCTGCCACCGCGCCGGCGGCGCTGGAGGCGGACCGCGGCGGCCAGCTGCTCGGGCAGTCCGAGGCACCGGGCCACCACGCCGAGCCCGGCTAGGCCCGTCAGGTCGGCGTCGCAGACGCCGTAAGCCAAGGTGGGAGCACTGTCGGGGGACATGGGCAAGGGGGCCTCCAAAAAAATCGAGATGCACCCCCGAGGTGAAATCCGCGAACACCCCGAGAGCCCTCTAAATCATTGTAGTACAAGACGTTCCGACTGGTGCCGGAATTTTTACCCGGGAATCAGGGCCGCGTGACGCACGTGGGATACTTAACCTGGAAGATCTGCCGGATCTGGGAGAGGGGCAGCCCATCCGGCTCCGAGACCGCGACGGTGACCAGTTCCCGGCGCTCCCAGAGCCCGGGTCCGTGCGTCCACCGGTGGCGGCTGGACTGCGCCTCCGACATCACCCAGTCGACTTCCCGCACGATAATCCCGTACGCCTCCCCGGCGTGACCCTGGATCGTCGCCAGCACATCGGCCCGGTGCAGTTCGTGCAGCGTCTAGCGGTAGTCAATCCTGGGGAACTGCTAGGGGCCTTGGTCCAGCGGCGGGTCGGTCGCCAGCTGAGCAAAACCGAAGCGCAGCTGCGCGACAACCTGGAAGCTGCTCGCCAGTCTTGGCCAGGAGATCCGGAACAGGTGCGAGCCTTCTGGCATCGCTCGCGTCCGGTAGGTGTTCTCCCGCAGCTGCTTCGCCAGTTCCCCCAGCCAACCGTCCACGCCCTGCTCCTGGATGCGCTCGAACGTCTCCCCGTCCACCCCGCTGGACCCGCCATTTCGGCGGACCGCTCGCCAGGCGGCGGCGAGCACCTCCTCGCGCCACACCTTGTCGCACAGCGTGTAGAACCGGCAGTCCGGGTCTCCCTTCGCTTGCGCCTGCCACGCCGTCCGGAGTCTCCGCACCGAGTCTGGAGCTACTGATCGCGTCAAAAGTCGTGTCCTCAGAATTCAGGCAAGAATAGACTGGCAGTCTGCCTCTCGCAAGAAGGCTCGCACCTGTTCCAGAGCTTTTTGCCAAGACTGGCAAGCAGCTTCCAGGTTGCCGCGAAGCTGTGCTTCGGTCTTGCTCAGCTCGCGACCGACCCGCCGCTGGACCAAGGCCCATCGCAGTTCCACTGGATTGACTTGCGGCGAGTAGGCCGGCTGAAAGTACAGCTCTCCCGCGGCTTGGTTCGCTTCCAGCCACTCCCGGATTGTCCGGGCGCGGTGAATCCTGTGATTGTCGACCACCAACAGGATCTTCCGATCCACTTCCGCCGCGATCCGCTTGAGGAACCCCCGAAAGACCTCCGCCGTGACAGGCCCTTCCCGCACGGTGTCCTCGAGCTGGCCCTCCGGACTGCTGGCCGCGAGCCGGGGGAGGCGGAAGCGCCCGCGGGCCACCCGCCCGACGGGGGTCTGACCGCACGGGCCCCCGGTGCGCCCGGACACGCTCTGCGCAGCCAGGCCGGACTCGGCGGCGCAGGCGAGCAGGGCTCCCACCCCCTGGGCACGGCGAAGGATCTGGGGGAACTCTTCGTCTTGCCACCGCTGCACAGCAGCGGGATCGTACCGGGTGGCGCACCGCTGGGACCGCTGCGGCGGGAGTCCGAGCTGCCGCAGGACCCGGCGCACCGGGGAGGCACTCAGGACGCTGCCGAACTTTCCCCCGAGTCTTGGCGCACTCGCTGCGCGGTCCACCAAGCGCACTCGAATTGGCATTGAGCGGGGTTTTGGTCTCCGACGACGATGCGGGCCCAAGCAAGGTGCCGGTCTATCCATTGGCGTGGTCGTCCCGTTCTTTGGCGATCCCGCAGGCTTTCCATGCCTCCCAGGAAAAAGCGTGAGATCCAGCGATAGATCGTGCGTATGGAGAAAGGGACACAGGACTTTATCTGGGCCGCAGACTTGCCCCCCAATGTACCGCAAGACCACGTTTTTTCGAACCTCGAACTTCTGTTCATCAATAAAACGCAGGAAAAAGAAAAATCTTTTTTGTCATACAAATAGAGTACAACAAATCCACCCTACAGATCAATCGACGCAGGGATTCCCGAGACACGACTTTTGACGCGATCAGTAGTAGGCTCCCGCCAGTCTCCCCCTGTCCTTGCCTCCTTTCCGCGTTCCTCTCGACCGAGGCCCCTGCGCTCCACCGGCGTTACCCGGCTGCCTCGCTACTACGGACCTCTCCGCCACCCTGCCGGCCCCAACTGGCCCTCGCGGGTTCCCGGTTGGCGCCTGCACGCCACCGACAGGGCTTCCCGTGTTGCTGCTGGTTCCCTCTTGCGCACATGCCGTCGCTAGTACCCTGGCGGAGACGACCGGTGCGCGCGTCGCTCGCTTCCCAGTCGTTGGCAGCCTTCCCCGTGGTTACGGCGGGTCGGCCTCCGCCTTGCTTGTTGCGAGACCTGCTCAGCGTTCACTCGCGTTACGGCCTGCACGCTCGCTGCATCGCCCACAGGCAATCCTTTGACATCGGGGTACTTCAACCCCTGTTGTTACTAATTTTGCCAAAAGTAATTGCAAGCAACCCACCAATAGAATCAATGGTTTGCGGTGCGGTTTCGTGCAATTACTTATGAAAACATCAGTACCTCCACGAGTCGCCCCGACTACGACCGGCTGGAGCAACAGTTGCCGGGTGGGCTTTGCCCCCGCTAGGAATCAGCGCCTTTCCGCGGCACACGGAAAGTCCCGCTAGCGGCTGGGGTTCCCCGCGTCCAGCGCCACCGGCGACCCCGCGCAGGTAGACCTCCTCGCAGAGGGCCCGCATCGCCGCCGACTCGCCGCCCTCCTCGCGATAGCTGCGGCTGGCGACCGGCGCGGGCTCCGAGGGGCTCGCACGGACGCGGGGTTGCGCCTCGAAGCCTCTGCGGCCCCGGGGCACTTCACAGCAAAAGACTTCTGTCCCAAGTCCCTTTGCAATCCGACAGCTTCACCTGCTTCGACCACCGGCCTCGGGAGAATGTCGTACACCCGTTTCTAGGGGATCCGCTTGACGGCGGCGCTCTGGGAGTGGCATATTGAATGTGTCGGCGTCTACGCTCCGCCACGTTCAAATTCCTACACACGATGGACAAGCCACGTAAAGGATACGCTCGGAGGAAACGAATTCGGCTTATCTCTGCCGCTGCGGTTGTACTGTTGTGCGGCGGCGCGATAGCATGGACGCTGTCTCGGCTTGAACCTGCGGCTCCTAGGGTGGATGCCGCGGTCGTCTTCACGGACAAAGTGCAACGGGGCGAGATGCTCCGCCAAGTACGCGGAATCGGAACCCTCGTTCCGGAAGTCGTGGTCGTGATTGCCGCCACCGACGAGGGGCGCGTGGAGCGGCGGCACCTTCAAGTGGGGCAGACGGTCCGCCCCGGCACGATCCTGCTCGAGCTGGACAGCCCGCAGGTGGAGCAGGAGTATCTGGAATCCGAAGCGCAGCTGACAGAGGCTCAGGCCGACCTCGCCAATCTGCAGGCGCAGTTGGAAGACGAGGAACTAACTCAGGCTTCCGTGACCGCCCAGGTCGAGGGCGAGTACCTTGACGCGAAGGCCCAGTACGAGGCAGACCTCGAACTCTCGAAGGCGGGACTGATAGATCGCGTGACGCTCATGAAGTCCCGCGTGGCGATGGAGCAACTCGGGAAACGGTTCGAATTGGAACGGGCCCGCGAGGGGGTGCGCAAGCCATCTGCGGAAGCGCAGTTGGAAGCGCAGCGGGCACGTATCGAACAAATGAAAGTGCTGGCCTCCTTCCGCAAGGAGAAGGTCGAACGACTCAAAGTGCGCGCCGGGATGGACGGCGTGCTGCAACTGATGGAGGTAGAGGTCGGGCAGCTCGTCGCTCCGGGCGACGAACTTGCGCGCGTTTCCGACCCGACGCATCTCAAGGCGGAGATCAAGGTCCCGGAAACGCTCGTCAATGACGTGGCAGCCGGACAACGCGCCGCGGTCGATACGCGCAACGGAGTGATCGACGGCGAAGTGTCGCGCATCGATCCGGCGGCAGTCGAGGGCACGGTGCTGGTGGATGTCCGCTTGCTGGGCGAGTTGCCGCTCGGAGCGCGACCGGACTTGAGCGTGGACGGCGTGATCGAGCTGGAACGGTTGGAAGACGCGCTGCATGTCGGCCGTCCGATTCACGCCCGTGAGGAGAGCGTGGTCGAGCTGTTTCGATTGGAGGGCGACGGAGTTCACGCGTCGCGTGTCCAGGTGCAGGTTGGCCGAGCTTCGGTGAACATGGTCGAAATCCGTGCCGGTCTGGATGTCGGAGACGAGGTGATTCTCTCCGACATGTCTGCATGGGACTCCCACGACCGGATCCGCTTGGAGTGACCCGCCACGTCGATGGCCGGTAGCCAAAGGAAGCAAGCTAAGGAGGAATCTCAATGACCGCCACGCAAACCGGATCAGGCGGTGCGGGTCCGTTGATCCAATTGAAGGGCGTCTCGAAGGTCTTCTTCACCGACGAAGTGGAGACGCACGCTCTCTCGAAGGTCGATCTTGAGATCCGGGATGGCGAATACGTGTCCATCGCAGGACCGTCTGGCTGCGGAAAGTCGACTCTGCTGTCGATCCTGGGGCTGCTCGACACGCCGACGGAGGGGGAGTACCGATTGCGCGGCGAGCCGGTGGCTGACCTGAATGCAAGCCAACGGGCCAAGATCCGGAACCGCCAGGTCGGCTTTATCTTCCAAGCGTTCAACCTGATCGGTGATCTGACGGTCTACGAAAACGTGGAACTGCCGCTGACCTATCGCGCGATGGCCAGCGCGGAGCGCAAAGAGCGAGTCGACCGTGCGCTGGATCGAGTGGGCATGGGGCATCGAACAAGGCACTATCCGTCGCAGCTCTCTGGAGGCCAGCAGCAACGCGTGGCGGTCGCACGGGCTCTGAGCGGGAATCCGGCGGTACTGCTAGCAGACGAGCCCACCGGCAATCTGGATTCCAAGAACGGTGAGGCCGTGATGGGTCTGATGAACGAGATACATGGGGGCGGAGCGACGATCTGCATGGTGACGCACGATCCGCGTTTCGAAGCTTGTGCCCAGCGGGTCGTCCGCTTGTTCGACGGAATGATCGTGAACGAGGCAACGAACAGCAATAGTTCGGCGCATGGTGCAAGCGCGGATCGGCCAACGGATTCTCGGCACGACGCAAGCGGCGTATGACCACTTACGGGTGCGCCTTGCAGACGGGGGCTTAACCATCATCTCCCAATTAGATCTCGTACCCTAGATTCCCGGTTAATTTCCCGAAATGGCGGTTGAGGGGGCCGTAGGGCTTGAGCGGGGAGCCCGGCGTACCCGGCGCGGGCCCCTCATCCTGTCGCCGAGCGACTTGGGCACCCCCGCAGGCGCCCTGCGCCGGCCTACGACCGCACCGCAGCCGCTGCGCCCCCGGCGGCACCAGCCGCAAGCCCTCCAGCGCCGCCGCGTGCATCCGCTGCAGGTCTGCGCCGAGCCGCCGGCTGGCGGGCCCGGCCCGCAGCCCGCACGCTTGGCGCACGACGTCATCGGTCCCCAGAGCGTCGACCGCGTGGAGGTGCCCCCCGCCGGCGCAGGCCGCGTAGAGCAGCGCCAGCAGCCTCTGCACATCGCTGCCACCGCGCCGGCGGCGCTGGAGACGGACCGAGGCGGCCAGTTTCTCGGGCAGCCCGAGGAACCGGGTCAGCCGCGCCACCACGCCGAGCCCGGCTAGGGCCGTCCAGTCGTCGTCGCAGACGCCGTAAGCCAGGGTGGGAGCGCTGTCGGGGGACAGGGGCCAGGGGGGCCTCCAAAAAAATCGAGATGCACCCCCGAGGTGCAACCCGCGAACACCCCGAGGGCCGTCTAAATCATTGTAACGCAAAATGTTCCGGATGGTGCCGGAATTTTTAACCGGGAATCAGGGAAACGGCCGCTCCCGGAACCAGCCCAGCCGCCTCCCGCGCCACGCGGCCCCGGAGCTAGGCCGCACCCTGCTCACTGCTGGAAGCTGCGACCGTGCCGCTCATTCAGCAGGCGCTCCCCCTCCGGCCGCTCGGGCGCACTCGCACCTCGCGCATCCGGGGACCGCCGCCCAGGGCTGGCAGGGCTGCCCTGCTTCTGACCAGCACTCGAGGCAAAAGCCAGCGCCTGAACTCCTGCACTGCCTGTCTCCTAGGCCCTGAAGAAGCAGTCGTGAACGCCCCCAGGCTGACGGACTCCGAAGCTGATGTCTGCCGTGCGGAGCGCCGAGCGGCCAAAGCGAAAGGCCTGGCCGCCTATCCTGTACGCTAAGACAACAGTGCGTGCGCCTCGGACGGTGTCTGCACAAGCATGGAAGGCCGCCTCTTGGACTGAATGCAGGCGCAGCAACAAACACCGCGGAAGCGGCTCTGGCACAAGCTGGAAGACTTTGCTGCGGTGGGGGCGTTCGCCTTGGCTGCCTCGCTGCCACTGGCGGAAGGCGCTGGGCGGCTTGTCGGAATCGGCAACCTCATTCCCGGCTCGATTCCGATCGTGCAGCATCTGACGCTGCTGCTTGCGGTCGTCGGGGGCCTGCTGGCCGCAAGGAGCGGTCGCCTGCTGGCGCTCTCGACCGCTACATTCCTGCCCGCCCGCCTGAAGGAGCCCGCCCGCATCTTCACAGGCATGCTGGGCGTCGCCGTATGCGCCTGCCTTGCCTACGCCTCGTGGACCTTCGCCATGGTCGAGCGCGGGGCGGGCGAAATCCTGGCGTTCGGCATCCCGACCTGGACCGTCATTTTCCCGCTGGCCCCCGGTTTCGCAGGGATCGGCTTGCGCCTGGCCTGGAACGCTTCGGATCGGATTCTCGGGCGGCTCGCTCCTCTCAGCGGGATCGCGGTCCCGCTGGCCCTGGCTTCGTGGGAGACGCTGGGCGAGCTGCCTCTGCTGCACTACGGGCTCGGCGCACTGCTGGTCGGAGCCCTCCTGGGACTGCCGATCTTCGCCGTGATCGGGGGCCTCGCAACGCTGCTTTTCTGGTACGAGTACACGCCGGTGACGGCTGTGCCCCTCGCGGTGTACCAAATGTCAGGACAGCCGCTGCTGCCGGCGATCCCGCTCTTCACGCTCGGCGGCTACATCCTGTCCGAGGGCGGCGCTAGCCGACGCCTCGTGCGCGTGTTCTCCGCGCTAGTCGGCTGGCTGCCCGGCGGGCTGGCGGTCACTACCACGCTCGCCTTCGCCTTTTTCACATCCTTCACCGGAGCTTCCGGGGTCACGATCCTGACCCTCGGAGGCCTGCTCCTGCCTGTGCTGCTCAACGCGCAATACCCCAGGCGATTCTCCCTAGGCCTGCTAACTGCGTCCGGTTCGATTGGCCTGCTCTTCCCGCCCAGCTTGGCGGTAATCCTGTACGGGGTCTACTCGCGCACGCCGATCGACGAGCTGTTTCTCGGGGGCTTGCTGCCAGGCACCCTGCTCGTCGCGCTGGTGGCGCTGTGGGGCGTCCGGCAGGGCCGGCGCAATGAACGCCAAGGGCGGAGATTCGACTTCGCCGAAGCGCGCAGCGCGGTCCGGGGCGCAATCTGGGAGCTGCTGCTGCCGGTAGTCGTGATCGCAGGGATCTTTGGGGGTATCGTCACACTGGTGGAGGCAGCGGCGGTGACGGTGCTTTACGCCTTCATCGTCGAATGCGTGGTGCATCGCGACCTCTCGGTGCGCCGCGGGCTGCCCGCAGCCACCATCGATTGCGCCACGCTGGTCGGAGGCGTCCTACTCATCCTAGGTGTCGCCTTAGGCTTCACCAACTACCTCATAGACGCGCAAGTGCCCGACCAGGCTTTGGACTGGGTCCAGTCGCACATTGAATCGAAATACGTATTCCTGCTCGTCCTGAACGCCCTGCTGCTGGTCGTCGGCTGCATGATGGACATTTTCTCCGCGATCCTCGTGGTCGTGCCCCTCATCGCCCCCATGGGCGAGGCGTTCGGCGTGGACCCGGTGCATCTGGGGATCATCTTCCTGGCCAACCTCGAACTGGGCTACCTAACCCCGCCGGTCGGCATCAATCTGTTCTTGTCCTCGTACCGTTTCAACGAGCCGCTGCCGGCGGTCTACCGGTCGGTCTGGCCGTTCCTGGTCATCCTGCTGGGAGGGGTTCTCGTCATCACCTACGTGCCGGCGCTGACACTGGCCCTGGTGCGCTGAAACCGTGCGCGGCGAGCCCGGAGGCCGACACGCGGAACTAAACTGTCCCCGCATTGCGTCCTAATACTGTGGAGCTGCGGCGGCAACCGAGCCTGCAAGCCACCGTTACCTCGCAGCGGCTGGCGTAACGCGACGGGGCGGCATCGGCGTGCAGGGCTCAAATCGACCTCCGCAGGCGAACGATCTGCACTGCCCGCACGGCGAGAGGAGGCACGGCGATGACGGCTTGGCTCATCCTGGGAGGGCTTGTAGCAGCAGCAGTCGTCTTTGACGTGCTCCAGAAGAAGCACGCCGTCACGCGCAACTTCCCCATCATCGGCCACTTCCGCTACTGGCTCGAGGCCATCGGCCCGGAGCTGCGGCAGTACATCGTCACGGACAACGATTCCGAGCGTCCGTTCAGCCGGGACCAGCGCCGCTGGGTATACAGCACCTCCAAGAAGGAGAACTCGTACTTCGGCTTCGGGACGGACAACGACCTCGACCAAGCCTCGAATTACGTGCTGATCAAGCACAGCGGGTTTCCCCGCGAGGCCCCCGAGGAGGGCGACCCGCCGGGCTATCCGCTGCCCTGCTCCAAGGTCCTGGGCCGCCACCGGGGCCGGGCTCAGATGTTCCGCCCCGCTTCCGTGGTGAACATCAGCGGCATGAGCTTCGGTGCGCTGAGCAAGAACGCCGTGGAGGCCATGAATCGCGGAGCGGGGCTCGCCGACTGCCTGCACAACACCGGCGAGGGCGGCATCGCGCCGTACCATCTGCGCGGAGGCGAGCTGGTCTGGCAACTCGGCACGGGGTACTTCGGCTGCCGCGACGAGCAAGGGCGGTTCGACCTGCGCCGCTTCCAGGACAGGGTCGCGGAGCATCCGGTGCGGGCCGTGGAGCTCAAGCTGAGCCAGGGCGCCAAGCCCGGGCTTGGCGGCGTACTGCCAGCATCCAAGGTCTCGCCCGAGATCGCCCGCGCCCGCGGCGTGCCGCTGGGCCAGGACTGCATCAGCCCGAACGCACACAGCGCCTTCGGCGATATCGACAGCATGCTGGACTTCGTCGAGTTGCTCGCCGCCCAGACCGGCCTGCCCGTCGGCATCAAGTCAGCGGTCGGACTGCCGGACTTCTGGGAGGATCTGGCGCGACAGATGGCCGACACGGACCGCGGGGTGGACTTCATCACCATCGACGGCGGCGAAGGAGGCACCGGGGCGGCTCCGCTGGTGTTCTCGGACCATGTGGCCCTGCCCTTCGCGCTGGCGTTTCCGCGCGTGTACCGGGTCTTCGCCGAGCACGGCTTGCAAGACAGGATCGCATTCATCGGCTCCGGACGCCTGGGATTCCCGCACAAGGCCCTCTACGCGATGTGCATGGGCTGCGACATGGTCAGCGTAGGCCGGGAGGCGATGCTGGCCGTGGGGTGTATCCAGGCGCAACGTTGCCACACTAGTTGGTGCCCGACCGGCGTCGCCACGCAGCGGCCGTGGCTGGTGCGAGGACTCGACCCGCTCGACAAGTCGCAGAGGGTCGCGAACTACATCGTGGGCCTGCGCAAGGAGCTGACGCTCCTCAGCCGCGCCTGCGGAGCGGACCACCCGGCCCAGGTCGGGCCGGAACACCTGGAGGTGATGAGCGCTGGCATGGAGTCTCGTTCAGTGCAAGAGGTCCTCGGCTATGAACCTGGCTGGGGCAAGCACTTGGCCAGCGGGGCTCCCGTCGGCTCGGCACCGCCGGCAGCGCGGTAGCCCGCTGGATTGCTGCTGCCGAAGGCCCCCAACCAACCGAGTCCGCGGCGCAGCTTGAGCCGGCCGATCCGCCTGGGAGAACTCAGGAAGTGTGGTCGAGCACCCACCGCGAGCCGTTAGCCATCTTCGGTCCGCCGTCGCACGGGGCTGATCATGAGGCATGCCGGGCCACCCCGGTGTGGACTGCGGTCTCCAACACCACCCGTCGCACCGCTCCGCCCGCGCCTGCGTCCGGCCTCCGCAAGGCGGGCGTGGCCGCCCCGCATCAAGGCGATCTCCCGCAGCCGCCGACTCAGTGCGGTGGGGTCTGAGCAGCGGCCAACAGCAACCGGACGGGAAGCCTGAAGGGCTGGTAGACTGCCTCTAGAGGCCTCCGCATGCATCGCGCCGAGGCCTCCGCCCCACGGTTGATCTTGCATGGCGATTGAGCGGAAAAGAACTGCCGTCTGCACCGTCGGCACCGTCCCCATCGGCGGCCCCAGCCCAATCGTTGTGCAGTCCATGACCAACACTGACACCGCCGACACGGCGGCCACGGTGAACCAAGTCCGGGCCCTCGCCCAAGCCGGCTCGGAGCTAGTGCGCGTCACCGTGAACCACGACAGAGCGGCCGCAGCTGTGCCGCGCATCGTCCGGACGCTCCGGGACTTCGGCTGCGACGTGCCTGTCGTGGGCGACTTTCACTACAACGGGCACCTGCTGTTGCGGCGGTATCCGGACTGCGCCCGCACGCTCGCCAAGTACCGCATCAACCCCGGCAATGTGGATATCGGACGCAAGCGCGACGAGAACTTCCGCACGATGATCCAGGCAGCGATCGAGCACGGCAAGCCCGTGCGGATCGGGGTGAATTGGGGCTCGCTGGACCAGCGCCTGCTCACGGCCCAGATGGACGAGAACGCTCGCAGGAGCAAGCCGCTGACCGCCGCCGAGGTCATGCGCGAGACGATTGTCCTCAGTGCCCTGCGCTCCGCGGAGGCAGCCGAGAGCTATGGCCTTGGGCATGATCGGATCATCCTCAGCGCCAAGGTCTCCAATGTCCAGGACCTGATTGCGATCTACCGAACCCTTTCCCAACGCTGCGACTATCCCCTGCACCTCGGCCTCACCGAAGCCGGCATGGGAACCAAGGGGGTGGTGGCCTCCACCGCGGGAATGGCGGTGCTGCTTCAAGACGGCATCGGCGACACGATCCGCGTCTCGCTGACCCCGAGGCCTGGCGGCGACCGTTGCGAGGAGGTCGAGATCGCCCAGCAGATGCTGCAGTCCCTCGCGATCCGCCACTTCACGCCGCAAGTGACGGCATGCCCTGGCTGCGGCCGCACCACGAGCACCTTCTTCCAGGAGATGGCCGGGGAGATTGAAACGTACCTGCGCGCCCGCATGCCGCAGTGGCGCAGTCGCTACGAAGGCGTCGAGTCGATGAATGTCGCCGTCATGGGCTGCGTCGTCAACGGCCCCGGCGAGTCGAAGCACGCCGATATCGGCATATCGCTGCCCGGGACGTTCGAAGAGCCGACCGCGCCGGTATACGTTGACGGCCGCCTCCATCGCACGCTGCGGGGGGATCGCATCGTGGGGGAGTTTATCGACATACTGAACAGCTACGTAGCAGCGCGGTACGACGCCAAGCCCGCTCCGGACGCCGAGGCGCACTGAGAGCTCGCCGCCGCCAGGGCTCCCCACCCCAGGGCGACTCAAGGCCCGCCATAGCAGGGAGGCGGAGTCTGCGGACCATGCATCAGCCGTGGTCAGGAAGGCCCGAACCACGGGAACGCTGGCAGGAAGCGGAACCCCTCGTAAAAGTAGAGGTAGACGGCCACCGCCACACTGAGCAACAGCATCAAGGCCATCATCAAGAGGAAGATTCTCATCCACGGCAGGCTCCGCCCCTCGCGGCGGAGCGTGAGCAGCCAACTGGCACCGGTGCCAACAAAGTACAGCAGGATCATGGGCCCCGCAAACAGCGTCATCGTCAGGGGATCTCCGGTGGGGGTGATGATCGCCGCCACCACGAACATGATGAGCACGGCGTAGCGCACGTTGCGCAGCAGGAAGCGCGGGGTGGTCAGGCGCAGCAAGGTCAGGAAAAAGATCAGGACCGGGAGCTGGAATACCAAGCCCAGGCCAATCTCCAGGATGATGAACGTGTTGAGGTACTCGCTGACGGAAATGTAGGGTTCGATCTGGTCGGCCGAAACCACCGAAAGCAAGAACTGCAAGGTCACCGGCAGCGCAATGAAGTAGCAGAACAGGCCGCCGAGGATGAACAGGCTCGCCGTGGTGAAGATGAACGGGACGGCCCAGCGCTTCTCCTTCTTGTACAGTCCCGGCGCGATGAACTTCCAGGCTTGGTACATCAGCCACGGGGCACCGGCGAAAACGGCTGCGACGAGCGGGACTTTGATGTAGACGACCTGAAACTGCTCCAGCGGCCGGATGTTGATGAGCTTGATGGCCTCGCCCGTTTCGACGGAGATGGCGTTCACCGCATTCTGGAAGGGCAGCCGCACCAGCTCCAGCAGGTCCTTGGCGAATGCTAAGCAGAGGAGATAGACGACGAGCAGGCCCCCGAGGGCCCGCAGAATCCTCGTGCGCAGCTCCTCGAGATGCTCGAGGAACGACATGCGCGCCATGTCCTCGTCGTCGTCGTCCGCAGGCGGCTCGGAGGGAGGCGGGCTCGGCGGAGACTTTGAGCCAGCGGAGCCCCCGTCCGGTTCCGAAGGGCTCGCGTCGCCGCCCCTGGCTTCGCTTCCCGGAGCGTGCGGGTCGTCGTGCAGGAAGTCCGATTCGTCGTGGTGCGGATCGTCGTAGTAGGAAGTCGGCGGATCCGAATGCGTCGACATAGGCTGCTGGCCCGAATCGCCCTCAGCTTGCTGACCATCCCCAACTGGTTGGCTTGCCCCCTCAGACTCCGCCGGAGCGGTCCCCCGGGGGGCTTTCTCTTCGGCACTCATGGACCGGTATGGCTTCTCTAAATCGTGGACTGCGCCGGCCGAGCGCGGGCGCAATGGCTGTCAGGATGACTTGACCGCGGCCGCCTCTTCCGCCTCGGGCACGCCCGCTACAGGCTGGTCGCTCTCCGACTGCTCGCCCGGCTCCGGGTTGGACTCGGCCTGCGCCACGGCCGCCGCGGTGGAAGTCCCGCTGGCGGCATCTCCCGACCCGGCAGCCTCGGCTACGGAGCCGGAGCTGTTGCCGGTCGCAGGCGAGGCGGACGCGCCGGAGCCGGAGCTGTAGTCGTAACCGCTGTAGTAGTCGTCGTCGTTATCGTCGTAGTAGCTGGTGTTGATGTCCTTTTGGGTCTCGCGAGCGATGGTCTTCACATCCTTCGCTTCCTCGGAGATGCTGTCCATCTCGCGCTGGAAGGTCGACTTCAGCTCGTTGGAGGCCTTCTTGAACTCCGCCATCCCCTTCCCGAAGGTCTTGCCCAGTTCCGGCAGCTTCTTGGGGCCGAAGATGAGCAGGGCCAAGATGAACAGGACTACGATCTCGCCCATGCCGAGGGGACCCATGCGAAACACCTCCAACGCGTGCGCGGCGGATGCCGACAGTGCGGAGCCTCACTTGATGATAGCGAGGGCGGCGGGGAGGGTCAACACGCCGGTCCGCGCCGGGCGTTCAGACTGTCGACCGCCGGTGCGCAGCCGAGCTCTGGGCGTGCTTTGGGAACCTGGCGCCCAAGTCGTGGGCTCCAGGGAACTTGCGTGCATGGCGCTCAAATTAGCCCGCAATGGTCGCAGAACAGACCCCAGGGGCCGCGCAAGCGGCCAGTATTCGGTGATTTGAGCTCGCTGCTACTCCACCTGACGCCAGCTGACCGTGCGTGTCGGACTTTCTCAAGGCTCCGAGGCCGCGGGGGCTAGCCTCTAAGGGCTCAGCGCGGTTCTGGCTCGACCCCGAGTCCGCCGGCCACGCGGTTGATGTAGTTGAAGAAGCCAATCACCTGCACGGCATCATGGACGGCCCGGTCGGACCAGCCCGTTTGCCGGAGCTTTTCCACATCGTGGGCGGTCACTGCGGCGGGCCGACGCGTGAGCTTGTCGCCATACCGCAGCAGCGCCTCCGTCGCATCGTCCAGGCCTGCGCACCGCCAGTCGGAGCGAACCCGATTCGCTTGTGCATCCCCGACCTCGGCCCGGAGGTCGTGCCAGTGCGCCTGCACTCAATAGTGGCAGTCGTTCGCCTGCGAAACGACGACCGCCAGCATTTCCCGCTGCGCGCGAGACAGCGGCGACGGTCCGAACATCGCCTGTTCGTAGAGTCCCATTGAGGCTTGGAGCACGGCCGGGTTGGGACTCATCACCCGCAGGATGTTCCAAACCTTGCCCGCCCGGCGGACGGCCTTGTCGTACTCCCGGCGCAGTTCCCCCGTGGCGGCGCTTGGATCTACGGTTTCGATGTATGGCATCGCTCGAAGGCCCCCCGCTGGTCGACGGCGGCCCCAGTCTACACCCGTCCGATCCTTTCCGAAAGCGCCGGCACGCGGAGGCAGCTAGCACCCACTGGAGCCGGCTGCGACAAAGACAAGTCCACCGCCTGCAGCGAGATTGCTCGGCCGCCTCCCCCGCCAAGGCCAAGCGAACTGAGTACGGCGTAGGGCTCGATCCCTTCCGGCCATCCGGGTCGGAGTGCGTACAATAGCCCGCATGGACAAGATCGGACTCAAGCGAATGCATCATGTCTCGTTCGCCGTAGCGGACTTGGGAGCCTCGAAGCGGTTCTTCTGCGGCATCCTCGGCTTGCCCGAGGACGAGCGCCCGGCCTTCAACTTTCCCGGGGCTTGGCTCGCGGTCGGAAATCGCCAGATCCATCTGATCGAGGACCGGGCCCTGCGCGGCAGGACCGGCGGGCCGAACAGCCGCTCCGACCATCTGGCCATGGAGGTCGTAGACCTGGAAGCCGTCAAGGTGCGCCTGCGGGAATGCGGCGTCGAGTTCGTTGAGGGCGGCAACGAGCGTCTGGGGATGAGCCAGGCGTTCTGCAGCGATCCGGACGGCCACACTATCGAGTTCGTGCAGTACCGCTGAGCGCATTCGAGGCGCAGCCAGAGCCGGACTCGGCGAGCCGTCGGCGGTTAGTGCGGGATCCCGCACGGAGTCCAAGCAGCGTGGGTTCGAGCGCAGCAGCCCGCCGCGGCCGCCGACAAAAGGACTGCATCGTGGCTGCTGGTGGTCCGCGCAGCGCGCGCCGACACTGGGGCGGGAGCTCTGCGCTGAGGCGGGCGGGTGATTCGCGACGAAGGCGGCCGCTGCCACGCCTGCGAGCGTTGCCGCGCAGGGATGCAGGCCCTCGGAGGAATCCCAAGCCGGCGCTCTCGGGCACTCTCCGCCTTCGGCGACGGGAGCGAAACAACGCCAAGCACCGCCTCCGGGACTGGCGTGCCGCAGGTTGGCAGCAACCAATCAGCCCCTGCAAAGTATGATGAAATAGTCTCTCAGAGAATTCCATGCGATTGATCTGGACTACGTGCCTGCTCGCCGCGCTTGCTGCAGCGCCTGCCGCCTCCCAGTCCCTGGAACTCGGCATCACCGGCGGCTTCGGCTCGCTGGGAGACAACGACATCAGCACCTCCGGGGGAGGCACCGTCCAGACGCCGACCGGCGGCACGTTGGCCGACATCATCCCCGACACTTCCCAAGTATTCTCGCTCGACAACGGCGTCAGGATCGGTGCGCGCATGGCCTTCAACCCCCGGGCGTTCATCGGCCACGAGTTCGCGTACTCCTATCAGCACAGCAGCCTCAAGCAGCTGTTGTCGTCCGAAGAGGCGGATCTAGGGAGCGTCAGGTCGCACCACGCCTACTACAACCTTGCGATGCACGCCTTGCCGGAAGGCTCCCCTTTCCGTCCGTTCGTCACTGGGGGAGGCGGCTTCTCGTCGTTCTTCCTGCCGGGTCTGTCGTCGCTTTCGGGCACCGGAGACACGAAGTTCGGCTACAACTACGGCGCGGGCCTGAAATTCAATTTCTTCGCTTACGGTCTGCGCTTCGATGTGCGCAACCACGTTACGGGCAAGCCCTTCGGACGCTATCTGCCGAATGTCGACGGCACTCTCCACAATCTCGAGTTCTCGGTGACCTTCTCCTTCTTGATAGGCTAATCGCCCCGCCAAGAGCTTGCGGCGCAGGCTCCCGCACGATTCTTCGCACCTACTACAGCTGTAGCCCGAGTTCCGGTATCCCGGATCCGGCTCCGTCCGCCGAACCGCCGAACTTGCCAACGACGGAGCCCCCTCCTCGCCCCATCCCGCCGCGACAGCGTACGCCTGCGATCCGGGGGCCGGACGCACAGCTCCGCTGAACGGCCCGGGGCCTGCCACGACCGGAGCGGTTGCGGGCAGCTGCCAGAACCTCTCGGCCTAGGGCGGCAGGCTCGCCAACCAGCCCCCACCGTCAAGAGCGAGAATCTGGAGCGAGTGCAGTCGGGCGCTTGCACGCAGCGCCCGACCCAAGAGTCAGAAGCTGCGAACCGCCTCCGCCTCGTCCGTGTGGCTTTCGAAAACCGTGTACAGCTTCGTGATCTGCAGCAGGTCCCGCACCTTGCTCTGCACGTTGAGCAGCTTGACGGTGCAGCCCTTGTTCCTAGCCGTGGTGTAGGCGGAGACCAGTTCGCCGAGGCCGGAGCTGTCGATGTAGCTCACGTCGCCAAGGTTCAGAAGCACCTTCGTCGCGTTGCCGTCCAGTAGCCCGCTGACGGTGTCGCGCAGCTTCCCGGACGCTTCTCCGAGCGTGATGCGTCCGGACAAGTCCACGACCGTCACGCCGTCGACATCGCGAATCGCGGTAGACAAACTCATTGATCTTCCTCCTGCGGTTTCTCGCTCGCACCCGGGGTGCGGTACTTTACCAACCGAACTTTCGTGCCGGAACCTTCTCCGGCGGCGACTTCAACCTCGTCGAAAAACGCACGCATCATGAGCAAGCCACGCCCGGAAGGCAATAGCAGGCTCTCCTCCGCCACAGGGTCGCGAACCCGCTCGGGGTCAAAACCCCCGCCCTGGTCGACCACGGTGACTCGGAAAGCAACCTCATCGATCGAGGCATCGAACGAGACAGTCTTGTCGGGGCTGAATTCGTTACCGTGCGAGACGGCGTTGATTACTGTTTCCCGGATACCCATGCCAATCTGGTCTACCTGCTCCTCGTTGAAACCGTTGAGTTCGGCCATGCGCTGAACAATCAATTCGGCTGCTTCAACGCTATCCAACGTGCTCTCCAGATTGAGCCGCAACTTTCTGGCATCCGTCATTCAGGCCGACATGGAACCGGAATCGCAGGTGGCACGCCCCGGCAACGAAATAGAAACTATCGCACACCCCAAGGCCTGCGGTCAATCGGACGGAGGGCCTCCCCCGGGGGGCGAGCCGGCACACCCCAGCGGATGCAGGCTGGAGGCCCTCGCGAGGAGAGACGCGATGTGTTCCGGGAACTGCTCCCCGGCTGCGCTGCCGGCGCTCGCTTGCTCGCCGCTCCCTGAGGAGCCGGAAGTCGTGGATCACGGCACCGGCACCGGGGAGAAGCTGCCCGACGCCCTCGTGCCGGAGGACTACTCCATCAAGAAGCTCGCCGCGGCCTGCGCTTCACGGAAGGCCCGACCTGGGTCAAGGAGGGCGGGCCCCGCCTGCTTCAGCGACGTTCCGGCCATCACCATCTACCGCTGGGCCGAAGCCGCCGTGGCCCACGCGGGTCTGTACCCAAGCGAGGACATCAACGGCCTGCCCGGCTCCAACCGACTCGCCCTAGACAAGCAAGGCCGGCGAGTGAGAGACGATTGTCGTCAGCTTCGAGGGCCAACGCCCGAACAGCTCCCACGACGCGGCCCGAGCACCCGAACGGCTGGCTGTGCTGCACCGATCCTCCGTACGGCCTGCCGCAGCAGGGCGAGGCCCCCGCGAAGGAGATCGACTTCAACGGGATCTACCGCCTGCACTACGAGACGGGCGAGTTGGAGCTGCTGCACCGCGACCAGACCCGCCCCCGGCCTCTCGCCGGACGGCGCGACGGCCTATGCGGCCAACTCGGACCGCGCCAGGAAGGTCTGGGTGGCCTGCGACGCGACGGCCGAGGGCGCACTGGCGAACGGGCGGGTGTTCGTACGGCGCCACTGCCGAGGAAGCCCCCGGGATGCCCGACGGACTGACGGTGGACCACGCCGTTCGCGTGCAGCGTAGCTACTAATTTTGCCAAAAGTAATTGCAGGTCCGGCCGTTCCCAACCTCTCGGCAGCTCCCCAGCATCAACACACACATCGGGGGGAAGGGGGCTGCTGGGCTGGACGGTCCACCAGCCGGGGGAGCTACGGCAGCAGGCTCTGCAAGCCCTCGCGGCAGACCCAACCAAGGTGCCAGGGTTCTTTCGCGAGGCCGATTGCTCCTATACTGTTTCTGGTCGTATCCTGCAATGACTTATGGCAAAGTCAGTAGAAGGGAGCCTGGGAGCAGAGGTTGGCCGGGGCCCCGGCGCAAAGCTGCTACGATACTAGGGTCTTTGGTTCCTTGCGGGTTGTCCCGCATCGCTCTTGATGAGGAGGTAAATACGATCATGCGTTGGACTCGCTTGGCGGGTTGCGTGCTTTCTTTGGCTTTCCTGTGGTCCCCTTTGGACGCCCAGACGTTCGGGGAGTTCACCGGACGGGTCTCCGACACCACCGGGGCCGTCATCGCCGGCGCCCGAGTGACCATCACCAATGTCGCCACGAATGTCGTGCGCGAGACGGAAACGAACGAGACGGGCAACTACACGGTTCCCTTCGTGAACCCCGGGGTCTACGACCTGCAGGCCGAGACGGACGGGTTCAAGGCGTCGCGCCAGGAGAACTGGATCCTGCAGGTCGGGGATGTGGCGCGAGTGGACTTCGAATTGGAGATCGGAGTGGTGACCGAGGTCATCGAGGTCGAGGCCGGCGCCCAGATGCTCCAGACCTCGTCGACCGCCCTAGGCGCCGTGATTGAGCAGAAGCGCATCGTCGACCTGCCGATCAACGGACGCAACTACCTCAACCTAGTCAAGCTGAGCACGAACGTGTCGGCCGAGATGGGGGCCGGGGGCCAAGCCAACTCGAGGCAGGGCGGCGAGCGCGCCAACCAGGCGATCTCGGTCAGCGGGCAGCGCCAGCAGTACAACCGCTTCACGCTCGACGGCATCGAGAACACCGACCCCAACTTCAACACCTTCGTGGTCCGGCCGTCCGTGGACGCGTTGCAGGAGTTCAAGGTCCAGACCGGGGTGTACTCGGCCGAGTTCGGCAAGTCGACCTCGCAGATCAACGTCACCACGCGGGCCGGCACGAACGAACTGCACGGGACGGTCTTCGAGTTCCTCCGCAACGACGCGATCCAGGCCCGGCCGTGGCTGCAGCCCGGCGACAAGAATCCGTTCCGCCGCAACCAGTTCGGATTCACGGTCGCCGGGCCGGTGCTGAAGAACCGGATGTTCTTCATGGCCAACTACGAGGGCTTCCGGCAGCGGATCCAGCGCATCCGCCGCTCCACCGTGGCGGACGCGGCCATGCGCTCGGGAGACTTCTCGAACCCCAACCTGTTCACGATCTACGATCCGGACACCATCCGGGACAACGCGGCCGGGGGCACGGCCGATCCGTTCCCGAACCGCCGCATCCCGCAGACCCGCTTCAAGAGCCCGTTCGTGCAGATGTTCGAGTTCTATCCCGAACCCAACGTGGAGGGCGCGGTCGTCGGGGGCACGGACCCCGCCTGGAACTATGTCCGCAACGCCCCGGACCCTTTGGACTGGGACCAGTTCACGACCCGCATCGACTTCAGCGAGAACGAGTCGTCGCAGTGGTTCGGCCGCTTCAGCTGGGGCGACGAGCGGCTCACCAGCGGGCAAAACTTCGAGTTCCGGGACTTGCGCACCACGACCGGGGTCGACCAGCTCATGCTGTCGAACACGCGCACGCTGTCGCCGACGCTGGTCAACGAACTGCGGCTGGGCGCCAACCTGTTCGACAACGACCGCCTAACCTACTTCAACGGCATCCGGGACGTGACCGCGGAGCTCGGCATCCCGGGCCTGGAATCGCCGATCGAGGCCGCCTGGGGCACCCCGCAACTCAGCTTCAACGGCAACAACGAAGTCGCGGGCTGGGGCGAGCAGACGGGCGGCCCGTTCATCAACCGCAACCGCACCTACCAGCTCGTGGACAACGTCAGCTGGATCCGCGGCACCCACACCGTCAAGTTCGGCGGCGACCTCATTGAGCGCCGCTTCAACCAGGTCGGCAACCAGTTCCCGCGCGGACACTTCCAGTTCCCCAGCCAGTACACCGCCGATCCCTCGAACCTGACCGGCACGGGCGACGCGTTCGCCACCGGGCTGCTGGGCTGGACCCGTCAGGCCACGCGGGCACCCGGAATCGCCAACGTCCAATTCCGCTCGCGGGCATTCTCGCTCTATGTCGAGGACTCGTGGAAGGCCACGCCTCGGCTCACGCTCAACATCGGCCTGCGCTACGAGCTGACGCCGCCGTTCGCGGATCGCTATCGCGGGGTCATGAACGTCAAGCTGTTCTGCGCGGGGGCCTCCGAGCACGCGATCGACCCAGACTGCCAGACCCCCGTGCTGGTGCGCCCGGGCGACGGCGACTTCCACGAGGGCCTAGGATTCCGCATCGCGGACAGCGTGCCGAAGGCCACTGGCGACGATGTGCTCCACAACCACGCCACGCAGGTGCTCGACACCAACGACTTCGCGCCCCGGTTCGGCGTGGCCTACCGCCTCGGCGACAGGACCACCGTCCGCACTGGGTACGGCATCTACTACTCGCAGGACACGGGCAACCCGGTCTTCGACATGGGCCGCAACTTCGGTGTCCGCCAGACCGCCCGGTCGCAGGATCTGTTCCCCCTCGACAACCTCGACGATCCCTGGGCCAACCAGCGCTCTTCGGGCTGCGGCGACTACGCCGGGCCCTGTTTCGTGCGGCTCTACACGTTCGCCAACGACGCCAACCGGCGCACCCCATACATCCACCAGTACCTGCTGAACGTCCAGCACCAGGTCACGGACACCATGCTCTTCGAGGTCGGATACTCCGGCAGCGCCGGCCACAAGCTGCAGCGCATGTACGGCTTCAACACGCCGATCGCACGCAGCGGCCCGCTCGACCGGACGCTGACGCAGGACCGGCGCCCCTGGGGCGACGCCTACGGCCGCATCCAGACGATCGGCAACGTGGTGAACTCGAACTACAACGCGCTCGGGGTCAAGCTGCGGCAGCGCCCCAGCAAGGGGCTGACGTACCTGATCGGATACACTTGGTCCAAATCGATCGACACCGGCTCGGCCATCCGCACCAACGCCGGCGATGTGCTGTTCCCGACGAACAACTACAACCTGCGCGGGGAGCGGGCCCTGTCGCAGTTCAACACGCCGCACCGCTTCACGGCCTCAATCCTCTACCAACTCCCGATCCGTTTCGGCAACGACACCCCAGCCGCCCTGCGGACCATCGCCGGCGGCTGGCAGATCGGGTCGATTTGGACGCTTTCGGACGGAACGCCGATCACCGGCGGCCACTGCGGCGACCTCAACGGCAACGGGCAGGGGAACCGCGGTGACTCGACCGGGAACCCGCACGCCAGCAACCCCACTCCCCAGGAGTTCTGGAGGAAGGGTCCGGACGGCAGGTCGGCGACCATCACCTGCAGCGTGCCTGACGCGCAGGGCTTCAACGAGTTGACCTACCGGAACGGAAATCGCGGCCGCAACACGCTGCAGCGGCCGGGCTTCAACAACTGGGATTTTTCGGTGATGAAGGACTTTTCCATCACCGAGAGCGCCCGCCTGCAGTTCCGCTTCGAGTCGTTCAACTTCGCGAACCACCCGAACTGGAACAATCCCAACTCCAACCCGCGGTCGCGGAACTTCGGCGTGATCACGAGCGCACGCACGATGCGCACGAACCAGTTCGCGCTGAAGCTGATCTTCTGACGATCCGGGAGCCCACGGCCCCACCCCCGCCCCTAGGCGGGGGTGGCATCGGCTCTTGAGCACGCAAGAACTCCGCTCCCTGCTCCGCGAGGTGCAGGACTTTCCGAGCCCCGGCATCCCTACGACCTTGAGAACGGCACCGCCGCGCTGGAAATCCACCGGGGCTCGATTGCTCCGGGCCAACGCGTGCCGATCGTCGATGACCTGCTGGCAACTGGCGGGACGGCCTGTGGTCAATCGGACGGGGGCTCCGGCTAGGGGCGAGCCAACACACCCCAGCTGATGTATGCTGGAGACGCCTCCAAGGAGAGACGAGATGTATTCCTGGAAACTGCTCCCCGGCTGCGCTGCACTCCTGGCACTCGCTTGCTCGCCGCTCCCCGAGGAGCCGGAAGTCGCGGATCACGGTGCCGGCACTGTGGAGAAGCTGGACGACGCCCTCGACGCCCTCGTGCCGCAGGACTACTACATCGAGAAGCTCGCCAGCGGCATGCGCTTCACGGAAGGCCCGGTCTGGGTCCAGGAGGGCGGGCCCCACCTGCTCTTCAGCGACATTCCGGCCAACGCCATCTATCGCTGGGCCGAAGGCGACACCGAAGCCACCGTAGTCCACGAGGGCCTGTTCCAAGGCGAGAACGTCAACGGCCTGCCCGGCTCCAACGGTCTCATCCTGGACCAGCAAGGCCGGCTGGTGGCCTGCGAGCACGGGAACCGCCGCATCTCGCGGGTGGTTGACGGCGAGTGGGAGACGGTTGTCGACAGCTTCGAGGGCAAACGCCTGAACAGCCCCAACGACGCGGCCTGGCACCCGAACGGCTGGCTGTACTTCACCGATCCTCCGTACGGCCTGCCGCAGCAGGACAAGGACCCCGCAAAGGAACTCGGCTTCAACGGGATCTACCGCCTGCACTACGCGACGGGCGAGTTGGAGTTGCTGAACCGCGACCAGACCCGCCCCAACGGCATCGGATTCTCGCCGGACGGCGCGACGGCCTATGTGGCCAACTCGGACGGCGCAATGAAGGTCTGGATGGCCTACGACGTGACGGACGAGGGCGCACTGGCGAACGGGCGGGTGTTCTACGACGCCAATGCGGAGGAAGCTCCCGGGATGCCCGACGGACTGAAGGTGGACCACGCCGGCAACTTGTACGCCACCGGTCCTGGCGGGGTCTGGATCTTCGCACCCGATGGCACGCACCTAGGCTCCATACGGCCCGCCGAGGTTCCCGCGAACGTGGCTTGGGGCAACGACGGCAGCACCCTCTACATGACGGCCCGGACAAGTCTCTACCGCATCAAGCTCCTGGCGAGCGGGCCGATGCCCGCCGATATGGTGACGGCCCCCGCGACGGCTGCGGGAGAGTAGACGCTCCGCCCGACGCTCGCACCCAGCGCCGCGGCAGCCTCGCGGGGGAGGCGCAGCCCTTTAGGCTATATGCTAGGCTGAGGTTGATCATGGCTACGATGGTCGCCGAAGTCTACCGTGCATTGCGAGAAGCCGGTGCGTCGGATGCAAGTGCCGAAGCAGCGGCCAGCGCGGTTTCGGTTGGCGCGGACCTGGCCACCAAAGCCGACATTGCTGGGCAACGCAGCGAAATCCTGGACCGGGTCGCCGAGAATAAGTCCGCCATTGAGAGCCTCCGCAGCGAGATGCTGGACAAAATGGCTTCCTTTAGGAGCGAGATGGCGGACCGGATTGCCAAAATCGAACGGCAGCAAGCAGTGTTGCTCTACGGATACGGACCTGTGACGATCGGGCTGCTCGTAAAGCTCGCGTTTTTCCCCAACTGAGCCTCTCGGCGATCCGCAGGCCAGGAATGCGGGGTGGCCGACGCTGCCGTCGCTAGGCGGCCACGGACGCCAAGCTACCTTTGGGACTACGCGACGGGCGAGTCGGAGTTGCTGAACCGCGACCAGACCCGCCCCAACGGCATCGGATTCTCGCCGGACGGCGCGACGGCCTATGTGGCCAACTCGGACGGCGCAATGAAGGTCTGGATGGCCTACGACGTGACGGACGAGGGCGCACTGGCGAACGGGCGGGTGTTCTACGACGCCAATGCGGAGGAAGCTCCCGGGATGCCCGACGGACTGAAGGTGGACCACGCCGGCAACGTGTACGCCACCGGTCCTGGCGGGGTCTGGATCTTCGCACCTGATGGCACGCACCTAGGCTCCATACGGCCCGCCGAGGTTCCCGCGAACGTGGCCTGGGGCGACGACGGCAGCACCCTCTACATGACGGCCCGGACAAGTCTCTACCGCATCAAGCTCCTGGCGAGCGGGCCGATGCCCGCCGATATGGTGACGGCCCCCGCGACGGCTGCGGGAGAGTAGACGCTCCGCCCGACGCTCGCACCCAGCGCCGCGGCAGCCTCGCGGGGGAGGCGCAGCCCTTTAGGCTATATGCTAGGCTGAGGTTGATCATGGCTACGATGGTCGCCGAAGTCTACCGTGCATTGCGAGAAGCCGGTGCGTCGGATGCAAGTGCCGAAGCAGCGGCCAGCGCGGTTTCGGTTGGCGCGGACCTGGCCACCAAAGCCGACATTGCTGGGCAACGCAGCGAAATCCTGGACCGGGTCGCCGAGAATAAGTCCGCCATTGAGAGCCTCCGCAGCGAGATGCTGGACCGGGTCGCCGAGAATAAGTCCGCCATTGAGAGCCTCCGCAACGAGATGCTGGACAAAATGGCTTCCTTTAGGAGCGAGATGGCAGACCGGATTGCCAAAGTCGAACGGCAGCAAGCAGTGTTGCTCTACGGATACGGACCTGTGACGATCGGGCTGCTCGTAAAGCTCGCGTTTTTCCCCAACTGAGCCTCTCGGCGATCCGCAGGCCAGGAATGCGGGGTGGCCGACGCTGCCGTCGCTAGGCGGCCACGGACGCCAAGCTACCTTTGGGACTACGCGACGGGCGAGTCGGAGTTGCTGAACCGCGACCAGACCCGCCCCAACGGCATCGGATTCTCGCCGGACGGCGCGACGGCCTATGTGGCCAACTCGGACGGCGCAATGAAGGTCTGGATGGCCTACGACGTGACGGACGAGGGCGCGCTGGCGAACGGGCGGGTGTTCTACGACGCCAACGCGGAGGAAGCTCCCGGGATGCCCGACGGACTGAAGGTGGACCACGCCGGCAACATGTACGCCACCGGTCCTGGCGGGGTCTGGATCTTCGCACCTGATGGCACGCACCTAGGAGCCCGTTGATAAAGTCCGGCTGAGCGGCGCTGCGCTCGGGGGCTTGCGGTGCGAGAGCATTCCGGGGGATCCTTGTTCAGATGTCGCTGGGCGCTCGCCAACGGATCCAGGGGTGCGTCTTCCTCTCTGCGGACGAACTCCCCCAGGCCCCGACCGTCCCGTTCTGCGAGAAGCTCCACGAGGTGCTCGAGCGCTCCGGCTGCGACGAGTGCCTGGAGCGGCTCTGCCGGCCCTTCTACGCCGCCAAGCTGGGCCGCCCCTCGCTGCCGCCGGGCGTCTCCTGCCGCAGGCTCCTGCTCGGCTACCTGCTGGGCCTGGGTCCCGAGTGCGCCAGCGCCCTGCAGGCCAGCGCCACCCTCTCGCTCCGCGAGTTCCTCGGCTCCGGGCTTAACGAGTCGACGCCGGACCACTCCACGCTCTGCCGCACACGCCAGCGCAGCGACCTCGAGACGCACCAGCAGGTCTGCGCCTAGGTGCTGGAGAGGCTGCGGGCCGCCGGGCTGGCCCAGGGCGAGACGGTCGGGGTGGACGCCACCCCGCTGGAAGCCCACGCGGCGCTGAGCACGCTGCAGCGGCGGAACACCCGGGAGGGCGCCGGGGAGTTCCTCGAGCGCCTGGCGGCATCCGCGGGCCTCGAGACGCCGACGCGGGAAGAGCTGATCGAGTTCGACCGCCGGCGCAAGAACAAGTCGCTGGCGAACAAGGAGGGGGAGCACCCGGTCGATCCGGACGCCCGGGTGGCCCGCAGGCAGGACGGCGCGACGGACAGGGCCCCCCAGGCCGAGCCCGCGGTGGACCTGGACAGCGGCGCGCTGGTGGGGCTGACCGTGCAGGCCGCGGACCTAGGCGACACGGCGACGCTCGGGCCGACGCTGGCGGCGGTGGAAGAGGCGCAGGGCAAGCAGCCGCAGACGGTGGTGGCGGACCAGGGATACCCCAGCGGCGCGCCGGTGCTGGCGCTGGAGGAGTCCGGGCAGGAGCCGGTGCTTCCGGAGCCGCAGCGGAAGCCCCGCCAGGGGGAGCCGGGGCAGGCAGCCGAGCGCGCGGCGGGGGAGGCGAACCGGGAGCGGATCGCCGGCGAGCGGGAGCGCAAGCTGGAGCGGCAGCGCTGCGAGAAGGTCGCACGGTCGAGGGCCCCCAGGTACTCGACCGGCGGGATGCGGCGGGTCCACCTGCGGGGCCACAGCAACATCCTGCAGCGACTGCTCCTCCACGCCTGCGGGCACAACCTGGGCGTCCTGCTGCGGTCGCTGACGGGGAGCGGTACGCCCCGAAGCCTGCAAGGCGGCGGTTCCCTGGCCGTTGCGGCGCTAATTTGGCCCGGAAAAGGCCTCGGGAAGGCCCTGGAACGGCTTCTGAGCGCGTTCTCGAGCGTCTGGGCCGCCCGGCGGCCCGCGCTCGTGCTCGGAGCCTAGCCCGCAGGAGCCTTCGCTGCGTTCCGCCGCGTCTCGGCGGTGACTCGGACAGCGCCCTTTATCAACGGGCTCCTAGGCTCCATACGGCCCGCCGAGGTTCCCGCGAACGTGGCCTGGGGCAACGACGGCAGCACCCTCTACATGACGGCCCGGACAAGTCTCTACCGCATCAAGCTCCTGGCGAGCGGGCCGATGCCCGCCGATATGGTGACGGCCCCCGCGACGGCTGCGGGAGAGTAGACGCTCCGCCCGACGCTCGCACCCAGCGCCGCGGCAGCCTCGCGGGGGAGGCGCAGCCCTTTAGGCTATATGCTAGGCTGAGGTTGATCATGGCTACGATGGTCGCCGAAGTCTACCGTGCATTGCGAGAAGCCGGTGCGTCGGATGCAAGTGCCGAAGCAGCGGCCAGCGCGGTTTCGGTTGGCGCGGACCTGGCCACCAAAGCCGACATTGCTGGGCAACGCAGCGAAATCCTGGACCGGGTCGCCGAGAATAAGTCCGCCATTGAGAGCCTCCGCAGCGAGATGCTGGACCGGATCGCCGAGAATAAGTCCGCCATTGAGAGCCTCCGCAACGAGATGCTGGACCGGGTCGCCAAGAATAAGTCCGCCATTGAGAGCCTCCGCAGCGAGATGCTGGACAAAATGGCTTCCTTTAGGAGCGAGATGGCAGACCGGATTGCCAAAATCGAACGGCAGCAAGCAGTGTTGCTCTACGGATACGGACCTGTGACGATCGGGCTGCTCGTAAAGCTCGCGTTTTTCCCCAACTGAGCCTCTCGGCGATCCGCAGGCCAGGAATGCGGGGTGGCCGACGCTGCCGTCGCTAGGCGGCCACGGACGCCAAGCTACCTTTGGGAAATCCAGCACCCTGGCGAGCGACCCAACAACAGTGCCTATAAAGCCCCCGAAACAAGGACGCTTTGGTCGCTCAATGTTCTGCTACATCATTCCGAGGTCTTCATTCCGATTGCCAAGCAAAATAGGCTAGCCACTGCAGGCCAACAGCCTAGGGCTTGTCTCGATTTCCTCCAAATCCTGGGCGGAGAGCCGGCCGGAGGTGCTTGGGAGATGTACATTTGCCTTCTGCTCTCGCCACTTTGCGCCGCCTCAGCGACGGCACTGGCTGCAATCACTGTGAGGTCTCCTAGCCCGCATGGATCACCGATGGGGCACTGCGGGCCGATTTGCACCTGCATGACCCGGCTTGCAGCGGTCCGCCAGGGTTTGCCACGGCGAGCCCCACGCTCCGCCGGCGTGGGGCGGCTCGGGGAGCGTCCGGGGCGCGCTCCGCAAGGCCGTGCGTGAGGTTGTGGCGGGGCGGCCCGCGCCCGGCCGCCGCGCGGCCGGGGTGGGCTGCGGCGGGGGGCGGTCGGTGCATAGAGCGAGCTGCCGCTCCTGGATCCAGTTCTCCAACTCCCCCCGCGTGCCGGAGAGCTTGGCGTCCAGCCGCTTGGCCGAGGCCTCGTCCGGCTGGAGATGAGTGATCCCGCAGCGTGAGTGCGGCCCTCTGATCCAGGACTCCGCCTGGCTCCCCACCCGCCGGCAACAGCTCCCGGACTCGGTCGTGCGGTCCAGGCCGTCGCGGGAGCGCCGCCCCGCCCGGGCGGCGCGGCCTGTCTCGCGCTGCCTGCCACGAGGCGTCCAGAGCCTGGACCAGCCGCGCCTGGCGCGTTCCACCCAGCCCCTAGCCGCTGGCGTGCTCCGCGCCCCACCGCAGGAAGGGCGCACGGCAGAACCCCGCGGCAGCCCGGCTGGAAGTCCGCGTCCGGGGCCCGGGGCGGCGCAGCTGCCCCACCCCCCGCGGGAGTTCCACGAGGCTGCCGCCCGCGGCCTCCCGGTCCGCCGGGCGCACGGCAGACCATGGACAGCGGCCAATAGCCGCAACCCCCGGAGGAGCCGGGCCAGAACCCTCCCTCCTGCCGGCCGGGCAGCGGGTCGTCGGACGCGGCGAAGTCCCGAGAGAGCTCTCCCGGCTCCCGCCCCGACGCTGCCCCATCCAGCAGCGCGGCACGCTGCGCTGGTCGCGGGCCGTCTCCGCCGCCGTGCCCAGCTCCAGCCGGCGCAGCGGGCGCGCACCCGCTGCGCCCCAGGCGGATCGCTCCGGCCCCCAGCAGCGGCCGCCCTGCGGCGCTCCGCAACTCGGCCTGGTAGGGAAGGTCTGCGGAGCCCCGTGCGAGGCCATCCAGGCGCTGGCCAACCTCGCGCAGCAGCCCCCCGCGCGGCGGAACGGATCCGGCCGCCAGCGCACCGGCCCGGGACCGCCCGCCGTCCCAGTGCTTCCCACTCCAACTGATCGCCGGATCACTGGATTGGCCAGGCTGTCCCCTCCTCGTCTGGCTTAACCAACTGATCCCACCTGCATGACACCACAGCAAACACCCCCTCCCCACCTTGCTGGTGAGTTTTTCGGGCTAAACGCGTCCTCAGTCGGATCCCGCCCGTCGCTTCAGGCCCGCTCCTCAGAGGAGGCTTGCGGCCGCCGGCTGGTACAGTGTAAACCATGCTTCGCCATCGAAATGCGCGCCGGTGCTTAGCAACTTCCCTTCTGCTCGCCGTGGGGTGTTCTCCGTCCCCCACGGAATTCCAGAGCCACTGGGACGAGAAGACCGAGCGTCCCTGGGCCGGCCCCGACTACTGGTCCAATCCCCTCCAAGACTGGCGCATCAGCGGAGGCCGCCTGGAAAACGTAGGAGCAGGCGGTGACCGCAACGTTTTTCTGCTCACACGAGAACTCGCCAGCAGCCCGGGCACGCTGGCCATGACAGTGCGGCTGGGCAGACTCGAGGAGGATTCCGGGCCTCTCGGGGAAGGTTGGGTGGGCTTTCGAGTCGGAATCCGCGGCTCATTCAACGACTATCGAGACAGCGCCGTCCGCGGCGTGGGGTTGAATTGCGGCCTGACAGCCGACGGCCGCCTCTTCGTCGGCTCGCCGACAGTGGCGGCACCGGTGGCGGACGGTGCCTTTGACTCGGAGGCCCAGTTGACACTTGAGGCGGCACCTAGCGACGAGAGCTACCACCTGTCCTTGCGTCTGGAGAATGCCTCCGGCGTGCATGAGACTTTTCGGGACAATATCCCCCCGGAATGGCTGACGGGCGGCTTGGCCCTCGTGTCGAGTTCCGGTCCTGTGCCCGACTCGCCGCCCTCCGAGGAGGAGATTCGCGAAACGGGCTGGGCTTTGAAGCCGGGCACTCGGCGTGGAGGTTCGATGCGCTTCTGGTTCCGCGACTGGCGAGTCGCCGGCTCCAAGGTCACGGCACACCCCGACCGCTCGCTGGGGCCAATCATGTTCGCCATGCACACGCTCAGCAGAGGCGTGCTCAAGCTGAACGCGATGATCGCCCCCGTCGGCAACGGACCTCGAGAAGCGTCGCTCGAAGTCCGCAGCAACGGTGGCTGGAAGCGCATCGCCACGGAAGCCCTGGATCCTGACGCCCGCACTGCTACGTTCCGCGTCGAAGGGTGGGACGCCTCCGTCGACACCCCATTCCGAGTAGCGTACGACCAAGACCTGTGGGAGGGCGTGGTCCGCAAGGATCCAGCCGATGCGGACGAGATCGTGGTTGCGGCGTTCACGGGGAACAACGATTTCGGCTTTCCGCACGCGGACATCGTCCGCAACGTGCGGGTCCACGACCCTGACCTGCTGGCCTACACCGGCGACAACATCTACGAGCGGGTCGGCGAGTACGGCATCGTCCGCGACCCCGTCGACCAAGCGATCCTGGACTACCTGCGCAAGTGGTACATCTTCGGCTGGGAGTACTCCGAACTGCTTAGGGAGATTCCGGCCGTCGCGCTGCCGGACGACCATGACGTGTACCAAGGCAACATTTGGGGCGCGGCGGGACGCAAGGCCCATGGCTACGGCAAACCCGGCCAGGACCAGGGGGGCTACGTCATGGACGCACGCTTCGTGCATGCAGTCCAGACGACCCAGACTGCCAACATGCCCGACCCCTACGACCCGACTCCGGTTGACCAAGGCATCGCAGTGTATTACACCGACCTTTTGCTCGGGGGGGTGAGCTTCGCCATCATCGAGGACCGGAAATGGAAGGACTCCGGAACGCGGCTGCTACCGGAGGCCCGCATCATCAATGGCTGGTCGGAGGATGCTGGCTACGACGCAGCCAAGCACTCAGACGACCCCGCTTTCCCCCTACTCGGGGAGCGGCAGGAAGCCTTCCTCGACGCCTGGGGCCGGGACTGGAAAGGGGCGTGGATGAAGAGCGTGATCTCGCAAACGATCTTCGCGAACGTCTGCACGCTGCCGAAGGGCACGACAACGGACGCGGTCACCGGGAGATTGCGGGTGAACGCTCCCGGAGAGTACCCCGAGGGCGAGGAGCCCGTCCAGGACCACGACTCGAACGGCTGGCCGCAATCGGGGAGGAACCGCGCCCTGCGCCTCCTCCGCAAGGCCTTGGCAGTCCACATCGCCGGCGACCAGCACTTGGGGAGCACGGTGCAGTACGGCGTCGAAGAGTGGAACGACAGCAGTTGGGCAATCTGCGTGCCGTCGGTCGCAAACATCTTCCCCCGGCGCTGGTTCCCCTCCCAAACGGGCCGCAACCGGAAGCCGGGTGCGCCGCGCAACACAGGTGACTTTCTCGACGGCTTCGGCAACAAGGTGACCATCCATGCGGTCTCGAACCCCCAGGCCAACGGCATCGAGCCGACCGCCCTGCACCAGCGCGCTCCCGGCTATGGGATCATCAAGTTCAACAGGGTCGACCGGACCGTGGAGTTCGCGAACTGGCCGAGGTGGGTGGACGCCACCCAGCCAGACGCGAAGCCGTACCCGGGCTGGCCAATCCGCATCGCGCAGATCGACAACGGGCTGCCGACAGCTTTCGTCCTGCCGCCAATCGATGCCCGAGGGCTCGCCGATCCGGTGGTGCAGGTGATCGGCGAAGCGGACGGCGATGTCGTCTACACCCTACGAATCCAAGGCAGCGAGTTCACCCCCACCGTGCGTAGCGCCGGCTCCTACACCGTGCGGGTCTTCGATCCCGAATCCGGCCAGGAGCACGCCAGCACCGGCCTGACGGCCGCAAGACGCTAGCCGCGCCGAACCCAGGGGTTGCCGCTGCTTTTGTGCCGCGTCAGACCCGGCGCAGGCGCTGTTTGATCTCCCGCAGGCGGCACCCCAACTCCTGCCGCGCTTCCTTGAATCCATCGACGGTCATGCCGCCTGCCGCACAGTAGTCCAGCACCACGGCTTCTGCCGCGCAGACCTCCGCGCAAACATCGGCCAGTTCGCCTGCAACCTCGACCGGGACGCTAGTTACGCCGTTCTGGTCGGCGTGCAGCAGATCACCCGGACGGATTGCCAAGCCGCCCACATGCACGGGCACATGAAAATCCAGCAGCTGAGGGTAGCCGTGGGAGCAGATGACTCCGTCGGAAAAGCACGGTAGGCCCACCGCCCGGACTTGGTCGAGGTCCCTCGCCGCCCCGCTGGTAATCAGCGCCTGGACGCCGAAGCCCTTATAGGTCGCGGCCATCACTTCGCCGAACGTCGCTGCCCGCGTCGGCTCGTCAATGTCCTGGATCACCACGACCGGCGGCCCGGGGAGCTCGGCGAAGCGTGCGACCTGATCGTCGAGGGTGCCGTATGCCGCAGGTCCCTTCGGCGCGACGGCAGAGCGGAACGTTGCGGTCGCCGCATAACCGCAGACTGGGCCCATTTCGGGAAAGCAGGCCCGGATCCTGGCGTCCATGTAGCCCTCGGTCTGCGGGCGCACAGCGAAGAGCTCGATCGCGTTGCAAACCGTCGGGGTGTCGAACCGGGAAAGAGCTTCCAAGGCTTCGCTGGACAGGTGGGGGTGAGACATCCGCTACATCGTAGACGATACCGGTCCAGCCGAAGCCTTGTCTTGGGAACTGCCAGGATTCCGGTCGGGGAGGCAGCGGGGGCTACCGCAACCGGGTAGTCCCAAGCACGATCTGGACAAGTCTGCAGCCCCTCGGAGGCGACGCGGCCGCGAGACGCATAGTGCATAAAAGCGGGAACTCGCGTCGCCGCTGCACCTGCTCCGAGGTGGATCCGGCTCAGGGATGCTATGGACCCTCCTCGCGTGGGAAAAGCTCCCCCGCATCTCGCCACCGCACCAACCAACACAGACCTGCGTCGAGCGCTCCGGCGATGCGCCGCTGTAGCATAGCCGCAATCTGGGAATGGTCCTCGGCCAGGTTGCGCTCTTCGCCAGGGTCGGTTTCCAAATCGAAGAGTTCAAGCGCTGCCTCGGGGTCTTCCCGCACCGCTTTCAATTTGCCCCAGCGAGCCGCCTCCGCCCGCCCAAAAGTCCCGCCCCAGTACAGCAGTCGTAGCTCCGCCGGGGCCTCTCCCCCGAGCAAAGTCGAGGCAACGCTTACCCCGTCAACATTTGCCGGAACCTCAAAGCCGACCTATTCCGCAGCGGTCGGCAAGAAGTCGGCGAAGCGCCAAGCCAAGTCGCTCGTCGTCCCCGCCGGTACTCGGTCCGGCCAGCGCACGATCACCGGCACGCGGATCCCGCCATCGTGGAGCAACCGCTTGTAGCCCTGCAGCGGACGGTTCGAGTCGAAGAAACGGGTCGTTGCCACCCTCAATGCGGGCGGGCCGTTGTCGGAACTGAAGAACACGATCGTCTGCTCGTCGATCCCGAGCCTTTGCCAGGACTCGAAGATCCGCCCCACGCCTTCATCCATGCGGGTAATCATCGCGGCGAGCCCCTTCTGAGCCCTTGGCCGGTCCTCTTCCTGGTACAGGCCCGCGTCCGGCACCTCCATCCGATGCGCTCACGACGCGTTCCAAGGATTCCCTCGACGCGCTGCATCCCGGGGGCTCCGCTGCCATCGAGCCCTCCCGCTTCGTTGTTGGCATGCGGAATCGTCAAGGTCAAGGAAAGGAAGAACGGCCGGCTCGCCGGCCCCGTGATCCATTCCAGCGCCTTGGCCACGAAGAGGTCGTGGGAATAGTCCACGCGCTCGATAGTCATCCCGCTCATGCCGTCGTAGCGCTGGAAAGGAATCCCCTTGTTGCGAAGCCGCACGCGCTCGGCGTTGCGCATTAGGAACTCGGAGTAGAAGTTGTGTGCGCGGTTCTGGCTCAGGTATCCGAAGAAGTAGTCGAAGCCTGCCTCCAGGGGGCCCCAGGCGAATCCTCCATGACCAGCACCAGCCCCCACTTGCCGATCAGGGCAGGCATCTCATCGGTCCCAGAGCGGCCGGGTAGGCCCTCGCCCTGGAGAGCGCGATCATGCACATCTCCGTGCTGAGCGGCTGATCGGACGGGCCATCCGTCTACTACCGCGTGACCACGGTCTTGAAGCGCCGGACGAGGAGCGCAATCAGCAGCGACTGGTAAGCCAAGCCGGCGAGGAAGTAGAGCCAGACGCGGGGTTCGCCCGCCTCGAGCATCCAGAACAGCTTGAGGGGCCAGTAGAGCGGATCGAGGCCGAACGCCACCTGCCACGGCGAGGACACGAACCACGCGATGACCGGCGGCCAGGTCAGGACGCCGGCACCCTTCAGCAGCGCGAACCCCTGGACCTTGTTCGTGGCGAACGCGCCAGCGAACAACGCGAAGAGCGGCGCGATGGGCGCGGCCTGGCAGACTGCGGCGAAAGCGTGGACGACGCCCATCGTCACCAGATCCGCGATCGCGATGCACGCCATCATCACGGGCACGCTCACCATCATGGGGACGGCGATGCGGTAGACGAGGTAGCCCTCCACCGTGAGAGGCGTGACCTGGAGCGCGGTCAGGGTGCGGTTGTCCCGCTGATCGAGCAGCAGGAACCCCACCACCGCGCCCAGCAGCGCGGGGGTGATCAGCACGAGGAAGCTCGCCAGCAGCGGGTAGTACGGCGTCAGGTCGAATCTGTATCGCTCGTCGAGCCAGGACCGGAGGACGGGGACGCCCCAGCGGAAGGCGAGCGCGTACGCGATGGGCGTGGCCACAAGCCAGCGCAGCATGCTGTCCCGTGCGATGCTCCTGACGTCGATCGGGCCGAGCGCCCGGACCACCGCGGCCACCGGCGGCATCAGCGCCCTCCCTCGCGGGCGACGATGAACCGGTCGAATGTCCGCCGGGCGGCGAGAAGCAGCAGCCCGGTGCAGACGACGGAGTAGAGCAGACCGTAGGCCCACTGCCACGGCGGAGTCGGCCGGAATGCCCCCGCCAGCAGCACGAGCGGCGCGGTGAAGGGATGGAGGTACAGCAGCCAGGTGTCCCACAGGCCAAAGTAGTGCAGCATCGGGAGAGAGAGGATCGCCGTGAAGAAGATCGAGGGGAACATGTACTCGTTGATCGACCGGTAACGCGCAATGAGGAGGAAGCCGACCAGGGTGTAGAGAACCGCGGCCAGCACGATGCCGGCGACGAGCGGGCCACCTGCGAAGCCGCCGCCGTGCGCCGCCCAGACGATGACGACCTGCTCGACGAGTGAGAGCGCGGTCAGCGTCGCTAGCTTCGAGGCGAGGTATTCCCAGTCGGCGAGCGGCGTCACCACCTGGGCCTCCAGCGTCCCCTCGCCCTTCTCGAGGAGGACCAAGCCGGCGAGGAAGTAGAAGTTCACCATCACGAGGTTCCCGAACACGACGGCGGGCAGCACATAGCCCCAATCGACCGGCGGGAGGCGGGTGAGGAGGACGAACCAGCAGGCCAGCACGAAGGCCACGGCGTAGTAGAAGCCGTTCCGCCACTGCAGGCGGAGGTCCAGGCAGAGGGTCGCGGCCAGCCGGTGCATGGGATCACTGCAGGCTGTGGCCGGTGACGCGCAGGAAGACATCCTCGAGCGTGGCTTCCTGAGTGTGCAGCGTGCGGACCGTCGCCCCGCGAAGCAGGGCCAGGAACTCGGGATCGTCGCCGAGGCCGTCGAGGGGAAACTCCTGCCGTCCGGGCTCGCCGTGGAGGTCGTACTCGACTGCGACGGTCCGCGCACCGTGCGCGAGCTTCAGGTCCCGCGGCGAGTCGACGAGGCGAATCTCCCCGTCGACGATGAACGCCACGCGGTCGCACAGCTCGTCGGCCACCGTCATGTCGTGCGTCGTGAGGAACACGGTGCGCCCGGCCTGCTTCAGCTCCCGGACGAGGTGCCTGACGCCCCGCCCGCTGGCGGGGTCGAGCCCCACCGTCGGCTCGTCCAGGAAGATCAACTGCGGGTCGTTCAGCAGCGCACGCGCCACCCCCAGCCGCGTCTTCATCCCTTTGGAGTACTCGGCGACGAGACGCTGTCCGTCGTCGGCCAGCCCCACCATCTCCAGCAGCGCCTCCGGCCGGCGGGTCTCGCCCTGGTACAGGGCTCGGAAGTAGCTCAGGTTCTCGATGCCAGTCAGCCGGAGATAGTGGTTCGGCAGCTCGAACGAGACGCCGATCTCCTCGTAGTAGTCGACTCCCCACGCCGCGAGGTCGCGGCCCAGCACCGAGACGGTGCCGCCGTAGCCCCGCAGGAGCCCGATCAGCACCTTCTGCGTGGTCGACTTGCCGGCACCGCTCGGCCCCAGGAACCCGAAGATCTCACCGCGGTCGATGCGGAACGAGAGGTCCCGGACTGCGGGGCTGGTGCCCGACGCGTAAGTGAAGGTGAGTCCATCGACATCGACCACCGGCATGCGCGCGTCTCCGTGGTTTCTTGCCGTGAAATTCCGTGGGCTCTGCGGCGCACTCCTCCCGAAGCGACGGGAAGGCGTCACGAGAGGTTGCCACGATAAAAACATTGCACGGAGGTGAGATTCGACTGGTGAGGCTGCCCCAAGTGGCCTCTTGCGCTGAAGGGCGCCGCCGAGGTCAACGCGGGGGTCTGTGTCAGCGCGTCAGGACGGTGCCCCTGTTCTGAAGAGGTGGCCAGCACAGCGAGAGGGTGCCGTCCTCGTTGCGGAAGAAAACGTTGCACCGCTGCAGCTTGCGCAGCCAGCGCGGGGCGTTGTGGTGGACGAGGATCGCCTCGTAATCGGTGGCCGGGTCGCGGGTACGGCGTGCCGTCGCGGAGCACCGCGAAGAGGCATCGCAGCAGCTTGCGGTCGGTGTCGACGATGGCGCACTTGTAGCCGCGGTGCCTGGTCAAGGCTTGGTGATACGCCTGGAACTGGCAGTGGTTGGTGCGGGCGGCGGCGTGAGCGCACCCGATAAGCACGGCACGCAACGTCTGGTTCGCGCGCCGGGTGCGTCCGCTCCGGCGTTTGCCGGCGCTCTCATTGTTGCCAGGACACAGGCCGGCCCAGGCGGCGAGGCGATGGGCGTTGCCGAAGACGGCGATATCGGGTCCGATCTCGGCGAGGACGGCACCGGCCCCGGTGCGGTCGATGCCGGGGAGCGTTTCCAGCAGGTGGCGCTGCTCGGCCTGGGCTGCCAGGGTTCGGTCGATGTGCCGGTCGAAGTCGTGCATGCGCCGACGGAGGGTGTCGTGCTCGGCGAGCAGGCAGCGCTCGGTCTCCCAGAGCGCCAAGCTCAGCGCATCACCGAGTTGATCGAGCTTGCGGCGGACATGCGAGCTGAGCGAGGCCAGGATGTCGGGGCTGGCGAGGCGGGCAACGAGGCCGTCGAGGATGCGCCGGCCGCTGATGCCGAAGATGTCGGTCAGCGCCGCCCCAACGCGGTCGATGACCTTTTGCATTTGGATGCGCCGGGCGACGAGCTTTCGCCGGTGGCGGCTCAACGTGCGCAGGTCGCGGAACTGCTGTGACGGGACGAAACTCGGCCGCCCGCGCCCGAACTGGCACACCCGCGCCAGCCAGCGGCTGTCCTCGACATCGGTCTTCCTGCCGCGCAGTTGCTTGACGTGCTGGGGGTGGAGCAGCTGCGCCTCAATGCCCGCGGCGGTGAACCCCGGCCACGGCGTGTGCCAGTAGATGCCGGTCGCCTCTATCGCCTCGGCCACGACGCGGTGGCTCGTCAACCACGCGGCGAGGGCGGCCAAGCCGCTCGCCAGGGCGCTGAACACGTGCGTCTTGCCGACGGTTGCTTCCAACAGCCGCACCGCGGCGGTGATGTGCGCCTTGCGTACGTCGAACTCCGCGGCGCGGGGATGGACAACGCACAACTCATCGTTCACCATGGGGGTGCCTCCTGTTGTTGAGGTATTGGCAGGACGAACTGCTCCGCTTTTTCGGCGAGCCTTTGCAGATCATCCACTCCGCGAACGACCAGCTGCTGCTGCTTGATCTCTGGGGGCGCGAGGCCCGCCACAGTCGGCGGTGTAACCTTAAGTGTAATCTGCGGTGTAACGGGATGACCCGCTTACAGTTACACGGGAATGCGACCCCGTGCCGGCTGTCCGACCCGAATGTCGTACGTGGGCACCGCGGAGCGTGCGTCCGGGTTCTTCGAACCGGCGGGCCTCGCCGAGTTCGGCCGGGTAGCCGGGCTACTGCACGACCTCGGCAAATGCACTGCCGCGTTTCAGGCGCACCTCAAAGGCGACCATCGGCGGTTCGACCAGGCCGCTCCGGGTGCCAAGGTCGCAATCAAGCGCTACGGTTGCGTGTTCGGAAAGATGCTGGCGTTCTGCGTCGCGGGCCGCCACGCTGGCCTCGCCAATGGCGTGAACGGCGAAGGGATCACCGACTTGGAGGAGCGACTGGGCGCAGCAGTTTCAATGCCGGATCCGATCTGGGAGCAGGAGATCGCACTTCCGGTCATGCTTGCCAACCCCAGCATCAAGCCGCGCAGCAAGGACACGGTCGGTTTCTCCGCAGCTTTCCTCATTCGCATGGTCTTCGCTGCGCTCGTGGACGCGGACTACTTGGACACCGAGGCGTACCACACCGGGCTCAAGGGAACGTTGGCGGGTCGCGGGGAATACCCCGACCTCGCGGAACTATCCCGTCGCACGGCAGGGCGCAGCGAAGCCGTAAGGCGTGTTCGCGCTTACCGTACCCACCGGCAGAGGGAAGGCACTGGCGTCGCTCGCCTTCGCGCTGCACCACACCGTGCGCCACCGGCTCGACCGCGTTATCTGCGTCATTCCGTACATGAGCATCATTGAGCAGACGGCCAACGTGTTTCGCGACGCGCTTGGTGGCGGCGACGGCGGCCCGGCGGACTTCGTCATCAAGCACCACAGCACGTTTGACGAGCAGAGCATCGGCAACCACGAGTCCAGAAAGAAGCTCCAACTGGCGATGGAGAACTGGGACGCGCCAATTGTCGTGACCCCGGCGGTGCAGTTTTTCGAGAGCCGTTTCGCGAACCGCCCTTCCCGCTGCCGCAAGCTGCACAGCATCGCCAGCAGCGTCGGCATTTTGGATGAGGCGCAGATGCTGCCGCTCAAGCACCTGCCGCCCTGCACGGCGGCGCTCGACGAGTTGGCCCGAAACTGGCGAACGAGCGTCGCGCTCTGCACCGCCACGCAAAACCACCAGCTGGTCCAGAGGTTTTCTTGCTGAAGAACCGCCAGTTCCAGCTGTTAGCATGAGACAAAACGAGCGCAATGAAACAAAGCTTCGGGCCTTTGGAGTTGACGCTATCGATGCGACGATCGGCGACGGTCCTTCTTGTGTGGCTGCTTTCCATCCCATGCGCAGCTCAAACCCCACTTGGCACCGAAGGTAAGGCCGTCCACCCGATCCTACCGCCAGCAAAAGCGCAGGCGCGCATGCCGCCGATCGCGGAGGTCGAGTCGCTTCCCCGCCCCCCGGAACTCGCGCTGCCGAAATTGAAGCCCGAGGCCATTGAAGCGCTGCGAGCCCAGTTCGGGCCAGGTTGGGTCGGGCCCCATCGTGCCGTTTCAGATTCGCTGCGCGACAGATCCCCGCATGAGAACCGCGTAGCTACCGGTATGCCGTATGGGGCCTGGGACAGGACCACAAGTGGGCAGTGGGTATGGAGACTGACGATTCGCTCCCCTGGGGCGAGCTCGATGCGACTTCATTTCGAGGGCTTCAATGCCGTCGGGGATGTCTGGCTCCACCCGGCCGATCACGGAAGCCGTTTGGACTGGATTGGCCCTTACCGGGATCGTGGGCCTCACGATGATGGAGATTTTTGGACCGATTTGCTCTTCGCGGAGGCGGCGACCATTACGTATTTCCCGGAACATCGGGACCGAACCACCGAGCTAGTGCCATTCGTGGTTCGCGAAATCTCGCACATCGGACACGAGGAGGCCAATGTGGCGGGAGGACCTTGGGCTGCGCGATACGCAGCCCCGCGAATGGGTGGGGCGCGGAGTCTCGCATCGTGCCATCTGGATCTCTCGTGCCACTTGAACTGGAAGTCCGGGTCGAGTCCGTGGCAGTACCCGGCAACTGCCCTCTTGCACTTGGAGAAACCGACAGGAAGTTATCAATGCACCGGAACGGTTGTCAATTTTAGTATGCCGGACGATGACTTTGGTCTCTTGACTGCAGGTCACTGCGTGAACGACGCCGATGTGGCGCGAAACACTGTCTTCTATTGGGGGTATCAGACGCGCACCTGCGGAGGGCTGGTACCTCTCCTCGCGCACGCCCCCCGCACGCACGGCGCACACTTGGTTGTCGCGGAGGACGGTTATGACGGGGACTTTGCCTTCTTGCGCCTGAACCGGGACGATGTGCTGAGTGTGACCGGAATAACTAGTGTGGGATGGAGCACCTCTTCGGTCCTGCCCGGCACGGACGTTGTCGGCATTTCCCATCCGGACGGCGCACCATTGAGAATCTCGTTCGGCGAGACAGCTTCGGGGAGCTTTGACGGACTGAGCCCGTCCCATTTTGTCCGGGTGGAATGGGCCCGTGGAACTACGGAGCCGGGATCTTCAGGGTCCGGCCTGTTTCGAACCGACGGACCACTCGTCGGAGTCCTGACGGGAGGGGCCAGCAACCACTCGCCATGCGACCCGAGATACTATGCGAGCTACCATCGTTTATCCGATATCCACTCTAAAATCAAGCCATTCCTTTACGAAGCTCCACCGCCAGCCCCGGTCTCGATCGAAGTGACACTCGGCCTGTCGGGGGAGACCGTGACGCTTGTGGTCTCAGCTGATGGCACCGTCACGCTGGGCGGCGAGCCGTTTCGGAGCGGCGATGTGGTTACGGCTTCCAGCGGCGGTCGCTACAAGCTGGAGCTTGCTGGCGATGCGTGGTCCGCCTCCTATCTTCCGGAGACCCCCACTGTCGCTCTGGGATCTAGCGGGCGCTCGGTCTCATTGATTAGAGCCGAAGACGGCACCTACTATCTGCGGGACCAGCCGCTCCGCAGCGGTGATACCGTCACCGCAGCGAACGGCGCTTTGTTCCGCTTATGGTTCTCTTCCGACGGGACGTGGAGGGCAGTCCCAAGACCTTGCGGCTGCGGCCCGGGGACGGGGCAGATGCCTACGGAGTTGACGAACACGATTGGGATGGAGTTCGTGCGGATCCCGGCGGGGGAGTTTCGGATGGGGTCGCTGGAGGAGGAGGTAGGCCGGGGCAATAACGAGGGGCCGGTGCATACGGTGGCCATCAGCTGGGCGTTCTACATGGGGAAGCACGAGGTGACGCAGGGGCAGTGGGAGGCGGTGATGGGGGGCAACCCGTCGCGTTTCAAGAACTGCGGTGCCGACTGCCCGGTGGAGCAGGTTTCCTGGGATGAAGTGCAGGCCTTCATTCGCGCCTTGGACGAGCAGGAAGGCGTGCCGGGACGGTACCGGCTGCCGACGGAGGCGGAGTGGGAGTACGCGGCGCGGGCGGGGACGGCGGAGGATCGCTACGGGGGTCTCGACGAGATCGCGTGGTACTCCGGCAACAGCGACGACCGGACGCACTTGGCGGGGCGGAAGGCAGCGAACGCGTGGGGGTTGCACGACATGTTGGGGAACGTGTGGGAGTGGGTGGCGGACTGGTACGACTCCGCATACTACTCGCGGTCGCCGCGAACGGACCCTCAAGGACCGGTGGCGGGCTCGTACCGAGTGGTTCGGGGCGGCAGTTGGATGTACGGCGCACGCTACGTGCGTGCCGCGGGTCGCGGCCGCAGCGATCCCGACGGCCGCGCCGCCCATGTCGGCTTTCGCCTGGCGAGAACGGAGTAACCCTTGGCACTATTACGCTGTTACCCTTTGCCGCGCAGCGGCACAAGGCGGACACGCTGGCGACCGATCCAGCGCAACGCCGGCACGGCCTACGACCTGATCGTGCGGGACGCGAACTGGGCCGGGCCCGCAGCGCGCCGCGCCAGCCATTGCAGGCAGGCGGGGCCCGGGCGATGGGAGCGCCGCGAACTGACGGCGGTCGCGGTGCCGCACGGGCCCCGGCTCGGCCGGCAACGCGGCGCTGCACAACCTGGCGCTGGCACTGCTGCTGCCTAGCGGGCGAGGCGAGACGCTCCCGCTGGCGCAGGTGCGCTGCAGCGTGCGGTGCGCCGCCACAACAGGCTCCTGCATGAAGAAAATCAACCGTGCGGGGAGCGGGGATGGGAACTGCGGCAGTTTATGGGCGTTCCTGCATGGCCCCGGACCCTGGCGGACTGTCGTTGGTTTTTGATGCAGCGCGAACAAGGGCTCGAAATCGCGATCACTAGGACAGTCGGGCGGAGGCGAACCGCCGCGGACAAGGCTGCCTGCTAGAATGCCGCTTACATGAGCCGGACCGTGAATCGTCGACTTTTCCTGCAGGCAGTAGCTGCCACCACTGCGGCGACCACAGCCCCGCGCACGGCCAAGGCCCACACCGTCGCCTTCCAACGCCCGGACTCCCTCTACCACGGAGACGATTGGGAGTCGCTCAACCCGGGGTACTGGGAGATCCGCGACAACGCCCTTCGGCGCCGAGTGCATAGTCTCGGCGACCGTGCCCGCAACACGGGCTTCCCATACCACTACGAGACACATGGGGCCCGTCTGGGCAGCTACAGCATGCCGGTCGACTACGACCCGTCGCTGCCGCCTGGCCTGATCTGGCACCGCAGATGGCGTCTGGAAGGCAACTACAAACTCGCTATCGAAGGGCGGATCGTCGCGGAAGCGCACGCACCCGCGCAGGGCGACGACCCAGCATGGCGGATGTACCAGCCGGGCTACGGCCTCCTCGGGCTGGGCTTCGGCTCCGCCACGCTCTACGAGTCTTTCGGCATGGGAGGGCCGAACGGCAAAGCAGCCTGGATCGCCTCCTGGACCGACGACGGGTACTTCGGCCTCCTTGAGCACGGTTCGGACGATCCGATCGCTACCGAGCGCGTCGCCCCTCCCGCAACTGGCGACCGCTTCCGCATCGATGTCGAAGTTGGCGGCGCGGATCCCGAGCAGGCCACCGTAACGGCCTCTCTGGCGATCGAAGGCCGCGGCTCGGTCGCAACAGTCTCGGTCGACAACGTGGAGCGAGCCAAACACACCACGGGCTTTGCCGGGTGCGCGGCCCGCGGCCTGCTGGACTTCGAGGTGAGCCGCTTCGTTGTCGAGCCCGGCGAGAATCGTCCTCTCGAGCCCAGGCTCAACGATTGCCATGCCTGCTACGCCCTTGGCGACACGCTTCGCAACGACGAAGGGGCCTGGACCGTGCGCTTCATCGGCCTGTTCCGGAGCGATGGGGCCAAGGCCGAGTTGCGGGTTGCGGACACGGCCAATCCGCCCGGAGGCTGGCAAACGGTACCGGTCTGCGGAGCAGCCCCTATCGTCACGAACGACTTCCGCCGTTCGACGGCGGTCATCGACGCGATTCTGCCCCGCAATCCGGCCGAGGCGACCCTTTACTACACCGTGTGGAAGGACGACCGGAACGTGACCGCCGACCCGCGACTGGGCACGGACGCCGTGGGGATCGGCACTGGCCAGGTGGGCGAAGTCCCGGCCACCGGGGACTACGTCGGTCGGCTGCCTCGCTTGGCCGCCCCGTATAAGCTTTGCGGGCTTTCCTGCCATGCCATCCACGGGGGCGGCCCTAAGCTGCCCGACGCCGGCCCGGGGGGCGGCTTCTTTGTCCATGACCAGCCCACGCCCGGGGCATACCGGCATCTCGAGGAGTACGGCTTCCAAGTCATGATGTGGGAGGACGATGTCTGGTACATGGAGCTGCTGCTCTATCCCCCTTCGCCGGACGACGCCTACAAGATCGTCACGACCACGCTCTGCGGGCCGGCCACGCGCTGGCAGATGATGCGCCACTGGAACACCATCAACCCCGGCGACCACGACTACGGCATGGATGACGTCAAGGGCCCCGAGCAAATCGCGATCCGAGCGCACGAGGACCTTGGCCAGGACCGCGCCTACATGCGCCGCAACTTCCAGATCGTGCATCACCTCGTTACCGGTGACGAGGCGCCGTCGGGCACGGCCAACCCGAAGAAGTGGCGGCGCTGGAAGATGCCCAACCGCGACTTCAGCCTGCTGATCCTCGACTCGCGCCTGTGGCGCTCGAGCCAAGACACGAGCATTTGGGACGACCAGGGATGGGGTGCCAAAGCCAGCCTGTACAGCCGCACGGACGTTACCCGGAGCTTGCTCGGGGAGGAGCAGTTCGCCTGGCTGCGGGAAACGATCCGCACGGATTCGTCGGCGCTGATCTGCCTGACGGGCATCAACGGGATGCACACCATCTGGACGGGCGACGGACGCCGGCCCGACGCCAAGACGGTGCTGGGGGAACGGGACCGGGTAGCGGCGGACTATGCGGGCTGGGTGGCCGCAGGGGCCGACCGCGTGCTGAAAGTGCTCGGCTCCAGGGCCGGCGTAGTGAGCGTGTACGGCGATGTGCATGTCGGCATGATCCTGCGCAATGTTCAGCACCGGGTGTACGAATGCTCGTTCGGGCCGATCGGACGCAGTGGCGGCAGGGGGGTCAAGGACGGGTTCGGCCCCCGCATGCGCGACTTCGACGGCCGGGAAGTCGAGATCAAGGCGCTCTACCACCAGCGCTACGACACGCCCGACCTGCGCAAGCTGGACGGGCCGTTCTACTGGAACTTCCTCGAGCTGGAGTTCGATCCACGCGGGGCCGACCCGCAGATTGCGCTGCGCGTGCGCAATCTGGTCGACCCGCCGGCTGCAGAGCCTCGCGGGGGCGGCTCTGTGCGCACGCCGGCGACCGAAACGGGGCGCCCGCCATCATGCTCGCTACCGGAGATCAAGCTGCTGCCCGATGCCGATGTGTTGCTGACGACGACGGAGGGCAGGCCGCTCCAGGGGGCGCGCACCCTGGCAGACGGACGGCTACCGCTGCGCAGCCTCGTGGATGTGGAGCCCGGCACCCCGGTCCTCGCCACGGCCCGCACGGGCGACAGGGTAGTCGCGCAACGGATTGTCACCCGGGCTGTAGAGGGGTAGCGGAATAGGACCGAGCGGCGAACCGAGGCGACGCTCGAGCAACGTCAGCGCCCCGCGAACGGTCCTCGCCTAGGGGCGAGCGGCCCTCCCGGCGCAATCCGCCGGAACGAACTCGCGCATGGGCACCAGGTCGATTCCCCGCCGCTCAATCACGGCGCGGACTTCCGGCGCGGTCCAGGCCTTGAGCACAGACCCCCTCCGTCGGTGCCAATACTCGCCCCGGACGCTGTCCACGGCCAGCAGTTCCGGTGACGGAACCGCCGGGTGGCCAACGTATAAATGCAGTCCGGGCTCCAGGGCGGCGAGCGTATCCAGCAACGCACGCAGCACCCCAAGTTCGTTGGCGTCGTCGGGGTAGTCTGGCGCAACGCGTCGCTCCCCGTACGCTCCAACTGTCGAAACGGCCAAGCAGTACTCCTCGGCGAGCCGCTTCGTGATCGGCAGCAGTTCCTCCCGGCACGCCACCCCCATGTGGCAGTCGACATAGTCGAGGCGCACGCCCGCCCGGAGCGCCTGCTCGATCTGAGCCCGGAACTCTAACTCCGCTTCCCCCGGATCCGGGGCGTGCCCGGCCCAAGGGGCGCTGGCCGGCGGCAGGTCCGGTGGACGCGGGCGTCCGTATCCCCCGCCCCAGAACCTGCCGTCCGGGGCAAGCAGGCTCGGGACTGCGGCGGCCGAGGCGACCGGCCCCCACCGGAGACGATTCCATTCGCTGGTGAGCGTGAGGTGGACGCCGATGCTCCAGTCGGGATGTTCGACGGCCAGAGCCGCGGCTTCGGCGAACCACGGCGCAGGCACAAGCAAACTGGCGGAGGTCATCACGCCGTCCTCAAAGGCCCGCAGCATGGCCTCGTTCGAGGCGTGGAGAAAGCCAAAGTCGTCTCCGCGCACAATCAGCCGAATCCGGCTGTCGGGTTGCTGCGCGGCCGCAACACCTGCGACCGCTAGCAGTGCCGCCAGCACACCCCGCAGGCTGGCCCCGGGGTTTCGCCCCCGCGAGAGCCGTGTCGTCCGGCCGGCCTTGCAAGCCCAGCCCCGAGCCACGCCACTACCCAGCCGGCCGGAGCCTGTGCGTATCGGTCACGGGCGGGACGCCGCGCTCGACGCTGGCCGTTTTCTTCGGGGTCTTGCGCGGGCCGAACATCATGCTCATGGTCCGCCCCTCGATCCGCGGCTGAGTCTCCGGACTGCCGAACTCGTCAATGTCCGTGGCGAGGGTCCGCAGGATCCGCTCGCCTATGTTTGCATGAGTGATCTCTCGGCCGCGGAAGAAGATGGTCGCCTTGACCTTGTTGCCTTCCTTGAGGAACCGCAGCGCGTGGTTCTTCTTGAAATCGTAGTCGTGCTGGTCCGTGTTGGGGCGGAACTTGACCTCCTTCACCTCAATGCGGTGCTGCTTCTTCTTGGCCTCGTTCTTCTTCTTCTTCTCGAGGTACGAGTATTCGCCGTAGTCGATGACTTTGGCCACGGGCGGCTGCGCGGTCGGCGAAACCAGAACTAGATCCAAGCCTAGCTCCTTCGCACGGCGGATCCCCTCGTGGGTCGACATAACCCGCGTCTGGCCGTCTGGGAAAACCACCCGCACCTCGCGAGCGCGGATGGTCTCGTTCACGTTCTGGCGTCGGACCCGACGAATCGGGCGGTAGCGTCTCCGGAAAATGGTTAGTCTCCTCCTGGGCAGGGCTGGCGAACCGCCCGACGCAATTCATGCGGAACCGCCGCGCCTTGCGGCACGCGCACCCTAGTGCTCGGCGCTTCCGTCAGAACAACCCCTGAGCCGTGCCGCCCGCGGCGCGGGCCGCCCCTGACTTTGAATAGGCGTAGCCATGGTAACACGCAGCCTGGTCGCCTCAGGCGGCAGGCAAGGCCGCAAGGCCGCGCAGCACGGCGTTTCGGCGAAGATTCCGGCGCTGTCCGCCCGCCGGAGGCCAACAATCAGGCCTGCTGTCGCTTAGATGAGATGCTGATCGCCACGGGCGCTTTGCCGGGGCCCACCACGGGTGCCCGGGCACACGTTTGTTGCGCGAGCAGCCCGTGACCTAGCGATTCTAAAGCCGGAACCGCGCTTCCGCTTGGCCGATGGTCGCTTCCTGGGCGCAAAAGGTGTGCTTCACGGCGTCTCCTATGCCACAATACTTTCGCAGGATTCCAAGCTCAACGATGCTCTTACCGAGACTGGCGGCGGCAGCCGCGTTGCTGGCAGCGGTTTGCGCCGCGCAACAGCCCGCCGAGAATGCCCGGACTGAAGAGTCCCTAACCCCGGAACAGTTCCGAGAGGCCCATGCGCCGCTGACGCGGCCGCACGATGCCGGAAGCGACCTAGCCGCCCTCACCGAGCGGGTCGCGGCCCCCGCCGCGCTCGGAGCCAGCGCCCCGATCGCCCGCCGGAACTTCGTTGACGACCGCATCTTCGGCAAGATCGGACGGCACGGCATACCGCATGCGCCGCTCGCTGGGGACGCTGAGTTCTTGCGCCGAGTCCAGCTGGACCTGATCGGCCGGATCCCCACCCCCGAGGAGGTGCGCGCGTTCACAGCTGACAGGGCGGCGGGGAAGCGCGCCGCCAAGATCGACGAGCTGCTCGCCCGCGAGGCGTTCGCCGAGAAGTGGGCGTACTTCTACATGGACCTGTTTCGGGCCAACGGCAAGATGGGCCGGGGCCGCGAGCTGTTTCACTACTGGCTCAAGGAGAATTTGCGCTCGGACCGTCCCTACGACGAGTGGGTCCAGGCCCTGATCACATCGGCCGGGAAGAGCAGCAACGCTCTGGCCGCTTCCAATGTAATCGCTCGGGAGCATGTCCAGGGCAAGGCCCAGCCAGACGACGGTAGGGACATGGGCATGGTGCATCAGCTCGACACCCATGACGAGCTGACGGTCCTGTACGGCAAGGCCTTCCTCGGCCTCAACCTGTCCTGCATCTCCTGCCACGACGGCGTGGACCACCTCGAGCAGGTCAATGTCCACCTCACCAGCAAGACCAGGAACGATTTCTACCGCCAAGCCGCTTTCCTGGGCCGGACTCGCTACCTCATGTACTGGGAGAACGGCGACGTCAAAGCGAATGAATTCCTGGTTGACGATTTCGCTCCCGGCTACGACACCGCAGGCAGCAGCATGCTCCGTGTCGCACGGCTGGGGGGCGAGGCCTCCCCTCGGTTCTTGCTGGGCGGCGAGGAGCCGCACGACGGGGAAAACCCGCGAGACGCGTTCGCCCGCATCCTGACGGCCCAACCGCAGTTCGCCCGAGCGACAGCCAACCTGTTCTGGAAGCAGTTGATGGGCTACGGCATCGTCGAGCCGCATGACGAGTTTGACCTCGCCCGGCAGGACCCCCGCCAACCTGCCCGCGGGCTGGCGGCTCCAGCCGACCCACCCCGCCCTGCTGGACGAGCTGGCGGAGGACTTCCGGAAATCCGGCTTCCGCCTCAAGCACCTCTTCCGGCGGATCTGCAACTCCAGCGCCTATCAGCTCTCCGCACGCTTCCCCGGCGAGTGGGATCCGAACTACAAGCCCCTCTTCGCCCGCAAGTTCGTACGGATGCTCAGCGCGGAGGAGCTGCACGATGCGATCGCCGTCTCAACCAGCCGCCCGGGCAAGTTCGAATTCGGCGGGGACATCGTAGGCATGGCGATGCAGCTCAGCGAACCCCGGGGAGGCACCGACCTGAAGTACCTTCTGCGAACCTTCGGCCAATCGACCCGTCGAAACCCGCCCCGGCCGCTCAACGGATCGGTGCGCCAGCCGCTGGCACTGATGCAGTCCCCAGTGCTGAGCGAGCGGGTCAAGGCCCACGGAGACAGCCGTGTCCAGCGGCTGCTCGACACCTACGACGAGGACGACCGCGTTGTGGACGAGCTCTTCCTGGCCACGCTGGCGCGAGATCCGTCAGAAGCCGAGAGAGAGGTCGCTTTGGCCGCCCTGCGGAGCGACCGGACCCGCGGCGCCGAGAACCTGCAGTGGGCGCTGATCAACAATGTCGAGTTTTTCTTCAATCATTGAGACCGCAAGGCGGCGGAGGCCCCGATGAAGACCATTGCCGAAACCTTCGGAACCCGGCGCCGCGCCCTGCGGCTTGGCGGCCTCGGCTTGGCCGCGGGCCGCCGTGGACGGCTTCCTGCCGCGCCAAGTCTCAGCCAGCTCGTCTGTCACGCCACGTGGCAGCGCCAAGAATGTCCTCTTCTACGAGATCAACGGCGCGATCAGCCACCTTGAATCCTGGGACTTCAAGGAGAACGCCGGGACGCCTCCCGACCTTGACGTGACCCAGCAGCGGGACGGGCTGTACCTGTCCCAGAAGCTGTTCCCGAGCTTCCGAGAGCACATCGACAAGTTCGCCATCGTCCGTAGCCTGCTCAGCCACGAGGAGGTGCATTTTCGCGGGCAGACCTACGTCCAGACCGGACGCCCGCTGAACCTTGCATTTGCCAGCGAGATTCCGGCCATCGGCTCCGTGGTCGCGATGGAGCTGGAACCCCGCAGGAGGTCGGGCGACACGTTTCCGACCTACATGTCCTTCAACCTGGAGAAGGCCTTCCCCGGAGCCCTGTCGACCGGATTCCTCGACCCGCGCTTCTCGGTGGTGGACATCAATCCCCAGATCGCCGGCCAGGGCGCGGCGCTCGATGAGCCGGCCCTGGAATTGGTGGAGGAGCGTTGGCGGCTGCTCGCCCAAACTGCGCGAAGCGCAGCGAGGCCGCCTGCGGACGTTTGAGCGCCGGATGGCAAGCTACGAGAGCTTCTACGACGCCGCGCACCAACTGCTGTCGGACGGGCGCTGGGCCCAGGCGTTTCAGATCACCGTCGCCGATCGAGAACGCTACGGGGACACCGATGTCGCCACCTCGTGCGTGCTGGCCCGCAACATGCTGGCGGGCCGATGCCGGCACGCGCTACATCCACATCTGCCACCCCGGATGGGATCACCACAAATACATTTGGGACCACTCGGCGAAGACGAGCCACTACAAGCTATGCGCCGAGTTCGACCGCTCCTTCTCCGCCCTGGTCGGCGATTTAGCGGCGCTGCCGTCCCGCGCTGACCCCGAGCGGGTCCGTGCTCGACGAGACTCTGGTGGTGGCGATGAGCGAGTTCGGCCGGACGCCAGGGGCCTTGAACAACATGGCCGGACGCGACCACTACAACAAGGTCTTCCCCGCCCTATTCGCTGGGGCCGGTGTCAAGCCCAGCCAGATCCTGGGCGAAACGGACTCGGAAGGTGCCCGCTGCCTGGACACCGGGTGGCATCGCCGGGAACAGCCACGGATCGAGAACGTCGTGGCCACCATGTACTCGGCACTGGGCATCGACTGGTCGAAGAAGCTGCACGACACTCCCTCGAAGCGGACCTTCGCCTACGTTGACGAGCTGGGGGCCCCCGGCTGGATCCCAACGGACGAAATCAGCTCGATCTATGGGTAGGCTCGCGGCGCTGGCCCTGGCGGCAGCCACAGTGCCGGCTGCCGCTCAGGGGCCTGCGGAGGTCGAGATTCCGAGTGGGGCGTTCGACATGGGGCGTTCGCACGAGCTCCCCGACGACGGGTTGAAGTGGGTCCCCCACCTCCTGCGCGACGACCGCCCGGTGCGGTCGGTCCTCGCTCGGCACTTTCTGGATTGATATGCACGAGGTCACGAATCGCGAGTACGCCGAGCGGGTCGGCGCGGGCCACGCCGAAGCGCCGTACTACTGGCCGGAAGGGCGGCCACCGCCGGGAAGAGAGGACGAGCCGGTCGCAAACATTACCTGGGCAGAAGCAGACGCCTACTGCCGCTGGCGGGGCAAGCGCCTGCCGACAGAAGCGGAGTGGGAAAGAGCGTGCCGAGGCGGGCTCGCCGCCCAGAAGTACCCTTGGGGCGCTGAGGATGCCGACGAAACTCGGGCCCACTACGATTCGGTCAAAGGGCCCCTGCGTGTTTGCAGCTTCCCGAAGAACGGATACGGCCTGTGCGACATGGCGGGCAATGTTTGGGAGTGGACAGCCGACCGGTACGCCCAAGATTACTACCGCTCCGGCCCGGACGAGAATCCGTCCGGGCCGGACGAAGGGCCCTACCGAGTCATGCGCGGCGGCTCATGGGCCGATGTACCAAAGTTCCTGACCTGCGCACACCGCAGCTTCGCACGTCCGCAGGAGCGGAGCCCGAACATTGGATTCCGCTGTGCCCGGAGGGGCGACTAACTGCTCCGCAACGACCTCGCCCCCGTCCAGGGATGTCGAGCGACGGCGGAACAGCAGGTTGCGGGGTGTCGACGGGGCGGCGTGCCAGTCGGTCCCCTCGACAGGCCGACCTCGCGCATCGCGCAGTCTGCGAACACGCTGCGTAGGGAAGTCGGCTCGTCGGCTATACCCCCAGGCCAGGGCGGGAGCGGCGGTCTGCCAAGCCCCTCTGCAGCCGCGGAGGACTGCCGTGCGTCCGACGCGGGCGGAGGAGTCGCGATGGACGACACAAGCGCGGACCGCCCCCCCTGCTGGGAGTACAGCCCCGGGGAGGCCCGCCGCCAGGGGGCCTCCCGCGAGGACTGCATCAGCCTCGAGGATGTGCTTCAGGCCCGGCTGGATCCCGAACGGGTCCGGAAGGAGCGGCCCTGGATCCGCGGCTGGCGGCATCAGCCATACGCAGCCGCAGTGCCGGACCGGATCGCCCGTCCCTAGGCCGATCGGCAGGGCCATCTCCGGCCCCCAGGTCTTGCTGCCCAAGGCCCAAATCGCCGGATCAGGGCGGCCACTCGACTTGGGATGACGCTCCCAGCCTGCAGCCTTCGGCAAACCTGTTGTATGCTCGCGGTATCTGGAGTGCCGCCCCGGCAGCCTGTGCTCTCCACCGCATGCAACCCTGGACCCACCTCACGCCGTTACTCGTGGCTGTCGTCTGCTTGGGTTCATGCACTTCGCATCCCCCGCAGCAGCCCGAGGCCAGACCGAACTTCATCATTGTGTTCGCTGACGACCAGGGCTGGGGCGACCTCGGCGTGCAGGGTGCGAGCGACTTCAAGACCCCCCGCATCGACAAGCTGGCCCGCGAAGGCATCCGCTTCACGGACTTCTACGCCCAAGCAGTGTGCGGCCCGTCCCGCACCGCCCTGCTTACCGGCAGCTATCCCATCCGCGTCGCCGAGTACGGCAACCAGAAGAACAGCTTCCCCTATGTCCACGAGCAGGAGATCCTCCTGCCGCGTGTCCTGCAGGAAGCGGGCTACGCCACCGGGATGATCGGCAAGGTCGACATCACCCAACGCCGCCGCGGTTTCAAACCCGAACTGAACCCAGTACGGCGCGGCTTCGACTACTGGTTCGGAGTGGTCGGTGCCAACGACAGCGGACAGGTCCACTGGGTCCATCGCAACGAAGAGCTGATCGAGGAGTCCGCCGGAGTTGACGACCTAACCCGGCGCTACACGGACGAGGCCCTGGCATTCATCCGCAAGCACCACGACCAGCCGTTCTTCCTCTACATCGCCCACACGATGGCGCATGTGGTGCTCGGGGTCACGGACCCGTTCCGGGGCCGTTCGGAGCGGGGCCTCTACGGCGACGTCGTCGAGGAACTGGACGCCAGCACCGGGGAGATCGTGGACCTGCTCCAAGAACTCGGTCTGGATCGGACCACCATCCTGGTTTACACCTCGGACAACGGCCCCTGGAGCAACCACTCTCTGCCGCAGTACACCTCCGATATCACCGCCCACGCAGGTTCCGCAGGCCCCCTGCGCGGAGCCAAGGGCACAACCTGGGAGGGCGGCATCCGAGTTCCCTGCGTAATGTGGGGGCCCGGCCAAATCCCGGGCGGGCAGGTGACCGGGGAAATCGCAACCACCCTGGATCTGCTGCCGACATTCATTCAGATGGCCGGTGCCGAGCTTCCGGCAGACCGGGTCCTGGACGGCCGCGACATCGGCCCCCTCATGCGCGGCGAGCCCGGCGCACACAGCCCGCACACAGCCTTCTACTACTACCGCGAAACGCACCTCGACGCCGTGCGGAGCGGGCCATGGAAACTCGTCTTCCCCCGGCCGGGACGGAACGACTCGGAGTGGCTCCTCTCGCGCAGCGGGGCTTTTCTTGGAGAGATCTTGGAACCGGTCACTGAGCTTGAGCTGTACAACCTCAGGGAGGACATCGGCGAGCAGCACAACGTCGCCAAGCAGCATCCTGACATCGTCATGCGGCTCACAGCCCTAGCGGACTTAGCGCGAGAGGAGTTGGGCGACTATGACCGGATCGGCAGCGGAGTGCGGTTCTTCGAGGACGGGCCGAGGTGGCCGCGTCGGCAACAGTGGATCACGCAGTAGGCTCAAACCTCCATTGCGGCCCGTCCGCTTCCCTTGTCTGTTGGGGATAGGGCCCCGCAGCACCCGGCGACTGCTGCCCGACCACGAGTGCTCCCCGCCTCGCGGCGGGCCACGGGTCAGGCCGTCTAGTCCCCTGAACTTTCTAAAACTGTGCGGTAGTCCGGGCGACCCCTTGCCACCCTTCCTGCGCGTCCCCTATGGCAACGGGGGCCCTGCGGCCAGGAGCCCCCCCACCAGTCCGCGTGCCAGCCGGGCGATTGCATACGCAATTTCCCGGGGCAGTTGCGGCCAACGGATTCCCAGCGATGAACGGACTTCTAGAACTCTGCCCGCCCAGTGAGCCGACCGAGCCCCTGAACCAGCCACAAGCGCCGCAGAATCATCAGTATTTCTCGTAGCCGGCCCCGGGCACTCGGGCAGCACTTTGCTCTACCGCGCCTTACTAATTTTGCCAGAAGTAATTGCAGGTCTGGCCGTTTTCAGCCTCTCAGCAGCTTCCCCGCGCCAACACACACATAAACTGGTCTATAGATGTTTATTGTCTGAGACATTGCCGCATGGAATCCACCTGCGATTCCTGCTCTTACAGGAGCTTCCCCACCTTGCGCGACTTGCGACGCATTCCCCATCGCTCCCGTCCTCCCCTTAGGAAGTTGGTCGTGATCCCAGCCCGCCACGGCCAAGCTCTCCAAGACCTAGCTCAGGACTACGGCATCGGCATCCGCACAATCCGCACCTGGCTTCGGCTCTAGGCCTGCTGCGGATGCCAGGCTCTCGGACAGCAACCCCAACCAGGACGCCATCCCTGCCTCTCCCACGACCCAATGCGGATGATCCTCGCAACTCTGCGGGACAAATCCCCCGACCAGCTCCAGTTCGAGTTCGCCTACCGGGCGCTGCAAATTGCCGGCCAGGGACCCTCGACCAGTTCCCAGTCCAGCTGTCCCTGGCGCCGGTGCGCAGGGTCCTGCGACGCCTCGGCCTCACTCCGCAGCGCCCTCAGTTCCGGGCCTGCCAGCAGAACGCCGCCGCGGTGCGGACTGGGAGCGCAGCAACCTGCCCCGCCCTCGCCCGGCATGCGCAGGAGCAGGGAGCGCTGCTGCTCTGGGCCGACGAGGTCGGCAGGACCTCGCACTCCCACCGGGGCACCCCGTGGGGCCCCCGGGCCGGACGCCCAGCGTCCGGTGGGGAAGCTGCTGGTCCGGACGGTTCGCCAGCTCCGGGAGCGCTGGGAGCAGACCCTGCAAGCCCTAGGAGCCCGTTGAAAAAGTCCGGCCGGCGTACTCAGCTGGCGTCGGGTGGTGCAGCAGCGCACTCCAAGCACCGCTACTGGCCGGTTGCGCGATCCTGGGGGTCTGTTCTGCCACAGTTGCGGGCCCGTCGGAACGCTGCGCCCCCAAGTTCTTCGGAACCCAAGACTTTTTCAACAGGCTCCTAGGGGCCGACCCCACCAAGGTGCAGGGGTTCTTCCGCGAGGCCGACTGCGCCTAGACTGTTTCTGGTCGCATTTTGCAATGACTTATGGCAAGTCATAGGTGAGCATTCGAATCCACCGCATTGGGTGTGCGCTGGCAGGCCGGAGCGGTGAAGAACGGCGGTCTCAGGGCAGCCAAGGACCGCGGCGGCTCGGTGGGCCACCTGCTGCCCCGCCAGCTAGCGCGGACGTGTAGCTTGCGGCTCCTCGTCCTGAGGCTTTGCGGGCAGCGCCCGCCCCTGGACGAATTGCCAGCCGAAGCGGCCCTTGATGCAGAGATTGCCGGCAGTAACCGGCTGGTCCAGGGGCGAACTCGCCTTGACGATCCGGTTGTCCTGCGTGTGCAGCGTCAAGGTGCAGCCCACGCCACAGTAGGGACAGATCGTATCCGTCTGCTCCTGCCGCGACTCGGCCCAGGTCCCGTCGGAGCGCATGTCGTGCTCGGTCTTGAACATCAGCGCACCGGTCGGGCAAACGCCGATGCAATTGCCGCAGTAGACGCAGGCGGATTCCGGCAGCGGCACGTCGAACTCGGTGGAGATATGCGCGTCGAAGCCCCGCCCGGCCACCGTGATCGCGAAGGTGTTCTGCGCGTCCACGCCGCAGGCTTCAACGCACTTGTAGCAGAGAATGCATTTAGAGTAGTCGCGAATGTACAGCTCGTTGTCGACCTTCGTCGGCACCTCCTGCCTTGCGGCAGGCCGCGAATCGTCTCCGTACCGGTTCGGCTCGGCACCATAGCTTGCAAGGTACCGCTGCAGTTCGGGAGCCGTCGAGACGTCCGTACTCGACGCGAGGAACTCCAGCACCATGCGGCGGCTCAGCCGCACCCGCTCGGAGTCTGTGCGGATGGACATGCCCGGCTCGGCCTTGCGCGAGCAAGCTGGAACGAGCACTCTGGAACCTTCGAGTTCCACTACGCACACGCGACAGACGTTCACCGGGGTCAGCGTTTCCAGGTAGCAGAGTGTCGGCGTCTCCACGCCTGCCCGTTGACAGGCATCTAGGAGGGTGGAACCGCCAGGGACCGTGACACTCCTGCCGTCGACTTGAACTTCGATAGCGGGCTTCCTCTTGGGCGCGGGCACAGAGGGCACCGGGCCGGGCGGGACGGGGGTCTTCAAGTCCGGCGCGTTGGCAGCGGATCCGTTCTTCATGGGGCGCTCCTGTCAAACACCGGGAACTTGTCCAGCGCGGACTCTACGGCACCCGATGCCGTGTGGCCTAGGCCGCAGATCGAGGCATCCCGCATCACCTGGGAGATGTCCTTGAGCAGCAGCCGCTCGCGAGCCATGGACCCCAGCGGGCGCCGGGCTCGCAGACGCTCGAGGAGTTCCTGTTGGCGCACGGTCCCGACCCGGCAAGGGACGCACTGGCCGCAGCTTTCGTCGCGGAAGAAGTCCGCGATCCGCAGCAGGATCCGGCCGAGGTCCACGCTGTCGTCGAACGGCATGACCACCGCCGACCCCACCGTGGCACCGACAGCGCGCATGGCCTCGAAGGTGAATGGCGTGTCGAGTTCATGCGGCGCCAGGAAGGCACCGGCCGCTCCGCCCACCAGCACCGCCTGCAGCTTCCCTGTTCCCCCCACGCCGCCAGCGAGGTCGATCAACTCGCGCACGGTAACCCCGAACGGGGCCTCGTAGACGCCGGGGCGAACCACATGTCCGGAGAGGCAAAACAGCTTGGGGCCAGCCGACTTCGATGTTCCCACCGCCGCAAAAGCCTGCCCGCCTTCCAGAAGGATCAGCGGCACGTTCGCGAGCGTCTCGACATTGTTCACCAAGGTTGGGCGGCCGAACAGGCCCGCCTCCGTCGGATACGGCGGCTTGTTGCGCGGCTCGCCCCGGTAGCCCTCAATGGAATTGAAGAGGGCGGTTTCTTCCCCGCAGATGTACGCTCCAGCCCCCCGGCGAATCTCGATGGGGCAGCTGGGCTCGAGCAGCCCAGCCGCTTCAAAGGCGGCGATCGCGCCCGCCAACCGCTCGGCGGACCTCGGGTACTCGCCGCGAATGTAGGCGTAAGACCTGTCGCAACCCGTGGCGTAGGCGGCGATGGCCATCGCTTCGACCACGGCGAAAGGGTCCCCCTCCAGGAGCACGCGGTCCTTGAAGGTGCCCGGCTCGGACTCGTCGGCGTTGCAGATGAGGTACTTCGGGCCGGATGCAGCGGCCACAGCCCGCCACTTGCGGCCCGTTGGGAACGCGGCCCCCCCGCGACCCACCAAGTTGGACGCCTCGACCTGCTCGAGAACCCATTCGCGGCCCCTCGTGAGGGCGAGCTCCAGAGCCAAGCAACCGCCTAGCTCGCGGTAGGCTGGCAGGCTCTGCCCCCCGGAAGCTGGCACCCGGCGGAGCAGCCGGAGGGAGCCGTTGGACGCTTGCGGCACTGAATCCGCCACCGGCTGGGCGTCGCATTCTACCCCGGGCCCGCTGGGCAGGCGTGCCAACACGCCCAGCTCAGTTGCCGGTGCCAATACCTGTTCCCAAGGGCTCTCGCCGGCCCCGGTGACCAACACGGCTGGAGCGCGCTCGCACAGGCCCAAGCAAGGGCTGCGCACCCAGGTCGCTTCCTGGGCCGGCCCGCTCGCCTGGGCCGGCCCGCTCGCCTGGGCGGGCCCCCAAGACGCTTCCAGCTTGGAGCAGACCTGGTCGGCCCCGTGCGCCTGGCAGGCAATGTCGTCGCAGACGCGCACCGTGACCGGCGGACGCTCTTGCAGGGCGAACATGTCGTAGAAGCCCGCCACGCCGTACGCCTCGGCCGGAGCCACCTCCAAGCGGCGGCAGGCGTAGTTGACGGCGCCCGGGCTGATCCAACCCATGCGCGCCTGAATGGCGTGCAGCACCGGCAGCAGCAGGTGCCGCTGCCCGCTCGTGCGACGGCCACTTACGGAAGTCTGGCCCTCGGCCTCGTCGGTCCGGCCCCCGCCGGCCCAGCGGGACCGGGGCGGGCCTAGGATGCCGTCCACGGCCGCCCGTTCGGCAGCGTCCGGCTCGTGGGTAGTGAAATGCAGATCCACGGATCGTCTAGGGCTCCCCCCGTCGGCGCAGCCGCACTTCGTTCCGGCAAGCCCAACACGCCCGCCGCCCTGGGAGCTCCGAGCTGCTGGCGGGCTCCATGCCCTCAGTCACCGCTCACGGCGGCACCTATCTTATCAATGCGGATCGCGGTCGCCTTGAACTCCGCCGTGCCCGACTTGGGGTCGACGGCGTCGATGGTCAGCTTGTTGGTGTCCACCTCGTCCGGGGCGTGTGTCGTCATGAAGGCGAGGCCCGGCCGCAGGCCCGGGTCGAACCGCACCGGGGCCTCGACGGCTCCGCGCCGCGAGACGACCCGCACCCGCTCGAGCTCCCGGAGGCTGTACCGCTCGCCGTCCTCCGGGGAAATGTCCAGCGACTCGCCGCTGCGCAGGGGAGAGGCGTAGAGCAAGCTCTGGACGCCCGTGTTGTAGGAGTCGAGCCTGCGGCCGGTGGTGAGCCGGATCGGGAATTCCTCGGTCAGCCGATCCACCGGAGGTCGGTGGCTAACCGGCGTGAACGGCGCTCGGGGCCCGATGACCGGGTCGGCCCAGAGCCTGCCGTGCAGAAACTGCTCGCCAGGGTGCGACTCGTCGTAGCAAGGCCAACGGATGCCTCCGTGCCGCTCCAGCCGCTCGTAGCTCATCCCGGCATGCATCGGGCTGAGGCTACGCAACTCGTCCCACAGCGCCTCGGGGTTCGGCTCGCCCCAGTCGCTGCCTAGTCGCTTCGCCAGATCGAACAGGATCTGCAGGTCGTCGCGAGCGCCCGCCGGCGGCTCGAGCGCCCGCCGGACCCGCTGGACTTTTCTCTCGCTGCTGGTGACGGTCCCCTCGGATTCCGCCCAGCCCGCCTGGGCCGGCAAGACGACATCGGCGATCTCGGCGGTCTGCGTCAGGAAGAGATCCTGGGCGATGAGGCAATCCAAGCCTTGGAGGAGGCGCAGAGCGCGCGCCTTGTCCGCTTCCGAGCTGACCGGGTTCTCGCCCAGGACATAGAGCACTCTCAGCTCGTCGCGCTCCATCGCGTCGAACATGCCGCTCAGATGCCAGCCGCGCTTCGGAGGGATCGGGCGGTCCCAAGCTGCTTCGAACTTGGCGCGCAAAACGCAATTCTCGACATGCTGGAAGCCGGGCAGGCGATCCGGGAGGGCCCCCATGTCGCCCCCGCCCTGGACATTGTTCTGGCCGCGGAGCGGGCACAACCCCGAGCCGTAACGCCCGACATGCCCGGTCAGCAACGCCAAGTTGATGAGGGCGAGCACTTGGTCCACAGCGTTGTGGTGCTCCGTGATGCCCAGCGTCCAGCACAGCTGCGCCGTCTCCGCCTTGGCGTAAGCGTGGGCCAGTTCCCGGATCGCCTCCCGCGGCACCCCCGTCTCCCGCTCGGCACGCTCCAAGGTCCATTCCTGCACGGAGCTGCGGTACGCTGCAAAACCGCTCGTGGCATGGTCGATGAAGCTGCGGTTCTCCAGCCCGGACGCCAGGATCTCCCGGCCCACGGCGTTGGCCAGGACGATATCCGTGCCGACGTCCAGTCCTAGCCAGCGGTCCGCCCACTGAGCCGATGCGGTTCGGCGCGGGTCAACGACATACAGCGACGCACCGTTCCGGATCCCCTTCAACACATGGTGGAAGTAGATCGGGTGGGTTTCGCGGGCGTTCGAACCCCACAGGACGATGAGGTCCGTTTCCTCGGCTTCCTCGTAGGAGCTCGTACCGCCCCCGGCCCCGAACACTGTCGCCAGACCGGCGACGCTCGGGGCATGTCAAGTTCGGTTGCAGCTGTCAATGTTGTTGCTTCCGACGACCGTCCGCACAAACTTCTGGGCCGCGAAGTTCAGTTCATTGGTCGTCTTGGAGCAACTGAACATCCCGAACTCGGAGGGCGCGCCGCGCCGGACCACCTCGGCCACGGCGTTCGCGGCGCGATCGAGCGCCTCGTCCCAGGAGCAGGGCTCCAGGGAACCCTTGCGCCGCATCAGCGGTTGGGTCAGGCGGACTTTGCGCTCAGGAGTGCGTGGCATGGCCCCCATCATAGCCGAGCATTCTCACCTACCCACCAAGGAATTCCGCTCGCTGGCCCGGGCGTCCAAGAGCTGCCAGGACAGGCCCGAGATACAATGGCGCTGCCATGCGGGCTGCAGTCGGGCTGACCTTCATCGCAATTCTGGCAGACTGCGGCCTACCGCCGGAGGCAGAGAGGCCCAATATCGTCATCATGATGGCGGACGACTTGGGCTGGGGAGACATCGGCGCCAACGGCGGCACGGTGATCCGGACACCGCATATCGACGCGCTCGCTGAAGCGGGCGTGCTCCTGACGGACGGCTATGTCTCCGCCGCGGTGTGCAGCCCCTCGCGAGCCGGCTTCTACACGGGGCTCTATCAGCAGCGTCACGGGTTCAAGTTCAACATCGCCGGGCGCGACACCGAGACGGGGCTGGCGCTTACCCAAACCACGCTGGCCGAAACCATGCAGGCCGCTGGATATGCGACCGGCCTCATCGGAAAGTGGCATCTGGGCAAGCCTCGGGAATACCATCCGCTGAGCCGCGGGTTCGACGAGTACTACGGGATGCTCGCGGGGGGCTCGATCTATATCGATTCCCGCAAGGAGGGTGTGGAGGTGTGGCCGCCGGGGTCCGGACCCACCGTACGGACCGAGGCCAACGCCATCTACGACGGGTTCGAACCCGTCGAAGTCGAGGAATACATCACGGATGTTTTCCGTACGAAGGCGGTGGACTTCATCGACCGGCACCGGGAGAAGCCGTTCTTCCTGATGCTGACCCCCAACGCGCCGCACACGCCGCTCCAAGCGACGCGCGAATACCTCGACCGTTACCGCCACATCGAGCGGGCCAGCGAGCGGATCTACGCGGCGATGGTCGCAGCCGTGGACGATTACGTTGGAGCGGTCACGGCGAAGCTGCGCGAGCACGGACTCGAGGAGAACACTCTATTCGTCTTTCTCTCCGACAACGGCTGTGCGGGCTATGTCGCCGAGGCCTGCTCGAACGGCCCGCTCCGGGGCTTCAAGCGCTTCCACTGGGACGGCGGCATCCGCATTCCGCTCGTCGCGAAATGGCCCGCGGGCCTGCCTCGCGGGACGCGGTACAGCGCACCCGTCATCTCGCTGGATCTTTTTGCAACAGTGACCGCAGCGACGGGCCTTCAGGCCGAAGCGGAAGACAGCGTAAACCTGCTGCCCTACATGCGGGGCGAAGAGGCCGGAGCGCCTCACAGCCACCTGTTCTGGCGTGCGAAGCCCAACGTGGCGGTGCGGAGCGGACGCTGGAAGATGTGGAAGGTCAACCGCAGCGATCTCACCATGGAGGCCGTCACGGACACCGCCGCGAAGCGGCTCCCGTTGCAAGCGTATCCGCAGGACTCGCCGCTAGGACAGATCACGCTTCTGTACGATCTATCCGCGGACCTCGGCGAAACCGAGAACGTGGCCGAGGCCCACCCTGAGGTGGTCGCCGAACTGGAAGCCTCGCTGGAAGCCTGGGAGGCCGAGCTCGCCGAGCCGCAATGGCCCGCGTTCCGGTCGACGCTGCATGAGATCGATGGCCAGATGGCCCACCTCTTCTTCTGAGAAGAGGTGGCGCCGCAGTCGCCCCACCCCCATGGCCTAGCGGCCTTGCCAATCAGCGCCTGGGAATCTGCCGCCAAGGAGAGGGTGGCTCCAACTCCGGCTCGTCGGCTGCCGTTCCCCTGCGAACTCGGCTCCACCCCTTGCTTCGCCTTCCGCTCGGGCGAGGTTGGTTCAGCGCCGTTACGCCGGACTCGTCCAAATAACCGCCCAGCAGCAACCCATGCTCCTAGCCGTTGCAGCGCTTCAAGTGCTTTGAGAACTTGAAATCCAGTGCGCACCTCTCTTTCCTGCGGGCCTGGACGATGCAGATTAATCGCAATATGATCCAATGTCCGCTTGCACCGGGGCAGACAGCGTTCCCTCGGTTTGAACGCACTCGCACTCGAACGACGGCCTCCTCCCCGAGAATCGACCGCGACAGCCGTTTCGGGATTGGCCCCAAGGCTTTCGCGACGAACACGCGAGAGCCCTGCAGAGACTTCTCGCGCCGAGAAGAGAGGACTTGCAAGACGATAATGCCTGACTCGCGTTCTCGTTCGCTTGGGCAGCTGGGCGTCGAGCAGTAACTCCAAGGCTGGCAATGCTTCCCGATGTCGAATCGATGGCCAATTACCAGAACGGACCTTCCAAGGCAAGGTCTCGATGGCACTGGAAGCTACCGGTCAATGGGCTCAGCCTCGGAAATGGCTCCGGGAATCCGGCTTGCGGTCGGCCCCAACCGACTGGCAGCCGGAATCACGAGAGCATGCTCCTCACACGCGTTTGCGAGGACCTGACCGCGTACCCGGACCCACGCGAGAAGCTAGACCGTGCGAACGGAGGCCTGTGTCGCTACAATCGGTAATTGAGCCCTAGCTGCGCCGATTCGGGGGTGTGAGGCGACAGGGCCCCTCGGCAGTCTCTGGGCTAATCGCTGCGGCACCTCGTGCGCCCCTATCCGGCGCAGTGCAGCCACCAGAGGTATTCAGAGTAAGGATTCCATGGCAACCGACAACTTCGGCGTCGCCGGCCTCGGCGTCATGGGGCGCAATGTCGCCCTCAACATCGAACGCAACGGATTCCCGGTCGTCGCCTACAACCGCGGCGACGACAACGCGCAGCGCATGCGCGAGGAGGCCGCCGGCAAGGCCGTTACGGTGACCCAATCGATCGGCGAATTCGCCAGACTGCTCGACACGCCCCGGAGGGTGCTGCTGATGGTCACCGCCGGCACTGGCACCGACAAGGTGATCGACGCCCTGCTGGCCCATCTCAAGCCGGGCGACGTCATCATCGACGGAGGCAACGCCCACTTCCCAGATACGAACCGTCGGGCGCAGCGTCTGCAGCAAGCTGGCCTGCACTTTGTCGGCTGCGGCATCTCGGGTGGCGAGGAAGGTGCCCTCTGGGGGCCATCCATCATGCCGGGCGGCAACTGGGAAGCCTACGAACGCATCGCCCCGGTGTTGGAGAAGATCGCAGCCAAGACCGACGACGACGGCTCGTGCGTCACCTACTGCGGCAGGCACGCTGCGGGCCATTACGTGAAGATGGTCCACAACGGCATCGAGTACGGGATCATGCAGCTGATCTGCGAGGTCTACGATATCCTGCGGCGTGCGGCAGGGCTGCCGACAGCGAACATCCAACGGGTATTCCAGGATTGGACCGCTTCCGCCCAAGTGGGCGGGTTCCTGGTGGACATCACGGCGCAATGCCTCGCCAAGGCCGACGAGGAGACCGGGGCCCCCCTCGTCGAGAAGATCCTCGACACGGCCGGCCAGAAGGGCACTGGCAAGTGGACGGCTCAGAGCGCCCTGGACCTCGGAATCCCGATCCCGACCCTGACCCAGGCGGTCAACGCCCGCATCCTTTCGGGCCTGAAGCAGCAGCGAGTCGCGGCCTCGCGCATCTTGGCCGGTCCGAACACGCCCTTCCGAAGCGATGTCGCTGAGTTGCAGGGGGCCCTGCACGATGCCCTGCACCTCGCCATGGTCGCGTCCTATGCCCAAGGCCTCCACTTGATCCAGGCGGCTTCGCGGGAATACGACTTCGGCACGAACCTGGCCGAAGTCGCCCGCATCTGGAAGCAAGGCTGCATCATCCGCTCGCGCTTGCTCGATCCGATCAAGCGGGCCTTCGCGGACCACCCGGGCCTCGAGAATCTGCTCACGCACCCCACCTTCGCCGCCATTGTCAACGAGTCGCTGCCGGCTCTGCGCTACACCGTGGAGACGGCCAGCCGCAGCGGGGTCGCCACAACGTGCCTCGGCGCCACCCTCGCCTACCTCGACAGCTACCGCTCAGAGTTCCTGCCAGCCAACCTCCTGCAGGCCCTGCGGGACAACTTCGGCGCGCACACCTACCGGCGCCTCGACAAGGCCGGCGTCTTCCACACGCAATGGAACCGATGACCCCCGGCTTGCAGGCCCCGACCAGGTTCCGAGACCTCCGATGAGCTCCCTCCAAGACTTTCAGCCCTCGCACGACTATTTCGTCGGACTCGACTCCGACGGATGTGTGTTCGATTCGATGGAGATCAAGCACAAGGAGTGCTTCGCGCCGATGTTCATCAAGCATTGGCGGCTCCAGGCGGCCTCGAAGTATGCGCGCCGAGTGTGGGAGTTCGCGAATCTCTATTCCAAGTCGCGGGGCATGAACCGCTTCCCCGTGTGCGTACGGTCCCTGGACCTGCTGAGTGCATGGCCGGAAGCCACCGCCCGCGGCATCCGCGCACCCGACCTGGACCCGCTCAGAGAGTTCATTGCTTCGGAGTTCCCCCCCAGCAACGCCGGACTCGAAGCCTATCGCCGCGAGCACCCCGACCCCCTGCTCGACCTGACCATGGAGTGGAGCCTAGCGGTCAACGCCGCGGTCCAAGACATCGTCTTCGGCGTGCCCCCTTTTCCCAAGGTCCGCGAGACGCTCGACTTGATCGTCGCCGAAGCCGACCTAGGCGTAGTCTCCGGCACGCCCGGAGAGGCCTTGCTGCGGGAATGGGACGAGAACGCCATCTCCCATTACCCCCAGCTCATCGCGGGGCAGGAACTCGGCAAGAAGACCGAGCACCTCGCCGCGATGGCGGGTGGCGGGCGGTACCGTGCCGACCGGCGGCTGATGATCGGGGACGCCCCCGGCGACCGGAGGGCCGCCGAAGCCACCGGCTGCCTCTTCTACCCCGTCAACCCCGGGCACGAAGAAGAATCCTGGGATCGGCTCCACAGCGAAGCGCTGGACCTGTTCTTCAACGGCAGCTACGCTGGCGAATACCAAGCGGCGCGGGTCGCGGAATTCGAGGCTCTGCTGCCCGAACAGCCCCCGTGGGCGGCATAGCCGAGGCCGCTAGCCAGCGATCTTGTAAAGGTTGGCGTAGCTCCGAATCAGCAGGCTGCCCGGGGCAATGGCAGGCGTGGCCATACACATCTCCCCCAGTTCGTTCTGCCCCAGCAACTGGAAGTCCGGCCCCGCCTGGACCACGAACGTGGTGCCCGCTTCGTCCAGGCAGAACAGCTTCCCGTCATAGGCCCATGGCGAAGCCGTAAAGTTCACCGCGTCGCGCGAGATGCGCCGCTTGCCGTAGACCTCCTCACCGGTGCGAGCGTCGTGGCACGTCAGAAAGCCACGGTCGAAGAGGGTGTAGTAGAGGTTGCGGTAGACCAAGCCCGACGGGTGGTACGGGCCTCCCTGGGGCACGCTCCAGACGATGAACTCGTTCGAGGTTACGCCGACAGGCAGCGTGATGTCTCCGCCGGCACCGGGCCGAATGGCATAGATCGGCCGGTCCTCGCTGCTCATATAGCCGGAGGTCACATAGAGGAGGCCCCCGGAGGCAAACGGCGTGGGGATCGCCAGTGATGACAGGCGGCCAAGCTCCCAGAGCAGCTTGCCGTCGAGGTCGTACGAGCGGAGCCTTTCGCGCCCGACCGTGACAATCTCGGTGCGTTGCCCGTTCTCCCAGATGAACGGCGTCGACCAGGTCGTCGGCTCGTCCCGCTCCGCCCGCCAGATCTCGCGCCCGGTTGCCTTGTCGAGCGCCACGAGGTAGGACTGGCCCTCGTTGTCGTTCGCGATGTACAGCCGACCGGCATGGAGCGCCGGCGAAGACGCCGTCCCGTAGCCCCACCGCGTCCGCACCGGCGGCCACGATTTGGACCAGACAACGTTGCCCTCGTAATCCAGGCACCAAGTTCCGACGTCGCCCACATGGGTGAAGACATGCTCGCCGTCGGTCACCGCAGTCTCCGACGCATAGGTGTTCTTCCGGTGGCGGGCCACCGCAGGCACGCCTCGGTGCAACTCGATCCCCCAGACATGGCTTCCGGTTCCGAGATCGATACAGTGGGCGAGCCATCGGTGCTCGTCGGCGGACTTCGGGCTCTCCACGGCTCCCTCGTAGAACCCTCCTTCCGGCACGCCCGAGTCGCCCGCGGAGTGGGCAGAGGTGAGGAAGACGCGCTCGCCCCAGACGATCGGCGAGGACCAGCCCCGGCCCTCGATCGGCGTCCTCCAGGCAATGTTGTCCGTGGCGCTCCAGGAGCCGGGAAGGCCGGTCTCGTTTCCGGGCACTCCCGTAGAGCCCGCGCCCCGGAACTGCGGCCACTCGGCTGCGCCCCGCCTCCAGGCCAGCGGCGCCGCCGCGGCGGCGAGAAAGCTTCTGCGTGTCAGCATCGTTTCACCATCACCTTGTTCTTGCCCCGCTGCACCACCTCGTCGCGCTGGTTGAGAACCTCGTAGGCCACCTGCACCACTCCGCGGTCGGGCTTCGAGCGCGAGGCACGCTTGTCTTCGACGCATAGGCGCGCCCGGATGGTGTCGCCCACGAATATTGGCCCGACGAAATCCCACGCCCAATGCAGCGACGCGATGGCTTCGACCTGGAAGGTCGAGCGGTGCTTAAGACCATCCGCAATCGCCAGGCCTAGCAGGCCATGCGCCACACGGCGGCCAAACTGCGTTGCGCGAGCGTACTCCTCGTTCGTGTGCAACTCGAAGAAATCCATGGAAACCGCCGCGAAGTTCAGCACATGCCAGTCGCTGACGGTGATCCCGGGGGTTTCGTGGGCCTCGCCGACTTGGATTTCATCGAAGAGGCGCTTACGCATGCCAGCCCCAAAGTATAGTCGACCCGGCCATGGCTGGTAGACGCGAAGCTGCGAAGAGTTCGCGACCCTCCTCGGGCGGGGGGTGAACATCGCTTCGGTTCCGAATGGGCTCTGCTTCAATTGCGCCACCCGAGCCGCGGCCACCGCTAGCAGGTCGGAAGCGTCGGCAGGGTTGGTACCTGCACGGTAGTGGGCCGTTCTGGGGTTTCCGACCGGATGTCGAACTCAATCGTCGTTGCGCTCGCCAGAGGCGACCTCTGGCCCCGCCTGCACCAGGATCAGCCCTGGAACGCCAAAAATCGCTGCAGGTAGTCGCCCACGGATTCTACGAACGGGCCGAACGAGAGCACGTGGCCGGAGCCTGATTGCACCGTCGAGCTAGGGCTGGAGCCAGGTGCCAACCAGCCGCTGCACCGCCGCCTGAATGCGCACGGGTTACTGGCGTTTGCTAGCCTTGGGACAGGCGGGCAAAAAACCCCTACCCCAGCCAAGCTGCATGGTGAGCAGCACAATCGGGAGCAAGACCGCGCCGCCGGGGCACCTCCTAGCGCTAGGAGACCGAAGCCACTAAGCCGACCACCAATAGCGGCAGATCGTGTCCCACGCCAAGCCTTGCACCACGGCGTGGGACACGATCGGTCCGGTGCTTGATAATGAGTTCAAGCACGATTGCCCATACGAGTCCCGCGGGTGGCATTGAGCGACACTGGATGCCTGCGAATCGGAGATTTTCCCTGCACCCCGAAGCAGGAGATGCCGGTCGGCTGCGCTGCGCGGACTGGATTGGCCGGGCCGAACGGCTGGCGGGTCTGAAGCCAAGTGTCGTCGGATCGCGGTGCGGGAATCGCGCTGAGATCGCTTGGATTCGCGATGAGCTGCGTCGCAGGACGAGTAGGTCCAACATGGCCACTCCGGCGAGCTTGGCTCTGCGGATCGGCCCTTGTCTTCTTGCTGCTGGACTTCGCCCTTCCCCAAGCGAGGATCGAGACTGGACCTAGCGGCTTCCCCTCTGTAGAGCAGCTAATCGACCGCGGACAGCTTGACCAAGCCTGGGATGGCCTGCAGCAACGCGTCGCTGCGCAGGGAGAGACGGCGCGGCTGCTGCTCCTGCAGGGCCTCGTGAGGTACCGTCAAGGCCGCTTCGAAGAGGCGCTGCCCTATCTCAACCGGAGCTTTGCGCAGAACGAGCGAGATCCGGACACAAGCAAGGCTCTGGGCCTGTGCCTAGTGAAGCTCGGTCGCGAGGACCTCGCTGAAACCTTCTTTGCGATCGCGGCGAGACTGGCTCCTCAGGACGCCTCAGCCCACTACTACCTGGGCTTGAATGCATACACCAGACGGCGCTTCGACCATGCGATCCAGGCGTTCGAACGCTGCGTAGCCATTCAACCGAGTTCCGTCGAATACCGCAGCTTCTTGGGGCGAGGCTTCGAGGCTACAGGGAGGATCGAGGACGCAGGCCGACAGTACCAAGAGGCCGTCGCCTTGAATCGGGCGGCCCCCCAGCCCTCCGGCGACCCGCCGCTGTTGCTGGGCACCATGCTCTACCGCCAAGAACGACTTGACGAAGCCGAGCAGCACTTGCGCGAAGCTCTGGAATATCGACCGGAGTCCGGACTGGCCCGCTACTGGCTCGGATTGCTGCTCGAACGGAGACTAGAGATTCAGAGTGCCATCGACCAGCTCCGCCTCGCGGCGGAACTCGCCCCCCAGGACCACCGGCCGCATTACGCCCTCGCTAGACTGTTTCGCCGCGCCGGGGAAGCGCGCTTGGCCGCGGAGGCCGTCCGCAAATTTCAGGAGCTGCGGGCCCGATCCGAGTCAGAGGTGTTTCGGAGAGATTGAGCGGCCCTCCATCACGCTGCCTTCCCCGACATTTCTCAGCCAGTTGCGGCTCCGGCCCTATCCCGTCGCGTCCCGTGTTGAGTCCTCAGAGCGCGTCTTCCGCGCCGGCAACGCAGACGGTTCCCGGCGAGCCGGGACCTGAGCCGCACCTTACGGGGATTCGGGCTGGCCGCCGTCGGTGGGGTTCGACAGAGGCTGTCCGGCCCGCTCGCCGCGGAGAATCGCCTTGTCCAGCTGCCTGCGTTCCGACTGCAGGCGGCGGTACTCGGCCAACTCTCGCTGCCGAGCTTCCACATCGCCTGCCGCCCCGTAGGCTCGGGAAAGCTGGTAGCGGTAACTGGGGTCCGCCGGGCTCAGTTCGACCGCCCTCTGCAGATGCTCCTGGGCTTGCGGAGCATGCCCACGCTCCAGCAGCAGTTTCCCCAACGCGAGCCGCGCCTCGGCATAGTCCGGACGCAGGCGCACAGCCAGCCGGTAATAGTCCAGCGCTTCGTCGGGGCGGGCCTGTGCGTCGTGAATCTCCCCGGCGCGCAATGCCGCAGAGGCGTGAGTCGGATTCCCGGCAAGCTCCAACTCGAACTCCGCGAGCGCCTCAGTCGCCTGAGCCGGTCCGCCTGCCTTAGCGAGCAGCGCTTCCCCAAGCCTGAAGTGGAGGCCGGGGCGTCCGGGATCCTTTTCCAAGGCCTTCCGGTACTCCATGATCGCTAGGTCGTAGAACCGGCGGCCCTCGTAAGCTTCGCCCATGGCCTGATGGCCCCAAACGGATTCCGGGGCGACTCGTGCGATCTCGAAGGCCGCGTGAATCGCAACTTCGCGGTAGGTCCGGTTGGCATGGAAAAGGATCTCGGGGTCTTCCGGGTGCGCGAGCTGGAGTTCCGCCGTGACCTTCGCGGCTTGAGCGTGCCGGCCCAAGCCCAGATAGCTCCGGACGAGTTCAAGGCCGGCCAGTCGCCTCACCCCGGCGTAGTCCGGCGGGTCCGCGTAGCCCTCTTCTAGACCGGGCAAAGCCTCGCTGAACCGTCCTAGCTCCGACAGGCAAATGGCAAGCAGGACGCGAGCCGCTTTGATGTCGGGCCGCAGTTCCAGCGCCTTCTGGAACGCCGGTGCGGATTTGTTGCACTGCCGGTTGAGGAACCGGCTCAGTCCGAGCTTGGCGTGCAGCTCGGGATACTGCGGCAGAGCATGCGCCAGTTGCTCGTAACCGTCGGCCGCCTCATCGTACCGCTGTTCGGCGAACGCGGCTTCCGCCGCTCGGAACCGCAGCAGCTGCGCCTCGTCGAGCCCCGACTGCCCCGCAAGCAAGCTCGGAAGCAGCCCTAAGAGAGCGCCCCGGGCACCCGAGAGGGGCCCGGGGCGCTTGGGTCGGCCAGCGCTGCGACCGACGCCGGTCAAAACTCGAACCGGAGCGAGGCTTGCATCACCCGCGGCCCGCGAGCGGAGGTCACGCGGCCGAAGTTGCCGTTGATTTGGGTGCCCGAAGGGTCGAACCGAGCGCCGGAGTCCACACCGCTGTACTGGGTGTGGTTGAACATGTTGTACATCTCCCACCGGAACTGAAAGCGGGAGCGCTCGGTGACCGGGAAGCTCTTGTAGATCGAGATGTCCCAGCTGTGGAGTCCCGGCCCTCGGAAGACATCCCGCGGAGCGTTGCCGAAATCGCCCACTCCCGGAGCCGCCACCGACTCGGTGTTGAACCACCGGTCAAAGCTTTTGCTGGAGATGATCGGATTCGCCACCATGTTGGCCCGGGGGCTGTCCCCTCCGCCCCAGCGGTCGACGCCGTCGGTGTAGCTGAAGCCGACGCCCTGGGGAAATCCACTGGCCATGGTGATGATGCCGGCCACCTCCCAGTTGTGGAAGACCGCCTTGCCGGCGGGGTTGCCGGCGAAGAAGCGAGCGTTGGGAAGGCTCCAGAGGTAGTTCGCTACAAACATGTGGGTCTGGTCGAATCCCGTCTTGCCGTACAGGTAGCCTCGGACAGACCGGTAGATCGGCAAGGAGTCCCGGTCGCCATTCCCCAGCCCCATCGCCTTCGACCAAGTGTACGCGATGCCGTATTGGAAGTTGGAGGTGTATCGCCGGTTGAGGCTCACCTGCAGAGCGTGGTAGTTCGACCAGCCGGTGTTCTCTTGGAGATTGATCCCCGAGTATCCGTGATACGGGCGCAGGAACACGTCGGGAAGCGGCCGGTCGGTCGTCCAGTCTTCGTAAGTCTCGTCGAAGCGGATGCCCGGAGAGAGCGTGTTGAGATTGCGCGTCTGATACAGACGCGTGCCGTTGTTGCCGACATAGCTCACGTCGAGCACCGTACCTCCACCGACATCCTGCTGCACGCCGAGGCTCCACTGGTAGATCCGCGGCGGGTCGAATTCCGGATCGAACGCCTTCATGCTGGGCGGGAAGAACACCTGGGCGGCGTCGAGGAAGGTGCCCATGTTGCCGAAATAGATCGTCGGCGACTCCAGAATCGGGGGCGAAGTGGTCACGTCCCACATGGAGCCCTGCGACCCGAAGATGGCTTGCGTCTGGACCGCGAACGATCCCCGCACCGCCGTCTTGCCCTTGCCGAAGGGATCGTAGGCGAATCCCAACCGCGGCTGGACTTGGACAGGCGGCCGCTCGCGGTAACCGTGCAGATAATCCGCGGATCCGTCTCCGACGATCACCCCGTTCAGGCGGTCGCCCCGTCCCGGAATGTTGGCCCCGATATAGGGTGCCGGGAAGAACTCGCCGGTCATGGCGTCGTACGCCACCCGCTGACCCGTGGCGACATCGATGCTCGGGTAGTACAGCGAGGGGATTTGCGCCTGATCGATCCGGCTGATCGCCAACGCCGACCCCTCGTTCTCCCGCAAGCGCCACGGCGTGAAGGTCGAGAACCGCACTCCTATGTCCAACGTGAGCTTCGGGGTGATCTTCCAGGTGTCCTGGGCGAACCACTCGACGGTGTAGGTGCGGGCCAAGCCCTCGGTCTGCCCGCTGGACTCCGCGTAGGAGTAGAAGTTCCCGAGAATCGCGTTCGCGAACGGATGGTTCGAATCGAACGGGTTCAGGTTGCTGCGCCGGAAATCGTAGGTGCCCATGTGGCGGCCCACGCCTCCCGCGCGGGGGCCTTCGCTGGCGTCGTTCAGTTCCCAGTAGAAGCCGAACTTGAACGTGTGATCCCCCTTGAACCAGCTCAGGTTGTTCGACAGCACCGGTCGTTCGTCGTGCGCTGCGATGGGCGTCCGGGGATCGTAGTCCGAGCGCGGACCGTTCGGGATGCCCCCGAAGCTGAAGCGGGGCACGAGCCCGAGCGGGTTGGCGGAGGGGAAGAGCTGCCCGAGGTCCGCGAGGCCCGGATAGTTCGCCTTGCGCAAGGCGTCGAGTTGGAAGTCGTCGTTCAGCGCCCCCGACTCGCGGCTCAGTCCCAAGCCAAAGCGAAACTCGTTGACGAGCGCCGGGGAGAGCGTCTTGTTGTAGATGCCTTGGAGGTTCTTGTTGATGTATTCGTAGTGGTGCGCCTGCTTGAAAATGCTGTTGTTGAACGCATTGAAGGCGACCGACTCCCGCTGGGCTTGGATGTCGGCGTTCCAGAACCGCGGCCGGAAGGTGATCCGGTCGTTGGGAGTGGGCACCCAGTCGAACTTGAATTGCCACTGCGTCTTCGGATGCGCGGACGGGGAGAGCTCCGTGTAGTTGATGCCCTGCGACGCGAAGAGTTCCGGATGCGTGGGGTCGGGCATGAAGTTCAACAAGCCTTGGCCTGACGAGTTGATCCGCGGCGGCGGAACCACGTTGCCGGGGAACGGCATGCCGGTCATGTGGTCGATCACCTGAATCAGGGACCCGTCCTGGTCCAGCGACTGCGAGAAGTCGCCGCTCCGCTCCAGGGCCGTCGGAACCGTGGCCCGGTGCCGTTGGCTCGGCTTCTGGATTCTCCAGACCTCGTGGCTGACGAAGAAGAACAGCTTGTCGCGCTGAATCGGTCCGCCTAGCACACCGCCTACCGTGTCAAAGCGATACGGCGGCTTGTCGGAGCCGAACCGATTGTTGTCGAACGAGTTGGCGTTGAGGGCCTCGTTGCGCTTGAACCAATACCCCGCCCCGTGGAACTCGTTGGTGCCCGATTTGGAGATGATGTTGACTTGGGCTCCCGGCACGCGGCCATACTCCGCTTGATACGCGGTGGACTTGACGCTGACCTCCTGGATGGCGTCCATGCTCACGGAGACATGGAACGTGGTCGTGTCGTCGATGTCGTTGCCGGGCATGCCGTCCAGCATGAAGTTGTTCCAGCCGTTGCGCGCCCCCGAGAAGTTCGGCGTGCGCGACCCCCAGTTGCCACCTAGCGCGTCGCTGTTGGCGACTTGGGCCACCCCCGGCAGAACAGTGAGCAAGGCGACGATGTCCCGCCCGCGCTGCATCAGGCCGTCCATCTGATTGCTGGTGAGCAAAGCGTTCACGCCAGCGCTGTCGGTCTCGACGGCGGCACCCTCCGCTGCGACCGTGACGGTCTCGGTAACCGCGCCGATGGTCAGCTGGATGCTGCCTAGCGCCAGCGCCTGATTGGCGCTGATGACGATCCCTGTCTGCTCGTAGGACTGGAATCCCTCGGACTGCACGTTGAGCGAGTAGTCCCCGGGGGGCAGGGCGGCAACCACGAAGTTGCCCGCTTCGTTGGACTGGACCAGACGCTGCTCCGCGGTTCCGGCGTTCGTGACCGTGATCTCCGCGGCCACGATCACTTGGCCGGTTGGGTCGGTGACTGTTCCCGACAGGCGGCCGGACACTTGCGCCCAAGCCACGCTACTGGCGGCTAGCAGGCAGGCCAGCGCCAGCATCGGTCTTTGTGGGTTCATGGCTTCCTCCTGGCAGGCACGCCTGCCGACGGTGTTGCCTGGCGGCTCGCCCTTATCCATCACCGACGGCGATGGACGGAGCCCAAAGAACCCGCGAGGATGCCAGCCAAGTGCAACCCGCCACCGGAGGCGCGTCGGCCAGCAACTCGCAACTCTCTTCCGCGATCCGCTAGAGAGTCCGAGGAAGCTGGCCAAGATGGTATACGGTTCAGGTGCGGACGTCAAGCCCTGCTCCGCGGGCGCTGAAAGTTTTCCGAGGCCAGGGGCGCACCGCCAAATCGCTCGCTGCCCACGAAGGGGAAGCCCGTGCGTCGCTAGGGGGGCGGCCATTCCTCCCGATCAACGATTCCAGAGCCCTCCTGGATCCGCAAGAGGGCGTTCGCTGGCACCTCGGCGAAAGCCTCGGAGCTGCCGCTCGGCCAGCGGATCTCGAGATCCGCCGCATGCGCCGCCCCTAACCCGAAGTGCAGGCGGGCGTCGTTGGCCGAGTGAAAGCTGGACTGGCTCAGCACGGCCTGGGCCTGCCGACGACCGTCGTAAGTCGCAATCACTGTGGCCCCGATCGCGCTCCGGTTCGAGGCTGTTCCCACCAGCTTGACCTTGAGCCAGTTTCCGCCATCTGTCACGTCGGTCCGCAGCAGCGTGGGCGGCGCGTTGAGGTTGACGATCAGAACGTCCACGTCACCGTCGTTGTCGAAGTCGCCGAAGGCGCAGCCGCGGCTGCAATGCACCGCGGCGAGCTCCGGGCCAGCTTCGTCTGTCAGCCCCTCGAACCTCCCGTCGCCGAGGTTCCGGAACAGGACGCGCGGAGTAGCGGCGGGGTAGCGCTCGTACTCGGCGGCAACTTGCGGATACACGCTGCCCGTGACGAGAAAGATGTCCGGCAGGCCGTTGTTGCCGAAATCGGCCATGCCGGCTCCCCAGCCCACGTACCGGGTCTCATAGCCGAGGCCCGCACGCAGCGTGCGATCGTCGAAGACCCCCTCTCCGTCGTTGCGATAGAGAACATGGGTGTCGTCGAAGAAATGCGTCTTGAAGAGGTCCAGGCTACCGTCGAGGTCGTAGTCTCCCACGGCTACGCCCATCCCCGCCTGCTCCGCGCCGTCTTCGCTCACGGCGCAGCCGCGCTCCAGCGCTTCTTCGGTGAATGTCCCGTCGCGGTTGTTGCGAAAGAACAGGCTAGGACTTGAATCACCCGCCACGTAGATGTCCGGCCACCCGTCGCCGTCGAGGTCGGCGGCAACTGCGGTCAAGCCGTAGGTCTCGGTGGCCGTCGCAATGCCCGCCTCTTCCGTGACATCCGTGAAGGTGCCGTCGCGGTTGTTGCGATACAGGTGGTGCCGCCCGTGCGGAAGGCCCCGCGGGCCGCAGATCACGGGCACGCCCTGCCAAAGGCATACGGACGACTCGCCCGGCAGCGGCACCGCATCGAAATCGAAGTCCAAGTAGTTGGCCACGAACAGGTCCAGATAGCCATCGCGGTCGTAGTCGAGGAACGTGCAGCCCGAGCCCCAGCGGACCTCGGGATGGGCGAGGCCCGCCTCCTCCGTTACGTCGGTGAACGTGCCGTCGCCATTGTTGCGGTAAAGGACATTCTGGCCCCAGTAGGTGATGAAGAGGTCGTCGAAGCCGCTGTTGGTGTAGTCGCCAATGCAAACCCCCGCGGCCCAGCCGTGGCGGACCAAGCCCGCTTCCGCTGTGACATCGCTGAAGGTGCCGTCGCGGTTGTTCCTGTACAGACGATTCGACGCACCGTCGGGCACGCCCTCCAGCGTGCGGCCGTTCAGGAGGAAGATGTCCAGCCACCCGTCGTTATCGAAGTCGAGGAATGCCGCTCCGCAGCCGATGGCCTCGATGATGTATTGGGGATTGTGCGGCGATCCGTACACGGTCGGGCGAGTCAAGCCCGCCGCGGCGGCCACATCGGTGAAGCGCGCCCGGAAAGGCTTGCCAGAGGCGGCGGCCCGTCGGGCGGGACGCACACCCCTCGACGCAACCCCTTGCCCGAGAGCTTGGGCGGCAGGAGCGGCCAGGGCAAGGAGCTGCCGGCGCGAAAGCCCTCCCCCCATGCCCACACTCTATCAGCGCCCGGCTGGGACCCGAGCTGGGGCCGCCGGGGCACACGCGGCGAACGGACTACCCGGTCTCAGCCGAGTCCAGCGACATACGCCCGACAGCATTCAATGCCAAATCGCGGATGCCTCATCGCAGGTGCCTGGACAGCGCCGGCCGCCTTGCGGCACCCCCCGCGGGCGCGAATCGGAGGCGGTTCAGGCCCGGCGCATCGCGCCGAGGGCCGATTCCGTCCGCACCGTGCCGCCGCAGGAGTAGAGTATGGAAGAATCGCAGCAGTAGGCCGCCGAGCCGCAGACCTGGCGCGACGGCTTCGGCGAGCGATCCACTCTTGCAACGATTGGGTTTCATCCGGCCGGCGCTCCTATACATGGCGGCGCTTCCTGGCCTCGCCCCCGCAGAGAGCGTCGACGAGGCGTTTGCGCGGGGGGCCCGTCTGCAGCAGGCAGGTGACACGCAAGGAGCGCTGGCCGCCTATAGCCAGGCGGCCGCTCTTGGCCCGAGCCGCCTTGACATCCAGTCGAATCTGGCCTTGGCGTATCTCCGCCTGGGCCAAGCCAAGCTAGCGATTCCGGCGCTGCGGAAGGTGCGCACGGCAGCTCCGGCGCATGTGGGCACGGCCTACACATTGGGACTGGCGCTGTTTCAAGCCGGACGGTTTGCCGAATCCGAACGCGAGCTTGCGTGGGTCCTGGACCGCCAGCCAGCCCACAGCCAGGCCCTGCATCTCTACGGGCTCTGCCTGCTCGGTCAGGATCAGCTGGACCGCGGCATCGAGGTATTGGAACGAGTCGTCGCCGCCGACTCGGCCAATCGCCAAGCGCTCTATACGCTGGGATCGGCATACGTTCGGGCGGGTGGCATCAAGAAGGCGGCGGCCTTGGTCGAGGAACGGCTCCATGCGGACGACTCGCCCGAAGCGCTCCTGATTCGGGGTTCGGTGCGCCTCGCGCAGAAGGCCTACAACTCGGCCCTGGCGCTTTTCCAGCGGGCGCACGCCCACTCAGCAAACCTGCAGACGCTGCACTCGCAGCTAGGTGTCACCCTCATTTACACCGGCGACCACGAGCGCGCGGTGCGGGAGTTCGAAGCGGAGCTAGCAATCAATCCCGCCGACTTCAACGCGAACGCATTCCTTGGCTGGCTGATGCAGCAGCGGGGCGACTCCCGCAGGGCCTTGGAACTGCTGGAGGCCGCCCTCCGCCAAGATGAGTTCGATACCGGCGTGCAATACCTGCTCGCCCAGGTGCAGGTTGCCCTCCAGAACTGGACGGAGGCCGAATCGCTGCTGGAGCTGGTGGTCGAAGCCCAGCCCGAGTTCGCCCCGGCCCATGTGATGCTGGCGCGCGTGTACGCCAAACTCAAGCGTCGGGACAGTTTCCTCCGGGAGCGGGCCATCATCGAAAGGCTCAACGCGGAGCAGCAGGAGCGGGATCTGCAAGGCGTCGACCATCTCTACGACGGCACAGTTCTGACGCTGCCGCAACGGTGACACCATGATCTCCGAAGCCCCTACCAGCGGAGTTTCCGCCCGGCGGTTGCGCCTGCTCCAGGCTGCGGCCTGCGGATTGTCGTGCGTTGCAGGAATCCACTCTCAGGCGGTCGCGCCAGCGGCCATTCGGTTCGAGGAGGTCCCGCCGAGCGCCAGCGGAATCCACTGGGTCCATACCAACGGAATGTCGGACGACCGGCACCTTCCCGAGACCGTAGGCGCGGGCTGCGCATTCCTGGACTTCGACAGCGACGGCTGGCTGGACATCTACCTAGTCAACAGCGGTCCGTCCGACTTCTACGCGCCCGACCGGGAGCTGCGCAACGCCCTGTACCGCAACAACGGAGACGGAACCTTCACGGATGTGACCGCGGACGCCGGAGTCGCGGGCGGCCAGTTCGGCATGGGCACCGCAGCGGCGGACTACGACGGCGACGGCGACACCGACATCTTCGTGACCAGCTACGGCCGCAACCTGCTGTACCGGAACCGCGGGGACGGCACGTTCGAGGAGGTCGGCGAGGAGGCAGGCGTTGGCGCACACGGCTGGTTCACCGACGCCGTATGGTTCGACTACGACAACGACTCGCAGCTGGACCTTTTTGTGTCCGGATTCGTTTCCTACAGCGTCGAGGAGTCCAAGTACTGCGGGGACAACGAGGCCGGTCGGCGGCACTACTGCATCCCCCGCTCGTTTCGTCCGACCCGGTGCCTGCTGTACCGGAACAACGGGGACGGCACGTTCAGCGACCGGAGCCAAGCTTCCGGCATCGCTAGCGTGGGGAGCAAATCGTTCGGCGCGGTCGCCACCGACATCAACCGCGACGGAGCGTTGGACCTCTTCGTAGCAAACGACACGATCCAGAACTTCCTGTTCGTCAACCAAGGCGACGGCACCTTCGCGGAGGAAGGCCTGTTCTTGGGAGTTGCGTACAGTGACGCGGGCACCGCCCGCTCCGGGATGGGCGTCGACGCCACGGACTACGACGGGGACGGCTGGGAAGACCTATTCGTCGCGAACATCGACCATGAGATGTTCAGCCTCTACCGGAACCTCGGCGGAGAGGACTTCGTGGACGCCTCTGTCGAAATCCGGCAAGCGACCCGGCTTTACAGCGGCTGGGGTCTGCGGTTCAGCGATTTCGACAACGACGGCGATCCGGACCTGCTGCTGGCCAACGGCCATCCGGACGACATGATCGGGATGTTCAAGGCCCTAGTCAGCTACAAGCAGAAACTGCTCTTGCTCGAGCACACGGGCGATGCGTTCGACGACATCAGCGACGGAGCCGGGGGTGTGTTTCAGAGGCGGTATGCCGCCCGAGGGCTGGCGGTCGGGGACTACGACAACGACGGCGATCCGGACGCTTTGGTGTCGAACAATGGCGGGGCCCCCTTGTTGCTGCGCAACGTCACCCCGCATGACAACCACTGGATCGGCCTGCGCTTGGAGGCGAGGCGCAGCAACCCCGAGGCCGTGGGAGCCGTTGTGAGTTGGCAAGCCGGAGGCGCACGACATCGGCGGCTGAGGACAAGCGGCGGCAGCTATCTGTCGTCGCACGACCGGCGCGAACTGCTCGGACTGGGCTCGAAGCCCTCAGCCGAGTGGATCGAGATCCGCTGGCCGAGCGGGATCGTGGATCGCGTGGAGGGCCTCCCGGCAGGCGAATACCGCACCTTGCGTGAGGGCGACGGAGTCGCGGGACCTGCCGAGTCCAGCCACCCGCGCGGCCGCCAGCCGGCCGTAGCCGGGAACGGTCCCTGACCGTGCCGGGCAGGCTAGGCATTTCGGTTGGCCAGGGGAGGCCGGATGACATCGGGGTGGGGACTGCTTCCTCGCCGGCGGTCTCGGTCGCCATTCTGCGGCCGGAATGCGCCCCCTGCACGGGCTGCGGCCCGATCACAACTTCCGCAATGACGTGGGCACCCGCCGCGATCTCTGCGCATACGCAGAACATCATCTTGCGAGAAAGCTATGGCTGCCAGTCTGAACTCGTCCCGGACGACACAGTACTGATCGCGTCAAAAGTCGTGTCTCTGAAATCCCTGCGTCGATGGATCTGCTGGGTGGATTTGTTGCACACGATGAGTATGACAAAAAAGATTATTCTTTTTCCTACGCCTTATCACGGACCAGAAGTTCAAGGTTCGAAAAAACGTGGTCCTGCAGTTCCTCGGGGGCAAGTCGGTGGACCAGCTAAAGTCCTGCGTCCCTTGCTCCATACGCACGATCTATCGTTGGATCTCACGCTTCTTCCTGGGAGGCATGGAGAACCTTCGAGATCGCCGAAGAACGGGACAACCGCGTAAATGGACAGACCGGCACGCTGCTTGGATTCGCATCGTTGTCGCAGACCAAGACCCCGCTCAAGGCCTAGGCGAGTGCGCTTGGTGGACCGCGCAGTGAGTGCGCCAAGCCTGGGGGGAACTCGGCATTGTCCTGAGCGTCTCCCCGGTGCGCCGGAGCCTGCGGCGGCTCCCGCTCCCGCCGCAGCGCCCCCAGCGACGCACTACCAAATACAAGCCCGCTGACGGGCAGCGCTGGCAAGACCCAGGGTTTCCCAAGCTCCTTCGCCGGGCGGGGGAGTGGGGAGCCCTGCTCGCCTGCGCCGCCGAGTCCAGCCTAGCTGCGCAGAGCGTGTGCGGGCGCACCGGGGGCCTCTGCGGGCAGACCCCCGTCGGGCGGGTGGCCAGCGGGCGCTTCCGCCTCCACCAGCGGGCGGCCAGCAGCCCGGAGGGCCAGCTCTAGGAGCCCGTTGATAAATGGCGCTGTCCGAGTCACAGCCGAGACGCGGTGGAACGCAGCGAAGGCTTCTGCGGACTAGGCTCCGAGCCCGAGCGCGGGCCGCCGGGCGGCCCCAACGCTCGAAAACGCGCTCAGAAGCCGTTCCAGGGCCTTCCCGAGGCCTTCTCCAAGCCGAATTAGCGCCGCAACGGCCAGGGAGCCGCCGCCTGGCAGGCTCCGGGGCGTACCGCTCCCCGTCAGCGACCGCAGCAGGACGCCCAAGTTGTACCCGCAGGCGTGGAGGAGCAGTCGCTGCAGGATGTTGTTGCGGCCCCGCAGGTGGACCCGCCGCATCCCGCCAGTCCCGTACATGGGGGCCCTCGACCGTTCGACCTTCTCGCAGCGCCGCCGCCCCAGCTTGCGGCCCCGCTCGCCGGCGACCCGCTCCCGGTTCGCCTCCCCCGCCGCGCGCTCGGCTGCCTGCCCCGGCTCCCATTGGCGCGGCTTCCGCTGCGGCTCCGGAATCACCGGCTCCGGCCCGGACTTCTCCAGCGCCAGCACCGTCGCGCCGCTGGGGTACCCCTGGTCCGCCACCACCGTCTGCGGCTTCCCGCCCTGCGCCTCTTCCACCGCCGCCAGCGTCGGCCCGAGCGTCGCCGGGTCGCCTAGGTCCGCGGCCTGCACGGTCAGCCCCACCAGCGCGCCGCTGTCCAAGTCCACCGCGGGCTCGGCCTTGGGGGCCCTGTCCGTCGCGCCGTCCTGCCTGCGGGCCACCCGGGCGTCCGGATCGACCGGATGCTCCCACTCCTGGTTCGCCAGCGACTGGTTCTTGCGCCGGCGGTCGCACTCGAGCAACTCTTCCTTCGTCGGCGTCTCAATCCCCGCGGATGCCGCCAGGCGCTCGAGGAACTCCCCGTAGCCCTCCTGGGTGCTCCGCCGCTGCAGCGTGCTCAGCGCCGCGTGGGCTTCCAGCGGGGTGGCGTCCACCCCGACCGTCTCGCCCTTCGCCAGCCCGGCGGCCCGCAGCCTCTCCAGCACCCAAGCGAAAACCTTCTTGTGCGTCTCGAGGTCGAGGCGCTGGCGCGTGCGGCACAGCGTGGAGTGGTCCGGCGTCGACTCGTTCAGCCCGGAGCCGAGGAACTCGCGGATCGAGAGCGTGTCGCTGGCCTGCAGGGCGCTGGCGCGCTCGGAACCCAGGCCTAGCAGATAGCCGAGCAGAAGCATGCGGCAGGAGACGCCCGGCGGCAGCGAGGGGCGGCCCAGCTTGGCGGCGTAGAAGGGCTGGCAGAGCCGCTCCAGGCACTCGTCGCAGCCGGAGCGCTCGAGCACCTCGTTGAGCTTCTCGCAGAACGGGACGGTCGGGGCCTGGGGGAGTTCGTCCGCAGGGAGGAAGACGCACCCCTGGATCCGTTGGCGAGCGCCCAGCGCCAGGTGAACAAGGATCCCCCGGCATGCTCTCGCACCGCAAGCCCCCAAGCGCAGCGCCGCTCAGCCGGACTTTAGCAACGGGCTCCTAGGGCAGGGTGCGGGAAGGTCCCGTCACGGCGGAGGTCTTCCGGGAGTTTCCGGAGCAGATCGCTGAGGAGACAGACCGGAAGATTCTGTTAATAGTCGACAATTGCAGGATGCACCGCGCCCGGATCATCCAGGAGTGGCTGGCGGCGAACCAAGCCGCAGCGGAGCTGTATTTGCAGCCGGCCTACTCGCCGCAAGTCAATCCGGTGGAACTGCTAGGAGCCTTGGTCCAGCGGCGGGTCCGTCGCTAGCTGAGCAAGACTGAAGCCCAGCTTCGCGACAACCTGGAAGCCGCTTGCCAGGCTTTGCAAAAAGCTCCAGAACAAGTGCAAGCCCTCTTTCGAGAGGCAGACTGCAAATACTAATTTTGCCAAAAATAATTGCAAGCAGACCACCAATAGAATCAATGTCTTGCCGAGCCTTTTCGTGCAATTACTTATGAACACATCAGTATATTCTTGCCTGAATTGGACGCAATCCAGTCAGGTCGTGACACGGGTCAGTACCGATCCCGTCGACCCTCGGAAACTGATCACCAGAAAAGACGTTCCCGCCTATGCCCTGATCTTGAAACCCAGCGACAATCCCAAACCGAATGGACTGCTCAATGGCAGTTGCAATCCGAACTCGGAATCAATACCGCAGACTTTCCCGCCGACAAGCTGCCGAAGGCATCGAGAACGAAGCCCCGACGTGATGGAAAGATCAGGATCGGGCTGTATGAAGCATGGCGGGTCATCGGAGAACACGGTGACGAGCAGGTACGGTTCGACGCACGGGTGCAGCAATTCGCAACGCACCACACCAGAGAACTGCTTGACCAGCTTCAAGTACGGAACAACTCCTTACTCGCTCACGGCTTCCGTCCCGGACGGGAAGCGGACTGGAACGAGATGAAGTTGTGGCTGGAGACGCAGTTCTTGCTAGTGCTGCGCGCCGCCGCTTCCAAGGCTGGTGCCAAGGGGATGCCGCCACAGCTGCCGACTGAACCGCCGGAGGTCGTGCGTATAATCGGTGGATACCAGTAACGGAAAGCCCACAGACTGACGGACTCGACGCCGACTGTTCGCATCGGAGCATGAACCGATGTTCGATACTACCGACCAAATCCTAAATCAGCTCCGCGCCGGGGAAGACGCTCGGGCTGAGTTCAAGGAGGTGCATCTCGGGGATCGCAGCGTGCTCGCTCCAGATACCGAAGCCGTCGCCGGGGAGTTGGTTGCATTCGCGAACGCCGTCGGCGGCGTCATCTTTCTTGGGGTCGGAGATTCCGGTGCAGTGGCTGGGATTCCACTGTCGCACGTCGACGGGGTCGAGCGTTGGATCGTCAATGTCGCAACGCACAATTGCGAGCCGCCGATTCGCCCGATTCTGCACAAGGTCCTGCTCCCCGATGCGACCGGAGACGACCGGCACGTGTTACTGGCCGAGGTTCCGTGCGGGCTATACGTCCACCGAACGTCAGGTGGACGTTACTACGTTCGCGTCGGCTCCACGAAGCGCGACCTCACACCTGCCGAACTGGCTCGGCTGTTCCAGCAGCGGGGCCGCGAATACGTGTTCGACGAGCAGGCTGTGCCCACGGCGGCCGTCGACGACCTCAACCGCAACCGCCTCGAAGCGTACTTCGGACGCTCGCCGACCATCCCCTGGCTCGACCTACTCCGAAACACGCGCGTTACGTTCCGAGACGAGAACGGCGTCGACCGCCCGACGGTCGCCGGGCTGTTGACCTTCGGCACGGAGCCGAGCGACTTCCTACCCTCCGGCTCCATTGAAGCCGCCTGCTATCGGGGCGAGCGACTGTCTTCCGATGATCTCGCTCACGCCGAGCGGCTCGCCGGGCCGGTGTCCGATCAGATCGACGCCGGAATCGCGTTCGTCGCCCAATTCATGCAGACAGCGGAGAACACCCGATCGGGCGGCAGAACCGATGCACGGTATGACCTCGACGTAGTCGACGAAGCGATCGTCAACGCTGTCGCCCACCGCGATTACGCCATCTCCGGCTCGAAGATCCGCCTGTTCCTGTTCGCCGACCGGCTGGAGCTCTACAGCCCCGGCAAGCTGCCCAACACCATCACGCTCGACGAGATGCCTTACCGCACGTTCACCCGCAACCAGCTCCTGGTGAGCTTCCTGTCGAGAATCCGGAGCAAACGCACCGGACAGGTGTTCCTCGAATCGCGAGGCGAAGGCGTGCGAAAGATACTTGAGGACGGCGAGGCGCACTCTGGCCGCCGCCCGACGTACGAGCTGTTCGGTGACGAGCTTCGGTTGACGTTGTGGGCAAGAGGCACCCGGCGCATCGACTGACATCAGCCATGCGCCACGCAAGTCGGAGGGGCCCGCGATTCGCGATTCCCGCCCCGCACCCGGAGCAAAGGGGATCAGATCCGATTAGCGGGTTGAGCCTACCAACAGAACGGCGTGGAATAAGGTGCCCGGAACGTTGAGACTCCAGGCGCAGCAGGAATCTAGACCGATTCAGGTTCACGGCGATGTTGGCGACCTGCGCGGTTCTCTTCATCGCCCTCGTCGGCCCTGCGCGTCGACGCCGATTCGTGGACTTTGCCACACGCCAAGCGTCGCTAGGCAGGCATGGACCGTGACACGGAAGCAGCGGCATGCATCGGGCCCGTCAGGAGTGCTAGTTCGCGTCCCCTGTTCCTCAACGCCGGGAAGCCAAGCACATTCTGAAACTCGCTGGAACCGTTCTCCGTACACATGTCATTACTGATATGTTCATAAGTAATTACACGAAAAGGCTCCGTAAGCCATTGATTCTATTGATTGGTCGCTTGCAATTACTTTTGGCAAAACTAGCAACAAGCAGTCAATTCGGACTGCCTTGGGGAGCAAGCGGCAATAGCGCTAACGCATTCGGGAGAAGGTACTGATCGCGTCAAAAGTCGTGTCTCGGGAATCCCTTCGTCGATGGATCTGCTGGGTGGATTTGCTGCCCACGATGAGTATGACAAAAGAAAGATTATTCTTCTTCCTACGCCTTACTGCGGACCAGAAGCTCAAAGTCCGAAAAAACGTGGCCCTGCAGTTCCTCGGGGGCAAGTCGGTGGACCAGCTAAAGTCCTGCGTCCCTTGCTCCATACGCACGATCTATCGCTGGGCCTCACGCTTCTTGCCGGGAGGCATGGAGAACCTGCGGGAGCGCCAAAAAACGGGACGACCGCGCCCAGGGACAGATCGGCACGCTGCTTGGATTCGCATCGCTGTCGCAGACCAAGACCCCGCTCAAGGCCTAGGCGAGTGCGCTTGGCAGACCGCGCAGCGAGTGCGCCAAGCCTGGAGGGAAAAGTTCGGCAGCGTCCTGAGCGTCTCCCCGGTGCGCCGGAGCCTGCGGCGGCTCCCGCTACCGCCGCAGCGCCCCCAGCGGCGCACTACCAAACACAAGCCCGCTGACGGGCAGCGGTGGCAAGACCCAGAGCTTCCCAAGTTCCTTCGCCGAGCCCGGGAGTGGGGAGCCCTGCTCGCCTGCGCCGCCGAGTCCGGCCTGGCTGCGCAGAGCGTGTGCGGGCGCACCGGGGTCTCGACGGGCAGACCCCCGTCGGGCGGGGGGCCAGCGGGCGCTTCCGCCTCCACCGGCTGGCGGCCAGCAGCCCGGAGGGCCGGCTCTATTACATGGTGCGGTAAGATCCCGTCACGGCGGAGGTCTTCCGGGAGTTTCTGGAGCAGATCGCTGAGGAGACAGACCGGAAGATTCTGTTGATGGTCGACAATTGCAGGATGCACCGCGCCCGAACAATCCAGGGATGGCTGGCGGCGAACCAAGCCGCAAGAGCTGTGTTTGCAGCCGACCTATTCGCCGCAAGTCAATCCGGTGGGACTGCTAGGGACCTTGGTCCAGCGGCCGGTCAGTCGCGAGCTGAGCAAGGCCGAAGCACAGCTTCGCGACAACCTGGAAGCTGCTTGCCAGGCTTTGCAAAAAGCTCCGGAACAGGTGCGGGCCTTCTTTCGAGAGGCGGACTGCAAGTCTATTCTTGCCTGAATTCTGAGGACACGTCTTTTGACGCGATCAGTAGCGACGGTGACGTCTCTGGCGGAGCGAGCCCGCATCGCTCCCGAGGTGTTCCGGAACTCCTTCCGCACCGTAGTGGAGCGGGCCGTGGCAGAAGGACGCTGGCAGATCGTTTCATCTCGGACGGTGGCGTCGAGGGATGGTTCGCGTCAGCTTGAGTCTGTTCGGGAGCCCGTGAAGACGCAGTTCCGCGTCGAATGGCGCAATCAAACAAACCCTCCGATCTACAGCAACCCCGCCTTGGCCGTAGGCCGGGGCGGTTTCGCGATCGCCGGTTCGCAGGCAAACCGGCCGCGCCAGACTCAAGTGGCGCACAAGGTCGTCTCGTAGGTTGGTAGGCCCCGGAGCAATCGGCACTGCTCCAGGGCTGCAACGCAGTTAGCCCAAGAGTTTGGATGTCTCAGGCTTCCGGTTCGAGGTCCCAGCCTACGCCAGGGCCGTCGGACGGACGCGTATAGACGCCCTCTGGCCCTCGCGTCAGGTTGTTGTCTTCCTCATACCGCTCGTACACGATGTCCGGCCCCCCGGGGGCTGGCATGAACATCTCGGCCCAGGGCGCATTGGGGGTGGCGTAGATGAAGTGGACCGCGTCGCGCTGGCCTCCGCCGTGCGGGATGACGGGGATGTCGTGGGCCGCAGCCATGTGGGCGATCTTCACGAGTTCGCTGATCCCGCCGCACCAATGGACATCGGGCTGCCAGATTTCGGCACCGTTGACCCGCAGCAGTTGGCGGAAGCCGTACCGCGTGTAGATGTGCTCGCCCGTAACGATGCGGGTCGATGTGATCTGCTCCCGGAGCCTCCCGAAGCCCTCGTAATCGTCGGGCGGCAGGGCCTCTTCGATCCAGTACACGTTGTAGGGCTCGAAAGCCTCGGCCAATTCCAGGGTGTAGCGCTCGGTCAAGGCCATCCAGCAATCCATCATGACGTCGCCGTCGGGGCCAACCGCCGCTCGTGCGCGCTTGACCAACTCGATGTTCTTGCGGATGCCCTCCCGCCCGTCGGCGGGTCCGTGGGGCAGAGCCAGCTTCAGCCGCTTGTATCCGAACTCGACATGCTGCTCAATGTCGTTGCCAGTGCAGTAGCACGGGATCCTGGAGTGGATCCGGCCACCGAGCAGACGCCAGATAGGGGCGTCCCAGACTTTGCCGGCGATGTCCCATAGGGCGATGTCCACGCCGGAAATCGCGTTGATTACGGTGCCCTTGCGCCCGTACGACATCGTCGAGCGCCACAGGATGTCCCACAGGCGCTCAATATCGAGCGGGTTCTCGTCCATCAGCAGGCGCACTAGGTGATCCTCGACGATCACGCCCCCGCCGGGCCCACCGGGGCCGTACCCTTTGACGCCCTTGTTGGTCGCGATTTCGACCCAAAAGCTCCCCGCCCGAGGCCCGGTCGCCCGGAAGAGGCTGCGCATCGGCTTGTACTTCGGGTAAATGGAGACCGGGTTGGCCACTTCGACGCCGCCGACCGACCAGGACCCCGCGGCGGGCTCATAGGCAGGGACCGGCCGCTTGGGGCGCATGCGCACCAGCCTGACGCCGGTGATCCGCAGGTCGTCCTCCACACGCACCGCCGGAAGCGTCTGGAGGCCCGCAAGGGCGGAGGCATAGCTCAGAAAGTGTCTGCGATTCACGGCTCGGGACCTCGCTGGTAACCGCCCCACAGTGCCGGGTGCGCCACGCTGGAGCACCTCAGTCTCGGCATCTAGTCGACGATCCGCGCCCAATCTACCACAGATACAAACCCATGGGCTCCTTGAGCGTCGGCAAGACCGGCGATTTGATCCGCCCAAGCCGCTCTTTTTCCGCCGCGTTCAGGTTGCCCGGCGGTTCGCCGAATGCGGGCGCGGCAGTGGTCCCAGACCCATCTGGCTGCGCTCTACAGAAAATTGTCGGCGAGGCCACCTCAGGCTCAGGGGCCGCATTGCGGCCCGCAGCACTCCGCAGAAGCTCCGCACGCGAGGGCCCGCCAATCAGGACTGAGCGAGAATGGCGGCAGGGGCTCGTCGTTGCTAGGTGGCCTCGCTGAGGCCCCGATTCGGAACAGGTCGATACTCGTGCGCCAACTCGGAACGGCGACAGCGGAAGTTCTACGACGCGCCAGTTCTGACTCGAATCCCGCCAAGCCGCCGGAGTTGTTCGCGAGTCGAAGCGTGGACGGGCACCGTACCTGCCATCATCACTGACTTCAAAAGATGCATTCATGGACAAAACCCGGCTGCTCGAGGTGCTCAAGGGTCACGAATGGAGCGATGTCGGGTTCAAGAGAGCCCAAAAGGGAGTACCTGATTCCGCGTACAAGACAGTCTCGGCCTTCGCCAGCACAGGCGGCGGTTGGCTGGTGTTCGGCGTTCAAAAAGAGGTTTAGACTACGAGGTCGTTGGGATTGCCAAAGTCGACAAGGTCCAGAATGATTTTCTGAGCGCCCTACGATCCGGACAAAAGCTTAATCGTGTAGTGTCGGTTACGGCTAGACTCATCGACTGCGACGGCAAGCCTGTCCTCGTGTTCCACGTGCCCGAATCGCCTAGGCACGAGAAGCCCTTGTATTTGCACGACGCCCCGCACCGGTCCTACTTGCGACTCGGGGGTTGCGACGAACAATGCCTGTCCTTTGAGTTCCAACGCCTGCTAAGGAAGGCAGACGAGAAGCCGTTTGAAGCCGAGCCCGCCGAGTTAGAACTCACTTCCTGCTTCGACGAAGGCTCGCCCCACTGGTACCGGGAGCGGTTCCATCTGCGCAATCCAGGCTACGACGAGACCGAATCCCCTACAGAATTCCTAGACCGCTGGTGACTGTTGGTCGAATCGGGACAGCGGCTACTGCCTAGGAGCCCGTTGATAAAGTCCGGCTGAGCGGCGCTGCGCGCGGGGGCTTGCGGTGCGAGAGCATGCCGGGGGATCCTTGTTCAGATGTCGCTGGGCGCTCGCCAACGGATCCAGGGGTGCGTCTGCCTCCCTGCGGACGCACCCCCCCAGGCCCCGACCGTCCCGTGCTGCGAGAAGCTCCACGAGGCGCTCGCGCTGGCCGGCTGCGACGAGGGCCTGGAGCGGCTCTGCCAGCCCTGCTACGCCGCCAGGCTGGGCCGCCCCGCGCTGCCGCCGGGCGTCTCCTGCCGCAGGCTCCTGCTCGGCTACCTGCTGGGCCTTGATTCCGAGCGCGCCAGCGCCCTGCAGGCCAGCGCCACGCTCTCGATCCGCGAGTTCCTCGGCTCCGGGCTCCCCGCGTCGCCGCCGGACCACTCCCCGCTCTGCCGCACGCGCCAGCGCCTGGACCTCGAGACGCACAAGCAGGTCTGCGCTTGGGTGCTGGAGAGGCTGCGGGCCGCCGGGCTGGCGCAGGGCGAGACGGTCGGGGTGGACGCCACCCCGCTGGAAGCCCACGCGGCGCTGAGCACGCTGCAGCGGCGGAACACCCAGGAGGGCTCCGGGGAGTTCCTCGAGCGCCTGGCGGCATCCGCGGGCCTTGAGACGCCGACGAAGGAAGAGTGGCTCGAGTGCGACCGCCGGCGCCAGAACCAGTCGCTGGCGAACCAGGAGGGGGAGCACCCGGTCGATCCGGACGCCCGGGTGGCCCGCAGGCAGGACGGCGCGACGGACAGGGCCCCCCAGGCCGAGCCCGCGGTGGACCTGGACAGCGGCGCGCTGGTGGGGCTGACCGTGCAGGCCGCGGACCGGGGCGACACGGCGACGCTCGGGCCGACGCTGGCGGCGGTGGCGGAGGCGCAGGGCGGGAAGCCGCAGACGGTGGTGGCGGACAAGGGGTGCCACAGCGGCGCGACGGTGCCGGCGCTGGAGGAGTCCGGGCCGGAGCCGGTGCTTCCGGAGCCGCAGCGGAAGCCGCGCCAGGGGGAGCCGGGCCGGGAAGCCGAGCGCGCGGCGGGGGAGGCGCACCGGGAGCGGGTCGCCGGCGAGCGGGGGCGCCAGCTGGAGCGGCAGCGCTGCGAGCAGGTCGCACGGTCGAGGGCCCCCAGGTACGCGACCGGCGGGATGCGGCGGATCCACCTGCGGGGCCGCAACAACATCCTGCAGCGACTGCTCATCCACGCCTGCGGGTACAACCTGGGCGTCCTGATGCGGTCGCTGACGGGGATCGGTACGCCCCGCAGCCTGCCAGGCGGCGGCTCCCTGGCCGTTGCGGCGCGAATTCGGCCTGGAGAAGGCCTCGGGAAGGCCCTGGACTGGCTTCTACTGATCGCGTCAAAAGTCGTGTCTCGGGAATCCCTTTGTCGATTGATCTGCAGGGTGGATTTGTTGTACTCTATTAGTATGAGTATGGCAAAAGAAAGATTCTTCTTCTCCCTGCGCCTTACTAAGGACCAGAAGTTCGAGATTCGAAAAAGGTGGTCTTGCAGTTCCTCGAGGGAAAGTCGGTGGCTCAGATAAAGTCCTGCGTCCCTTGCTCCATACGCACGATCTAGCGCTGGATCTCACGCTTCTACCTGGGAGGTCTGGAAAGTCTTCGGGATCGTCAAAAAACGGGAAGACCACGCCAAGGGACAGATCGGCACCTGGCTTGGATCCGCATCGTCGTCCTAGACCAAGACCCCCATCAATATAAATTCGAGTTCGCTTGGTGGACCGCGCAGCGGGTGCGCCAAGCCTTTTGGGAGAAGTTCGGCAGCGTCCTGAGCGTCTCCCCGGTGCGCCGGACCCTGCGGCGGCTCGGACTCACGCCGCAACGACCCAAGCGGCGTGCCACCCGGTACGATCCCGCTGCTGTGCAGCGCTGGAAAGAGCAAGAATTCCCCCAGACCCTTCGTCGTGCCCAGGAGTGGGGAGCCCTGCTCGCCTGCGCCGACGAGTCCGGCCTAGCTGCGCAGAGCGTGTCCGGGCGTACTGGGGGCCCGTGCGGTCAGACCCCCGTCGTGCAGGTGGCCAGCGGGCGCTTCCGCCTCCACCTGCTGGCGGCCGGCAGCCCGGAGGGCCAGCTCCATGACACCGTGCGGGAAGGTCCTGTCACGGCGGAGGTCTTCCGGGAGTTTTTGAAGCGGATCGCGGAGGCAGCGGATCGGAAGATTCTGCTGGTGGTGGACCATTGCAGTATTCACCGGGCCCGGATCGTCCAGGAGCGGCTGCAAGCGAACCAAGCCGCGGTAGAGCTGTACTTTCAGCCGACCTACTCGCCGCAAGTCAACCCAGTGGAACTGCTATGGGCCTTGGTCAAGCGGCGGGTCCGTCGCGAGCTGAGCCAGACCGAAGAACAGCTTCGCGACAACCTGGAAGCTGCTTTCCAGTCTTTGCAAAAAGCCCCGGAACAGGTGCGAGCCTTCTTGCGAGAGGCGGACTGCAAGTATATTCTGGCCTGAATTCTGAGGACACGACTTTTGACGCGATCAGTAGAAAGGCGGTGGAGAAGGAGCGTGTTGCACTGCGAAAGCACGGTCAGCGACACCTCTGAGGGGCGTTGGGAGGCCAACTCGAGCCCGAGGCCGAGTTTCCGTCCCACGCGGGCGATGCACTCGAACACCCTCGCGCACCCTCGGCTCGCAAGAGGAGCAACTCGTCGACCAGAATCCGGTGAGTGAAGGTGTGGGCTTCTTCCAGCACCAGGGTGGTGAGCAGTTCCTCTCCGGTCTTCTGTCGGTACCTTTGCAACGAAAGCCTGAATACATCCTGGATTGCTGGCGAGTCGGCGGCAATCTGAACCTGCCGGGAGGCACGCCGGACAGCTCCGCGTTCAAAATCGACTCGATCAACGTTGGCTGCGCGAGCCTCAGCAACGTAATTCGAGCAAGGCCACCAGCAGAGCGCGGTCGAACGATTGACAGACCTCGCAGCGAAAAGCCTCGTTCGCCGGCTTGGGCGGGCCCGCAACGCCTCGAAGAGTTCCCTGCCCCAAGCGATCTTCTCTTTGGATAGCCGTGGGATCAAGGACCGGAAGTTCGGGCAGCCACCCAAGCGTCAGCCTCGCCCGGACGCTTCAGTTGCAGCGGTTGATTCGGGTCGACTTCCCGCCATGCACGGTCGGCTCGTCGCACCATTGATCGCGGAGGGCCCCCAGCGGCTCCAGGATCCGCTCGGGCAATCCGAGCAGATCGACGAGCAGGGCCCGATCCAGCGCTTGCCGGGGTC
>CBDBZZ010000055.1:0-344614 GCA_965213745.1 Bryobacterales bacterium | reverse complement strand
CCGGCCGCCATCTGGGGCGAGAAGACCGGCACCTACACAAACTCCGAAAGGCGCGTTAGCAAGGTGAACCGAGCTGTTGACCCGCCGGGGGAGGCCCGCTCGGACTTCGAGATCTTCCTGGCTGTGGCGGCCGAGCTGGGCGTGCGCGAAAACGCTGTACCCAGGCTGGCACCACCCCGAGGACGCCTTCGAGGAATGGCGGCGAGGTCTCCGCCGGCCGCCTCTGCGACTACTCGGGCTTGAGCTACGAGCTGCTGGACCGCCATCACGCCGTCCAGTGGCCGTTCCCCGCAGGGCAGGCGGACGGCCCGGCGCCCGCGACCAGGCGCCTCTACTCCGACGGCAAGTTTCCGACCCAGGACGGCAAGGCGCGGCTATTCGCAATCGAGTGGGAGCCGCACCCGGAGCAGCCGAGCGAAGCCTTCCCGTTCGTGTTCAACACCGGCAGGACGGTGGAGCACTGGCACACACGCACCAAGACGAAGGAGGTGCGGATTCTCGAGCGGATGTCCCCTTCGGCGTGGCTCGAGATGAACCCTCGCGACGCACGGCGATTGGGGCTCAAGCCGCACGACCTGGTGACCGTTGTGTCGCCGCGCAGCCGCATCGACCACCTGGAGCTCCGGATCACCGAGAATCGTGGGGACCCGGCCAGGTGTTCATGCCCTTCCACTACGAGGAAAAGAATTCGAACCGGCTGACGCAGAGCGCGTTCGACCCTATCTCACGGGAACCGAACTACAAGCAGGCGGCGGTGCGGGTCGAGAGGAGCGGCCCAAGGCGCGCCGCTTAGCAGAGCCAGATCGCCCCGCCCTGTCCGCCAGGGGGCGCCAGCCGGACCCAGCCGTCCGGCCTTCCCGACAGCGCAACAAACCCCGACGGGCGCGGTTCGCACCGCGTCCCGCGCCGGAGCTGCGCGCCCGGCAGCGAGGAGACCAACGATGGGACTTTCGCAGCAAAGCAACGAGCATCGACCTGTTCAGCTTCAGCAGCGTTCCGATGCGCACCTTCCACCTGACGTGGTTCGCCTTCTTCCTGTGCTTCTTCGGCTGGTTCGGCATCGCTCCGCTCATGGCAGTCGTTCGCGAAGACCTAGCCCTCACGAAGGAGCAACTCGGCAACACGATCATCGTCTCGGTGGCGTTCACGGTGATCGCCCGCCTGCTGATCGGCTGGCTGTGCGACAAGATCGGGCCCCGGCGGGCCTACAGCTGGCTGCTGGCGCTGGGGTCGATCCCGGTGATGACGATCGGCCTCGCCGACAGCTATGAGACTTTCCTCCTCTTCCGGCTCGCCATCGGGGCGATCGGGGCTTCGTTCGTCATCACGCAGTACCACACCTCGGTGATGTTCGCACCGAACACCGTCGGCACGGCGAACGCGACTACTGCCGGCTGGGGCAACCTCGGCGGGGGGCGTGACGCAGATGGCGATGCCGCTGCTCTTCGCCGGCGCGATGGCCTTCGTCGACAAGGAGGCTACGGCCTGGCGCATGGCGATGGTCATCCCCGGGGGCGCGCTTCTGACGACCTCATGGCTGTACTGGAAGCTCACTGAAGATTCCCCCGACGGAAGCTACCGGGAGCTCCGCGCCCAAGGCGCTTTGGAGAGCTCGGCGAAGGTGAACGGCGCCGTTCCTGAAAGCCTGCGCCGATCGCCGCGTCTGGGCGCTGTTCGTCATCTACGGCGCCTGCTTCGGGGTAGAGCTGACCATCAACAACATCGCCGCGCTGTACTTCCACGACTACTTCGAGCTCGGCTTGGCATCGGCGGGCCTCGTGGCAGGGCTGTTCGGCCTGATGAACATCTTCGCTCGCACGCTCGGCGGCATGGCGGGCGACAAGTGCGGCCTGCGCTGGGGCTTGCGGGGCCGTGCGTGGTTCCTCGGCCTAGCCCTGTTCCTGGAGGGCCTGGCGCTGATGCTGTTCTCCCAGCAGACGGCGCTGCCGATCGCGATCGGCACGCTGATCCTCTTCAGCCTCTGCGTGCAGATGTCCGAAGGGGCCACGTACTCGGTGGTGCCGTTCATCAACAAGAAGGCGCTGGGGGCGGTGGCCGGGATCGTCGGAGCCGGCGGCAACGCCGGAGCCGTCGCCGCGGGTTTCCTGTTCAAGGCCGCCGAACTCAGCTGGCCGCAGGCGTTGCTGATCCTGGGCGCGATGGTGACGGCAGTCTCCTTTCTGTCTCTTGCCGTGCGGTTCTCCGCCGCGGACGAGCGGGCCGTGGCCCTGGAAACGGCCGCCCGGCTCGCAGGCCCCCGCTCGGAACCGCTGCCCGAGCCCGCCTAGGCTTCGGCGCAGGACTCGCGGCCCGCAGTCCGGTCGCGTCCGGAGGCGCGGTGGGCTGCCTGCGCTGCGCCGGTCCCAAGACTTGGCGTCCCGGAACCAGCCCAACCTCGGCTACCGGGCGGAAGTGACTCGCCTCCGCGCTGCAGCCGAGTTCACGAGAGCACTCGGGGTCGTCAACGAGTTGAACCTCCGCGGGGACCTAGATCGCTCCCCAAGCGGCGCCCGCGTGCGGGCCAAAGGTCTCGGCCCTCTGGACTACAACCTAGCGTTCGTCCGGCAACGGGGGATGCGGCCGGGGCGCGCATCCGCGCCTGGGGCTCGTACGCCGAAGTCGGCTACACCATCCGGACCGCGGGAGAGCCCCGCGTCTATGCCGGGCACACATTCGGCTCGGACGACGCGGCCCCGGAGGACGGCACGGCGGGCGGCTTCGTGGACCTGTTCCCGACGGCCCACCTCTGGTACGGCTACAGCGACCTCGTGGGCTGGCGCAACTCGAAGAACCTGCGCTTCGGGGCGCAGGCCAAGCCACTGCCGAAGATGGGGCTGCAGGTGGACCACCCCTCCTTCTGGCTCGCCAACCGGAACGACGGCCTCTACGCTATGGCGGGCCGCAGGACGATGGCTGCCACTGCCGGCGGCGCGTCCGCCGCCAAGATCGGGGACGAGATCAATGCGACGCTCACCGTGCCCCTGACGCCTATCCTCACGCTGGGGGCGGCGTAGGCTGCATGTTCCCCGGCCCGTTTCCGCAGGCCAGCCCGGAAGGCACCGGGGACACGTTCACATTCCTATTCGTGGCGTGCAAGCTCTAGCCTCGCCCCCGGCCCGGTTTCCCCGGCCGGGCTCGGGAGCGCGAATGCGCCGAGCCGGGGCGTCAGCGCCGCATCGCCGTGGAGGGATTCGCCCGCACCCGGGCCTGCAGCCGTCGCATGCCGCGCAGCCAGCGGTCGTAGTCCGAGGCCTTGCGGCGCAGGTACTCTGCGACTTCGGGATGCGGCAGGATAAGGAAACGCTCCTCGGCCAAACCTTCGATGACCGCATCGGCCACATCGGACGGCTCCAAGGCACCGGGCGTGAGGAAATTGTCGCGTTCACCGCGCTCGCCGAGGAGGAGCCGGGTGCGCACGCCCTGCGGGCACAGGACGGACACCTTCAGGCCTCGCTCGCCGTAGGTGACCGCAAGCCACTCCGCCAGCGCGACAGCAGCGTGCTTCGTCACCGCGTAGGGCAGCGATCCGATCTGCGTCAGCAGGCCAGCGGCGGAAGCTGTGTTCAGCAGGTAGCCGTCGCCCCGGGCCGTCATCTTCGGCACGAGGTTGCGGGCAGCATAGAGGTGGGCCCTGTAGTTGACGTCGAACACGCGCTCGAAGTCGGCGTCGGCCACCTCCACGCCCCCCCGGTGGGAAATGCCCGCGTTGGAGCAGAACAGGTCAATCGGTCCGTACTGCGCTTCCGTCGCGGCGATGAGCGCATCTACGGCAGCCGCCGAGCTGACATCCGCCCGGCAGGCCCAGGCCCCGATCTCCCCGGCTGTTGCAGCGAGAGCCTCGCCGTCAATGTCGGAGGCGACGACGGCATGGGCGCCTTCGCGCACGAACCGCTCCGCGACGGCGCGGCCGATGCCGCGCGCCGCGCCAGTCACCACCGCGACCTTGCCCGCCAGTCGCATCCATGGCCTCCCTTGGCAGCCCAGCTGGCCGCGGTCTCCGGCCGCCGTTGCCGAGACAGCGGCCGAGCCTTGGTTCCGGGGCCCGCAGCCCTGCGAGGGTGCCGGCGCAGGAGCTTACGGATCCGGCGCGCAGCCCCGAGGGCTCAGGGGAAGCATTATCGCGAAACCGAGAGAAGCGGCGAAGCCGACGGATGATTCGAGACCCCCTGACCTGCCTCAAAAGGCTCACCGCTTGAACCGCGGTGTGTGGCGCAGGTTCCTGGGTGGGAAGTGGTGTGGAGATAACGGAACCTGCGCCACTTTCGGAGGGCTCTACCATAGTACCAAACCCTACGCTGGCGGGCAAGCGGATGTTCTCCCCGACGCACGATCGGTGAGCCTCGCGTTCGGCTCCGCCGGGAGACCGGCCTCCTCCGCTTCGTAATACAGAAAACGGTTTCCCCAGGCTTTTGCGACGGTCTTGCTGCTAGCAGCACGCGGGACGCGTGCTGCGGCATGATCTGGAGCGGACCGGGCCTCGCCCAAGCGGCAAGTGGCGGCTGAGCCCGCGCCTCGATGGCGCACTTTTCGATTGTCCGGACCAGTCGCGTCACCAGGTGCTGGGTTCTTCTCGGCGCAGGTCCGCGGTGCGGCAAGGCTGCGGACAGCGGAGATCCCGCGGCGCTGCCTCGCCGGGAGCCGGCTGGGCTGCCGGCCCGCGGCCAAGCTGCAGGACTAGCTCCAGGAATCGTCCGCCTATCCCTTGAGGGCGCTTCGGCCATCGGGCTCGCGCTGGCGGTCCCGCCCGAAGCCCTGCTCGGGGGGCCGGCGGACGCCAGCTGCGGCGGCTGTTCCAGATAGCGTTCAGTCTACAGCTGGATAGGCGAGCCAGATGGGACTGGACCAAGCGATTTGCCCATCGTCTTGGACCAAGCGGACATGATAGTAGGCCGTGCCACGATGCGGTCTTTCCCGGTCCCGATAGCTCATCGACACCCGCCGGGTCCGCGGCTCGGCGCTGTACACATTCTCCCCGTTGCGGATTATCTGCAGCGAAGCCACAGGAGCTGTGGCTTCGGCAGCGATACGGAACTCCGCTAGGCCGGAGGCCGCCGACTCGCCCCCCATCTTCACGGGCTGGCCGCCTTCTCGGCGCACCTCGAATTGCAGCACGATGTTGTCCGTCGCAGCGTAGGTGAGCCTGCTCTTGATCGCGTCGAGGATCGCCCTCCGGCTGAGTTCGGGAGCCCATACGCAGGCGTAAGACTGGTGGGTCGACTCGTGGTCGGAATTCGCCAGCAAGCCCAAGCGCCAGCCCTTCGCCCAGGCGTTCCACACGAATCCGGCGGGTTCGGTAGTGCGGGCTTTGCCGGGCGACTCGGCCTCCTCGTACGATCCGCGCAAGGCCTGGAAGACCTCCACCACGGGCTCCGCCCCCGGGTCGTTGTCGCGCCAATCGGTGCCGCCGCCGCCTGCCGTCGTGTGCGCGATCGCGATGTCCCCGTGCCGCAGCAGCGCTGGATAGAGTCGCTCGGCCCAGCTCTCCGCGCCCGTGAACTCCTCGTCCGAAATCGGCACAGGCTGCACTGCGCGGCGGGCAGAGATCACGTTGCGATGACCCCCGGGAAACGTCACAGTCCTCTCGTAGCCGAAGAAGGCGGCGAAGCGGCCGGGCTGGTTGAACATCGTCGCGATCTGGCGCGTCCGCCACCACTGGTACTTGTAGTAATGCAGGCGCTCGGCCCCCGAATGATCGGTCACCGCCAGGAAGTCCAGGGCGCCCGCGTCCAGGGCATAGCGGTAGTTGAACAAGATGTCGCCGTCTCGCTGGCTGTCGGCCGAGAGGTCCGTGTGCCTGTGGAGGTCGCCGCGGAACAGCCGCAACGGCTCCTTCGCCTCCCAGCGGGCTGCCCGCACCCGGGCCAGATCGGCGGCTTCCGTCGGAGCGGCGTCCACGAAGTCGCCGCGCCAAGGCTCGTAGGGGCGCAGCTGCTCGTCCGCCGCGTACCGCGCACGCAGGTCGAGCTCGGCGTAGCGGAGTTGCGAACTCCTCACATGCGGGTTCTCGTACGTCCGCCCGTCCGTCGGCCAGACCGCCGTGAACCGGTCCCCGCGCCCAGCCAGCGCGAGTTGCGCGTACGCTCCACCCGTGCTGAGCGGCAAGTCCCGCACGGGAGTCCACTTCGCCCCGTCGAAGCCGGCCACGCGGATCTCCGACATGCCCCGGATCGTGTCGTACCAAGGCTGGAGTTGACGCTGGTCGCTGCCGAACTGGACGCGCAGCTCGTGCTCGGCGACCGGCAGGCGCCCCAGCATCTTGCGGAAGAACACGTACGGCACGCCGCCGGAACCGATCGCCAGCTCGGGATACTCGTGCATGTCGGACATCCACGCCGGCACGGCGTCCTCCAGGCTCTCGCTCGGCTCGAGCCACTGGCCGTCGGCGTAACAGGCCAGTCGCACTTGGCTCGTGGCGCGAACCTGGGTGCCCGGACGGCCGAGCACGCCCCAGTCCTTGCCCCAGTTGGGGCCGCTCGCGGCCCAGGCCAGCCAGACCCGGTTCCGATCGTCGACGGCGACGGAGGGCTCGAGCGCTCGATTCGGGTCGGGCGGGACGGCGATGGCCGGATCGGCCCTCCCGGGCCGCAGCCGCCGGAGAAAGATGCCGTAGCTGCCGCTCGAGTAGCTATCCCAGGCGACCCACACCGACCCGTCCGGCGCGGCCGCTAGGTCCGGGGCCCAGTCGTTGGCTTCCGAGGAGCTGACCTGGATGGGCTCCGACCACCCAGCGTCGCCCTGCCAAGCGGCCATGACATCGAGTTCGGCCCCGCGGAACTCCTGCCATGCGACCCAGGGCGTGCCGTCCCGGGCGGTGGCGGCGACAGGGAAATACTGCCTGGTCCCGACCGGGGAAATGTAGACTGCGGGCGACCAGGAGGCCGTGGCTGGGTCGAAGGCGCGGTCAACGAGCCGCCAGCGGCCTCTGGCGTACTCGCTCCAGATCACGTGGATGCGGCCGTCGCCTCCGCTAGCGATCGCGGTCCCTGAATAGTCGCCCCAGCTCGGCGTTACCCGGAACGTGCGCCAAGCCTCCCCGTCCAGCCAAGCCAAGTACAGCGTGTTGGCCTCGTTGTGGTAGGTCGTCCAGGCCACGAAAAGGCCTCTGTCCGTATCGACGGCTGCCGGGAAATCGTGTTGGCTGGCCTCTCCGCGGGTCAGAGCCCGCACCGCCGGGGACGCGGTCGCGACAGCGTCGCCGCCGAGGAATTCGAGGCGTCCGCGGGCATCCAGATCCGCGAGCGTGACGGCGAACCCCCCGTGGTTCGTCGTCACCGTCAAGCTCGCCGATGGCGAGGCCTCGACGCTCAAGTACACACCGTTCGGCAGAACGCGGGCACCCCGGGGCAGCTCGTCGCGCAGGCGGTATGGAGCGCCAGCGGGATTCAGCGGACGGACCCACAGGTCCCAGGCGTCGGGGCCGACGATCCGGTCGGGCCGGTTGAAGTGCCAGCCCCACACAGCGTGGATCGTGCCTCCTGCCACGACCGCCCGGCCGGTCCATCTCTCCGCCTCGGCGGCTTGCAGCCCGAACTCGAGCTTCACCACCCGGTTGGCTGCAGGGTAATCCACGACCGTCCTAGGCGTCTCGATCTGGGAGAGAGCAGCCGACGCCGACAGGGCCAGGACCGGAAGCAGCAACCGTTGCGAGGACATCCCAGTGCAGGGTAGCAAGCCCCAGCCCTTGGAAGTGCGCACCGATCCCCCGCGATCCGGGCAGGGGTCGGCTCCTGGGCAGTTGACGAGAACCTGAGGAGGTATACTGTGGCAGGCCGAGCATGGGGTGGCTCCGTGCCCTCCGGATGGCGCGAGGGCAGTCGTTGGATTGCGCCAAGGCCTCAGCGACGACGATTGTTCATGCGCTCCGCGCAGCTGGTTCCGGCAGCCTTGCTGGTCTGCCTCGCCCCGGCGGCCGCCGACTCCCCCGTTTCTCTAGCCGAGTCCGCCCGGGCGATCCTCGGCTCCAGATGCATCTCGTGCCACGGGCTGGCGCGCCTAGCGAACCTGGACCTGCGGACGCGCCCAGCCATGCTCCACGGCGGCACGCGCGGTCCCGCCGTCGTACCGGGCGACGCCTCCGCCAGCCTGCTGTACCAAGCGGTTGCCCGAGCGGGCGAGCTGCGGATGCCTCCGGCCGACCCCGCCGCTGACCCAGGACGAGGTCGCTCTGCTGGGCCGCTGGATCGAAGCAGGCGCACCGTGGGGCCCAGGCCAAGGGGACCAGTCCGATGCCTCGTGGTGGTCGTTCCGGAAACCGCAGCGGCCCGCGGTGCCCCGGCCCGCCGACGCGGGGTGGGTACGCACCCCGGTGGACGCTTTCATCCTGGCCGAGCTAGAGGCTCGCGGGCTAGGCCCGGCTGCGCCAGCCGATCTCCGGACGCTGGTGCGCCGGGCGTATTTCGACCTCCACGGACTGCCGCCCAGCCCAGACGAAGTCGAGCAGTTCGTCCAAGACCCCGCCCCCGACGCCTACGCGAGGCTGGTTGACCGGCTGCTCGCCTCCGCACGGTACGGCGAGCGCTGGGGCCGGTACTGGCTGGACTTGGTCCGCTACGCCGACACCTCAGGCTTCGAGACGGACCATTTCTACACTACGGCCTGGCGCTACCCGCGACTACGTCACTCGACTCTTACAACCGCGACAAGCCGTACGCCACGTTCGTCCGGGAGCAAGTCGCCGCAGACGAACTGTGGCCCTCGAACACCGATCTGGAAGGCACGCTGCGCCTCCCTGAGCGAAAGCGGGAGAACCTCGAGCGCCGCATCGGCACGAGCTTGTTCACGCTCGGCGCCTTCCCGATCGAATACACCTACTACGGCGACCTGTATCGCGCCGAATGGCGTGCGGAGGCCGTCGATGTCGTCGGCGCAGCCTTCCTCGGCCTGACGCTGGAGTGCGCCCGCTGCCACGACCACAAGTCCGACCCCATCAGCCAGCGGGACTACTACCGCCGTCGCCGCCTTCTTCGCGGGCAGCGAGGAGCGCGAGATTCCGCTCGGGAGCCTCTTCGACATCCAGACGAGCACCCGCCCAGTTCCCGCTGCTAGAGCATGCCCGGACATTGAAGCGCATGGCCAAACGCGCCCGGCGCGACTGGAGCCCGCAGGAGCGCCAACGAATCCTCGAGCAGTTGGGCGAGGCGTTTCTCAAGGCCCCGGATCCGATGCCCACCGCCAAGGTCCTCGGGCCCTCGGGAAGCGTGCCCGACACCCACGTCCTCGTCCGGGGGGAGTTCCGCCGCAAGGGGCCTCGCGTCGAACCGGGCTTCCCCGCAGCCCTCGGCCCCGGCCCCGAGGCCGAGGCTGGGACGGCGTCCCCGGCGGTCCCCGGCCGTCGGGCGGCGTTGGCCCGCTGGCTCACCGACGAATCCCAGCCCTTGCTAGGCCGCGTCATGGCCAACCGGATCTGGCAGCACCACTTCGGGGCGGGCCTCGTCACCACGCCGAACGACTTCGGTCGCCAGGGGGAATCGCCCAGCCATCCCGCCCTGCTCGACTGGCTGGCCGTCGAGTTCGCGGCTCGCGGCTGGAGCGTCAAGCGGATGCACCGCCTCATCATGCTGTCGAGCGCCTACCAATCCTCCAGCGTGGCAGGGGAGGAGAGCCTAGCCCGCGACCCCCGGAAACCAGCACCTCAGCCGCATGCGTCGCCGGCGGCTCGATGCCGACGCCCTGCGCGACACAGTGCTGGCGGTCTCCGGCAGCCTGAACTCGAAGATGGGCGGCGTGGGCGTGATTCCGCCGCTGACGGACGAGGAAATCCTGGCTGCGCGGATGCCCCACCTCTGGCCGGCCAACCCGGACCCCTTCGAGCACAACCGACGGAGCGTGTACCTGCAGATGAAGCGCTCAATGGCGCTGCCCCTCCTGCAGGTCTTCGACGCACCGGACATGGCGACGAGCTGCGCTCGCCGCGAGGCCTCGACCGTGGCCCCGCAAGCTCTGGCGCTGATGAATGGCGGGTTCGTCCTGCGGCAGGCCGGCAGATTCGCCGAGCGCATTCGGAGCCGCTCCGGCGACCAGCCGGAGGCCCAGGCGGACAACGGGTGGCGCTTCGCGCTGGGGCGACCACCGAGCAGCAAAGAGCTCGCCACCGCTGTGGGCTACATCCGCCGGAACTCCCTGGCCCAGTTCTGCCTGTTGCTGTTCAATATGAACGAGTTCCTCTATGTGGACTGACGCCTCCAGACGAGGGTTCCTGCAGCAGACCGGCCTCGGGCTCGGCTGGTTGGCGGCGCTGGACCTGCTCCGGCATTCCGGCGGGGCGGCCCCCCTCCCGGCTCGCCAGCCCCCTCTGGCGGCGACGGCGCAGAGCGTCATCCACCTCTTCATGCAAGGCGGGCCGAGCCATATCGACACGTTCGACCCGAAGCCACTCCTCGCGAGGCTCGACGGCCAGCGACCTCCGGCGAGCTTCGGCGACGAGGACTTCCAGAACGGGAAGTTCCGCGACCTCACCCTGATGGCGTCAAAGCGAACCTTCCGGCGCTACGGCCAGGCCGGCCTGGAGGTCTCGGACCTCTTCCCGCATGTAGCCCGGCATGCGGACGACCTCGCGCTGATCCGGTCGAACTTCCACGAAGGTTTCACGCACTCGCAAGCCCAGTTCCTGATCCACAACGGCTGGCCCCGCATCGGCCGCCCCAGCCTCGGCTCCTGGGTGATGTACGGCTTGGGCGCCGAGAACCAAAACCTGCCGGGCTTCGTGGTGCTGCTGCAGGGCGGCGTCCGGTCCGGCCCCGCAGTCTACGGCGAGGGGTTCCTGCCCGCCGCGTACCAGGGCACTGCGTTCCGGCCAGGCCCGAATCCGATCCTCAACCTCAGCCCTCCGCCGGGACGGAGCGCCGCGCAGCAGCGCGACCTGGTCGACACGTTGCGCACGCTCAACCAGGATCACCTCGAGGCCCGCAACCGGGACGCGGAGTTGCTCGCCCGCCTGGAGTCGTACGAGCTCGCGTTCCGCATGCAGCTGGCCGCCCCCGAGGCCACGGACCTCTCGGGAGAGTCCGCAGCGACCGCCAAGCTCTATGGCCTCGACAACCCTGTGAGCGCGGACTTCGGACGGCGCTGCCTATTGGCGCGGCGGCTGGTCGAGCGCGGCGTGCGGTTCGTCCAGGTCTGGTCGGGCAACGGCCAGAACAGCATCGACTGGGATGGCCATAGGAGCTGCGACCAGAATCACCTGCACCGGGCAGCGGAGACCGACAAGGCCGTAGCGGGTCTGCTCACCGATCTCAAGGCCCGCGGCCTGCTGGAGTCGACTCTCGTGGTTTGGGGCGGTGAGTTCGGCCGCAGTCCGACGACCGACGGCGGCGAGGGCCGCAGCGACGGACGCGACCACAACCCCTACGGCTTCGCTCTGTGGCTGGCGGGCGGAGGGGTGCGCGGCGGCAAGGTGATCGGCTCCACCGACGAGCTGGGCCTCCGGGCCGCTGAGGATCCGGTTCACCTCAACGACCTGCACGCGACCATTCTGGCGCTGCTCGGGTTGGACCACGAGGCGCTGACGTACCGCCATCTCGGCCGGGACTTCCGCCTGACAGACGTAGGGGGCAGCGCGAAGCTTGCCGCGCGGCTGAGGGAAGGCTGAGCGTCCGGGGCGGCAAGCCGCAAGCCAGCGACGCACCAGCGCTCTGGGGGGCGTCGGCGCACAGCCCACGGACGGCCCTACTGCCCGGTGGCGGCCTGCCGCACGATCCTGAGAGCAGCTGCCACTTCCGGGTCGTTGGGCAGCAGCTCCAGTGCCCGCACCAGCTCCCGCTCCGCATTCCGATTGTCGCCGGAGTGACCGTACACCAAGCCGAAGTTCTTGTGGATCTGTCCTCTGGCTGGGCAGTCGCCACAGACCTCCAGAGCCTCCCGGAACAGGCCGAACGCTTCGTCCCACCGTCGCTCCCTGGCCCTCGCCAAGGCGAAGTTCCACAGAGCACCGGCCCTATCCGTGGTTTGCTTCTCGGCTTTGAGTGCGGCGAAACGCCGCATAAACTGCTCGGCGCGCCCGGGTGCGCTTTGCTGCAAGGTCTGGGCGAGGTTGTAGAGGGCTTCACCGTGCCGCGGATCGAGTTGCAAAGCCCGCTCCCAGTGCCGGACCGCATCCGCCTCTCCTCCACTCTCCGCCAAGGCGAGGGCTAGGTCGTGGTGGGCCGCAGCGCTGCCGGGTTCGAGTGCCGCAACTCTGCGCAGCAGATCGACGGCCCCTTCGACATTCCCGCGCGCCCGTTCGATCCGACCCAGGAGCTGCGTTGCCAGCACGTTCGAGCCATCCAGGGCGATGGCCCGCTCCAACGCCTGAGCAGCTTGGTCGGCTCGGCCCAGGTCGTGCAGTGCGCGGCCAACATTGTAGTGGGCCTGCGCCGAATCGGGCGCGAGCCGGACGGCGCGGGCGAACTGCTCGAGGGCCTCCTCCTTGCGACCGGCCTCCGCGTAAGCAATCCCGACATTGAGGCTCGCCTCGAAGGAATCCGGGGTCCGCTTCCCAACCTGCTCGAAGTACGGGAGGGCGTCGGCCGGCCGACCTAGCCGAGTGAGGACCATGCCCATCGCCTCCAAAGCGCGGAGGCTCGCGGGAGCTAGGCGGAGCGCCTCGGAGATACTTTGCTCTGCCTCGGCGAAGCTGCCCTTGGCGGCCAGCTTGAGACCGAGGTTAAGGTGTGCGTCCGCGTAATCCGGGTCCAGTTCCGAGGCCTTGCGGAACATCAGTTCGGCCAGGTCTCCCCGGCCCAGGCGCTCATAGGCGACGCCCAGGTTGGCGTGAGCCCGGGCGTTGCCCGGATCCTGGCGGATGGCGTGCTGGTACAGGTCCTTGGCCTGCTCCGCTTCGCCGGCGTTCATGGCCCGCTCGGCCCGCCCCAGCAGCACGGAGACCTGCGCGTGGCGCTGCCCCTGCCGCCTCAGGCCCTCAAAAACCGTGAGCTCCGCCTCGGCACCGACCTCATCGCCCAGCTGGCGGAGGACACTCGCCAACCGGTACCGGATGTCCGCGTTGCCGGGCTGCGCGGACTTTGCCCGTTGGAGCGCCTCGGCGGCGGCCCGGCGCTCACCGCGGTCGGCCAGCACCGCGCCGAGGTTGTGGAGAGCGTCAGCGTGGTCTGGGCGGATGGCAACCGCTTGCCGCAGCTCCACTTCCGCATCGGCGAGGTGACCTAAGCGCCGCAGCGCGACGCCCCGCACGTGATGGATGTCGAAGGCGGAGCCGCCAGGGCCTACCAGCGCCGCGTAGCGCTCGACGCGGTCCAGGGCCCGGTCGTACTGATGGTCGCTCAGCAGGGCCTTCGCCAGCGTCAGCTGCGCGGGCGGGCTGGCCGGATCCAAGGCTAAGCCGGAACGGAGGGCGTCGGCCGCTTCGGCGAAACGGCCGAGCGCGGCGAGCACGGCACCGCGGTCGAAGTGGAGGGAGGCTCGGGCGGGGTACTCCGCGCAAGCCCGCTCCAAGATCTCGAGCGCGGCATGATCGAGTCCGCGCTGCCGCTCCCGCTCGGCTGCGGCGAGCGCCTCTTCGGGGGATTGCGCCGCAAGCCGGGCGAGGCACAAACAGGCCGCCGCCCATGCGGACCGCATTCTGCTGCGCTGCCCAAGCCCGCGATCCGCCGCCTGTCGGCTCATGCTAGTCCCAGCCTAGGGCCGCACCCCGGTTGGTGCCGCCTTGGCGGGGGGCGAGCCTTGGGCTGCGCCCCCGCGCGACGGCCTCGACGGCTCGTCAGAAATACAGTTTCAGCCCCATCTGAATCTGTCTGGCTCTATTCGCGGTCCTCAAGACCCTGCCGAAGTTGCTCCGGCTTACGTTGCTCTGCGGAGCGGCGTACTGCGGCGAGTTGAAGGCGTTGAAGAACTCGACGCGGTACTCGACCCGGAACGACTCCGTGACCGCAAAGGTCTTGAACAGCGACAGGTCGACATTGTTGATTCCGTCAGCGCGCAGGCTGTTCCGGCCCGCATTGCCGAACGTACCGGATTGCGGTACGGCGAAGGCGGACGTGTTGATCCACGCGGCTGGCGTGGGGTTCTGCAGGTTCGGGTCCCCGCCATAGTCCGGGCGGTACCGGCCGTTGGGCAGCCCGGTGCCCGCGATGTCGCCGTTGACGGTCGGCGTGTAAGGCTGGCCCGAGGTGAACATCGCCAATCCATTGAACTGCCAGCCGCCCAGGATCGCGTTGAGGCCGGAGCTCTCAAACTTAAACGGCAGCCGGAAGACCCAGTTGAAGTTCAGGTTGTGCGTTAGGTCGAAGCCGGTCACGCTGCGGTCGATGTTGAAGTTGTAGGGGTTCTGCTGGGAGCAGTTCTCCACGAACCAGCCACTGCACCCGATGTCGATCGCCTTGGCCCAGGTGTAATTGACCATGAACGCCATACCTTGCGAAAAGCGCCGGTTGTATTGCGTTTGCAGAGAGTGGTAGCTGCTCCGCCCCCAGGAGGTCAGGTAGTTGTTCGCCCGGAACAGCGGGAAGGGGGCGCGCTGGCGCGCCGTCGACCTCGGCCCGGGCGTCAACGCGACGTTGTAGTAGGTGCCGAGCGGTAGGCGACGGTTGCCGGAGCCGACATAGTTCACCTTCAGCACCGTGGCTTCGTCGAGCTGGCGCTCGATCCCGAAGTTCCACTGCATCGAGTAGCCGTTGACCATCCGCGGGTCCGAATACCAAGCTCCTTGGTTGTACGGCGTCGGGGTCGGGAGAATGCCCGTCGGCGCCGGGTTCTTCGCCGACACGTTGGGGACCGCGTCCGCTGGATTGGTGCCGTTTTGGAGCTTGCGCCCCACATCGGGCCACGTGTGCCCTAGGTTCTGCGTGTTCTGCGTGACGCCCGCGAAGTTGTCGAAGAACACGCCGCTCGACAACCGTACCGCGGTGCGCTCGTTCACGCGGTAGGCGATCCCGAAGCGGGGCTGCCAGCTCAATGGCCACGGCTCCTGCACATAGCCGTTCGGAGCCACCTGGACCTGGTCCGGCAGCGCGCCGCTGGGGTCCGGCAGGCACGGGGCCAAGCCCTTGGCCGCGCAGGTCTCGGGAACCGCAGTGATCCAGTACACGCCGACGTTGTAGTCGATGTTGCCGAATTCAACCGTGTTCTCCTCCCGGTTGCCGAACTGGGGCAGGATCGTGTGGTCGAGGCGGAGGCCGAAGTTGATCGTCAGCTTCGGGGTGGGCTTCCAGGAGTCTTGCGCGAACAGCGAGTAGAGCGCCCCGCCGCGGGCGCGCTTGTGGAAGTCCCGTCGGGACCAGGCGTTGGGTACGTTCAGCAGAAATGACGCGAGGGGATGGCCTGTGCCGCCCGGGTTGTCCGGGCTGGCGGTGCCCACCGTGCTGAAGGAGTTGCTGTGGTCGTTGGTCGTCCCGAAATGGCCGATGATGTTGTACTCCGCGCCGAATTTCAGGGTATGAGTGCCCTTGATCTTGGTGTAGGTGCCTTTGTACTGCCAGGTGTCGCTGGTGCGCGTGAACCCAGTGCGCTCGCCGCCGCCGAAGTACTGCGCCACGCTTACGTTCGGGACGAAGGAGGTCCCGCCGCGGAAACCGCCTGCGAAGTCCGGGTTCCAGCCGACGGCCGAAATGAATCCGTCGGGCAGGCTGGTAAACGAGTTGCCGGTGTCCCGCTTCACGTCGGTGCGCGCAAACGAGACCTGCAGGATGCTCGTCGGGTCGAACGTATGCACCCAATTGGCGGCGACATTGAGATTCTCAACGTCGACGAAGCTTGCGAAGCCCTGCCGACCGGCCGAGCCGACGCGGTCGTTGTACTGGCTGCTCACCCGGGCGAACACCGAATCCGCATCGCTGAACACGTGGTCCAGGCGGGCGGAGTATTCGTGCTGGTCGAGGGCCGTGCCGGTCGTGTCCCGCTGGTTCAAGTTGCCCAAGTCCGTACCGAGGGGGATCGGGTCCGGAACCGTCGTCGCCAGGTAGTGCAGGAAGCCCTGGTCGAGGCGGCTAGGCGGGATCAGGTTGCCGGGGAACGGATCGCGGACGGCATTGCCGTCGGGCCCGACGCGCGTTGAGTACGGATCGAAGATTTGCCGCGCCGAGTCGCTGAGGTCTCCGGTCCGGTTGACGGGGGTCGGCACTCGATAGTTGCGATTCGCCGGAGTACGGTTGGTGAAGCCCTGGTACGCTCCGTAATAGAATGTCTTGCCCCTGACGATCGGACCGCCCAAGGTTGCTCCGAACATGTTCTGCGAGAGAGCGGCTTTTTGCTCCAAGAAGGTGTCGCGTGCGTCGAGGTTGTCGTTGCGATGGAACCACCAGGCGCTGCCATGCACGTCATTCGCGCCCGATTTGGTGACCACATTGACGACGCCTCCGGTAACGGAACCGAACTCCGCCAAGTCGTTGTGCGACTGCACCTTGAACTCCTGGATCGCGTCGATGATGGGCGGGACGGCGTAGGTGCTGGTCATCGTCCCCTGGTTGTTCACCCCATCCGTGAGAAACAGGTTGCTGCGGTTGTTCTGGCCGTTGATGGAGGGGAAGCTGAACGTCCCGACCGATGTGCTGCCGAACCCGCCGCGGTTCTGCGCCACGTTGACCGGTGAGGCGCCGGGAGTGAGCATCAACAGCTGCGTGAAGTTGCGCCCGTTCAAGGGCAAGTCCACGACCTGCTGCTCGGTCATAGCGGTCCCCAGCTCGGACGAGGAGGCCTGCACCTGGGCGCCGATCGCCTCGACTGTCACGGATTCCGTGACTGCGCCGATCTCCAGGGCGAGGTCGAAGGACGCCGTCTGGTTCACCACCAGGGCGAAAGGCTCCACGGCAGCCGTGCGGAATCCTTCGGAGGAGGCTTCCAGCGTGTAGTACCCGGGCTGCAGATTCACGAAGCCGTACCTGCCAACGGCGTTGGTTTCCGCCCGGCGCTCAATGCCGGTCTCGACGCTCGTCAGAACCACCTGGGCCCCGGGGACGACCGCCCCCGCCTGGTCGCTGATGGTTCCGTTGACGGCCGAACTGGAAGCTTGCCCGAAGGCTTGCCCCGCAAACAACACCAAGCAGGAGATGAGGGCCGCCGCGACGCATCCTGCATGTCGGCCGCGGAGCCGGTTTTCCCGAGTTCCCCTATGCATGTGCGATCCTCCAGAAGCCACGCCTCAAGCCGTCCGGGACGCAGAGCGCGTCCATGCGGACATCGACCCCAACCCAAGGGGCAACGTACAGCAGTATAGAGGCTGATGCATCCCGGGTCAATATGTTCGTCCGCTCCCGATGAGTCGCCCGCCCCGCGGATGCCGGCGGTGAGGCGGTCGGGGGGCCTGCGGCGCATCGGCCCACCGCTGCGGTTGCTAGCAACGGGAGCTTGTCTCGTGGCCGGTGCGGCACCATGCATACTGCAGGCCCAGGGGATGGCGGACGCCAACAAGCGGGCGCTGCCGCCGGTTCCGCTGCCCGCCGGAATCGAGCCGCCCCGGGTCGCGTTCGAAGACATCGCCCGCTCCGCGGGTCTCCACCGCCCTGCTGCGGGCGCCGGCCCAGCCAACATGACCTACCTGCCGGAGACGACCGGGCCCGGTATCGCCCTGCTCGATTTCGACGGCGACGACAGGCCGGACATCTTCGTTGTCGGACGAGGAAGCTTCGGGCCGGGCGGCCCTCAGCCCAACCTGCTGTACCGCAACTTGGGCGGTCTGCGCTTCGAGGACATCTCAGCCGAGGCCGGCCTCGGCACATCAAGCTGGGGGCAAGGCGCCTGCGCCGGGGATGCCGACGGCGACGGGCACACCGATCTGTTTGTCACACACTGGGGGCAGGATGTGTTGCTGCGGAATCTCGCCGGGGCCCGCTTCCGTGACGAGACCAAGCAACGCGGGCTGGCTTCAGGTCCGGAGCGCTGGAGCACCGGTTGCGGCTTTCTGGATTTCGATCGAGATGGGGATCTGGATCTCTTTGTGGCCCACTATGTCGAATTCGACCTGGACGCGACGCCGCTGCCCGGCGACGCCCCGCAATGCGCCTGGAAGGGCGTCCCGATCCCCTGCGGGCCGCGCGGGCTCGCCGGGGAGTCCATGGCGCTCTACGCGAACGACGGGTCAGGATCTTTCCGGGACGTGACGGAAGCAGCGGGGGTCGCAACCGCGAAGCGGTACCACGGGCTGGGCGTTCTGGCTGCAGACTTCGATGGGGACGGGTGGCCGGATGTGTATGTCGCGTGCGACTCGACCGCGAGCCTGCTCTTCCGGAACCGTCAGGACGGCACCTTCGCGGAATCCGCCCTGCTGTCGGGCGTGGCCTACAACGAGGACGGCCAGGAGCAGGCAGGCATGGGCGTCGCCGTCGCCGACTACGACGGCGACGGCCTCCTAGACATCTTCAAGACCAACTTCACCGCTGACACCAACACCCTGTACGGCAATCGCGACGGAGGCAGATTCCGGGACCGCACCATCGCGGCGGGCCTAGCTACAGTGACCCGCTTCGTAGGCTGGGGGGCGGAGTTCCTCGACTTCGACCGCGACGGATGGCCGGACCTCTTCGCAGCCAACGGGCACGTGGCACCGAACGTGGACGGGGCCGCGATCGGCGAGGCCTTTGCTCAGCCGGCGCTGCTGTTCTGGAACCGCGGCGACGGGGTCTTCCATTATCTAGGGGATGCGGCCGGTCCGGGACCGGCGCGACCCCGCCCCTCGCGGGGCGTAGCCGTTGGCGATCTCGACAACGACGGAGACCAAGAAATCGTAGTAGCGAACCTTGATGGGCCACCGTCGCTGCTCGTGAACGAAGTGCCCGCCAGGGGGAACTGGCTATCGGTGCGCGCGCTCCTGCGATCCGGGGCGGACGCCGTCGGGGCGCGGATCGCGGTTACCGCAGGAGGCCGGACCCAAATCTCCGAAGTCCGGAGTGGGGGCAGCTACCTGTCCCAGAGCGATTTCAGGCTGCATTTCGGTCTCGGCGGCGAGACGGAAGCCGCCATCGAGATACGCTGGCCCTCGGGTGCTCGCACGGAAGTCGGTTGGCGCTCCGCCAATCGCTTTTTGTTGGTTCGGGAGGGCAACGAGCATCCGCGCTGAGGTCGGAGCGCTGACTCCGGCAACCCCCGGCAGCAGCCGCGATCCCACCGGGTTGCGCGTCCCAGAACGCACCAGCCACCTCGGCAGGCAGAGCAGAGCCCCAGTTGCAGGTCCGCAGGTCGGGCGGATCCTCGGCATGGCCGGAGCGCAGCCGCCAGACAGTACGGAGGCTCCAGTTCAGCCGCTTCAAAGCCGTCCCTGCGCCGGACATCGGTGTCTGTGAGGGGGGATCGGAATCCCTGTGATCGTCACTGGTCAGCGACGCGAACCGATCCAGCTTCCGCAGCGGCTTGGCCCTGCCCCCCGCCAACGTCAACCAGTTCTTCAGCGGCGGCGAGCGTATCGGCAACACGCGTGCGTCGGGCATCCTACTCCTATACTGATCGCGTCAAAAGTCGTGTCCTCAGAATTCAGGCAAGAATATGCTTTGCCTCTCGAAAGAAGGCTTGCACCTGTTCCGGAGCTCCTTGCAAAGATTGGAAAGCAGCTTCCAGGTTATCGCGAAGCTGTGCTTCGGTCTTGCTCAGCTGGCGACAATCACGCCCAGAAACCCTGCATGCTTCGCAGATTTCCGCCAGAAACGGGAGTTTCTGGCGGACACTAGTTCGCGGTTGCAGCGGACGCCGCGGCCGGTGCCGGGGTCGCCGGCACCACGATCACTGGCTGCGGCGGAACTGCGGCGGTCTGCGCCGGGGCCAGGAAGCTGTTGAACAAGCCCAGGCCCAGCAGGGCAGCCAGCAGCGCCAGGATCGCGCCCACCATCCAGCGCTGCGCCCGAATCTCAGCCGCCTGCGCCCGAATCTCGGCCGCCTGCGCCGCGGCCGTCTCGCGCTGCGCCGCGCCGAGCGCGTCGATCTTGGCACCGAGCTCGGCCTTGAGCTGGGCGATGAGGTTGGCGGCAGCCACGTCGCGGATCCTCTGCAACGCAGTATAGGCTAGACCGGGCTCGACCCCTGCGGCCAGCAACGCCTCGAAGACGGGCCGGTCGTCAGGATCGACGGGTGGTGGCTGGTCGGGCATCGGCCTGGCGACTTGAGCGCTAGGCCAATTCTATACGCTCCATACATTCAAGAACCCCGCAGGCGGCGCTTTAGGCCGCCTAGCGGCCATCCTCGCCGTCGACATCCAAAATCAGCGGCGGATCGCCGCTAGCGGCCTGCTCGGCCTCAGGCTCAGGCCGCTTCGGCGGCGGCGACCCTCACGCCGCCGGCTCTGCCGACCCAGCGCACCGGAACAGGCCCACGCCCACGGTCAGGATGCCAATCAGTTCCGCGCTCACGCTGTCAGCCTACTGATCGCGGCAAAAATCGTGTCCTCGGAATGCAGGCAAGCATAGACTTGCAGTCTGCCTCGCGCAAGAAGGCTCGCGCCTGTTCCGAGGCTTCTGGCCAAGACTGGCAAGCAGCTTCCAGGTTGTCGCGCAGCTGGGCTTCGGTCTTGCCCAGCTCGCGACGGACCCGCCGCCGGACCAAAGCCCCTAGCAGTTCCACCGGATTGACTTGCGGCGAGTAGGCCGGCTGAACATACAGCTCTGCTGCGGCTTGGTTCGCCGCCAGCCGCTCCTGGATTGTCCGGGCGCGGTGCATGCTGCCATTGTCGACCACCACCAGCATCCTCCGGTCTGCTGCCTCCGCGATCTGCTTGAGGAACTCCCGGAAGACCTCCGCCGTGACGGGGCCTTCCCGCACCCTGTCCCAGAGCTGGCCCTCCGGGCTGATGGCCACCCGCCCGACGGGGGTCTGACCGCAGAGGCCCCCAAGTGCGCCCGCACCCGCTCTGCGCAGCCAAGCCGGACTCGTCGGCGAAAGCGAGCAGGGCTCCCAACTCCCGGGCCCGGCGAAGGACCTCGGAAAACCCTAGGTCTTTCCACCGCTGCACGGCAGCGGGCTGGTATTGGGTAGCGCGCCGCTGGGGCCGCTGCGGCGGGAGCGGGAGCCGCCGCAGGATCGGACGCACCGGGGAGACGCTCAGGACGCTGCCGCACTTCTCCCCCAAGGCTTGGCGCACTCGCTGCGCGGTCCACCAAGCGCACTCGAATGGGCATTGAGCGGGGTCTTGGGCTCCGACAACGTAAGGGCGATTTCAGCTTGGAGGATGGGTAGTGCGCGTCCGCCAAACAAGGGCGATCACCGAACCAGCGCCAGCCTAGCCCAGCCGCACGTCGAGCCTTGGCGTATAGGCTGGCGGGGGCGGCTCGGGATTCGCGAACGGAGGGCATGCGACGAGCCCTCCGGCAACGATACCTTGGCCTACCCGAGCGTCGCAGACGACCGCGCACTGAATTCGAACACCCGGAGCCCGCGCCGCAACTCGGAGGACGGAGTAGCATAGGGCATGCGGCTTTTGTCGCGACGCGGGTTTCTTGGTTCGCTGGGCGCAGGCTTGGGAGCGAGCTCGGCAAGTTCCGAGGAGTCGACCCGGCCCAACATCGTCATTATCTACACCGACGATCAAGGCACCCTCGATGCGGGCTGCTTCGGCTCCAGAGACATCCACACTCCAAACCTCGACGCCCTGGCTGAGCGAGGCGTTCGCTTCACCCAGGCTTACGCGCACACCGTCTGCTGCCCGTCCAGGTCGCAGCTGCTGACCGGTCGGGCCCCGCAGCGTTCGGGCGTCACCAACTGGCTCTCGAACCACCCTTCGGATGAGAACGGGCGCAACATGTTTGCGGAGGAGGTCACTTTGGCGGAGGTGCTGCGCGAGAACGGCTACCGCACCGGACTCGCGGGCAAGTGGCACCTCGGGGCCAAGCCGGGGCACCAGCCACTCGACCAAGGCTTCGATGAGGCGTACGGCCACCTCGGCGGTTTCATCGACAACTTCGCGCACAAGTTCCTGCATTCGAAGCCCAAGATGCCGCCATTCCACGACCTGTACCGCGACGGCCAGGAAGTGGACGAGACCGGTCGCTACTTTCCAGATCTAGTCGTGCGCGAGGCCACTCGCTTCATTGTCGAGAACAAGGCCCGTCCGTTTTTCCTGTACTGCGCGTTCAACGTGCCGCACTACCCCGAGCAGTCCGACCCGAAGTTCGCCAAGATGTACGACAGCATGGAGATGCCCCGTCGCTCCTATGCCTCGATGGTCACGACGACCGACGACCGCATCGGGCAAGTTCTCCGCACCTTGGATCTGTGGGGCCTCCGGAACAACACGCTGGTGCTGTTCATGAGCGACAACGGGCACTCGACCGAGGAGTTCCGCAACTGGGGGGACAACTACGGCGCGAACGGCGGCGGCGGCAACACGGGCCAGTGGCGCGGAGCAAAGGGCAGCCTGTTCGAGGGTGGGATCCGCGTGCCCGCCGTCTTGAGCCTGCCGGGCAAGATTCCCGCAGGAGAGGTTCGCAACCAAGCCATCTCCAACGCCGATTTCCTCCCCACAATCCTCGAGCTATGCGGTCTCGAGCCCCCGGAGTACGAAATCGACGGCCGCAGCCTCTGGCCCGTCTTGCGCTCAAGCCAAGCGCCGGACCCACATGAGGCCTTCCACTGGATGTGGCAGGAACAATGGGCAGTTCGTGAAGGCGACTGGAAGCTGATCGGCAACGGCCGCGACACGACGGGCCTCCAGTCGCGGCACGCCCCGCGCAAGGAGATGGGGGAATTCTACCTAGCCAACCTAGCCGATGACCCGCCCGAGGCTACGGACCACGCGGCTGCGAGGCCGGAGATCGTGGCACGGCTCGGGAAGCTCCATGAGGAATGGCTGGCGGACGTAACTCCCTAGGGGGTCTGGGCGACAGGCCGGGCCGGAGTTCGGCGGCACCTTGCCCGGACGGCGCAGACGGGGTCTGTCAGGACCTTGGGCCAAGAAGCCTAGCTGAGGTTTGGAACCGCACCAGGACCTGCCCGCGCGACGATCCTCTTGGGGGCAGCGGTCCCACGACGTTGGCTTGGTTGGAGCATCGCACCGAGCGCGGGGGACTCTTTGCCAACTCTTGGCGCCGTCGGTGGAGGCAGGCCGAGCCGCTGGAAAACGGGCATACTTGGCAGGCTTCCGGGCAAAATCGGCAATGCCCCAGCTGGAGTGAGGCAACGCAATCGCTGCCCCGGCAACTGCAGGGACGGAGACCGAGGTCGGCCTGCCGAGCTCGGTTGGCGTGCGCGCCAAAATCGGCGGAAGGGTCGTCCCAGCGGGCTCGCTTACAGTATCCTAGCCTCGCGATGCGACACGCAAAGGCGCTCCTCGCCAGAGCACTTGTTATTGGATTCCTGGCCGTTGCCAGCTTGCCGCTGTGCGCCCAGCAGCAGAAAGTCGTTGTGATCGGCCAGTCGCCCGAACTTGTGGCCGAGCTGCGGCAGGCCAGCCCGGCCGGCGTCACCATCGCCCACGTGACGGATCGAGGCGAGGGCGACGCCATCCTCCTGCGCGAGGTAGCCGAGGCGGACGCCATCATCGGCGCTCCGACTTTAGCCGTGGTCCGGGCCGCAAAGAAGCTCGCCTGGGTCCAGATCACCAGCGCCGGCGTCAAGCCCTATCTCTATCCGGAGCTGGTCGAGAGCGACGCGGTCATGACCAACGCGCAAACGCTGTCGTCGGCGGCCATCGCGGACCACGGCTTCGCGATGCTGCTGGCGCTGACCCGCAAGCTCAATCACTTCATCCCGGACCGGACGAACGAAACGTGGAAGGGCGGCGACTACGGTTTGCTGGAACTGGAGGGCATGACGGCTCTGGTCGTCGGCACCGGCGGCATCGGCTCCCATGTGGCGCGCCGTGCGAAGGGTTTTGGAATGACCGTGATCGGCGTCGACCCCGAGGAGTTCCCTCCTCGGCAGAGCTTCGACCGCATGGTGTACCCGGACCGGCTCGACGAGGTGGTTCCACTAGCCGACGTGATTTTCGTCTGCGCACCGCATACCAAGGACAGCGCCGGCATGCTGGGGGCGGCCCAGTTCGAGCTAATGAAGCGGGGCAGTTTTTTCATCGCCCTGTCCAGGGGCCAGCTCTACGACATGGGCGCGTTAGTGAGGGCGCTTGACAGCCAGCATCTCGCCGGTGCCGGCGTGGACGTCACGGACCCCGAACCGCTGCCGATGGGCCATCCGCTCTGGAAATTCGACAACGCGATCATCACCCCCCACGTGGCCACCCAGGGCGTCCTCGGCGGGAAGCTGCGTCTGGAGGTCTACAAGGAAAACATAGCCCGCTTCGCAGCGGGGGAACGGCTCCTGAACATTGTGGACATGCGCAAGGAGTACTAGGCTTCGGAACTTCGACGCACGTTCAGAGTCGCATCCAACGCGGGCTGCTCCGACTGGCGCAGCCCGCTCCCCAGTTCCGTTCCGGCCCCGGCCGGGACTCCACTCCGGTAGCCGATCCCGGTCGGGGTCGCCCAGGCGTCGCGGCCGCCGGCGACAGGCAGCCCAACTCCGTCGCCGGCCAGCGGGTTGCTCAGCCGCAGACGACGGGGCTCGGGCATCACAATAGAGACGAGACTCGCCACGATGCCATGCGCCGTCCACCTTGTTGCCGCGACATTCTTGCTCAGCGTCGCCGTAGCGCCTGCCCAAGTGCCCCGTCTGGCCCCGCAGGTTTCCGCAACAGCTCCGATCTCAATCCGCCTGATGTTCGGCCTCGACCGCCATACGCCGCAGCGCTGGGACGGCTCGCTCGACGTCTCGCCGGGACGCGTGGCACGGATGAACGGAGTCCACTTCGAAGGGCGTGACCGGATGCTCCAAGGCAACCAGTGGCTGCTCACGAACCGTGTCACGCGCTACGCCGACTCGACCACGCCGCGCGGATTCGATCCCGTCCACACGCGGCAGTTCGCGATGATCCCCAACGGGGTCTCGGCGACCTTGGACGCGACGGAGGCATCGCGAGTCGAGGTCGCGACGGAGCAGGGCAACTTCTCTTTCGTGCTGCGGGACCTGCAGTTCGGCCGCCCGCTCCACTTCCTCGACGGACGCGCATCGGCAGAGCGGATCCCGACGACCACGGACCTGACAGCGGGCGAGTCGGTCAACGACTACCCCGCCCTCGCGAGCGACGGCAGCGGAGGCATCTGGGCCACGTGGGTCTCGTACAGCGGCGAGCGTGACACCGTATGGCTTGCCCGCCACGCCGGAAATGCCTGGGGCGAGCCGATCCAAGTGTCTCCCCCGGGCTTCGTCGACAACTTCCGGACAGCGGTCGAGTCGGACCGCAGCGGCGGCATCGTCGTCGTCTGGTCCGGCAAGTCCCCTGAGGGCTCCTGGGGGCTGCATGCCCGAATTCTCAGAAACGGGCAGCTCACCGCAACCGCCAGCTTGGCGAACGGCGGCGCGAACATCTATCACCAGACCGTCCGCGATAGCCGCGGCAATGTCCATGTCGCTTGGCAGGGCTTTCGGGACCGCGTTGCCCGGATCCTTCACGTCCGCTGGGACGGCTCCTCCTGGTCGCGGGAAACGGAGGTCAGCACGGGCGAGTCCGACAGTTGGGCTCCCGCCCTCGCCGCGGACGGGGGAGGCCAAGTCTGGATCGGCTGGGACGGGTACGACGCAGGGGATTTCAACATCTACCTGCGACGGCTCCGTGCCGACGGCAGCTGGGACACGAGGCACCAAGTGACCCGCTCCCCGGGCTTCGACGCGAATGTGTCGCTGGCCTGCGATGCCCTCGGCAGGCTGTGGATCGCCTGGGACCACGGCGAAGCCAACTGGGGCAAGGACTGGAGCAGCCAGAGGTTCCGGCCAGGCGGCGGAGCCGGCCTCTACCGTACCCGGGCGGTGCGGATCGCCGTCTTCGACGGCACCCGGCTCCGGCGGCCTCCAGACCTGATGGCCGCCGTACCGGCTGCCTCCCGAGACTACGTGCAGCAAGCCCGCCTCGCGGTCGACAAACAGGGGCGCGTGTGGGCCTTGGCGCGGTCGCTGACCAGCGTGACCTCGAGGGTCGACAACAACTGGGGCGCGGGCGGCATTTGGGAAATGCTACTGACGCGGCTAGACGGAGACTCCTGGCTCCCGGCCGTCAAGCTGAACGCCACCAACGGGCGCAACGACATGTGGGCCTCCAGCGCTGTCGGGGCCGACGGCAGGCTGTGGTTCGCCTGGTCCCGCGACGGACGTCCATTCGGCTCCCCGACCCGACCGACCAATCGCCCCAATCCCGCCGCCCAGGACACGCAAGTCTCTTTCGCATTCCTCGACACTGCTCAGCCGGCATGGCTGGGCCGGGGGGAGCCTGCCCTGGCGGACTTTCGAGAACCGTGGCTGGAAGCCAAGCCGGTCCATGCGAGCGAGGAGGCAGATACAGAGACGATCCGATCCTACCGCTACCAGGTCGGAGGCAAGTCCTACCGAGTGCTGAGAGGCGACCTGCACCGGCACACGGACATCTCCAGCGATGGAATCGGGGAGGGGGCCTTGATCGACTTCTACCGCTACGCGCTGACCGCCGGCCAGTTCGACTTCATGATGGTCGGCGACCACCAGTACGGCGGCGACTCGGTTCCTGGCGTTGAGTACAACTGGTGGCGCACCGAGAAGTCCGAGGACATCTTTTTGGTTCCAGGCCGCTTCCTGCCACTGTTCGGAACCGAACGCAGCTTGCCTTACCCCAACGGACACCGGAACACAGTCTTCGCCGAACGCGGCGTTCGGTGGATGCCGATTCAGGCCGGGGAGCGAGACGGTTCAGTGAATTCCGGCGAGGTCCTGTTCCCTTACCTGCGACGGCACGGCGGCATCTCCACACCGCACACATCCGGCTCGGACCAAGGCACCGACTGGCGCGAATTCGACCCCGAGGTGGAGCCGGTCGTGGAGATCTATCAGAGCCTGCACGCCTCGTACGAATACCCCGGAGCTCCGCGGGCGGAGACTCGCGACAAGCGCTACTACCACCACGGCGAGCCGTGGCGCCCGGCCGGGTTCGTCTGGAAGGCCTGGGCCAAAGGGATCAAGATCGGCGTCCAGGCCAGTTCCGATCATGTCGGGACGCACGATTCGTACGCGTGCGTGCTAGTACCGGCGCAGGGGGCCCCGACAAGGCAAGCCCTAATCGACGCGATGAAACAGCGTCGCACCTACGCCGCGACCGACAACATCGTGGTGGACCTGCGCATCGGCAACCGCCTGATGGGCGAGGCGTTCGAAACTTCCGGGAGACCACCCATCAAGGCGAGCGTCATCGGGACGGGGCCAATCGCCCGGGTCGTGCTGTTCAAGAACAACGAGCTCGTCTACACAGCGACACCCAACGGCCGCGAAGTCGAGTTCGAGTACCGGGATGATTCCGTAGAGCTGGGCGAAAGCTACTACTACATTCGCGTCGAGCAGGAGGACGGCTCTCTGGCATGGGCCAGCCCGATCTGGGTGACCTACAAGTAGGCCCGTGCCAAGCCTGCGAAGCCGGGACGCCGGTCCTCCGCGAAGCGACTCAAGGGAATGCGATGATGGCGCAATGCGCACCGTCTCCCGTCGCGCGGCCTTCTGTGCGCTGGCTGGCCTATGCTGCCGAGGCACACGAGACGACCAGCGCCCTTCCGCCGCCAGCGATCCGCCCTGGAAGCTGGCAATTGGCCTGAACGGCTTCGGATCGTCCGAGACGCACCACAGGAAGCGGTACGTCTACGAAGAGATCTTAGGGTTCGCCCGCGCAGAGGGATTCCAGGGAATTGAGCTCTGGCGCAACTGGCGGGAGGGGTACCCCGACCCGGACGACGATGCCTCGATCCGGACCGCCCGCGAGGAGATCGAAGCGTACGGGCTGCAGGTTTTCTCCATCCAGGGCGGTGTGCGGGGGGTGAATCCGGTTTCCAGCGATCCCGCGGAACGAGCGGCATACACTGCTGGGCTGAGGAGCCAGGTGGACCTCGCGGCGAAGTTCGGCTGCGACGCAATGGGGCTGTGGGCGGCAGGCCGCCCACCCGACGGCGAGCCCGAAGACGAGATCATCGAGCGTTTGGCGGATGTCGTCAGGCCAGTAGTCCGGCATGCAGTCGACCGCGGGCTGATTTTGGCTATCGAGGGAGAGCCGCCACTGGTCGTCAATTCTGCTTTGCGCTATCGGAAGCTTTTCCAGGCGGTGGGCATGGACGAGTTCAAAGCCATCTTCGACCCCGCGCATTTCGACATGCTCGGTGGGGGCCGCGGCAGGCCGGAGGATTTGCTGCTCGACCTTGGCGTCGAGCGGATCGGCTACGTCCAGTTCTGCGACGGAGATTCCACCCTGCGACCGTTCCCGAACGGCGGCGCTGGAACCTCGAGGCACCTGCCGTGCGGCCAAGGCGTCTACGACATCCCGAAGCTGTGCTCAATCCTGCACGAAGGCGGCTTCCGCGGTTGGTTCCAGATGGACAGCTGGGGCACCGAAGACGCGTACGTCGCCTCGAGGAGCTGCAAAGATGCCGTAGTAGCCTACTGGCGGAGTATCGGCCTGGCCTAAGAGCCCGTTGAAAAAGTCCGGACGGCGCACTCAGCTGGCATCGGGTGGTGCAGCAGCGCACTCAAATCACCGATACTGGCCGGTTGCGCAATCCTTGGGGCCTATTCTGCTGCCGTTGCGGGCCCGTTTGAGCACCGCGCCCGCAAGTTCCACGGAGCCCAAGGCTTTTTCAACGGGCTCCTAAGGAGAAGCAGCCCGGGCATCCGGTAGGGGGCCAGATCGATTGGCAGGCTTCGGGACCGCCGCAGCTTGGCTCAATGCCGACGACGACCGGCGGCGCTGGATGGTAGGCCCGAGCGGACTCGAACCGCTGACCTCTACCGTGTCAAGGTAGCGCTCTAACCAAAGCTGAGCTACGGGCCTACAAGCCTCATGCAGCCGGGGGCGACAGGCACACGCGATAAGTTCAGCACTGCGTGCGAGCGGCCCGACGAATTCAACCAGCCACTGCGGATGATAGCACATCCCTGGAATCGCACCCCGAACTGACCACTGCCCTCGCCGGCTCCCGTGAACCCCGACACACGAGCCGGCCCCGGCAGCTCGTATCGCTTGGAGTCGACGCACCGTCCAAAGCTTGGGAGCCACGCACAGGCGACGATGACCGCCAGCCGCAGGAATCAGCAACATTCGCCCTATCTCGCGACCGAGCAACCACGGATTCCGCTGGAAACCACTAATTCTTCAGGTCGCACTTCCGCATGATCGCAGGCCGGAGACGCCTGCCGCTCGGCGAAGCTCGCCGCTACAAGGCCGGCTCCGTGACGCCGTACATCCCCCGCAGCCGCTTGAGCTCCGCTTGGAGTTCCTCGGTGACTTGCTCCATCGCGGCTTGGCCGTAGACGCTCTGCAGCTCCTCCGGGTCGCGCTCCAGATCGAACAGCTCCCACTCACCGCTCTCGTAAAAGCGAATCAGCTTGTAGCGATCCGTCCTGACGCCTTCGTGCGCTGGCACACCATGAGCCGTCTGGCTCTCGTAGTAGTGGTAATAGAAGGACTTGCGCCAGTTGTCCGGCGTCTCGCCCTTCAAGATAGGCACCAAACTGCGCCCCTGCATATCGGATGGCGGCGCGACTCCGGCGATCTCGAGGAATGTCTCGGCGTAGTCGAGGTTCGACACCAGATCCCGGTTGGTCGAGCCCGGCGCGACGGTGCCCGGCCACCTTGCCACCAGCGGAGTCCGCAGCGACTCTCGATACATCCAGCGCTTGTCGAACCAGCCGTGCTCACCCAAATAGAAGCCCTGGTCCGAGCTGTACACGACCACGGTGTCGGCCGCTAGGCCAGTCGCATCGAGGTACCGGAGCAGGCGGCCTATGTTGTCGTCAACTGACGCAATGCAGCGCAGGTAGTCCTTGATATACCGCTGGTACTTCCAGCGAATCAGGTCCTTGCCCTGGAGGTTCGCTTCGAGAAAGGCTTCATTCTTCGGCCCGTACACCGCGTCCCACATCGCCTTCTGGGCCGGATTCAGGCGCCCGTAGCTGTTCATCCACTGCCGCAGGATGCGGTCGTCTTCCGGTGTCCCCGGGGGAGGATTGATCTTGAGGTCGTGCGCCGACACCATGTGGCGTCCGATCTCCATGCGGTTCTGGGCAGCCGGTGACGCACGGCCCGAGTAGTCGTCGAACAGCGTCGGCGGCTCCCAGATGTGCTGGCCGTCATACAGCGTCAAGTGCTCCGGCCCCGGCATCCAGTTGCGATGGGGTGCCTTGTGCTGGCTCATCAGCAGGAAGGGTTTCTCCGGATCCCGGCGGTTCTTCAGCCAGTCGAGCGACAGGTCGGTGATGATGTCCGTCGTGTAGCCCTCGTGCCTCCGTCGGGTGTCGTCCGGCCCGACGCGCATATCGGGGTTGTAGTAGGCCCCCTGCCCCGGCAGCACCTCCCAAGCGTCGAAGCCGGTGGGCGCGGTCTTGAGGTGCCACTTGCCGAAGATCGCAGTCTCGTACCCGGCGGCCTGCAGCAGCTTCGGAAACGTCTGCTGCAATCCATCGAACCGCAGCCGATTGTCGAGCACGCCGTTAAGGTGGCTGTACTTGCCGGTGAGGATCACGGCCCGACTCGGGGCACAGATCGAGTTCGTCACTAGCGCCCGGTCGAAGCGCATGCCTTCCCGAGCAATGCGGTCGATGTTAGGGGTGTGGTTGATCATCGACCCGTACGCGCTGATGGCCTGGTAGGCGTGGTCGTCGGTGAAGATGAACAGAATGTTGGGCTGCTTGGCGGTGGCGATAGTCGACGAAGCGAGCAGCATCAAGGCTGCAGCGTGGCGGTGCATCACAGGGAGCATTTTACAAGAGCCGGACCTCACCGGTGCCGACACTCTGTCGCTACGGCACACTAGACACCGGAGTGTTGTCTCCCCCAAGGTGTCGCTCGCGGAATAGCAGATTGCTCCCGGGACCGCAGCGGAGGATGCATCGCCCGCCCTGCCGGGGGAGGCGGCAGTTTCCATGTTGGGTGTCCAGGGGTAAATCAGGGCATGAAAAGATTTTTGCGGGCATGGGGGCGCACCGGCCCGGGCAACTGCGCCTGCAATCGCCCGGCTGGCCCGCGGGCCGGGGAGCGGGAGCCGGCCGGGGCGACGGCTCCGGCGGCCCGAGGCGATCCTGCCGGAGGAGGGTGTGGCGAGGACGACCAGCTTGCGCTCGACGGCGATCAAGGCGGCTCGGGCTGCCTGGCCGACCTCGCGCAGGCTCCGGGCCAAGGCCTGCCTTCACCCGGTCCATGGGCTTGGGCGAAACGCCACCGCCACCCCCAAGTACGGGTCCAGTCCCAGCTCCTGCTCCACCACCGCCGCCAGACCGTCATGGCCCTTGTAAAAATCGACCGGGCGCGGTCGCCACCACCCGCATCCACCTCCCCGCCATGTTCATCGAAGCCCCCCTAGCGCCGAGGCAATCTCCGCAATCCGCGCTGCGCCAACAGCACCGTCGAGGCGCACCGCCACTCCGCGCACCTCGATTGAGACCGACCCAATCAAACCCGGGCCCGTCGCGCTGTCCACCTCGATCGTGGCGAACCCCGCCGGCGCAGCACCCTCTACAGGCGGTGCTGAGGACACCACCAAGAGCTTGCCCTCGCGGGCGAGGCTGCGCCCCATCGACAGCTGCCAGCGCGATAGCCCGTAGCGCCCGACGACTTCACCACGCGTCTCCCAAACTGGAAACTCTCGCGCACCATCCGCGCCTTGTTTGGCGGCCAGCCTCGCGGGCAGCCCGAGGAACCGGGCCAGCCGCGCCACCCCCCGAGCCCGGCCAAGCCCGTCAAGTGGTCATCGCAGACGCCGCAAGCCAAGCTGGGAGCGCTGGCGGGGGGCAGGGGCAGGGGGGGCTCCAGAAGCCGCCCAAGCGTAGCGCCGGTTGCAGCGGTAGACGCATGTGGCCAGGTAGCGCGGCAGGTGCTACTGATGTTTTCATAAGTACTTGCACGAAAAAACTCCGCAAGCCATTGATTCCATTAGCGGGTTGCTTGCAATTACTTTTGGCAAATTTAGTAACGTAGCCCTACGTCCGCTTATTGGGAGCCCTGAATCAGCTCCTGGATTGGGCTGAGACTTGTAGGTAATCAGGATTACTTAGGAAAACATCAGTAAGTGTGCCGTAGTGACAGGCCGACACTGCGCCTGACCGCCATCGGCCAAATGTGGGTTCTCGGTGATGCCAGGGTCGGTTCGGAAGCAGCTGACATATTCGCCTTACTGCAACGGACAGTCCCGTCGGGCCAAAACGCACTGGGGGAGAGGCTCCAGGCTGCGAAGCTGGCAACCGAGCCGCGCCTCGAGGTGGCGAACCCCTGGGTGGCCCTCCCGAAGCGCTTCTCGGTCTAGTCCGCACCAGGATTTCTACAATGGGCAGGAGTGCGCGAGCGAGTTATCGATGTGCGGGGCCTGCGCTACCGCTACCCGGACGGCGTCGAGGCACTTCGCGGCGTCGATTTCGTGCTGCACCGGGGCGAAACCGTCGCCATCTTCGGCGCGAACGGCTCAGGGAAGACGACCTTCCTCAGCCACTTGGTCGGCCTGCTGCACGGTGAAGGCTCCGTGCAGGTCTGCGGAATGGCCGTGAACGGAGCCAACCTCGCCGAGGTCCGGCGCCGGGTGGGCATGTTGTTCCAGGATTCCGACGACCAAATCTTCATGCCCACACTGGAAGAGGATGTTGCCTTCGGGCCGCTCAACTTGGGCCTCGACCGAGCCGAGGTTCATCGGCGGGTCGACCGGTGCCTGAAACAGGTCGGCCTCGACGCAGAACGCAGACGCCCTCCACACCACCTTAGTGCCGGAGAACGGCGGCGAGTAGCGCTAGCCGGTGTCCTCGCGATGGAACCGGAGATCATCCTGCTCGACGAACCCGCGACCTTCCTCGACCCTCCCGCACGCAAGGCGCTCGTCGGCACGCTCCGAGCCCTGCCGCAGGCCAAGCTCGTGGTCACACATGAGGTCGGCCTAGCCGGGAGCTTGGCCGATCGCGCCGTGTTCTTCAAGGCCGGTCGCGTCGTCGCCGAGGGCGATGTAGAGGAACTCGCTAGCCGCTACCATTGGCGCTGAGGGGGGCGTAGCGGCCGGGCGAATGCAGTGCCAGGTGCTAAGCCTCCATGTGTGTCCCCCAAGCCCCAGCCACGTCAGCAGTGCGGAGGCCGCTCCAGCCGTGCGGACCCTGACCGTGCCGCTCGCCGAGGTCGCTGGCTAAATCGTAGAGCTCAACTCGGGCGTCTTCATCGTGACGTAGCAGCTTCCAGCGCCCCACCCGCACCGCGCCACCGGAGCCGTCGTGGCGCAGTAGAGTCGTGGCGCAGTAGATGCGGATAGCGGATAGTGGAAGAGGAGGGCTTCGCAACTCGGGCGGACCGCCGGATCGCGAAGCAGCGGCAATAGATTGATGCCGTCAGCACTTCTGCTGAGCTCGTCTCGCTTTGGGGGCCGGCATGGGACGAGCACCACGCTGCGGTCATACGCGACATCCCGGCCGAAGAACTCCTCGTATCCGATATGGAACGGGATCCGCCAGAGCGCCTGTGCGATTTCCTTGGCCTACCGATTGCGGCTGCTAAGCATCGCACCAGAGCGAATCCCTCCCTGAACAAGCCCGGGATCGGTCTAGGCGATGGATTCTCTACCGGATCAGCGACGTGTTTCCACCCTCTGACCGCAAGAAGGTCCGCTGATGCCTGCACAGAAGACACTGGACGCAGACCGTCCCAGGTTACAGACGGATGCGCCCCGAGTCGCGATGTAGGCTTTCCGCGGGAACGCGCAAGTCCGTCGCGAAACTATCGGTCGGCAAACACCTCTGGCTATCTTGGCCCGGAGGGCCCGCCTCGCATCCGGAACTAGTCCCGAACGGTGCGGAGCTACTTTCCAGCTGATCCGGAGTTGTGCAAGTCCCTGTTGTCCTGCTCGGCGCCGCAATCCTCAGCGACGAGGTCTGGCACTCTGCGTGCGGCACATGATCGTGGCCATCGCCGTCGCCGCCCGGGCCTCAAAGCCGACAACCACGGGGCCTCCACCCCGCCGCATTGGCAACGGCCTTCGTCCGGGTTCGGAACAGCCGCGCACAGAGATCGTCGAGCGGCCTCGGGCAGGCCGTTCCCGCCGTAATCTGGAAATCGCCGGAATGGATAGACTGGATTCTGGAGGTGTCTTGCCCGGCCTGATGGGCCCGCGCCATGCCTTTCCCTCGCTTTCGCACTAGGGCGGTGGCCTGCCTCGTTGGCCTAGTCCTGGCCGCCCTCCTCGGCGCAGGTCTCTATCTATCGTCCAGGCCCGGGATCCTGTTCCTCGGATTCCCGGGAATGTACCGCTTCCTGCTGGCCGAGGCTTCCCAGCTAGGCGGAGTGCCCTACGCCTACTGGAGCCCCGAGCAGGTAGACGACCCCGAACTGGGCCTGCCGGACTTCAGCCGGTACCGGGTGATTTTCGTCAGCGGCCGCCGCTCCGACCCACTCAGCCGCCCGGTGCGCAAGGCCCTCGCCAATGCGGCCCGGGCAGGGGCCCGCGTCATCGTCCTGCCCGCGCACGACGCTCCCCGCCTAGGGGTCGGCAACGCCGACTTCGCCGGGCAGGAGCGCTGGATCGACGACTACTGGCGATACGGGGGAGTGGCCAACATGGCGAGGCTGCTCCAGACCGCAGCCGCCCGCAACCTCGGCCGCGACCTCCCCCAGCTGCCGCCCGAGCCGACTCCGGACGACGGCTACTACCACCCGGCACACGCCGGATTCTTCACTTCCACGGAAGAGTACGAGCGCTGGTATCGGGAGTCGGGACGCCATCGGCCCGGAGCACCGAAAGCATTCATCGATTTCGCCGACGGCTGGCGCCTGGGCATGAACCAAGCTACCAACGCCATCGTCAGCGCCTTCGAGAAAGGAGGCTTCAACGTTGGCACCATCTTCGGCACGGCCCAGACCGCCCCTTTCGCCCTGGAGTACCGACCGGACATCCTGATCTCGCGAAAGCACGGCCGCTGGTGGCTCGGCCAAGCGGGCGTGGAAGTGCTGGATGGCCAGCTCGGCGTGCCGGTCCTCCGCGGCTTGTCGCTGCTCTTCACCGGTGAATCCTTCGACGCCTACCAGCGGACCCGGGCCGGCGTCCGGGGCGCCGGCCTCATCATGGGCGCCATGGTGCCCGAGCTGGACGGCGCCATCCAGCCGACGCTGATCGAAGGGCTGGGGGCAGCATGGTACGGGCGACGCTACGAAGCTTATCGTGCCGAACGAATCGAGCTCCTCGTGGAGCGAGCCCGGCGCTGGGTGCGCCTGCGGCGCACACCGAACAGCGCCAAACGGGTCGCCGTAGTCTACGTCTCGGGCATTGGCAAGGGCCGCATCACCGCCGCCAGCCTCAACGTTCCCCGCAGTCTCATCCGCTTCCTGGACGCCCTCAAACGGGCGGGCTATGGCGTTGGGAAACCTCCGGCCGAGGAGCACGCACTGCTCGCCGAACTGCTCGGCAAGGGTCGCAACGTCAGCTTCGGCCGCCCCCGAGACCTGGAGGAGCTCGCCCAGCAGGAGGGCGTGCTCCTGCTGCCCGCAGAAGATTACCAGAGCTGGTTCGCAGGCCTGCCGGAGACGATGCGCAACGAGGTCACCGCGGCGTTCGGCCCCCCGCCGGGCGAGCTCATGACGCTGGACACCCCCAACGGCCCCAGATTTGTCATTCCAAAGCTCGACTACGGCAACGTCATCGTGCTGCCCCAGCCGGTACGGGGAGCGGCTATGGACCCCAAACTGCAGCATAACGACCGGGTTCCGCCGCCCCATCAATACCTAGCGGTGTACTGGTGGCTGCGCGAGGTCTGGCGCGCCGACGCAATCGTCAACTACGGCACCCACGGCACCCATGAATTCCTGCCCGGCCGTCCCCTCGGGCAGTTGGCAGACGACTGGTCGGACCGTGTGATCGGCCCTCTGCCTAGCCTCTACGTCTACGTCATGGACAATGTCGGCGAGGCGCTGATCGCCAAGCGGCGCGGCGCAGCGGTCACTGTCAGCCACCAGATCCCGCCGGTTTCCGCAGCAGAGCTCGCCCGGGAAGACGAAGCGACAGCAGAGCTGTACCGCTCCTCGCGGCGCTTCGGCACTCTAGAGGGCGGAGCCCTCAAGGAAGGACTTCGCGAGAGGATTCGCACCGCAGCGGCGGAGCTGGGCTACGACCGCGACCTTGGACAGGACTGGGGGGCCCAGCGACCAACCGATCTTGATGTAGAGGCCTTGGCCCAGCACATCCACTTGCTTGATGCCGACCGCATTCCGGTCGGCTTGCACGTCCACGGCCAGCCCCCGTCCGCGGAAAAACTAGCGCCGATGCTGGCGGCCATGCTCGGGGACGATTTCCTGGAGCGCTCCGGCTGCGAACCGGAAGCGCTGTCGACCGGGTGCGGACCAGAGGCCCGGTCGCAGGCGGCGGCAAGCGTGCGCCGCGCCTTGGGCGGCCGACCAGCACCCGAGCTCGAGCCCTTTGCCGAGGAGTTCGCCCGGCTCGAATCAGCGTACGCAAGCACGCCGGACGAGATCGACCATACCCTGCGGGCCCTCGCCGGGGGCTATGTCGCGCCGGGCGCCGGCGGCGACCCGCTGCGCAACCCGCAGGCCTTGCCGACCGGGCGCAACCTCTATGGCATCAACCCGGCAGAGGTTCCGACCCGGGCCGCGTGGGATGTGGGCGTCCGGCTCGCCAGAGACCAATTGGAGGCCGAGCGCCAGAGGCTGGGTCGCTGGCCCCGGAAGATCGGCTTCACCTTGTGGAACACCGAGCTGATCCGCCACTACGGCACGGACCTAGCGCATATCCTGTTCCTGCTGGGGGTGCGGCCGGTCTGGGACCATCGCAGCGTCGTCGAGGATGTCGAGCTGATCCCGGTCGCCGAGCTAGGCCGCCCGCGAGTTGATGTCGTCGTCCAGGCGGCCTCGCTGTTCCGCGACACCTTTCCGGATCGCATGAAGCTGCTGGACAAGGCGGTCCGCCTCGCAGCTGCAGCTGCGGACGGCGAAAACTATGTCGCCGAACACAGCGCACAGGCTGCGGAGCGGCTGAAGCGGGCGGGCCTCGCCGCCCGCGATGCCCGGACGCTTGCCGACGCCCGGATCTTCAGCAACGCGGCAGGCGGCTACGGCACGGGGCTGGTCGCCTCAATCGAGAGAAGCGGGGATTACGCCTCTTCGGCAGGCCTGACCGAGGCCTACCTAGCCCGCACGGGCGCCGTCTACACACAGGGCTACGAATGGGGCGTGCGGGTGCCGGAAGCGTACCGGGAACACTTGCGGCACACCGACGCCGTCACGCTGAGCCGCTCCACAAATGTGGTCGGAGCGCTCACGCTGGACCACTACTTCGAATACCTCGGCGGCATGACCATGGCGGTGCGCGACACCACCGGCGCGGCACCGGAGACTTACCTCGCGGATGTCCGCCATGCCGGGGAGCCGCGGCTCGAAACCGCCCGGGAGGCCCTCGTCCGCGGCCTGCGCGGAAAGTTCTGGAACCCGAAATGGATCCGGGGGCTGCAAGGGGAGGGCTTCTCGGGCGCCGTGGAGATAGCGCAGACCGCCACCAACCTTTTCGGCTGGCAGGTCACGAAGCCCGCAGCCGTGGGCTCCGCCGTCTGGGACCGGGTCCACGAGATCTATGCCCAGGACGCCCTGGGGCTCGGTCTCCCGGAATGGTTCGACTCCGAGAACCCCTACGCCTACCAGGAGTTGCAGGCGGTACTGCTCGAGGCGGCCCGCAAGGGCTATTGGCAAGCGGACGAAAAGGCGCTGGCAGAGCTGACGCTGGAGTATGCCCGCTCTCTGGGGCGGCACGGTGCGTCGGGCGGACTCCGCACCACCGGCAATCGGCCCTTTGAGGAGTTCGTGGAAGTGCGCGTCGCCGCCTCGGAGCAGCCCGAGCTGGCCGCCATAGTCCTGGCCGAGCTGCGCGACGGCGCGAGCCCCCGCGTGGAGGGTCGGCGGCTGGTCGCGCAGGACGAGCAGCGGAAGCCAACCGGGCCCGCCCTAGGGCTCCAGGCGGGCCTTGCCCTCGCTTCCCTGCTGGCCGGTGCTTTCTGGCTGGGTTGGCGCTGGAGGCGCTAGGCCGAGAGCGCCAGGGCCGCAGCAACTGGGGCCCTGGACCGGGGGGGGCGGTTGCTATACTGCGCTTATATTGCGTCGACCGGGTCGGCCGGCCGCGGAAGCAGTGAGCAGCACCTTTTACATTGAGACGTTCGGCTGTCAGATGAACGTGCATGACAGCGAGAAAGTGCGCGGCCTGCTGGAGGCGCGAGGCTACCGGCAGGTGCCCACCCCGGCAGAGGCCTCCATGGTGCTCTACAACACCTGCAGTATTCGGGACAAGGCCGAGCAGAAAATGTTCTCTCGCTTGGCGAACCTCAAGCGCGTCGGCTCGGCGAAGACCATCGGCGTGCTAGGCTGCGCGGCCCAGCACAACGGCGAAGCCATTTTCGATCTGGCCCCGCACGTCGACTTTGTGTGCGGTTCAGCCAGCTACAATTCCCTACCGGCCCTGCTCGACCGGGTGGAGGCCGGCGAGCCCCGCGTGGCCGGGCTCGCGCTCGACGCCAACGACACCTTCGACACTCCGCGCACCGAGCGGGATCGCCCCTACAGCGCCTACATCACCATCATCGAAGGCTGCGACAAGGCATGTACCTACTGCGTCGTTCCGTTCACGCGGGGGCCGGAACGCAGCCGCCCCAGCGCGGCCGTCATGGAGGAGGCCCGCGGCCTCGCGGCGAGCGGATACACCGAGGTCGCCCTGCTGGGCCAGACGGTCAACAGTTACCGGGACCCGTCCCCAGCAGGATGGAGCTTCGCCCGACTGCTCGATGAGATCGGCAGGCTGCCGCACATCCGCCGCGTCCGGTTCACCACTTCGCACCCGAACGACTTCACGCCGGACATCGTCGAGGCCCTGGACCGCAACGAGGCGCTGTGCGACTGGGTGCATCTTCCGGTGCAGTCGGGCTCGTCGCGCGTGCTCCAGGGCATGCGGCGCACCTACAGCCGGCGACGAGTACCTGCGCTGCGTCGAGATGATCAGGGGAGCCCGGCGGACCATCGAGCTCAGTACCGACATCATCGTCGGCTTCCCGGGCGAAACCGCGGAGGACTTCGAGCAGACGCTCTCCTTGCTGGAGGAAGGTCGAGTACGCCTCAGTGTTTTCGTTCAAGTACTCGCCGCGCAAGGGCACTCCGGCGGCTCGGCTGCCGCAGGTTCCGGAATCCGAGAAAAGCGCTCGGCTGAGCGCCCTGCAGGAGCGCCAGCGCCGCATCCAGCTGCGCCGCAACGCCGCACTCATCGGCCGTCGCGAGGAGCTGCTCGTGGAGGGCCGGAAGCAGAAGTTTCGGCAATGGGTGGGCCGGACCACGCAGAACCGCGTGCTCAACTTCACCGATCCGGCGGGCCTTGCGGGCGACCGCAACCTAGTCGGCAGCTACTGCCTCGCGCAGGTCACCGCCTCCGGTCCCAATTCGCTGGTAGGCGAACTGGCAGCCGCGGAATTCGCGCCGGCGTTCCAGGGGCTTCACGTTCTGAATTGAGGGAGGCAACGATGGCCGAAGTCGAGATGCGGATTCGCGGTCTGATGATGGATCCAATCACCAACATGCCCATCGTGATCCTGAAGGATCTAGCGGATCGCACAGTGCTGCCGATCTGGATCGGGGTTTCGGAAGCCAACGCAATCGCATTGGAGATCGAGAAGGTCCCGACACCGCGGCCGATGACGCACGACCTGCTGAAGAACTTCTTGCTGGGCTGCGAAGCCACCATCGAGCGGGTCGTGGTGAGCGAACTGAAGGACGACACGTTCTTCGCCGTGATTTGGATCATGCGCAACGGCCAGTTGATGTCGCTCGATTCCCGCCCGAGCGACGCGCTGGCAATGGCCCTGCGTCTGGACTGCCCGATCTACGTGGAGGAGCAGGTCATCGCCTCGTCCAAGCTATCGGCCACACTCGGCGACAAGACCAACAGCGAGGATCTGCGCAACTGGCTGGAGAACCTCGGCGAAGAGGACCTGGGCCAGTACAAGATGTAGCCGTCTCCGCCCGTCACACCACGGGCCCGCGGTGCTCTCCGAGTTCCGCGGCCATCCGCTTGCCGGCTGCGAGGGTTTCGCTCAGCTCGCCGCCCTCCAGCGGCGCGTAGGCCCTGACCGTCGCTACGGCCTGACGCAGCTCGGAGACCGATTGCATGCCCATAATGGCGACGGACAGGCCCGGGATGCCCAAGGTGTAACGCACTGCTTTCTCGTAGTGCGGCTTCCGGAAAGAATCGCTCCGTCCCCTTGTGAGCCACCGAGGATCTTCATGGCTACGATTGCCGAGGCCGTGCTCTGCAGCTTCCTTGAAAACGATCTCCTCAAAGTCATAGATGTGGCGATCGATGGGGTTGACTGCAGCCATCACAACCTCAACCCGGCCCGAACGCAGGATGGCAGCGCCCGGCGCGGGCGCAGGTGGCAGGTCATCCCGATGTGGCGGACGGCTCCCTCGCGTTTCAATTGCTCCAAGCCCGCCAAAGCACCGTCGTCGCCCAGCAGGATATCGAGGCTGGGAAACCTGTCGGTCCGCCCCACGTTGTGAACATGAACCAGATCGAAATAGTCGGTCCGCGTCTTCTGCAAGCTCTCGCGAACTTGCCAGATAGCGTCCTGCTTCGAGGTAGCCTCAACCTTCGTGACCAGGATGAAGCGGTCGCGCTTGCCCTCCAGGGCAGGTCCTAGGCGACGCTCGGACTGCGCATAGATCGGGGCCGTGTCGAGGTAGTTGACGCCGTAGTCGGCAGCTGCCGCGATGACCTCGTTCACCTCTTTCTGTGTCACGCCCTGCCGCCCAAGCGGCGACGTGCCAATGCCGAGCACCCCGACCTTGAGACCCGTTTGGCCCAGCAAGCGCTTCTCTACCATCCCTGCCTGGCCGCTAGCGCCCATGCCGAGCGCTCCCGCGACCGCTGCGGTCGATCCAAGTTCCCGGCGGGTAATCAGTGCCATCCATACCTCCGCCCAACAGTGTAGCCCGCATCCCCCTTCCAGACAATGCCCTGCACTGCGAGGCCAGAGTTGATTCCTCATGACGGGAGCCTGTTGTGGCGGCGCGTCGACCGCTGCGGGGCGGGGCGGCTGGCCGCTGGGACTCAGGGAGTAGGCCGTGCTCGCGTCCGGCTGCCTTCCGGTGGGCCTCCGCAGCGGCCCCTGCCCGGGCCAGCCCGGATGCGACTTCCCCCAGCCCGGGGCCTACTGCGTTGCCAGCAGGGCCCGCAGCGCCGAAGCCCGCTCCGGCTCCCAACTCGGGAACCCGGACAGCGCGTGGTCGGCCCCCGCCGGGTCTTCCTCGTCCGGTGCTGGATGCGGCACACCTGCCGCCCGCCGGGCAGCGGCAGCCAGTCCGCGGGCGGCCCCGCGCTTCAGCCCGGCCGGATTGACCCGCGCCAGGACCCGCTGGAAAGTCGTGCCCGAAGGTGCCGCGGAAGCTTGCGGACAGCCCAGCGCCTGCCAGTCCTCTGGGCGACCAGGCCTTAGCACACGCTTTCGGCTACCGCCCGCCGGGCCAGCCGCAGATTTTCGCCAGCGTCAGCAAGCTCAGGATCGCGCCCCGCGGAGGCCGCAGCGCCGGTCCCCGGCGTGGGTCCGGCTCCTCCTCCAGCAGCTTTCGCAACGCCTGCAGGCCCGCCGGCCCCCAACGCGGCTGCGGCTGCTCCGCGGCCCCTTCTCCCGCTCCCGCGCCGCCCGTAGCCGTTCGCGCGCGTCCCGCCGCAACGGCTCTAGCAGCAGCATCTGGGGCTTGCCCCGCCTGTTCCACGGTGCCTCGGCAACGGCTCGGACTCCCGAACTGTCTCGGCTTGCTCCAGGGCGGGCCCCCTCTCCGCCTACCCTTCCGCGCTCAGCCGGCACAGAGTGGCCCCCAGCCCGGACGAGCCCCGGTGCGCCCACCCCGCGCTTGTCTTGAGCACCAGCAACCGGGTGTTGTGCGCCATCAAGGGGCAGCCGCAGGAACGGCAGCTCCCGGGACTAGCCCAGCCACCTCTCGCACGGCCGGCACGGAAACACGCCCGTCTGCTAGCCCCCAGGGCCAGCCACCTCCCGCGCCCTGCTGGAAGCCCAGATCGTGCCGCTCGTCCAGCAGGCGCTCCCCCTCCGACCGCTCAGGCGGCCGCGCCCGGCGCACGGGCACCTCGCCGCACAGGGGGAACCCCGCCACGGGCGGGCAGGGCCGCCCTGCCGGTGCCAGCCCTGCTCCTGACCAGCAACCGAGGCAATAAGCCAGCCCCCTGCGCCTCACTCCTGGACTGCCTGCCCCTAGGAGCCTGTTGAAAAAGTCTTGGGTTCCGTGGAACTTGGGTGCGCAGCGCTCCAACGGGCCCGCAACGGTGGCAGAACGGACCCCCCAGGATCGCGCAACCGGCCAGTAGCGGTGCTTGGAGTGCGCTGCTGCACCACCCGACGCCAGCTGAGTACACCAGCCGGACTTTTTCAACGGGCTCCTAGGCTCAGAAAATCAGCCGTGGGGGTGGCGTCCCGCGACTTTGGGTTGCTCCAGATCTCTGCGATGGGCACCTACCCTATCCGCAACTGCCGTCTGGGCAGTTCTCTCAGGGCGTCAATCTCTTGAAGATCCTTCCGCAAGGGGCCGATTCCCAGGGAAGCCCTTGCCAGAATCCAATATCTGCACGATCCTCTCCCCCGGAAACCCGTAATAACACTCTGTGGAATCTAGCACTTGTGGGTTTCCTGGCGAACCCTAGCTCGCGCCTCCGAAGATCGGCGATGGGCTCATCGCGGTAGTCGTCCACGGCCCCTCTCCTCCTCCGCCAGGACTCTCACCGGCAGGGGCCGTCGGCCCGGGAAATGGATCAATCCAGCATAACTGTCCGCTCACGGGGGCCCGTAGCCGATGGGCTCTGATCCCTCGTTACGACGAAGCCCTTTCGGGGCGGGACCCGCTTCAGCTTGAGTTGGTGCTGCGAGTGCTTGGAGGGGTGCCTACTCAGAACCAGCGCCGGAGCCAATCGGCCGCCAAGGCCAGGTATTCCTTCACAACCCTAGTGCTGGTATTCAACGCGTTGCCGCTCGGGATCAAATCCAGAATCCGCGGACTGCCGGAGCTCGCCCAGTAGCCTTCATGGTCGGTCGGCGCGGGGACCACTCGTAGCCCGGCCTCACTGGAGATGGCCAGCGCCCGCCGCATGTGCCAAGCCGAGGTCACGAGCAGGACCTCTCCGCCTCCCCCGAAGCTTGGATGATTCATCAACCTGGCAGCCTCCCTTACGTTCTCCCGGGTGTTGCGGCTCCTGGCCTCAAACCAAATGGCGTGATCCGGCACACCGAGCGAGTTCAGAAACTCCTCAGATGCCCGGCGAAAGGACGGCTGGCCCGGCGTGGGCCACACCCAGCCCCCCGCTAGGACTATGCGGTCGGCCTTGCCTGCCAGGTATAGCCGGGCCGCGTGCCAGACGCCGGTCCGCGTCCCTTGTTAGATCTGGATAGCCCTGGACCCCGTTAGCGTCGAAGCTCCCGGCAAGGACCACGATCGCGTCGGCGTTCGGCAGGGCCTCAGCCCGCTGAGGCGGATAGGGGGCGGTTATGCGTGCCATAAGGACACCGGCAACGGCGGGAATCGACCAGAACCACAGCCAACCGAGGGCCAAACCGAGCAACACCCCCGCCAAGCGACTTCGGCCAAGCAGTATCGCCGCCAGCGCTGCCAAGCCGCCCAGCATGCCGCTGGGCAACGGCATAGACAGATAACCCAACAGCTTGTACGCCAGGAACGCCAATTCCAAACCAGCACCTACGCTTCGCCACCGGGAGCAGCACCGTGCCCACATCCGGCAACTAGGGCTCTTATCAGCTTAACTCAGCAGACCTCGGCTTTATTCCTTCATCTAGATTCCCGGTTAATTTCCGGAGATGGGTGTTGCGGGGGCGTATGGCTTGAGCGGCAAGCCCGACGCACCCGGTGCGGGCCCCCCATCCCGTTGCCGAGCGACCTGGGTGCCCCCGCAGGCACCCTGCGCCGGCACCGCAGCCGCTGCGCCCCCGGCTCCGGCCGCGCCGCCCCAGCCCTAGCCCAAGTTTAACAAGATCGCCGACATTTCTGTCGAAATCGGCGAGATCTGCGCGTATCGGGGCCGGTAACTTGTTGATTCTAAAGGAACGGGGTCTGGAGATTCTGAATGTAGTGCCATAATCGTCATAGACGGCTTGCTGCAGACGGGGCCGCCCGCTAGGCTGACTCCCTGTTCGTACGGCGCACCCAGACCCGACGAACCGCCGACGGCGTCCCCTACTTCTCCCACCGCCTCGTGCAGTCCGCACGCCTCGGCAACTCCGTGCGCCAGCGCACCCTCCTCAACCTCGGACGCCATTGCGACATCCCCGCGCCCCACTGGCCCCGCCTGGGCTCCCGCGTCACCGAGGTCCTCGCCGGCCAGGCGCCGCTGGTGGCCGATTGCCCGCCCGCCGTGGACCGGGAAGCCCAGCGGATCGCCGCCCAATGGGTCGCCCGCGGTGCCGACGCCAGCGGGCCGGACGCCGCAACCGCGGACGTCCGGACCGTCGACATCGACTCGTTGCGCGGGGTGCGGCCCCGCAGCATCGGGGTCGAGCAGGTCGGCCTGCGGGCCCTCGAGCCGGTGGGGCTGCCGGCCTTGCTGGCGCAGTTGGGCGTCCACGGCGCGTTGCGCGCGGCGGCGGCCGGCGCCATCGTCGGGCGCCTGGCCCACCCGGCCTCCGAGCGCGAGACCCACCGTGGGCTGCAACAGCGCAGCGGCCTCGGCGAGTTGCTCGGCGTCGCCTGCGAGACCGTCGGCGCCCTGCAGCTCCACCGCGCCTCGGACGCGTTGGGGAAGCCTCGCGAGGCCCTCGAGGCGCACCTGTTCGACCGGGCGATGGGCCTGTTCGACCGGCAGCCGACCGTCACCCTCTACGACCTGACCAACACCTACTGCGCAGGCGAGGCGAGCGACCAGCCGCAGGCCCGGCGCGGCCACGCGAAGGAGAAGCGCAGCGACTGCCCGCTGCCGACCCTCGGCCTCATGCTCGACGCCAGCGGCTTCGTCCGCCGCGCGCAGGTCTTCGACGGCAACGTCCGGGAACACCGCACCCTGGCCGGCAGGCTCGCAGCCCTCCCGGCGCCCTCCGGCGCCCTCGTGGTCCTGGACCGCGGCGTCGCCACCGAAGGCTGCATCGCCTGGCTGCGCGACAACGGCTACCGCTATCTCGGCGTCAGCCGCGAACGCCACCGCCAGTTCGAGGCCACCGCCGCCGTGTCCCTGCGGACCCGCTCCCACCAGACCGTGCAGTGGCACAAGGTCGTCTCCGACGACCCCGACGAGGTCCGCCTCTACGGCTACTCCGAGCAGCGGGCCGCGCAGGAGCGCGGCATCGTCGAGCGCGCCGCCGCCCGCTTCGAGGACGCCCTCACGAAGCTCCACGACGGGCTCGCCCGCCCCCGCGCCCACCAGCGCATCGCCCAGGTCCGGCAGCGCATCGGCCGCTTGAAGTCCGAACACTCCCGCGCCGCCCAGCACTACCGGATCGACGTCACCGCCGACGAGACCGGCGAGCGGGCCGCCGCCGTCACCTGGACCCGGCGCCCCCAGGACGGCTCGATGGCCACCCATCCCGGCGTCCACTGCCTGCGCAGCAGCGAGACCGACTGGGACGAAGAGACCCTCCGGCGCACCTACACCACCCTCACCGACGTCGAAGCCGTCTTCCGCTCCCTCCAGTCCGAGCTCGGCCTGCGTCCCCTCTATCACCGCAAGCCGCGGCGCGCCGACGGCCATCTGTGCCTCACCGTCATCGCCTACCAGCTCGTCCAGGTCCTCCGCACCCGCCTGCGCGAGCACCGCGCGCACGCCAGTTGGACGTCGCTACGCCACCTCCTCGACGGCCAGCAGCGCGGCACCACCACCTTCCGCCGGCCTGCCGGACGCACCCTCCACGTGCGCACCGCCACACAGCCCGAACCCGAGCAGCGCGCCCTCTACGACGCCCTCGGCGTCGACCCCAACCCCGCCGGCGTCCGCAAGACCCTCGTCGGAACGCCCCGAACCTCCCGGTTCACGCACGTTTGTAGTGCCACTCGAGCCGTTCTTCCCCCGTAAATCGTTGATTCCAAACGACCTCATTTCACCCTTGTTAAACTTGGGCTAGCCCAGCGCCATCCGGCTCACCGCGTGCAGCAGCCAGTCCAACCACAGGTTGCCCCTGCTGCACAGCAGCCACTGCGCACTGCGCGTCAGCCGCCCCACGCTGCCCACGCAGTACCGGATCAGCGGCCGGAGCCCGGGCTGCCGCGCCTGGTCCGGCAGCAGCCGCAGCCGCTGCTACGCGATCCGGGCGCCCAGATAGAAATCCTGCTGCGCCGCGGGCGAGCGGCACGGCGGATGCTGCAGACCCAGGTCCCTCAATGGCCCCTTGAACGCATGCTCCTGCCCCCGCTGGCCGCAGTGCCGCCGCACCAGCTCCGCCAGCGGCAGCCGGTCGTGGCTCACCAGCATCACCATGCATACCGGCACCAGCAGCCGCTGCTCCCCGTCCCCGTCGCGCCGGAGCACCACGTACACCTGCTCCTCCGCCCCCCGGGCCGGCCGGTACGCCCCCATCGCGTTACTGATGTGTTCATAAGTAATTGCACGAAAAGTCTCCGTAAGCCATTGATTCTATTGATTGGTCGCTTGCAATTACTTTTGGCAAAATTAGTAGGGAGCCCCGTTGCCAGGGTCCCCCCGCTCAGATCCGGACGTGTGCGCTAACGCATCCGGCTCCTACCTCGCGTGCGTGACGGTGAATCGCCAGTCCGGCCACGGATGCCGCCTCTCGGTCTCGGGCCCTAGCTTCGCGCACAGCTCCCCCAGCTGCTGCCAGACCAGGCGGTCCTTCTGCGACCTCCGCCGGAAGACCCGCATCCAGGCCTTCCTCCCCTGCCGGGTGAACGAGTCCAGGCTGCGGTAGCTGGGCGGCTCGGCCTAGTACTTCCGCCAGCCGTTCAGCACCTGCCCCAGCCAGACTCCCGCTGGCAGCTTGTCGGGGTGCCCGCGTCTGCGCAGCGCCTGCCGCACCGCCTGCAGCGTGCGGCGCACGCGCTTCCCGCTCGGTTTGCGCCCCAGCCCGCAGCGCCCGTTCCGGGTCTTCCGGCCCTAGTGCGGGCAGCCCCGGAACTCGCACGTCTCCGGTTTCCCCAGCCCCCGCGCCCGGCGGTTCGCCTCCGCGTACCTCCCGCCCTCCAGCAGCCGGGTCTTCTCCGGGTGCTGCTCCCCTCCCAAGCGCGCCAACCGCTCCCCCAGGGCTTGCCGGAAGCGCTCCGCGGCGCGGCGCGGCTGGAATCCCCGCCCGCAGCCCTCGGCGTACCGCCCGATGCTCCTCTCGCCCGGGCCTCCTTCCGCCGCCACTCCTGGACCGTCCCCAGGTCCAGCTTGTAGGGCCGGTAGCTGTTCGCCAGCCTCGGCGAGACCCCCGACCCCCGTGTCGCCCCTCAGGCCGTCTGCCCTGCCCCTGCCTGCCACCCTTTCCCGAGCAGCCGCAGCAAGCGCCGGTCCGCGATCCTCTCCTCCAGGAACCGATGCCTCCCGTCCCGGTCGATCCGATCCCAGAACTTGCTCCCGGCGGCAGCCAGGACCCCGTTGCTCTGCCTCCTTGCCACGGCCTATGCCAGGCCGTCGAGCGCGTCCTGCGCTCCCCGCCCCGGGTGCAACCCGTCGCTGCTCCCTAGGACCTCCGCCTCCTCCAGCGGCGTTCCGAGCGTGTTCCCCACGGCCCTCCAGACGATCTTGTCCTCCCGCGCGGCCTCTCCCAGCGGTCGCGTGCCCCGTCCGGCTTCGGCCTGTCCCCCCACCGCGACGGTGTCGCCCGGGACGCTCCCCTAGGGACGCGCCGGGGCCGGTCGAGCAGCCGCTCGTCCAGCCCTTGCCCGGACTTCTCCCCCGTCTCCCCGCCCCCGCCCGGGGCCGCATCCCGCTTCAGGGCGTGATCCGACTCCGCCTGCGCTGCCGGCGTGCTGGGGGGCCGCAGCGCCGGGCGCTGCTCTTGCGCTGCCCTAGCTCCCTTTCACCGTATCCGCTGGGACCCCGAACCCCGCCTCGGCGTCCGGCCCGTGCTGCGGCCTCCCGGCTGCCGCTCGGCCCCGGCCCTGCGCCCCAGCGGCTCCGCCCGGGTCTGGCTTCTGCGCGGCGTGCAGCCTCGGCTGCGGCTACCTGCCTGCCCGCGACGACCCCGGCGGCGACCCGCCAGGGTGACGCGCTGATCTCCCAGGTCCCGGCCTTAGTCGTCCCTGCGTGCCTGGCGGTCTCGGACCCCACGGAGCCCTGCCGCCCCTCTCCCTGGCGGGTCGACCGGTGTGGCCTGCGACTGCCTGCCCGGTCTCGGCACTCCGCATGCTGCGGATTGCGCTGCTCCAGGCTCTGCCCCCAGCGGCACCAGCCGCACGCACTCCCGCAACCCCTCCAGCGCCGCCTCGTGCAGCCGCTGCAGGGATGCGCCGAGCCGCCGGCTGTCGGGCCCGGCTCGCAGCCCACACGCTTGGCGCACGACGTCATTGGCCCCCAGAGCGGCGACCGCGTGGAGGTGCCCCCGTCGGCGCAGGCCGAGTAGATCAGCGCCGGCAGCCTCTGCACGTCGCTGCCACCGCGCCGGCGGCGCTGGAGGCGGACCGAGGCGGCCAGTTTCTCGGGCAGTCCGAGGAACCGGGCCAGCCGCGCCCCCACGCCGAGCCCGGCCAGGCCCGTCCAGTGGTCGTCGCAGACGCCGCAGGCCAGGGTGGGAGCGCTGTCAGGAGACTTGGACAAGGAGGGCCTCCAGAAAAATCGAGATGCATCCCCGAAAGGCAAAACCCGGACACTCCAGAGGACCGTCTAAACTGTGGCAACCCAAAAACGTTCTGGATAGCAACCGGAATCCTTACCCGAGAATCAGGGTGTTCCTTCAGGTCCATCTATGATCGGGCAGGGCTCAGCCTAGCATGGAAGAGCATGGATTTTCTCTAATCAGAACTTTTGGAACAGATATTGACGTACGTCATGGGTTTATTTGAACTATTGTCAGTTTGCGGAGCTGCGGCACTGGGTACGCTACAGGTGCAGGCCGGGGACTTGTTGGCTCAGCTGGGACTGCCCCCGGTGCTGGGCGATGCTCGCCCAGTCGGCGAGGAGCGTGCGGCAGCTGTGCAGCGGCGCTCCCTTCGGGGTGCGCTGGGCGGCGGCCTTGCACCGCGCATTGCGGTTCGGAACGGTCTCGGTTCACATGGGAACCATTATAGTTATAGATCTTTATGATTCTTAACAATAACACCCATTACAACATGGGAGCGAGCTCCTGCACGCAGTCGGTAATTTATTGAGGAACAATGACTTACGGGCAAAACCAGCCGTAAGCCACCCGGAAGTTCGGTCCAATGTTTCTATAGGATTATGGATTTCGAAGGAAGTGGAATGAGCCAGCCCCACAGCACCGAGTCACGCTCACCGAGCCGGAGCGCAGCCAGCTGGAAACGTTGAGCCAGAATCCCCGCGCCGCCGCCAAGTAGACCCTGGCCGGCGGCGGGGCCTGCCTAGGTGAGGCCGGCACGCGGGGCGTCCCGGGCTTGACCGTAGGCCGAGCATTGCACCATGATGGGAGCGTGCGCCCAGCGCCGGACCGGGTTGCGGGCGCTCAGCTGCCGAACGCCCGGCCGTCGGCTCCGAAGCCCGACGCACCCCAACCCCGCCCTTGACGGAAACCGCCTCCGCGCCGCCCGCCAGCTTGCCTCGCATCGGGGAGCTGGGCGTGTCCGCTTGCACCGGCGGCTGGCTGAGGGCATGGTCGCACCCGAGGAGAAGGGCCACTCGGCCCTAGCGCAGTTGGCTTGCGCCGCCGCAGCACAGGGCTGCTTGCTGGAGGTTTACTGGGGCTACGAGCTCGACCGGCAGATCCGCCTGGAAGAGAACTGGGAGAGCCTAGCCATGCGCGGCTCCGACCCTCCGCGACAGTTACTAATTTTGCCAAAAGTAATTGCAAGCAACCCACCAATAGAATCAATAGCTTGCGGAGCTTTTTCGTGCAATTACTTATGAACACATCAGTAAGCTGTGTTCCTGCACGCGCTGCGCTGGAGCTGCGTCACCGCCCCGAGGCTCTTCCAGCTGTGACGGTCCGGCGGCTGCAGGAGAACCTGCGACAGATCCAGGACGGCTTCCCGGAGCGGCGCGTGGAGCGGATCGTCATAGACGCGCTACCTGAGGACGCTCCCGAACCGGGACGCTCGCGCCTGCTCTTCGCGGACCAGTCGGCCCGCGAAGAGCGTTTCGCCGCGGCATCGGATCGGGTGCAGACGGCGGCCGGCCTGCTGTTCGTCACAGCGCACAGTGTGCATCACGCAGAGTCGGCAACCGATTCGTCCGGCTTGCACCGATACTGAGGGTTGCGCTGACCTCCGGAATGCATGCTGCGGTTCGAATCGTGCGGCCTCGGTCCAGCTTCCGAAGCCGACCTGCGAAGCGTTGCCGCAGTCGCCGCGGCCTGCTGTCGGGGCCCTGGACTACGCTGGTCCACTACCGATGAAGGTGCGAGGTGCCTAGCGCATGCCCAGAGGCAGAGCTGCGCTGCGGATGACGCCCCCGGCTCTTGCGCTCCTTGCAATTTGCGGGGGCCTCCTAGTCGCCGATGCCCACTCCCAGACCCAGCCGAGCTTGGCTCCTGCTGGCCCGCCACCTCTGGCACTCGGCTCGGCTGTCGAGATCCGTGCGCACACCCAGCTTCAGGAGGGATCGCGCCGCCTCGCCCGCGGTGACGTCGAACTGCGCTACCGGCAGCTCGTGCTGACTTCCGACGAGCTCGAGTACAACCCGGAGACCGGAGCCGTCGAGGCTCGCGGACAGGTGCATTACTGGACGCAGGACGGAGAGCAGGATGTTCGCGCCGCCAAGCTGTCCTACAACGTCCAGTCAGACCGCGGCACGTTCTATGCGGTTCGCGGGCAGGTGCTGTCCGCGAGCCCGAGAGGAGCCCGCCTGCTCACCACCGACAATCCCGTTCAGTTCGAAGCGCGAGTGGCCCACAAGGCCGGGGATCACTACACGATCCACGACGGTCGCCTGACCAACTGCAATCCGGACCGGCCTTGGTGGAGCCTGCGCTCAGCAAAGGCCCAGATAGCTCTCAACCGCCGAACTGTCGTGCGCCACGGCATCCTCCGCCTCCGCGGCATTCCAATCCTCTATGTCCCCTACTTCCGGAAGTCGCTCAAGCCCAGGCCTCGCCAGAGCGGCTTGCTAGCCCCCACCATCGGCAACAGCTCCCGCTTCGGACGCATCCTCGGCCAATCGTACTACTGGGCCATGAACCGCAGCTACGACCTAACCGTCGGGGGCACGCTCTACACCGCCCGCGGGGTGGCGACAAACGCCACTCTTCGAGGCCGCCCCTCGCGGGACTCCAGCTTCAACGCAGTCTTCTTCGATGTCCGGGACCGCGGCCGAGAGCTCGACGACGGCAGCCGCGTGAAGCAAGGCGGCAACTCCTTTGACTTGAACGGTCATGTCGTGTTTGGCGGAGGCTGGCGAGGCGTCGCTGACCTCCACTACCTCAGTTCCCTTGAATTCCGGCAGGCGTTCACGCAAACCTACGAGGAAGCGGTTTTTTCGCAGATCCGTTCCATCGGCTTCGTCTCCCGCAACTTCTCGTCGTATTCCTTCAACGCTTCCCTCCTCCGCAACGAGCACTTTCAAAACGTCGCCCGAGCCGACAACGTCGTCGTCAGGAAGCTCCCCGCAGTGGAGTTCAATGGCCGTGAGCGGGGCATTGGCCCGGATTGGCTGCCGCTCTGGTTCAGCTTCGATTCGTCGCTCGACCTAGTCAGTCGCACACAGAGCAGCTTCCAGACTCGACGGTTCGTGCAGCGGGGTCAGTTCTTTCCGCGGGTCTCGACGCGCCTCGCCCTCAAAGGCTTCCGCGTGACGCCGACCCTTGGCGCCCGCGCTGTCGCCTACGGCCAAAGCCGTGCCGGGAATAGCTTGGTCGGCACGAACCTATACAGGCGCACCGGCGAGGTCGCCGTCGACATCGCGGCTCCTGCGCTGGAGCGCGTGTTCCGCGGGCCGCGTTGGCTCGGGGACCGCGTGAAGCACGTTATAGAGCCGCGCCTGCGGTACCGCTACACCCGCGGCGTCGAGGACTTCGACAGCACAATCCGATTCGATGTTCGCGACCTCATCCACAACACCAACGAAGCCGAGCTCTCCGTCACGAACCGCCTCTACGCCAAGGACGACTCCACAGGGCGGGTCCGCGAGCTCGCCAGCCTCGAGGTCTGGCAACGACGCTACCTCGAGCCGGAGTTCGGCGGTTCCGTCGTGCCCGGCCACCGCAATGTCCTTCAGTCGACCCTGGACTTCTCGTCCTTCGCCTTCCTCTCCGAGGCGCGTCGCTACTCCCCGGTCGCCACGTCGCTCAAGCTCTACCCGAGCACGCGGTGGAGCCTCGAGTGGCGCAACGACTACGACCCTTTCCACGGGAGGCTGGTCAACACCACCGCCGATGCCTCGGTACAGGTCAACTCCCGGATCCATGTGACGGCTGGGCACCGGGGCGTCAGGGTCCCGGGCATCCTGTCCCCCCCCAGCAACCAGCTAGTGACAGGCGTTCGCTATGGAGCCTACACCCGCCGCGGCTGGAATGCCGCGCTCCACAACGTCTACGACTACCGCCAGCGGATCTTCCTGTATTCGGTGTCGCAGCTATCGTACAACACCGACTGCTGCGGTTTCAGCGTTGAGCTGCGCCGCCTAGCACTCGGCAACGCCCGGAGCGACAATCAAGTCCGCGTCAGCTTGGCCATCGCCAATGTCGGCTCCTTCGGTACGCTGCGCCCCGCGGAGAAAGGCTTTTGATGCAGCCGCGGGAGTTCGGACGGCGCTGCGGGAGCCGGACGGCCTCCAGATGGTTTGCTTTCCCGCACCGAATACTCGTCCAAGCGCTCATCCCTGCTCCCGCTCCTCGGGAGCCGCGCCAAAACTGTTCGATCAAGGTTGTTCCGGGCAATGCCCCCACGGCGCTTCTCGGCGACGCCTAGCCAGACGCCTAGGAGCCCGTTGATAAAGTCCGGCTGAGCGGCGCTGCGCTCGGGGGCTTGCGGTGCGAGAGCATTCCGTGGGATCCTTGTTCACATGTCGCTGGGCGCTCGCAAACGGATCCAGGGGTGCGTCTTCCTCCCTGCGGACGAACTCCCCTAGGCCCCGACCGTCCCGTGCTGCGAGAAGCTCCACGAGGTGCTCGAGCGCTCCGGCTTCGACGAGTGCCTGGAGCGGCTCTGCCGGCCCTTCTACGCCGCCAAGCTGGGCCGCCCCTCGCTGCCGCCGGGCGTCTCCTGCCGCAGGCTGCTGCTCGGCTACCTGCTGGGCCTCGATTCCGAGCGCGCCATCGCCCTGCAGGCCAGCGACACCCTCTCGATCCGCGAGTTCCTCGGCTACGGGCTCCCCGAGTCGACGCCGGACCACTCCCCGCTCTGCCGCACGCGCCAGCGCATCGACCTCGAGGCGCACAAGAAGGTTTTCGCTTGGGTGCTGGAGAGGCTGCGGGCCGCCGGGCTGGCGCAGGGCGAGACGGTCGGGGTGGACGCCACCCCGCTGGAAGCCCACGCGGCGCTGAGCACGCTGCAGCGGCGGAGCACCCAGGAGGGCTACGGGGAGTTCCTTGAGCGCCTGGCGCAATCCGCGGGCCTCGAGACGCCGACGCAGGAAGAGCTGCTCGAGTGCGACCGCCGGCGCAAGGACAAGTCGATGGCGAACCAGGAGTGGGAGCATCCGGTCGATCCGGACGCCCGGGTGGCCCGCATGAAGGACGGCGCGACGGACAGGGCCCACAAGGCCGAGCCCGCGGTGGACTTGGACAGCGGCGCGCTGGTGGGGCTGACCGTGCAGGCCGCGGACCTAGGCGACCCGGCGACGCTCGGACCGACGCTGGCAGCGGTGGAAGAGGCGCAGGGCGGGAAGCCGCAGACGGGGGTGGCGGACAAGGGGTACAACAGCGGCGCGACGGTGCTGGCGCTGGAGGAGTCCGGGCAGGAGCCGGTGATTCCGGAGCCGCAGCGGCAGCCCCGCCAGGGGGAGCCGGGGCAGGCAGCCGAGCGCGCGGCGGGGGAGGCGAACCGGGAGCGGGTCGCCGGCGAGCGGGGGCGCCAGCTGGAGCGGCAGCGCTGCGAGCAGGTCGCACGGTCGAGGGCCCCCAGGTACGCGACCGGCGGGCTGCGGCGGATCCACCTGCGGGGCCGCAACAACATCCTGAAGCGACTGCTCATCCACGCCTGCGGGTACAACTTGGGTGTCCTGATGCGGTCGCTGACGGGGATCGGTACGCCCCGAAGCCTGCAAGGCGGCGGCTCCCTGGCCGTTGCGGCGCTAATTTGCCCCGGAGAAGGCCTCGGGAAGGCCCTGGAACGGCTTCTGAGCGCGTTTTCGAGCGTCTGGGCCGCCCGGCGGCCCGCGTTCGTGCTCGGAGCCTAGTCCGCAGAAGCCTTCGCTGCGTTCCGCCGCGTCTCGGCGGTGACTCGGACAGCGTCATTTATCAACGGGCTCCTAGAGACCTCCGCGAGTTCCTTCGCCCCTCAAGAGCCTTTGCAAGAGTCCGCCAGGCGTGGTCAGCTGGTGCTAGGTGGTTAGCAGAACTCGAATCACCGGCACTGCCGGTGGCGCGGTCCTAGAGGTCTATTTTGCGACCGTTGCGGGCCCCTTGGAGCACCGCGCACGCAAGCCCCACGGCACCCACGACTTTCTTCACAAGCTCCTACGCCCCCTCCCTGCACATCAGAGGTGGCTGGCATTGGACGGAAACTGCGCTGTAAGCATCCGAGAACGCCATGCTAGCGAACACATCCCTATCCACCACCACAGGGCCCGTCGCCGAAGCGCCTCGAGTCCCGGTTGGCCTGGAGCATAGCCGCAGAGCGCCGACGCACTCTGAACGAGGCCCCAAAACGGTCGCCGGAGGGCCGGACCGTTGCCGCCGGGGCTCCTGGAACCGTGGCTAGCTTGGGCGGCCCGCCGCAGCAGTTCCTGCGCGGAAGCGTGGGTTGCCAGACCCGGATCGCGCAAGGATAGGAGCTCAGGAATGCCTGCCCCCATGATACCAATGTTCTCATAAGTCATTGTGCGAAAAGGCTCCGCAAGCCATTGACCCTATTGGTGGGTTGCTTGCAATTACTTTTGGCAAAACCAGTAATCGCCGACGTCGGCAAGCGGTACCTCGCCGCCTGCAACGAGCCCGTCGGCCTCGAGCGGGCCTTCGCCAACGACCGCTCCGGCCGCCCGGAATTACGGAGCGGCTGCGGCGGCCCCAGGTCGTCCGCATCGTCCTCGTTCCCGCACCGTGCAACAGGAACTGTGACCGCCGCCACGATCGCGGACAGCTTTGTAGCGTCATCCCTCCTGTTACGAACTTCCCTGCCGGCGGACCGGCTCCGGACACTAGGCCCCGGGGCGGCGCTAGCGGCAACGGGGCCTAGCCGAGCCAGCCAGAGCGTCCATTCCGCTATAGTTTGTCAAGAAGGGGTTGCTCCTTGATGCTAAACGACAGTGCTCGCAAATCGTTGCGGGGCTTGGTCGCGTTCGTCGTGGCAGGCTTGCCTCTCCCTGCCGCCTCGGCCGCACGGGACGACGGCCTGGAGTATTTCGAAAAGCACGTGAGGCCGTTGCTGGCGGCGAGGTGTCAAGCCTGCCACAACGCCCAGCTCAAGAGCGGCAATATCGACCTATCGGGCGTAGAGGGCTTCCTCAAGGCGCGCGACGAAGCCGCCTTGGTCTCCAGCCACGAGCCGGAGGCCAGCCGCCTATTGGCCATCGTGGGCTACGAAGCCAGGGTCAAGATGCCCCCCGGCGGCAAGCTTCCAGACGACGAGCTCGAGATCCTCCGCAATTGGCTTCGCCAAGGAGCTCCTTGGCCTGGGGCGGAGCAGCGCGCAGCGCTGATCCCGGAGACCCCGCAAGGCAGCTTTTCCGAAGAGCAAAGGTCCTACTGGGCCTTCCAGCCCGTAACAGATCCAGCGTTGCCTGAGGTGGGGGATCGCGCTTGGGCCGCGAGCCCCGTTGACCGGTTCGTGCTGGCCAAGCTCGAGGAGCACGGTTTCCAGCCCGCCCCTGCGTCCGACAAGCTGACTCTGATCCGCCGCGCAACCTTCGACTTGACGGGCTTGCCGCCCACCCCGCAGGAGGCGGAGGCTTTCCTCGCCGACACCTCGCCCTCGGCCTTCGAGACGGTCGTCGACCGCCTCCTCGCATCGCCACACTACGGGGAACGATGGGGCCGCCACTGGCTCGATGTCGCCCGCTACGCAGACTCCACAGGCAACGACGAGGACCACCGCTACCCTTACGCTTGGCGGTACCGCGACTACGTGATCAAGGCCTTCAACGAGGATCTGCCCTACGACCGGTTCGTCCGGGAGCAGCTTGCCGGAGACCTAATGCCGGCAGCCAATCCGAACGGCGTCAACGTCCGGGGAATCGTGGCCACAGGCTTCCTGGCGCTCGGGCCGAAGGCCGTAGCCCAGCAGGACAAGCAGCGGATGCTGTACGACACGTACGACGAGCAGATCGAGGTGGTCTCGAAGGCGCTGCTCGGGCTGACCGTTGCCTGCGCCCGGTGCCACGACCACAAATTCGACCCGATCCTAACCCGGGACTATTACTCACTGGCCGGCATCTTCGCCTCGACCCGCAGCTACAGCGATCCGGAGGCGCACGTCTCGAAGCTCCTGTTCAAGCCCCTCGTGCCGAAGAAGCACTATGCCCGCTACGAGGCCGAGCAGCGCACGATCCAGAACAGGGAGATCGAACTCGCCAACCTAGCCGACATCGAGGTCGAAGACTACATCGATTCGATCGCGGACAGGGTCGCAGACTACCTGCTCGGCGCCCGCGAAGCCTACGAGGACGGTGCGCAGCCAGCGCGGGTCGCCGCCGAGCGCCAGCTCGACGAGCGACTTCTCGAGAAATGGATCGCCTACCTCAAGCCGAGCCCGGAGCCGAGAAGCCAGCTTGCGGCTTGGCGCGACGCCCTGCCCTCCCAGCGAGAGGCGGTCGCGGCCGAGCACCAGGAGCGCTTCGGCAAGACGCTGCAGGAGTGGCACCGCACGATTCGGCGCTGGCGGGCGGCCGCGATCCGCCTGATCCGCGACGGTTCCATGCCGCCGCCGCCCAAGCCGCGATTCGAGCCCGGCAGGGACCGCTTCTTCCACGACACCTATCACGCCAAGGGCGGACCGTTCCGGTTCGCAGGCGAGGAGCGCAACCGGATCCTCAAGCCCGCCACGGTGGCGACGCTCGCCGAGCTCCGCAAGGACCTCAAGACGCTGAAGGCGGACGCCATGCCGGAACCGCCCAGGGCCAACGCGGTCGAGGAGGGACCGCTCGTGGAGCAGGCGGTGTTCGTGCGGGGAGACTACAACGCCCAAGGGGAGCCCGCGCCGAAGGTCTTCCCGGCCATTCTCGCCGGCTTCGACCAGGAGCCCGTCCGGACCGGCAGCGGTCGCCTCGAGCTAGCGGACTGGATCGCCTCTCCCAGCAACCCGCTGACTGCCCGGGTCATGGTCAACCGCATCTGGCAGAAGCACTTCGGCGAGGGCATCGTGCGCACACCGAACAACTTCGGCAAGCTCGGCGCCCCTCCGACGCACGCGGAACTGCTCGACTGGCTAGCGACCCGTTTCGTCGAGGACGGCTGGTCCGTGAAGAGCATGCACCGCCGGTTGATGCTGACGAACGCCTACCAGATGAGCAGCGCCAAAGGCGCAGCCGCCGCCGAAGCCGATCCCTCCAACCTCTGGCTGTCGCACTTCAACCGCCGCCGCCTCGACATCGAGGAGCTGCGGGACGGCCTGCTAGCGCTCGACGGTTCCATCAACGCCGAAATGGGAGGCACTCTGCAGTCGGGCTTCGGCACCGACCGCGAGAACTCGAACGCTCGCCTGAGCATCGACCCCACAACCTCGGCGCGCCGGATGGTGTACCTGCCCCTCCGCCGGGCGAACCTGCCGACCCTGCTGAACCTGTTCGATTTCGGCGACGCCGTCACATCGCTCGGGAAGCGCCCCGTCACCAACGTGGCCCCGCAGGCGCTCTTCATGATGAACAGCGAATTCGTCGCCGAGCGCGCGGACAACCTAGCGCGGCAGCTGCTGAGCACCCAGGACTTGGCGGACAGCGACCGCCTGAGACGCGCCTACCTGCGCGTGCTGACGCGGCACCCGGACTCGAGCGAGCTCGACCGGGCAATGTCGTACATCAGCGGATTCGCCGACAGGTTCGCCGACGCGACACCGCAGGATGCCTGGCGCAGCTACTGCCGCATCCTGCTGGCGTCGAACGACTTCATCTACGTGGATTGACGTGCCGCGCCGCCGCGCCGAGCGAGCTGCAAGGCATGAGGACGACGCAATGAGCTTTCAGCAGACGATCAAGCACATGAACGCGGTGCAGCCTCGCTCCCGCCGGGGCATGCTGCGAGACGCTGCGTGCGGCTTCGGCATGCTGGCTCTGGGCAGCCTCTTCGAGCGAAACCGGGCGCGGGCGAACGATGTTGCGTTCGACCCTGCCGATCCGCTGGCGACGCGGCCGCCGCACTACGAGCCGCGGGCCAAACGGGTGATCTTCCTGTTCATGCATGGAGGGCCGTCGTCGGTCGACACCTTCGCCTACAAGCCCTACCTGGCACAGAACGACGGCAAGCCGCTGCCGATCAAGCGACCGCTGGCATTCGACGACAACGAGCCCGGGCCGCTGATGAAGCCTCAGTGGGAGTTCCGCCCGGGCGGGGAAAGCGGCATTCTGGTCAGCGACCTCTTCCCCCATGTCCGCGAATGCGTCGACGACATGTGCTTCGTGCATTCGATGGTCGGCGAGGGCGTCGATCACGGCGCGGCCCTGCTCCAGACCTTCACCGGCTCCAGCACCTTCACGCGCCCCAGCCTGGGCTCCTGGGTGGTCTACGGGCTCGGCACGGAGAACCGCAATCTGCCGGGCTACATCACGATCAAGCCGGCGCTGTCGCACGGCGGCGCCAAGAACTGGTCGTCGGCGTTCCTGCCGGGGTCGTTCCAGGGCACTCCGATCGGCCACGCCGGCCTCCAGGTCGCGGAGGTGCAGGGCGAGCCCATCGAATACCTGCTGAACAAGGGGCTGTCTCGGGAGCAGCAGCGCTACGAACTCGACATGCTGCGGAACGTGAACCGGCGCCACGCCGAGCTGCGGCAGTTCGACGCCCGCCTCGAAGCGCGCATCCAGTCGTTCGAGCTGGCGTTCCGGATGCAGGTGCAGGCCCCCGAGGCGTTCGAGGTGGAGAAGGAGTCGCAAGCGACGAAGAAGCTGTACGGGCTGGACAATCCGGTGACTGCGGACTTTGGCTGGCAGTGCCTGCTGGCCCGCAGGCTGAGCGAGCGCGATGTGCGCTTCGTGCAATGCACGCATTCCTACAAGTGGGACCAGCACTCCGACCTGTACAACAAACACAACAAGAACGCGGCCGAGGTGGACAAGCCGATTGCCGGTCTGCTCAAGGACCTCAAGGCCCGCGGCATGCTGGACGACACCCTCGTCATCTGGGCGGGCGAGTTCGGCCGGACGCCGGTCAGCCAAGCCGGCGACGGCCGGGACCACAACCCCTACGGCTACACGATCTGGATGGCGGGCGCGGGCGTCAAGAAGGGCTTCCAGTACGGCGCGACCGACGAGATCGGCTATCATGCGGCGGTAGACCGCATGCATATCCATGACTTCCACGCCACGGTCCTGCATCTGCTGGGGCTAGACCACGAGCGGTTAACCTATCGGTTCTCGGGCCGCGATTTCCGCCTGACGGATGTAGCGGGCCTCGTCCACGAAGGGATCCTGGCGTAGCGCAGCGCAGCAAGGGCTCCCTCATCAAGCGGCATCCACCTTGCAGCCCCCCGACTCAGTGCCGGTCGATGCTCCGCGGGAGGAGGACCTGCGCCGCTGCGTGCATTGCGGCCTCTGTCTCAACGCTTGCCCGACCTACCGGGAACTAGGTGTCGAGATGGATTCGCCTAGGGGGCGGATCTACCAGATGGTGCAGGTCGCGGAGGGGAGCACGGACCTTTCCGTCGACTATGTGGAGCACATCGGACTCTGCCTTGCCTGCCGCGCCTGCGAAACGGCGTGCCCCTCCGGCGTGGAATACGGGCGGCTCATCGAGGGTGCCCTGGCTCAGATCGAGACCTCGCTCCGGCGCCCGGCCCTGGAGCGCCTCGTGCGCTGGCTGGCCTACGACAAGCTCCTGCGCAGCCCGCTGCTGCTCAAGCTCGTCGGGGCTGCCCTCTTGTTGTACGAACGCAGCGGCCTGCGGCCTCTGCTGGAGCAGACCGGGGCTCTTGCCGAGCTCGGGCGGCTGGGCGAGCTGGCTCAGCTAGCGCCCGCGGCCCAGGCCCCGTTCTTTTTCGGCGAGATCGGCAAGGTCTACCCCGCCGAAGGTGTCCGCCGCTACCGCGTCGCGCTGCTGGCCGGCTGCATGCAGAACGTGTTCTTCAGCCGGCTCAACGCCGCGACCGTCCGCGTGCTGCGCAAAAACGGTTGCGAGGTGACTGTCCCGGCGGGCCAAGCGTGCTGCGGTGCCCTACAGGTCCACGCCGGGCTCCGCTCCCTAGGGCGCGAGCAGGCCCAGAAGAACATCGCGGCCTTGGAGGCCGGTGACTTCGACGCGATCATCACCAACACGGCCGGCTGCGGTTCGGTGCTGAAGGAGTATCCAGAGCTGTTCGAGCACGACCCGCCGTGGCAGGAGCGCGCCCGGGCGTTCTCCGGCAAGATGCGCGACGTGAGCGAGTTCCTGGCTTCGATCGAACTCAACGCCGACTTCGGCCGCGTGGAGCGCACCGTGACCTACCAGGACTCCTGCCATTTGCTCCACGGCCAGAAGATCAGCGATCCGCCGCGGCAGATGATCCAGGCCGTACCGGGCGTCACTCTGCGCGAATTGCCGCAGACCGAGATCTGCTGCGGCTCGGCGGGCGTCTACAACATCGAGCACACGGATGTGTCCATGGCCCTGCTGGAGGACAAGATGCGGAACGTCGATTCGACGGGTGCCGAGGCGATCATCACGGCCAACCCGGGCTGCATGCTCCAGCTCCAGGCGGGAACACGACGCTTCCTGCGCCCGCTGCCTGTGCTGCATGTCGTCGAACTCCTCGACGAGGCCTACGCCGCCCGCTGAGTTCGGTGAGGCTGCGGGCGGCGCTCCGGAATGTCGCGCTCGCGTGTAGCAGCCGCCGGGACTGAGCTCGAGCAGGGGCCTGCTCTCGGCTGGATGCGGTCGAGCGGCTGGACGAGCTGCTACCCCCCTTCTGCCTCGCTCTGCTTCGTCGCCCGTAGCCGGGTTGACGCAGGAGCAGCATTGCCAGCCGCCGCCCAAGGCATCAGCCACAGGGCTGGACGGCCGACCCTCGTGTGAGCGGTCCGGCGATCAGACGGACGCGACGGTCTCTGCGCCGCCGCGTACGATGCTGCTGGCGCACAGATAGAACTGGCCGCTTCGCCAGCGCTCGTCCTCACGGAAGGCGCGATGGGGTTCCTGCGCGCCGTGCATCCGGACATGCCCCCGGATGCACAGCACGTACGCTCGCAAGTCCTCCCGATTCCGGGTCGATCGCCGACACCGACTTCTCGGCGCATGGGACAGCCCCAAGCTCAGACGCGCCCGCCGGCAGGACCCTTGGGCCAACACGGCCGTGAGGCACCGCAATGGCTGCCCGCCAGCCCTTCGAAGCTGCATAGGCCCGCCTCCTGGCCGAGCAGCCTGCGCCTCGCCTTCGTCAAGTCGCCTGGCCGTCAAGCACGCCGCGCATGTAGGCGAAGGACTTCGCCATGCCCTGCCGCGGGTCGTCGGCGTTGATCTCGTACTCGAGTCCCATCGCACCTTGGTAGTTGCGCTCCTTGAGCATCTTGAAGATCGCCGCGACCGGGATCCGGCCCTCGCCCACGTCCACTTGACTGCGCTTGTCGCCGAAGTCGGCCAGATCCTTGATGTGGAAGTCGTAGACCCGGTCCCAAGCCCCGTCGATCTCCGCCAGAATGTCGGCTCCCGTCCGCACCGTATGGCCGATGTCGACACATAGGCCCATGCGGGGGTCCATGTCCTTGACGAGCTTCATCACGTCGCTCGGAGCCGGGTAGAATTTGTCCTCCGGGCCGTGATTGTGGATGGCCATCTTGCGGTCATACTTGATGGCCAGCTTCTCGATCTGGGCCAGATTGGATTGCTTCGGGGCGCACACCATGATCGGCATGCCCGCAGCCTTGGCGTACTTGAAGTAGTGCTCCAGCTCGGCGGGATCGTCGCTGCGTAGCGCTATGTTGCCGCCCGCCACGATCTCGAGACCCGCCGCTGCAAACTCGGCGCGGGCCCGCTCGAGTTCCTTCGCCGACAGATAGTACGGCATGTGGAACGACTTGACGTTGACATACTGGACACCCAGGTCCTTGACGATGCCGATGGCGGCCGCCCGGCTGAACTTGCGCAGCGAATAGGTGGCTACGGCCAGCTTGACGTCCCCCCAGCTGTGCGGGGCGCCGGCAACGCGGGGCGAGGACGATGCGACAGCCGGGGCGGCGGCCGCTGCGGTCAGGAACGAACGGCGAGTAGGGACATTCATGGATTTGGGGCTCCTCGACGGCTGCGCCGCCAGAGCGATTCTAGCAGACTCCGGCGACGGCCTCGGCCGGCGGGCGGCGCATACCCTACCATGAAGGCATGCAGGGCGATCCCAAGGTCATCGACCACCTCAACCGCACCCTTAAGGGTGAGTTCACAGCGATCCACCAGTACATCGTGCATGCCGAGATGTGCGACAACTGGGGCTACACGAAGCTCGGTGCCTTCATCAAGCAACAGGCCATCGGCGAGATGCGCCACGCCGAGATGCTCATTGAGCGCATCCTCTTCTTGGAAGGCGTGCCCGGCATGGGCGAGCTCAGCCCGCTACATGTCGGCCAGAACGTCAAGGAGCAACTCCACAACGACCTGCAGCTGGAATACGAGGCTGTCGGCATCCTCAACGCAGCGATCCGCGACGCCGTGGCAGCCGGCGACAACGCCTCGCGAGAGCTTTTCGAGCGCATCCTCAAGGACGAGGAGGACCATGTTGACTGGCTGGAAGCACAGCTCCAAATGGTCGGGGACATGGGCCTCGGGATCTACCTCTCCCAGCAGTTGGGGGACGCACCGGCGGCCGCGGCGGCCGGCTAGTCGAGCACGACTTCCAGGAGCTGGCTCAGCAGCGGATAGTATTGCACCCGCACCTTCGCGCCCTCCGCCAGCTCCTCCAGCCGGATGCGGTTCGTGCCAAGCCGCTTGGCGGCCTTCTTGCCGGTCTTGAGCTGCTCGAGGCCAGCGGGCTGCGAGAAGCCGAGCTCGATTGCGCCGCCCTTGTTCAGCGCGAACTGCACCGTGCGTTTCTCGAGGTCGACGCCGGTGACGGTGCCTTTCGCCTTGACGACCTGCAGCACAGCTTCGGGGCGCGTGCCTTCAAGAGCGCCGGAGGCGTTGTCGTTGACGCCCGGACGGGTGCTGGAGCTGACAGTCTTCTGCTGGGCGGCCGCTCCGCAGCAAAGCAGCGTTACGGTCAGGACTAGGCGCAGTGCCATGGGTGCTCTCTCGTATTCTGGGCGCTAGCCGGGCGAGGCGTCAAGCTTTACGCTCGGACCGAACTACAGGACCGAGCGGAGGTAGTTGGCGATCTCGGGCCGGGTCCAGTCCTCCGGGCCGACATACTTGCGCAGGACGCGGCCCTCCCGCGAAATCAGGTACGACTCCGGATACTTCTGGGTGCCGTAGCGCAAGCTGACGCTGCGCTCCGGATCGCGGGCGGTGGGAAAGGTCACGCCGGACTGCCGCAGGAAGTTGCTGTACTGCTCGGCGTCCTCGTCCACACTGATGCCGAGCACCACGAAGCCGGAGTCCTGGTGGCGCTCGTAGATCGCGTTCAGCGACGGCATCTCATGCACGCAGGGGGGGCACCAGGTGGCCCAGAAGTTCAGCAGCACGAGTTTGCCGGCGTAGTCGTCGAGGCCGACGCCGAGCCCTTGCTCATCGGCCAGCCGGAACTCTGGAGCCCGGTCACCGGGCTGTACATCGTAGGTCCGCAGGTAGCCTTGGACGCGGTACACCATGACGGCGACCAGCGCCAACGCAACGGCGTAGACCAAGGACTCCCGGTGGCGGCGTGCCATAATCGAAGGTTAGTTCCACTCTACAGCTCCAGAGGCTTGGAAGCCAAGCGCCGCCGATGCTGATCACACGCAAGGCCGAGTTCTCGGCTTCCCATGTCTGCGCCGCACCCGGGCTCACGCAGGCGGAGAACGACCGTCTATACGGCAAGGAGAGCCGTCCACACGGTCACGGACATAACTACGTGCTGGAAGTGACCGTGCGCGGTGAGGTGGACCCGGTGCATGGCATGGTCCTGGACCTCAAGGAACTCAAGGCATTGATCCGCTCGGAGGTGCTCGCAGTCTACGACCACCGCTTTCTGAACCGCGAGGTCCCGCCCTTCGACACCGTCGTGCCCACCGCCGAGAACATCGTCCGGGACATCTGGCGGCGCCTCGCCGGGCCAGTAGCCAACCTGGGCTCGCGACTGCACTCGGTTCGCTTGCACGAGAGCGACGAGCTCAGCGTGGAGTACAGCGAGGCCCCGGCCTCGTGACGACCCTCACCCGGCGCTACCGGTTCTCGGCCTCTCACCGCCTGTACGCACCTTCCTTGAGCGAGGAGACCAACCAGGAGGTCTTCGGCAAGTGCGCTAACCCGTTCGGGCACGGCCACAACTACGTGCTGGAAGTCAGCGTCGCCGGGGACCCCGCCCCAGCTACGGGGCTAACGCTGCCGCGCCGGGAGTTCGACCGCTGGGTGCGGAGCACAGCGATCGAGCGTCTGGACCATGCCCACCTGAACGCGGAAGTGGAGGCATTTCAGACGCTGGTGCCGACGGCGGAGAACATCCTCGCCGTCGTGGCGGGCTGGCTGCGCGACGGCTGGACCGAGCATTTCCCCGGCCGGGCCCTGGGCTTGGCGGGCCTCCGCCTAGAGGAGACTCCGCGTAACAGCTGCCGCCTGCCGCCCGAAAGCTTCCAAGATCGCCCATGACTACCCCCACCACGACCACGAACGCGCTGATCGAAGACCTGGATCCGGATCTTGCCGCAGTCGTGGGCAGGGATTCTATCGAGCCCCTCGTGCGAGAGCTCGTGACCCGCCTCGGCGAGGACCCTGGCCGCGACGGCCTCAAGAACACGCCGCGCCGCGTGGCCAGCGCCTTCCGGGAGCTGACCCGCGGATATCGGCAGGATCCGCAGAAGGTGCTGCAGGAGGCTCTCTTCGATGTTACCTACGACGAAATGGTCATCGTCAGGGACATCGAGGTGTTCTCGCTGTGCGAGCACCATCTCATGCCCTTCTTCGGCAAGTTGCACGTGGCCTACATCCCGCGCAAGAAGGTCATTGGACTCAGCAAGACGGCGCGCATCGTGGACATCTTCGCTCGGCGGTTCCAAATCCAAGAGCGCCTCACGAGGCAGGTTGCCGATACCATTCAGGAGGCGATCGAGCCGGCGGGGGTCGGAGTCGTCTGCAAAGCGCAGCACCTCTGCATGATGATGCGCGGAGTCGAAAAGCAGCATTCGTCCACTATTACGAGCGCCATGCTCGGCGCGTTCCGCGAAAACCCGCAGACGCGCGAGGAGTTCCTGTCTCTCGTCTCGCATTAGAGCAGACTCGGCATCTCGACGTAGCTCCCCGCCACCTTGCGGTCCCCGGGCAGGCCTGCCTCAACTCGCCAGACCCCCAGCGGATTTCGGCCATCTTCGGGTCTCGCAGAGCCGAGCCAGGACCGAACTAGCACTCCGCGGTTCGAGGACGCCGCACGGAGGCGAGTCGCCCCGGGGGACGGACTCCCGTGCCGACACCCGCTGAACGCGCCCATCGGGGTCGCCGGCAGCAGGCGGTGCCCCCGCCCTCCGCCTGCTGCGCTCCGCACGCACGGTTCTAACCGAGCTTTCCGTTCGGCCGCTGGAGGCGGCCGCCCCAGACGCTGGTTTCTGAATCCGTCGCCTTGGCGAGCCTTGGAATATCGGCTTCATAGCGGCCTGGGCTTGCCTGGGGCCGGCAACTTCGGTTGCCGGTTCCGAAGGCCCCGGCCCAATGGCACCTGCCCGCCCGAGGGGCGAGGCGGGCCGCATGCCGGCGTGTTCGCGATGGTGAAGAACTCGCCGCGCAACTGAGCGCCGAAGGTCTCGGTGAGGCGGATGAATTTGCTCAGCGAGATGTCCCCCTGCATGTTGGTCCGGTTGCGAAGCCGGCCGCAGTAGCGCGGAGCCCTCCCGATCTCGAATTGCCCGGGCTCCGCAAACGCCTCGATGCTGGACCACCGCTCCGGAGTCGCTGGGGAGAGCCGCGCATCGTCCAAGGGAGCAATGTTCGCCCGGCGCTGATTGCCGCCGCCATCAACTCAGGATGCGACACTGTTGCCGGAAAAATCGATCCTTCCGGAGTTGATTCCAGCCAGCCGCACGGAATACGTAAGGCTTCTGCAGGAGGCAGACGCAGCCCGCTCCTCTGGAAAGCCGGGACACCTAGGCGGGCTCCGCAGCTTCATCGCCGACCGCGTGAGGAAGCAGATGCTGATTTAGGCTAGCTGCCCGAGAAGCAGACTCAGCTATTGCTTCTTCTCTTGCGAATGGGGCAGCGCGATGACCATCATAGGCACCATGCCAAGCCAGTTCGACCGGCGCTCGTTTGGTTTGCACCTTGCCGCAGCGCTCGCGTCAGGCACCTCGCCTGCTTGCGCTTCCGGAGCTGCCGGGGAGTGGCGTTCCTGGGGCCTGGATCCGGGCGGCAGCCGCTGCAGCCCGCTCGCTCAAATCAATCGCTCCAACGTCGAGCACCTTGAGTCCGCTTGGACCCATCACTGCGGAGAAATCAGCGACGGCTCCGCAAACCCCACCCGCACGGCCTACGAATGCACACCGCTGATGGCGGACGGCACCCTCTACGTGACCACGCCCTACAACCGCGTGCTCGCCCTCGATCCGGAAACGGGCCGGGAGCGCTGGGCGTTCGACCCCGGCCTCGACCTCGGTCGACGCTACAACCTATGGGCCAACCGGGGCGTCGGCCTTTGGAGTCGCGGTGCGGAACGCCGCCTGCTGCACGGCACTCTGGACGGCCGCCTTGTTGCGCTCGACGCCGGCACCGGCCGACCCTGCCCGGACTTCGGCAATGGAGGCACGGTCGAGGTCGGCGTCCGCCTGACCTCGCCTCCGGCCATCTGCGGGGACCTTGCCGTGGTCGGCGGCAACGCCCCGACGCTGCGTGCGTTCGATGTGCGCAGCGGCAAGCTCGCCTGGACCCGCCACAAGGTTCCCGAAGACGACGCAGCCGCCCGGCGGACCTGGGCAGAGGACTCCTGGCGGGGGCGGCGCGGAGGAGTGAGCTGGCCGCCGCTGAGCTACGACCCCGACCTGGGCTTGCTGTACGTGCCGACGGATTCGCCGACCTACGACTACTACGGGGGCGACCGGGCCGGAGACAATCTCTACGCGAACTGCGTGCTGGCCCTCGACGCCGGGAGCGGTGCGTATCGCTGGCACTTCCAAGCGACTCACCACGACATTTGGGACTACGACCTCTGCGCGCAGCCCGTTCTGTGCGACATCGAGCGCCACGGACGCCGGATTCCGGGCCTCGCCCAAGTCAGCAAGCAAGGCTTCCTGTACGTACTCGACCGGACAAGCGGCAAGCCGCTGTTCGACATCAAGGAACGCCCCGTGCCGCAGCATTGCGCGCCCGGGGAGCGGCCGGCACCCACGCAGCCATTCCCAGCCAAGCCCGCTCCGTTCGTACGCCAGGCGATGACGCCGGACGAGCTTGCTACCGTCACCCCCGAGCACACCGCCTGGGCGCAAGAGCTCGCCTCGCGCTACCAGATCGCCCCGCTCTTCCACCCGGGCACGGAGGCTGGCGTGATTGTCTTCCCTTGCAACCAAGGCGGGGGGGAGTGGGGTGGAGGATGCTTCGACGCCAGCAGCGGCCGGTTCTTCGTCAACGGCACCAATCTGGCGGACATCATCGTCCTGGAGGCCCGGCGCACCGCCGCCCCGCGCCTCGCGGCGGGACGGGAACTCGTCACGCGAGAAGGCCTCAGCGCGGACGTAATCTACCGGCGCAAGGCCATCGATGTCCGCCAGAACAAGTTCTGGCATCCGGAGACGCTGTGGCCCTGCCAGCAGCCACCGTGGGGCGTTCTGAGTGCGATCGACCTCGCGACGGGGGACTACGACTGGCAGGTGCCGCTGGGCGAAGTTCCGGAACTCACCGCCCGCGGCGTGCCTGTAACGGGCACAATCAACATGGGCGGCCCCATCGTGACCGCCGGGGGGCTGGTCTTCATTGCAGCCAGCAACGACCGGCGCTTCCGGGCCTTCAACGCAGCAACGGGCCGAGTGCTCTGGGAAGCTGAGTTGGAAGGCAGCGGCCATGCCAACCCCATGACCTACTTCGGCCCGGAGTCCGGGCGACAGTTCGTGGTGATCGCCGCAGGAGGCGGCAACAAACTCAGCCACGGGTTCACGGACGCGCTGCAGGCCTTCGCGCTGCCCACATGAGCCGGGAGGGAGGCGAGAGAGGCGGCTGCGGCCCAAGCCGCAAGCGCGCCTCAACCTGCAGCAGCGGTCTTGGCGGAGGCCTTCCCGGGCTTCTTGGGCGCGGCTTTGGCTTTCTTGCCCGGTTCGGCGGACTTCGCCTCCTTCTTGGAGTCGGACTCGGCAGCTTCCGCAGCCGGCTTCTTGCCGCCGCGACCGTAATCGGTCACGTACCAGCCGGACCCCTTGAACTGGATCGCCGGGGCAGCGAGGAGTTTGCGGACCTTCCCGTCGCAGCCCGTGCCGTTGCTGTCGCTGTGAACTCGGAAGAGCTCGTCGGAGAACTTCTGGATGACCTCGAAGCGCTCCCCGCACTTCAAGCACTCGTATTCGTAGAGTGGCATCGGAAAAAGGGCTGCCTCTGCCCGCTCGCCCCGCCGGAAAGCACGGGCGGTATGGAAAGCTCTATTCTAGCAACTGCGGCTTCGCGTCGCTCCATCACCCAGGCGAAACGGAATCTGCGGCGTAAACGTATCACAGATCTAGGCAGTCGCCGCCGGCCCTGGGGATGCAGCGACCGTCGCAATTTACGATCAGAAGGACTTGACGATGCCAGCAAAGCCCCTATTCGCAGCGACGGCGCTCCTAGCGTCCGTGCTCCCGCTTGCCGCAGCCCCGGACGGAACCAGTGAGCCAGGGCCTTCCCCGAGGGCGGAGCAGACCCCGGCGGCCGCTGAAGTCGTCATCCCAGCCGGGACAAAGGTTCCGCTGGCGATGGTGAACAGCGTCAGTTCCAAGCACTCCCAGCCTGGGGATCCGGTCTACCTCAAGAGTGTCTATCCGGTGGTGGTCGACGGGCGCATACTAATTCCCGCCGGCACGCATGTCTCGGGGCGCGTGGTGCAGACCAAGCGCCCGGGCCGTGTCAAGGGCCGCGGGCACATGTACCTCGAATTCAACCAGATGATCCTGCCCAACGGCGTCATCCGTGACCTCGTGGGAAGACCGGGGGCGCTGGACGGGCGCTCCCCAGACAGCCTCGACCGCGAAAGCGGCAAGATCAAGTCCCCCGGCACCAAGGGCGAGGACGCGGTCGACATCGCAACCGGAACGGCTGCGGGAACCTCGCTAGGCGGCATTATAGGGGCGCTAGGGGGGCGTCCGGGCAGGGGCTTGGGCACCGGTGCCGCGGCCGGCGGAGCGGCCGGTGTTGCTCGTGTGCTCCTCACCCGCGGACCGGATGTCGTGTTGGAGAGCGGCACACACATCGAAATGCTTCTGGAGCGGGACCTGCACCTCTCTGGAGCGGACGCCCAGTTCGAGAAGCCCCAGGCCGGGGCACGCGGCAGCGTCGGCGCGGGCCCGGACCAGAACAGGAATCGCCAGGAGCGCCCGAAGTTGGGCCGGAGACCTCTGTAGAGTCGGGAAAGTGCGGCCACGCGGATTGGATCCGGTGTCGCGTGCGGTTCGCCCCCCAGGCCAGCAGCAGACTCGCTGCAGCGACCCGCTGCTCCGGCGCCAACCGATTTCTGCAGCCCGCACGGGGCGCGGCGGGAAGCGACCCGAGCTTGAGCGAGCCTGCGGAGAATCGAGCCCCCAGCCTCGCCTAGACGGCTAGGCCAGGCTCCACTCGCTGCCCACCCCCGTGGCGGCCTAGGAGGCCGCTTCCGTGTCCATGAAGTGGTAGCAAACCATGTGGCAGATCACGAAGTGGGCGTCCTCGACCCGTCCCATGTGATCCTCCGGCACATGGACGCCAAGGTCCACGATCGGATGCAGGCGGCCTCCGTCAAAGCCGCTGAGACCGACGGTGTAGCAGCCGATCGAGTTGGCGTAGTCAATCGCCCGGATCACATTCTCGGAGTTCCCGCTGCCGCTGATGGCCATCGCGACATCCCCCGGTCGGGCGAAGTTCTTGAGCGGCTCGACGAAGACGGCCTCGTACCCCACATCGTTCGAGTAGGCGGTGAGGGTCGGCACTTGCTCGCTGAGGGACAGGATTCTGAAGCGCTGCGGGCGGGCGAAACTAGCGCCCTTGACGATGTCGCAGGCGAAGTGATTCGCGGTCGCCGCGCTGCCGCCGTTGCCGAAGACGAATATTTGGCGGCCCTCCGCCCGGGCTCGGTCGAAAACCTCAATGAGGGCCTGCACGCGGTCCATGTCAACTGTCTCAAGAGCGGCCAGCAGCCGCTTGCGGTAGTCGCCCGGGAAACTCATGCCTCACCCCTAGCCGGCTTGGGCTGCCGCCGCGAGCACTTCCTGGGGCCGGGCCGTCCCGGTCCCCGGCTTCGTCACCGTAACCCCCGCCACGATTATCCCAAAGCGCAGGGCGGCTTCAACATCCGCCCCGACGCACAGCGCAAGCGCGAGGCCGGCGGCCAGGCTGTCCCCGGCCCCGCAAACATCCACCGGCTCGCCGGTCGCCGCGGCCCCGAAAAGGCGGCTGCCGGTCCCGTCCACAAGCCATGCCCCCCGCCTCCCGGCCGTCACGACCAAGGCCGGGCCGTCGATCAGCCGCCGCAGGCGGTCGTAGTCGACCGTCCCGAAGACCCGCCGGCAGGCCTCATCCGCCTCATCCTCGTTCGGAACTGCAAGCACCTGCCGAAAGTGTTCCACGCGCTCCCGCGAATCGGCCAGGACCGCCAGGCCCGGACGGACCGCCGCGGCCTCGCGGATCGCCGCGCGCACGTTGGGGGTCGCCACGCCTCCGTGCTCGGTCTCGGATTGATCGGCTATTACCACAGCGTCAAAGTCGTCCACCACCTCGCGGAAGCGATCGATGAGCCCCGCCTCGACCCGGGGCTCGAGCGCGTTGAAGTTCACGAAGTCCACCCGGGGCAGATCCTCGATCCCGGTCTCCGCGTTGATCAGTTTCATATACGTAAAGGTCTGCGCAGCGCGGGACTCGACTAGCAGGTCCCCCTCGATGCCCAGCGCAGCGAGGGCGCTCCGCAGTTCGCGGCCGAAACCGTCCGTCCCGACAATGCCCAGCACCGCGACGCGCCCGGCCCCCAACGCCGCCAGGTTGGCGGCCACCGTGCCGCCCGCGCCGGGGGAAATGGAGGTCTCGGCGACAGCGCAACGCGGGATGCCGGTTTCGCGCGAGACTTCGGCGAGCGCTGGGACGTAGCGGCACCAGCGATCCAGGCAGATGTCGCCGACGATCAGGACGCGGGCGTTCCCGGCGTGCGCCAGGACGTCAGCGGGAGTCATCCAGTGCCGGCGGAGCCCATCACGCCGCGACGCAGAGCGGGCACGGTGATGCGGTGGTCGCCGCAGACATAGAGGCTCTCCCCTCCGTCGGCGACCGTACGCACCAAGATCGTCTTATGCGGGCGAAAGTAATACCCCGGATCGGACTTGGGCAACTCTTGATGGACATTGCCGCGGATGGGCACCAAGTCGAAGACGGCCGTGGTGAAGTCAGCGATCCGGCGATCCTCCTGCTGCGCGACGTTGCGAGCCATCGACAGGGCCTTCAGGTAGACTTCGGGGCCCATGATCGCCGAGCCCAAGCTCACCATCGTCCCGCCCTCGAGGCCGTCAACCGCCTTGCAGTAAATCAGGAAGTCGCGGTAGCTGCCTGCGCCGTAGGCGGCACCGTCGCAATTCCCGTGCTCGTGCGTGATGTCGTAGCCGATGCCGACATGCAGCGTGACCGGTATGTCGAGCTCGTACGCGTTCGCCAAGATGCTCACTTCGCGGTGCGGCAGCCGCTCCTCCAGGATGCGGCGGCCGAAGTTCTCGCCCAGGCCCAGACCGCGCTCGGCCGCGTCCACGGCCCAGTCGTTGAGGACCCCTGTCTGGTCCCACAGCCCGAACTCCCCAGTACGGATATAGCGTGCGACGCTCTCGGTGGTGGCCCCGATGCGCGCCAGCTCGAAGTCGTGGATCGCGCCCGCTCCGTTCATCGCCACGTGGGTGAACGCGCCGCGGCGCAGCAGGTCGATGACCTGGCGCGATACTCCGGATTTGATGACGTGGGCCCCCATCATCAGGATCCGGGCGCCGGCTCGCCCGGCCTGCAGGCGCGGCGCGAGGCGGTCCACCGCAGCTAGCACCGCGGCGTCGGGCTCCCCGCCCGGCTCCTCCAGGTCGAGCAAATGGCCGAGGTCCATATCGTGAGCGCGCTCGGCCAGGGGCCGCATGCGGAGCCGGGAGCGGTCGAAGAGGGGGTACTTCGAGGACATAGCGGGGGACGAAGCGGCGGTCGGCCTTAGGACCCGTTGAACACGGCCGCCATGAGTTCATTGTGCGCGTTGAAGTTCGGCACGATCCAGTCCGCGCCGACATCGGCCAGGCGTCGGCGCTTCACCGGATCCACATCGATGCAGTCGGGCTCGTCGGTGGCGACGCCTACAGCGTGCCCGCCCACCCTCTTGACGACCTCGATCTCGACGAAGCCGTCGCCGAAGCCGAGGAAGTCGTCACCTCGGAAATCGCTCTCTCGGACGATCTGCTCCACCAGGAGCTTCTTCGAGAAACTGCGGTAGTCGTCGAGCGCACCGTACATCCCGCCCGCGAAGCACCGGTCGATCGCCAGCAGGCGGGCCTCCTCGCGCATGAACGGCTGATCCGTGCCGCTCGCCAGGTACAGCGTCATCCCGCGCTCGAGCAGGGCCTTCAGCAAGCGGCGGCTGCCAGGCACCATGAACTCGTCCGGAGCCACCCGCCCAGCGCGCAAGGCCTCCCGGCGCCCCTTGATCTTCTCCATCAACCGCTGCAAGTAAATGTGCTTGTACTCCAGGGGGTCCTTCGGGACCCCGCCGCGCCGCCGAACCTGTTCGGCGAACTCGATCATCTGGTAGATCGTCTGGCGGCCGGTGAGCTGGCCGACATACCCCTCGACGATGGCCGTCAGTTCCGGCTCGGATTCGCCGCTGCGCAGGTCCAGGAGGGTCTCGACCATCATGGGGACCATCACGTCGACCCAGCCCGCCCGGATCAGCGAGAGCGTGCCGTCAAAGTCGAATAGGCCCACGCGGGCACCAGCGGCGCTGGCGGCGGGGCTGAGGATTTCGAAGGATGCGGTGGCCAAAGAATCAGTATCCCCCACGGAGGCCTGGGCCGGCCCGCGCCTTGACGTCCGCGCCCGGGCATCGCTAGGCTAACGGTTCGGAGGACTTGCACCCTATGGCCAAGGAACTGCGCATCGGCATGATTGGCTACGGCTTTATGGGCCGGGCCCACTCGAACGCTTACAAGCGCCTCAACGACTTCTTCCCCGTCGAACACCGGCCGGTGCTGAAGGCGGTCGCCGCCCGCGACCGCGGGAAGGCTCAGGGCTTCGCCGACAACTGGGGCTACGAGCGGGTCGAAACCGACTGGCGACGCGTGGCCATGGCGGACGACGTCGACCTGGTCGACGTTTGCGCGCCCAACCACATGCACAAGGACATCGTGCTGGCCGCCGCCGAAGGGGGCAAGATGATCTGCTGCGAGAAGCCGCTGGCCATGAGCGTGGCTGAGGCCGAGGCGATGGTCGAGGCGGTGCAAAAGGCCGGCGTGCCGAACATGGTCTGGTACAACTACCGGCGCGTGCCGTCCATTTCTCTGGCCAAGCAAATCGTGGACGAAGGGCGCATCGGGAAGCCGTTCCACTACCGGGCAACCTACCTGCAGGACTGGACCATCGCGGAGAATGTGCCGCAGGGCGGTCCCGGCACTTGGCGCCTCGACATCGATGTCGCCGGATCGGGGGTGACCGGCGACCTGCTGGCGCACTCGATCGACACGGCGATGTGGCTCAACGGCCCGATTGAGCGCGTGGTGGCCAGCACGCGGACCTTCGTTCAGGAGCGGATGCATGCCGTCACGGGCAAGGTGCAGCCCGTCGGGATCGACGATGCCTGCATGTTTCTGGCGGAGTTCGCCAATGGGTCCATGGGCACCTTCGAGTCGAGCCGCTATGCCCGCGGACGCAAGAACTACAACACGCTGGAACTCAATGGGGCGGACGGATCGGTGTTCTTCGACCTAGAGGATCCGGAGCACCTGCACTTCTTCGAATACACGCAGAAGCAGTCCGGCAAGAAGGTGGAGGACCATCTCACAGGCTGGCGGAAGATCCACGTCACCAACTCGGAGCATCCGTACATGGACAAGTACTGGGTGCCGGGGACCACGATCGGCTACGAACACACGTTCCTCAACGCGCTGGCGGATTTCGTGGCAGGCATCGAGTCGGGCCAGCCGACGCAGCCGGATTTCGCCTGTGCGCTGCAAACGCAACGGGTCTGCGACGCCGTCATCGAGTCCGGCCGGACACGGACCTGGGTCGCCACGGGAGCCGCGTAGGCAGCCAGCCGAACCGCGCCTCAGATCTCGACGATGCTCCTCTGGACAGCTCCGGTAGCGGTGGCACCGTCCGCGCTGACATAGCAGTCGATCTCGGTTCGCACGCCGAACTCCGGCAGGTAGATTCCCGGCTCTATCGAGAAGCAGGTTCGGGGGATAAGCGGCCGCTCGTCGCGCATCTCGAAGTTGTCGAGGTTGGCGCCGTTGCCATGCACCTCCTCGCCGATCGAATGCCCCGTCCGATGCACGAAGGCCGCCCCGAAGCCGGCTGCGGCGATGTGGCTGCGGACGAGGTTGTCGACTTCCCAGCCTGCGATGCCCCGCCCTTGGCGCATCGCTGCGTCCACGAAGGCCAGCGCCTTGTCCCGCGCCCCCGCCACCACTTCGAAGATCCGCTGGATGCGCTCGGGCGGGCGCGGGCCGCAGAAGCCTGTCCAGGTGATGTCGTAGTACACCGAGCGGGGCCGGTCGAGCTTGGCCCAGAGGTCGATCAGCACAATGTCGCCTTCCCGGATCGGCTGGGAGCTGTTCTCGTCCGGGCCATAGTGGATATCGCCGCTGTTGGCGTTGACCGCGACGATGGGACCGTCTTCCGCCACAAGCCCAGCAGCGCGGAACTGCTCCCGGATGAACTCCGCGACCCCCAGCTCGGTCGAGAAGCCCACGGAATCGATTTCGCTCCGGATACGCCGGAACGCCGCTCGCAGCACTTCATCCACGCGCCGGCCTGCCTCGAAGTGCGCCTCGCGCTGGCTCTCACTCCATCGCGCCTCGAAGTACTGCACCAACTCGGCCGAAGTAGTCACCTCCACGCCCAGCGAGCGGACCAGATCCACGGTGCCGGCGTCGACGAGGGAAACGCTCGGGATCATGCATTGGGGCGAGTATTGCATGGCTGCGCGCGACACGCCGCGCAGGATGGATCGCAGGTGCTCGTGCTGCGAGCGCCAGCTGGAGTACACCCGCTTCGCTCCGGGCAGCGAGTCGAGCCGCCCATCCTCGATAGCATGCACCAGCTTGGCAGGCTCGCCCTCGGCGGGGATCCAGTAGTACCACCGGCGCGAGACATGCCCGCTAGCGTCGAGGCCGAGCACCCGATAGGCAATCGGGTCGCGCACGTGATGGTCGAAAAGCAGCCAGCCGTCGAGCTGGGAAGCCCGCAGCTGGGCCTGGACGGACTCAAGATCCATAGCCCTGATTCTAGCTAGCAGCCGGCGGAGCGGCGGGCCCAGCGGCAACCGGGCCTAGCGCGGATGCGTATACTGGAGCCTGCTTGATGGCAGGCTAGGCTGCCCGAAACGCTAGGGAGGCACTCATGCGTAGAGGCTTGCGGATCGCGGCCAGTGTGGTCGTAGGCTACGTTGCGATGGCGGCCCTGGTGGTCGCAGGGACTGGACTAGCATGGCTCATTCTAGGCGCAGAGGCGGCGTTCCGGGCCAGCAGCCAAGTCGCCAGCGCCCCCTGGAGTGCGCTTATGTGCCTGTTCGGCTTCGCCGCCGCCGCGGTCGGCGGCTGCTTAGCCGCGGCTGTGGGGAGGCAGGACACCCGGACCCCCGAGCAAGTGCTGGCCGGGCTAGTCCTCGTGCTGGGGTTCGCCTTAGCGTTCATGCAACTCGGAGCCGAGCCGCCCGCCCTGCCCGAAGGGCGAACCACGGCCCAACTGACATGGAGCGAGGCTGGCCGGGTCGCGGTATCTCCGACTTGGTACAACTTCTCGATCCCATGCATCGGGGCCGCGGGAGTGCTGCTGGGGCCGGTCCTCGGGGCCCGCTGGCGGCGGAATCCAAGCACCTGAGGCGGGCCCGAAGCCGCAGGGCCCAGCAGTTGGGCCGAGAGAGGCGGGCCCCGAGGAACCGGCGTTGAGCAAGGTCTCGGCAGCGGTCCATTGGAACCCGACGCCGGCGCTAGCGGTCGCCGAGTGCGGCGGGGCATGCCCCCAACATCCAAGGGGCTGGGTTGCGCCATCGACCGCCTGCAGGAACTAGCGCACCACCACGCTACGGCCAGCGCGTTCCTGGGGCCCGGCGATTGCGGCGACCGAACCCAGGAGGAGCGCCGGACGATGGTGGACACTGTGTCGCCGCTCACGCCGGAACTGTTGGCGGCGGTCGGGGGCCGGGCTGCGGAGAGCGGCCGCAAGGTGGCGTAAAAGGCCCGGCGAGCCGGTGCGCGGGCGGTGCGACTCGTGGAGAGTCGCAACCGACATGCAGTATCCGACGGATGGCAGCCTGCTGGGGGACGCGGTGCGGTGCCTGGCGCGGGAGGCCCGGGGGGCGCGGCTGGCGGCAGCGGCACCACCTGGCCCGCGCGCCCCGGAAGCGGTTCCACTCGGTGCGCTCGCCGTGGCGGGCGCAGCGGCATCCGGCGCAGGCGGCGGCGTACACGGCGCACTGCCGGGCGCTGGTCGAGCGGGCCGAGGGCATGCTCGCCGCCTTGCGGGGCGGGGCCGCCAGGGAGCTCGGGGTGCCTGTGGCCCTGCTCGAGGGCCAGTTCGGATTCATCCCGCACCAGGCGGTTCTGGGGCCGGGCGCGGACAGGGCCGCACCGGCCCCGCGGCCGGAGTTGGCACAGCCCGGACAACCGGGCCCGGCTGGATGCGCTGCTCGACGTCCAGGCCCTGCCGGGCACCGGGTAGCTGTCGCAGGCCCACCGGGAGCGGGAGGCGGAGACATCCTTCGCGGCGGGCGCATCCGGCGATCGAGTCCGCCATCCACGGGTGGGAGCCTAGCGGACTCGACCGCGTGCGCAGCCGCGGCGCGGACGGGTTCGCGCGCACGGTCGCCCGGGCGGTGCTGGCGGCCAACCTGCCGCGCCTCGGGTTGCTCTTGACAGCAGCGGAAGCGCCACTGGCTCCGCTGCGCCGCCTGACCAGCCGGTCCTGGTCAGCCCCTCGGATGGCGCGCAAACGGCCAAGTGCTCCTGCCCCCAGCAATAGGGCATCCCGGCGGATTGCTCGCTGCTCCTCTGCCCGCCGGACGCACCCGGGAACCAAGCCTGCTTCGCAGACCTCCGCCAGAAACGGGGGTTTTCTGGCGGACACGAGCTAGCGGGACATGTCGATCGGTGGCCCCTCCGAAGCCTCCGTCGGCAGGCCTTTGGCGACTCGGCTGTACACTTCCTCCATGGCCTCCAGGAAAGACGCCTCGCGGTTCCAGAACTCCGGATAATCGCCCGCCCTGCGGAGCAGGAGTGCGGCAGTCGGCGGCAGCCGGCGATCCTCCGTCAAGGCCCGCGGCAGAGACTGTCCGCGCCAGAAGGCTCGCGGATCCGTGTCGGCGTCGGTCGCCTCGACCGCTTCCACCACCGGGAACCGCGACTCCCGCACGGCGGCCGCGAGATCCGGCGCCCGCGCGGTGCTGTCGTGAAGCAGCGCGGCGCCGAATGGAGTGCGTTCCATCGCCTCCAGCAGCTTTTTGCGCGGTAGCCCCCGGAACTCGAACAGCAGCAAGGGGTCGCGATCCAGCAGCGAGGCGACATGGAAGTAGACCCCGCCGATGTGCTTGCACGTGCTGGCGTAATCGGGGCACGAGCACTGCGCGCGGATCTCGGACCGGGACCGCGGCAGCAGCTTGACCTTCGAATCTTCCAGCGCATCCTCGATGGTCGGCGGCACCTCGCCCAAGACGAGGTGCGTGACCCATGCGGCATTCGACCCGAGCCGCTTGAGAATCTTGCTCCAAGTCGCGGCCGGTATCTTCTCGAACCGGATCTCCACCTTGTAATGCGGCGTCTTGTACACGCCGAAGTAAGGATTCACGTTGCCCCGAATCGTGGCCGCGATCTCGCCGTCGACGATTGCGAAGCGCCTGCGCCGCCCCTCGGCGTCATAGCTCCGGCCGCGCTGCAGCCGACCCTCGTCCATGCAACTCGCAAGCGCATCCATGAACCGCGCCCCCCACCAAGTCTTGCCGCCCCTAACCATTGCCGGCCCCCTTACGAAACGACCGCGCTGCTGGCGTCCAAGGCGATCAGCCGCCGGAACGTGTCGTTGTCCAGACTCGAGAGCCAGGACTCGTCGCTGCCGACGATCTCGTCGGCCAGCTTCTTCTTGGACTCGATCAGCTCGTCGATCCGCTCCTCGAGCGTGCCCATCGTCACCATCTTGTGGACGAACACCGCCTTGCTCTGCCCGATGCGGTAGGCGCGGTCCGTCGCTTGGTTCTCTACGGCCGGGTTCCACCAGCGGTCGAAGTGAATGACGTGGTTCGCACGGGTCAGCGTGAGACCCGTGCCGCCGGCCCGCAATGAAAGCACGAAGATCGCCCGCTCGGTATCCGGGTTCTGGAACTCGGCCACCATGTGCTCCCGTCGCGTGCGCGGCGTGCCGCCGTGCAGATAGTAGACCGCGCCGCCGTACCGCCTGCGGAACAAGGCCTCCAACGACTTGCCGATCTCGGCGAACTGCGTGAACACCAAGGCGCTCTCGCCCTCCGCCTCAATGTCGTCAAGCATCTGGCAGACGCGCCCGAGCTTGTGCGAGCGCGACTCTCTGAACTCGCTACCGTCCTGCAGGAACTGCGCCGGATGGTTGCAGATCTGCTTGAGCTTGGTCAGGATCGCGAAAACAAGGCCGCGCCGGACGTTCAGTTCCGATTGTTCGAGCTTGGCCCCCATGTCGCGCACCACCGCTTCGTACAGCCCGGCCTGCTCCGGCGTCAGATTGCAGAACGTTTTTTGCTCGAGTTTGTCCGGCAGGTCCTTGATGATCTGTTTGTCGGTCTTCATGCGCCGTAGGATGAACGGGCGCACCAAGCTGCGCAGGCTCTCCGCGACCGCGCGGTCGCCGTCTCGCATGATCGGCCGCTCGTACTGCTTCCGGAATTCCGCGACGGTGCCCAAGTGCCCGGGATTGAGCACGCTAAACAACGACCACAGGTCGGTTAGCCGGTTCTCCACCGGAGTGCCGGTCAGCGCGATGCGCCGCTCGGCCGGAACGGCCCGCAGCGCCTTCGTGATGACCGCGGATGGGTTCTTGATGTTCTGGGACTCGTCAATGACAAGCCGCCGCCACGCGAGGCGTCGGAGCGCAGCGGCGTCCAGCCGTGCGACGCCGAACGACGCGATGACGAGGTCCGCTCCCTTGATCGCGCCGCCAAGCGCCTCCGCAGTCTTGGCTCTCTGCGGTCCGTGATGGATGTACGCCACGAGCGCGGGGGCGAAGCGGCGGGCCTCGCGCTCCCAATTGCCCAGCACGGATGTGGGAGCGACCAGCAATGTCGGCGCAGCCGCGGGGTTCCGGACCTTGTCGGCGAGGATCGTCGCGATTACCTGCACGGTTTTGCCCAAGCCCATGTCGTCCGCGAGGCACGCGCCGAGCCCCAAGCGCTCCAGGTAGGTGAGCCACGAGAACCCACGGAGCTGGTACGCCCGCAGCTGGCCGACGAAGCCGTCCGGCTGATCCAGCATCTCTAAGGCCCCGGTTCCCCTGAGAGCGGCGAGCGAGCGCCCCAGCTCGCCTTCGTACGCGACCTCGATCCTCTCCCGCCCCGCGCGAGCCTCCGTGCGCAGGAGGTCCTCCAAGGTCATCTCGTGCAACTCGCGGGGCGCGTTCCAGTACTCTTCAAGGCGCTCCACCTCGCCCGGCTGCAGCTCCATCCACTGCCCCCGCAGCTCCACCAAGCCCTCCTTTGCGCTGGCGACGCGTTCCCATTCTTCGTGCGTGAGGAGCTTGCCGTTCAAGACCACCTGGGGCTCGAAACGGACCAAGCTCTTGAAGCCGAGCAGACCACTCGACTCGCTGCCGACGGCCTCGGACTTCGGCGCTCCGCGCATGACCAAGCGCAAACGCAGGCGACGCTGGCCGGTGGCGGTCCACCAAGCCGGCACGGTTACGCGGAATCCCGCCGCTTGCAGGATCGGAGCCTGTTCGCGCAGGAACGCGAGCGCCTCGGCGCGATCAAGGTCGACTCCCGCCGGCGCGGCGCTGTTCATGCCCTCCCAGAGCTTGCCGTACAGCCGTGCGGCCTGTCCGATCTGCAGCAGGACTTCCTGCACGCTTCGCGTGCCGGATTCGGCCAGCTTCCCGGTGTCCCAGAAGTCGGCCATGGGCTGCATCTTCGACGGGTTGCTCCGGGAGGAGAGCAGCCACTCCAAGCGCCACGAGTCGGGGGCCGAGGGCTTGGCGTCGACCAATCGGAAGCAGACGCGCTCGTCGGCCGCCGTCGCAGACCTTTGCAGCAGGTCGCGCCAGCGGCGCCACTGCGTCCAGATCGAGTCGGTGATCGCGAAGGAGGAAGAATCGTACAAGCTGTACGGATGGTCCGGAAGCGCCGTCTCCAAGAGCGTGCCTTGGAATCGGCGGATCTGGGCTTGGGTGAAAGGTGTCCATTCGACAATCCAGTGCAGATTCGCTTCGAGGAAGTGGCGGACCAGCGCGGCGGGTTCGTGCAGGGCCATCCGGTCGGCGTCGAGCCTGACCGCCCGGCAAGCGACCGGCATCGCCTTCGCGAACGCCGCGACAATGGCGTCCTCGGCCGATTCAGCAAGCTCCCAGCCGACCTTGAATTCCGCGGCGGGCTTCTGCGGAAGCGTCAACCTGCTCCGCCCCTGGGGTGCTCCGTCCTGCGGGCCGGGCTTCGCCCAGATCGACGGCAGGTACTCGTGGCGCCGGACCGCCCACCGGAGGCGTTCCGCCAAGTGCTGCCAGAAACGCAGGTCGTGGCCGATGCGGACCGTGCGGCCGACCGTTCCGGGTTGGTTGTCGAGGCCCGCAAGAAACTCGAGCGGGCTCGCGATCCGGACCATGTCGATCCGCCACGCGCTCAGAGACGACGGGGCATCCGTTCCCACATCCTCTAGTTCGGCTTGCAGTTCCAGCGAGGGCGCCGGGCGCTCGCCGCCCCCGGGCAGAATCGCCCATGCTCGCCCGATCGGCTTGGACCCGATCCTTAGCCCGACACCGGCTGTGGGCCAGTGCTTCTTGAGCCACGCCTCCAGCGGAGCGCGGCGCACTTGAAACGGGTGCTCGTCCTTGCGGGGACGGCGGCCGCCGGGCAGAGTCTCGGCCCAAACCACGAAATCACCGTCGGACGCGCCGGGGAGCCAAGCGCCGTGCAGGACGCAAACCGTGGGCAGCCCGACCACCTTGTTCGGTTTCCTTAAGCCTGCTACGGGCATCTCGGGCTCGTTGCGCGACAGCGAACCGCCCGATTCGGAGGGGAGCGGTGCGGTGGCCTACTCCTAACGTGTATCAGGAGCCCCCGAATCAGCGCAATCCGACCGGCGGGCGGGCCGCCAGCCGGATTCGGAATCTCCCCAGGACCCGCCGGCTCCGCGCCGCAGGAGGCGGTCGGACAGCCGATGGCCCGCCCGGAGGTGCGAACGCGATGGTACGCTCTACGGAAGTTCGCGGAACGCCGCCATGAATGGCTTGCAGCGCCGGCCGGGCCTGCTCGAAGCCACGACTGTCAACATGGTCGGGGTCGGGCCGTTCATCGTGATCGCCTTGATCCCACAGACCTTGGCCGGCCCGCAGGCATACCTCGCTTGGATCGTCGGGGCCTTGATCGTGCTGGCCGACGGGATGGTCCTCGCCGAACTCGGCGCAACGGTACCCGCGGTCGGCGGCACCTACGTATGGCTGCGGGAGGGCTTCGGGCCGCGCTCGCGGGAGCGGATGCTCGCCTTCCTGCTTCGCGTGACAGATCCTCTTCGCCGGGCCGCTTGAAATCGCGAGCGGGGCCATCGGCTTGGCCCAGTATCTGCGAGTCCTAGGTATGCACTTCGATCTAGTCCTGCGGCGGGCTCCTGTCCGGCAGGCGCACGCGGCCCCTGCGGCTGCCCTGCCATGCCAAGAGCTGGCATCCGACGCCGCCGGTCTCCGGGTCGCCCCAGGACGCCTCGTCCACCTCCACTGGGCCCGCCCAGAGCTCCCGGCCCAACAGCCCTAGGAGCCCGTTGATAAAGTCCGGCTGAGCGGCGCTGTGCTCGGGGGGTTGCGGTACGAGAGCATTCCGTGGGATACTTGTTCACATGTCGCTGGGCGCTCGCAAACGGATCCAGGGGCTCGTCTTCCTCCCTGCGGACGAACTCCCCCAGGCCCCGACCGTCCCGTTCTTTGAGAAGCTCAACGAGGTGCTCGAGCGCTCCGGCTTCGATGAGTGCCTGGAGCGGCTCTGCCGGCCCTTCTACGCCGCCAAGCTGGGCCGCCCCTCGCTGCCGCCGGGCGTCTACTTCCGCATGCTCTTGCTCGGCTACCTGCTGGGCTTGGGTTCCGAGCGCGCCATCGCCCTGCAGGCCAGCGACACCCTCTCGATCCGCGAGTTCCTCGGCTACGGACTCCACGAGTCGACGCCGGACCACTCCACGCTTTGCCGCACGCGCCAGCGCATCGACCTCGAGACGCACAAGAAGGTCTTCGCCTGGGTGCTGGAGAGGCTGCGCGCCGCCGGGCTAGCCAAGGGCGAGACAGTCGGGGTGGACGCCACCACGCTGGAAGCCAACGCGGCGCTGAACACGCTGCAGCGGCGGAACACCCGGGAGGGCTACGGGGAGTTCATCGAGCGCTTGGCGGCATCCGCGGGGATTGAGACGCCGACGAAGGAAGATTTGATTGAGTTCGACCGCCGGCGCAAGAACAAGTCGCTGTCGAACCAGGAGTGGGAGCACCCGGTCGATCCAGACGCCCGGGTGGCCCGTATGAAGGACGGCGCGACGGACATGGCCCACAAGGCCGAGCACGCGGTGGACCTGGACAGCGGTGCGCTGGTGGGGCTGACCGTGCAGGCCGCGGACCGGGGCGACACGGCGACGCTCGGGCCGACGCTGGCGGCGGTGGCGGAGGCGCAGGGCGGGAAGCCGCAGACGGTGGTGGCGGACAAGGGGTACAACAGCGGCGCGACGGTGCTGGCTCTGGAGGAGTCCGGGCAGGAGCCGGTGATTCCGGAGCCGCAGCGGAAGCCCCGCAAGTGGGAGCCGGGGCAGGAAGCCGAGCGCGCGGCGGTGGAGGCGAACCGGGAGCGGGTCGCCGGCGAGCGGGGGCGCCAGCTGGGGCGGCAGCGCTGCGAGCAGGTCGAACGGTCGATGGCCCACATGTACGGGACTGGCGGGATGCGGCGGGTCCACCTGCGGGGCCACAACAACATCCTGAAGCGACTGCTCATCCACGCCTGCGGGTACAACTTGGGCGTCCTGATGCGGTCGCTGACGGGGATCGGTACGCCCCGAAGCCTGCAAGGCGGCGGCTCCCTGGCCGTTTTGGCACTAATTCGGCCTGGAGAAGGCCTCGGGAAGGCCCCAGAACGGCTTCTGAGCGCGTTCTCGAGCGTCTGGGCCGCCCGGCGGCCCGCGCTCGGGCTCGGAGCCTAGCTCGCAGGAGCCTTCGCTGCGTTCCGCCGCGTCTCGGCGGTGACTCGGACAGCGCCATTTATCAACGGGCTCCTAGGGCCGCACGACGCCTCGGGGTGTCGCTGCCCGCGGCCGGCAAGTGGTGCCGCCGGTTCCTACAGCAGGCCCTCGGGCCTGCACGACGAAGCCCGCCCAGGGCGGCCGCGCTCCTACGACGACGAGCAGGTGGCCGCGGTGATCCACTGGGCGCTGCAGGCCCGGGCGGCTGCCGGGGAACCTTGAAGCGTACGCCGGGTGGCCGCGGCCGAGAGCGTCTCCCCAAGCACTCTGCAACGCTGGCTCGCGCTCTCCGGGAGTCCGGCCGCACGTGGCGAAGACATGCAAACTGTCCGCCGATCCGTTCTGCGTGGAAAAGGTGCGGGACATCGCGGGGCTCTAGCTCAACCCTCCAGACCGCGCCGCGGGGCTCTGCGTCGACGAGCAGACGCAGAGCCAAGCCCGGAACGGCACCCAGCCCGCGCTGCCGATGGGCTGGGGCTAGGGCCTAGGCTGCACACACGATTACATCCGCCACGGCACGGCCACGCTGTCCGCGGCCCGCAACGCGGCACCGAGCCCAGCGCATGCCCCGTGCCGCCGGCACCCGGAGTGGCTCGCGTGCCTGCGGCTGCTCGACCGGCCCCCCGCGGATCTCGATAGCCACTTGGTCTGCGCCAACTGCCTCCCGCACTAGCACGCGAAGGTGCGGGCCTGGCTCGCGGAGCGTCCGCGCTGCCACCTGCACCGCATCCCGACCTACGCCTCCGGGCTGAACCAAGTCGAGCGCTGGCGCGGAAGGCTCAGCCAGCCCACCCTCCCGCACGCAACAGTTCCCCACGTCACGCAAATCCAGGAACAAATCATGGCCTTCACCGCCCAGTGCAACGAGCCCCCCGCAGCCGTTTGCGTGGGTCGCGACCGCCGACTCGATCTGCGACAAGCTCTGTTTTTCATGCGAACGGATTCATGGGACGACACGCTAGACGCCCTTGATACTGCAAGGTTGAGAACAGATTGGCGCTTTGTTGCATCGCTAGCCACCGTCCGCTTGCATTGCATTGCCTGCTGCGGCTAGAATAAACTGCAAAGAAAGAGAGTACTCTATGTTCCTCACCAAACGCCAGAAAGAAGTCCTTGAGTTCGTGGCGCGCTTCATCGCCGAGAACCACTACAGCCCGAGCTTCGAGGAGATCGCCAGCAGCCTGCAGCTGGCCTCCATCGCCACCGTGCATAAGCACCTCAAGGAGCTGGAGGGGAAGGGCTACCTAGTACGCCACTTCAACCGGAGCCGGGCGATGGAGATAGCGCCGAAGTACTACGAGGAGCTGCAGCGCAACCAGCAGAGGTTCCAAACGTTCCACAAGCGGGACGACTTCGCCGCGCCCCTGGTCGGCTCCATCGCCGCGGGGCAGCCGATCGAGACCTACGAGCAGCAGGAGCGCCTGTCCTTCGGTCCGCTGATCGGCTCGAGCGATGTCTTCGCCTTGAGAGTGCGCGGCGAGTCGATGGTCGAGGACCACATCTTGGACGGAGACTACGTGCTCGTCGAAAAGGCGCGTCGCGCCCGCGACGGGGAGATCGTCGTGGCGCTCGTGGACGGCACGGAGACGACCCTGAAGCGGTATTTCCGCGAGGGCGAGAACGTGCGCCTGCAGCCGGCCAACGTCGAGATGGAGCCCATCGTAGTGCCCGCCAAGCAGGTCCAGATCCAAGGCCGTCTGCTCGCAGTGCATCGCCGCTACAACTGAGAGTTGGGCCGCCAGGGCGGTCAGTTGCCCGTCTTGGGCTGGGCCGGGACGGGCAACTGGGGAACCAGATAGAAGAAGTAGAGGCAGGACAGGTAGATCGACAGGAGAGCCCCGGTGTAGAGCAACACCACCAGGAAGTTTCGATCCGTCAGCACCATGAGAGGAGAAAGCCCTTCCCGGACGCGCCGGAGTCCGTAGCGGCAGACGAAGGCGGCGCCTAAGGCAAGCGGGGCCCAGACGCAGACGAGTTCGACCGCGGGGCTCACTCCGGCTCCTTCCCGCCCGCGGCTAACCCCAAGCTTCGCCGGCGAGTTCGATTAGCCGCGCCTCGTCTATGACTTCGACCCCGAGCCGGCGCGCCTTGTCCACCTTGGAGCCCGGCCTCCCGCCGGCGAGGACATAGGTCGTGTTCTTGCTGACCGTCCCTGTGACCTTGCCGCCGAGCGCTTGGATGCGCGCCTTGGCTTGGTCGCGAGGCATGGTCGGCAGCGTGCCGGTCAAGACGAAGACCTTTCCGGCGAACGGCTGGGGCAGGTCCTCGGCAGTCCCTGCCTGCTCAAACTGGAGCCCCGCAGTACGCAGCCTCTCGATGAGCTTCCGGTTACGCTCGTCGCGAAAGAACCGGTGGATTTCTGCGGCGACCTGCGGGCCGATGTCCTCCATCTCTTCAAGCGCCTCCACCTCAGCCTCGGCGACCCGGTCGAGGCTGCGGAAACGATCTGCCAAGGCCTGGGCCGTGCGGTCCCCAACATGGCGGACCCCTAAGCCGAATAGGAGCCTAGCCAGAGGTGCTTGCTTTGAGCGCTCAATGCTGTCCAGGATCTTGCACGCGGACTCCCGGCCCAGCCGAGTGGGGATGTGACCCATCCCGACGAGGTCGGCGACGCTCAGGCGGAACAGCCCCGCCGGCCCAGCCAACAGCCCGCGCTCGACTAGAGCGCCAACCCGCCGCTCCCCGAGGCCCTTCATCCTCAAGCCCGTGACGAACCGCAAGATTTCTTTCTTAGTTTGCTCCTTGCTGGGAGGCGCGGGCTGCTCTTGTTCGATCGAGGGGCGCTTCGCCTCAGCTTCGTCGTCGGCGCACGGCTCAAGCCTCAGCTTGTCCGCGTGAAAACCCGCATCGGCCAATTCTCGGAGGGTCCGCTGCTTCTCAGGGCGGGAGAAGTACATGCTGACTTCCTTCGCCGCTCGTGCATTCATCCCCTTGACAGCCGTGAGCCGCTCAGGTGCAGCTGCCGCGAGTGCCGCCGCGCTCGGAAACGTTTCGGCTAGCGCGGCCGCGGTGATCTGGCCGACCTGCTTGATGCCGAGGGCATGGAGTACGCGTCCCCAATCCGCATCCCGCCTCGCCTCGCTGATCCGCCCTACGATCTCCTCAGCGGCAGCTTCCGTGAAGAGGGCCGACTCCCTTTCGAGCCCAGCCAAGCGATCGGGGCGAAGATCGTAGAGGTCGGCGAAATCGCTGACCATCCCCAGTTCGACCAGTTGGCCGACTAGCCACTCGCCCAAGCCTTCAATGTCCATAGCAGCCCTGCAGGCGAAATGCTGGATGCCTTCCTTCAACCGCCCCTTGCAGAAGAGGTTGCCGCAACGGGCAACCACCTCGTCCTCATCCCGCTCGACCTTAGCTCCGCACGCGGGGCACTCGGCCGGCATCTGGAAAGGTCGACGTTCCTGGCCTTCCCGAACGACTCGGACGATCTTGGGAATGACATCTCCGCTTCGCTCGAGCAGGATGACGTCGCCGATCTGGAGCCCCAAGCGGAAAATCTCGTCCTCGTTATGCAGCGTCGCGCGAGAGACGGTCACGCCACCGACTTCGACCTGCTTGAGCAACGCTCGCGGGGTGACGGCCCCCGTGCGGCCGACCTGCACGTCAATGCCTTCAACAACGGTTTCGACTTGGCGAGCCTCCGGCTTGCAAGCGATCGCCCACCGGGGAGCCTTGGCCGTCGCTCCCATCCGCCGCCGGAGCAGGGCCTTGTCGACCTTGAACACGATGCCGTCGATCTCGTAGGCCAGCGAGTCGCGTTCCCGCAGTTGCTTGTCGCGGAACTCCACCAACTCACGGATGCCATGCAGCCGCCCGGCAGTGCCGGTCGATCTTGAACCCCAGCTTCCGGAGGACTTCGAGCGAGCGCCAATGTGTGTCGTAGACATCGTTGCCGTCCGCAAGCAAGGAGTACGCGAAGAAGAAGTCCAGACGCCGCTTGTCCTTTTGGGGGGGGGCCAGCATGCGCAGCGAGCCCGCTGCGGCATTGCGCGGACTGGCAAACAGCGATTTGTCTTCGGCACGCCGCTGCGCATTCAGCTTCAGGAACGAGTCTTTGGTCATCACGACCTCGCCACGGACTTCAAAGTCCAGCGGCAGGCCCTCCCTCTGGGCCACTTCCTTGTCGACAGAGAGGGGCACTGACCGAAGTGTCCGGGCATTGGGGGTGACCACTTCCCCCTGCTGGCCGTCGCCGCGCGTCAACGCTCGGTCCAGCCTCGCCTCGGAGTAGTGAACGGCCAGGGAGACGCCGTCGAACTTGAGCTCACCCACATAGATGAGTTGTTCCTCTCCCACGAGCTCCCGCGCCCGCCGGTCGAAATTCCTCAAGTCCGCGTCGTTGAAGGCGTTGTCCAGGCTCAGCAAGGTCGAGGAGTGCGCAGCCTTCTCGACGCTTTCGCGGGGAGCCCCGCCCACCCGCTGCGTGGGTGAGTCCGGCTCGATTAGATCCGGATGCTTGGCTTCAAGCGCCTTCAATTCCTGGAACAGCGCGTCGTACTCGGCATCGGTGATTTCCGGGGCACCCTCTACAAAGTAGAGGCGCTCGTGCCGCTTCAGCTCGGAGGACAGCTCGGCAACGCGCGCCCGAGCGTCCGGAGGGGCGAGCTCGGACGCCATGCCCCTATCATAAATCGTGGATGGGGAACCGCTTTCGCAGGGCTGCGCTGATATTCAACCCAGCCGCAGGCAAGAAGGCAGCCGCCTCCCGGATCGAACAGATCCGCAGCATTCTTCAGCGCAGCGTGCGGGATGTGCGCCTGACCCCAACCGAAGCCCCAGGCCACGCGGAGCTACTTGCGCACGAGGCACAGGCCGCAGGCTGCGATCTAGTCGCTGTGCTGGGTGGCGACGGCACAGTCAACGAGGCCTTGCAAGGGCTGGTTCCAGGCTGTTCGCCGGATCTGCTGGTGCTCCCAGGCGGCACCGCCAATGTGCTTGCCAAAGAGGTTGGTCTGCCTCGGGAACCACGCGCCGCAGCGGCTAGACTACCGGAGCTCGTCCCGAGGATGGTGACGCTCGGGTGCGTCGATTTCTCCGCCGGAGGGCGGCGCTACTTCCTGCTGATGTGCGGCGCGGGCCTCGACGCGGCGATCGCCTCTCGCACTCCGCCGGCGCTCAAGAATCGCTTGGGGTTATCTGCGTTTTGGCTCCGAGGCGCGGAGCAAGTGTTGCGCCGGTTTCCGCGCTTGCGAGTTTCGGCGGGCCCAAACGCGGCCCGAAACGGCCATTCCAGCTTGGTGGTGATTTCGAAAAGCCGCCGCTACGGCGGTGGCTTGGTCTTCACCCCAACAGCCAACCTGCTCTCAAGCGACTTTGAAGTGGCGCAATTCGCCGGGACGAATCCGTTCCGGTATTGCGGTTACCTGCTGGCGGGCGTCGGGGCGATGGTCGAGTGGTGGCCCGGCATCCACCTCTCCAACGCCAGATGGGTCAGCCTCGAGCCCTTGGGGCCAACTCCCGTTCCAGTCCAGGTTGATGGCGAGGCAGCCGGCATCCTGCCCGCACGAGTGTGCGTCAGCAACATCTCAATCCGCCTGCTCCTGCCGAAAACCTATGCGACGCCTAGGAGACCGGAGACAGCGCTGCCCTGTTCCACAAGCATCGAGTGGAACGGAAACAGTACGCTGGGCGTTGCGGCCGAGAAGCGCCCTGGGGTTTGATAGGGGCATGCGACACCGTTTGGCAGCTGCGGTCCTCGTGCTCCTCCTCTGCTGCGGATGCGCCCCGGAGAAGCCCTTGCAAACCGCCGAAACCGAAGCGCTGCTGTTCGTCGGCACCTACACCAAGGAGACCAGCGCGGGCATCTACGCCTATCGGTTCGACACAGCCGCCGGCACCGTGGAAGCGCTCGGTCTGGCTGCCGATGTTCGTGATCCGTCGTTCCTCGCCTTGCACCCCAACGGCAAGTTCCTGTACTCCGTTACCGAGAGCGACGACTTTGACAACGACGGCAGCGGTTCGATCTCCTCGTTCGCAATCGATCCCGCCACGGGGCGGTTGAACCAGCTGAACGAGGTCTCGTCCAAGGGCGGCTGGCCCTGCCACCTCAACCTGGACGCTAGCGGCCGGATGCTTATCACGGCCAACTACAAAGGCGGCAGCGTTGCGTCGTTCCCCGTGCATGCGGACGGTACGCTCGGCAAGGCGGCTTCGGTCTTTCGGCATGCAGGCAGGAGCGTGCATGCGCGGCAGGAGCAGCCCCATGCTCATTCCTCGGACTTCTCGGCTGATAATCGCTTCTCCTTCTTCTCGGATCTCGGACTCGACCAAGTGAAGGTCTACCGGGCGGACCCGGAGACGGCCACCCTGACCCCGCACGATCCGCCGCATGTGACGGTCTCCCCAGGCTCGGGCCCGCGGCACTTCGCCCAGCATCCCTCGGCCCGCTACGCTTACGGGCTCAACGAGTTGGCATCCACGATCACAGTGTTCGCCTACGACGCTGAGGCCGGCGTGCTGACGGAGATCCAGACGATCTCGACCCTCCCCGCGGACTTTGCGGGCGAGAATTACACGGCGGAGATCTACGTGCATCCGTCAGGCAGGTACGTCTACGCCTCAAACCGCGGGCACCATTCGATTGCCGGTTTCGCTGTCGACTCCGCCAGCGGCAAGCTCGCGCCGTTGGGCCAGACCTCCACGCAAGGAGAGTGGCCCCGCAACTTCGCCTTCGATCCGACGGGCGAGTTCCTGTTGGCGGCCAACCAAAACACCGACAATCTAGTGGTGTTCCGAATCGATCAAGAGTCGGGGGCCCTGGAGTCGACGGGGACCGAGGTGGTGATCGACGCTCCGGTCTGCCTTCTGTTTGCTCCGGCGAGTGCGGATGCAGCGAGCTAGAGAGGGGCCGGCTGGACGCCAACTCGGCTTCTGCAGGGCCTGCACGTTTCTGCAAGCTAGGCAATCTACGCAGCGCAGCCTACGCGCAAGGCCCACTACCGCAATCCGCTAAACCGAGCTCGCGCGCGCCCGGCACTCGAAAGCGTTGCCGCCGCATCCTCGTCATCGACTAGCAGGCCGGGCCGCAACACGTCGCAGGCGCCACGGCGATCCCCCATCATCCGGGGCCCTCTCAAGCCAGCCAAGGGCGCGCAGCACGAACCCGAGAAAGGGGGCGCGCACCTTGGTGCTCTGCAGCTGCCCGCGGATATTTGCGGGCTTGGGGCACGTTGGCCGGAGCCTAGCGCACGATCTGCGGTTGTTGCGCCGCATCGACCGCAATGTCCGCTCGCTGCTGCTCGACCGTCCCTTAAACCGGCATCTCTCCGGTGCAAACACCTCGCAGAGTGGACGACGGCTCCCGCTCGCCCCCCTGGAGGCGCAGGCGAGCGGACCCACTGCACCCTGAGGGTTCGCAGGTCGGCGAGGCGCGAACTGACCCGGCCCACGCTGGAGTCGCACAAACGGTTCAGGCAATGGCCCGCCCTCCCGCGGGGATGACAGCGGGGACGGTTGTCCAGGCGATTGAGCCGCCCTGCCGCCGTATGATACGGTTGAAGTGCAAATGGGCTGTAAGGTCGCCCGCCCTGCATGCAAGCACTCGGAATGATCGAAACCAAAGGGTTGGTCGCTGCTGTGGAGGCCAGCGACGCGATGGTGAAGGCCGCCAGCGTCACGCTGGAGGGCCGGCGGCATATCGGCTCAGCCTTGGTCACCATCACGTGCAGGGGCGACATCGGGGCCGTCAAAGCGGCCACAGATGCTGGCGCAGCTGCCGCCCGCAGACTAGGCGAGCTAATCAGCGTCCATGTCATTCCGGCACCGTACCAAGGCACCGAGTCCGTGCTGCCTCTCGGCAACGCAGACTAGCAGGTCGCGATGCTCGAAGACCAGGATCTGCGGTCCATCCAGGAGGTTCGCACGAAGGTCCAGGCGGCCTACGAGGCGTTCCGTGCGTTCAGCAGCTTCTCCCAAGAGCAAGTCGACGCCATCGTCTCGGCGATGGCGGCCACGGCCCGGGCCCACTCGGAGTCGCTGGCCAGGATGGCAGTCGAAGAGACGGGCTACGGCAACGTCAAGGACAAGATCGCCAAGAACCTGCTCAACTGCGATCTCCTGCACCAGAAGATCGCTCCCCTCAGAACCATCGGCGTGCTGGCCGAGAGGCCCGAAGACGGAGTTACCGAAATCGCAGTGCCCGTGGGGGTCGTGGCAGCGGTGCTGCCCACGACCAATCCGACTTCGACCGCATTCTTCAAAGTCCTGATCTCGGTCAAAGCGGGCAACGCTATCGTCATTAGCCCGCATCCGCGCGCCCGGCGCTGCACCTGCGAGGCCGCTAGGTTGCTTGCCGAGGCGGCCCAGTCCGCCGGTGCTCCCGAAGGCCTCATTCAGTGCGTGGATGAGGCGACTATCGCGGGGACGAATGAGCTGATGCGCCACAAGCGCATAGGGCTAGTCCTCTCGACCGGTGGCGCAGGCATTGTCAAGGCCGCCTATTCCAGCGGCAAGCCCGCCCTCGGCGTAGGGGCCGGGAATGTCCCCGTTCTTCTCGACGACAGCGCCGACCTCGAGGCGGCGGTCGCCTCAGTCGTCGACGGCAAGTCCTTCGATTACGGTACCGTCTGCTCCAGCGAGCAGACCCTGGTTGCCAACCGGCGGCACCGAGACCGGGTGTGGGCGGCGCTGAAGGCCAACGGAGCCTTCCTTTGCAACGCGGAGCAAACCCAGGCGCTGCGCTCGATCCTCTTCACCCGGGACTTCCGGATCCAGCCCGACTGCGTCGGCCAAGCCCCTCAAGTGATCGCCCGCAAGGCGGGCTTCCAGATCCCCGACGACGCGCGCATTCTGGCGCTTGAGATCGCAGGAGTGGGCCGCGAGCATCCGCTCTCGGCCGAGAAGTTGTCCCCGGTGCTGTCCGTGTACTTCGTCGACAACTTCGAAGAGGCGGTCGACGCGTGCGTCTCCGTGCTGAACTTCGGCGGCCGCGGCCATACCTGCGTGATCTACTCCCAGGACGAAGATCATGTCCTGGAATACGGGCGCCGCGCCCCCGCCTTCCGCGTGCTGGTGAACACTTCCGCGCCGCAGGGGTCAACCGGGATCACCACCGGCGTGTTCCCCTCAATGACGCTGGGCTGCGGGGCGATCGCCGGCAACTCGACCGGCGACAACATCGGCCCCATGCATTTGCTGCACGTCAAGCGCATTGCCCGGTACGTGCGCTCCGCAGAGGAAGCGTTCGCGAGCGAGGAAGCCAAGCGCTATTTTCAAGCCGTGCGATCCGGAGAGCCGTTTACCGCCCCTAGTCCCGGATCGAGCCAACCTCGCCCAGGAGCCTCCAGCAGCTTGGCCGCCCGCGTGGACAACTACCTCGCCCAACGGGGCGTCGACCGGGTTGGCGGCAGCGCCTCTCCGCCTGCGAGCAACTCGTCCTTGGCCGCTGTCGTCGACCGCTTCCTGAGTTCCAGAAACAGCCCCGCCGCCCCGCCGCCATCTAGTCCACCTCCCCCGGTTCAGCCGACTCGGAACCCCGACCCGCCGCCGCCAGCGCCGGTCATCCGCCCGGTTGCGTTCGTTTGTGAAGCCGATGTGCGCAAAGCCATCCACACCGGCGCCAAGATATACATCGCTAAACGCACCATCGTCACTCCGGCGGCGCGCGACCTCGACACAGGCGGGGCGGTTCTGGTCCAGACAGAAGCCTAGCCAGCTCTGCTCCCCTGCCGCAGGCGGCGGGGATTAGAATCGAGCACATGATTGTCCTAGCGGGCCGAGGCCAGTGCGTCCACCCGCACAGCCCGGAGGGCGGCCGATCCAGCCGTTTCCGCCCCACGGCAGCCTCGTGGACTGTCCCGGACCGACGATGACCTCGGCGGTCGGTACTACGGGGCAGGCCAGCCGTCCACGGCAGGTTGCGCGCACGGCACTTGCGAGTTTGGCTGCGCTGGCCTTAGCCGCCAGCGCGACTTGGCTGTCAGGCCAAGCTCTGGAGCCGGACCCAGGCCCGAGCACTCCGTTCGAGATCGGGGAGAAGCTACGGTACGAGGTCGTCTGGCCCAGCGGCCTCCCCGTGGGGACCAGCACCTTCTCGACGCGGCCCGCCGGCGCGGGCTGGCAATTCGACATGACGCTGCGGGCGAGCCTGCCATCGTTCGAGATCGACGACGCGTTCCGATCCAACGCTACCGCCGACCTCTGCTCGCTCAGGTTTGAAAAGCACATCCGCCACGGGAAGAGGCAAGCGAGCGAGATGCTCCGGTTCGCGGCTAGCTCCGTGGAGCGGACGAACCTAGCCGCGGGCGGAGCGGGGCGGCCGTCCATGTCGGGCACCCGGGCGTGCGCACGGGACGCTTTGGCATTCCTTTACTTTCTGCGGCGCGAGTTGGCTGCCGGACGGGTACCGCCGCCGCAGGACATGTTCTTCGGCGCGGCCTACCGCATCCGCCTGGACTACGCCGAGACGCGCTGGCTGACTTGGGACGGAGAGCGGCAGCTGGCGGACGAGCTCCGCGTCCATGTGCGCGGGCCAGCTTCGCAACACAGCTTCTCGGCGTATTTCAGCCGCGACGAGGCCCGCACGCCGCTGCTGTTCCGCGCGGAATTCGAACCAGGGCCTTTCTCCATGCGGTTGGTCGAGGACTGGGAGGAGTGAGTCGACGGCTGGCACGCTACCAGAGGAACTTAAGCTGCAAGCGAAAGGTGCGGCCGTCGTTCAAGGTGTTGTTGATCTGCCCGAAGTTCGGCGACGTGAGCGCCCTGCCGGGCTCGGCGAACTGGGGCGTGTTGAAGAAGTTGATCGACTCGGCCCGCAGTTCCATCGACCACTCTGGCCCCAACCGGAAGCGACGCGACAGCGAAGCGTTGACGTTCGCGATGGTGCCCTTGCGGAACACGTTGCGGCCGAGGTTGCCCGCCAGCTCCCCCGGAGCGCTGATGAAACGGAACGCGCTGGCGGGCAGCAACCCCGCAGAGGTGTCGGGCGTGCCGATCGTGCGGCCTAGCACTGAGGGGTCCACCACCATCGGCCGATCGCCTGAGCGGCCGTCCACATTGCCGAACCCCGGCCCGTCCGAGCCGGACTCCACCGAGAAGGGCGTGCCGGACTTCAGCAGCGTCACCGCCGAGAAAGTCCAGCCCCTCAAGAGCTTGCCAACCAAGCCGCCCAGCGGTCCGTGCGGCACTGAGTAGCCGAGCTGCAGCAGGAAGGCGTGCGGCTGGTCGAAGTTGCTCAGCCCCTTCAGGTCCCCGTGAGACTCGCTCTCCGTCTGGGACATAGCGACGCGGGCGTCGGGGCCGGAAGCGGTGTTGGTGTAGTTCCCGCCGAGGTCTAGGGCCTTGCTGAACCAGTACGACGCGTTGAGGGTCAGCCCCCGCCAGTTGGGCGCTGCCAGCGTGACGCGGCCGGCGTCGAAATAGCCTCGCGATCCGTTGTGAATAAAGAGGTGCTCGAAGATGCTCTGATTCGCGCGGCGCTGGTTGATATTGGCGATGGTCGACACGACGCCCGGGATGTCGCGGCCCCGGTTGAGGAAGTAGGTGATGATCAGCTTGTGGGCGCGGCTGCCGACATAGCCTAGTTGCACGCGCCAGTCCGAAGCGAAGCGCCTCTCCCAGCTCAAGGTGTATTGGTGCGCGTAAGGCACCACGAGGTCCGGGCCGGGCTCGATGAGGCTTGAGCGACCGCCGGGCTGCCGCAGGGATGGATCGAGCAGGGAGCGGTAAGTGCCTAGATTGGGCCGGTTCATGACCGTCGTTACCGTGTGCGGCGCGTTGAGGCGATCCTGGCCGTAGGTGACCGGGAATAGATCGCCGTAGTGGGCGCCGTAAGCCCCGCGCAGGACGCCTAGGCCGCGCGGGAGGCGATATGCGAAGCCGAAGGAGCCGCCCCCATTGTTGAGGTCCGAGTCCATCTGCAGGCTGCTGCGTCCGGTGACATCGTGGGGCCGAGTGAAGGGCTCGTAGCGCAGGCCGAGGCTGAGCGTCAAGCGCCTCGTGGCCTGCCAGCGGTCGCTCAGGAAGAACCGGTTGGACCAATTGCGGAACCCCCGGTAGGTCGAGCCCAGCGAGACGATCAGCGTGCTGGGCAGGCCCATCCGCACATTGGTGATGGCGTCGTTGCCGAAGTTCTGGCGGAAGATCAGGATGCCGCGGGCTCCGTCCGGCTCCTCGCCGTTGTACTGCAGGCGCGTCAGCGCGAAGCCGGCGGCCAACTCGTGCCGCCCTCGAGCATGGCGCACCGTGCCTCCCTGGCGGAATCGGTTCTGGACGCGGTCCAGGGGGATGATCGGCAACGGCCCGAGATTCGTCAGCGCCCGCCCGATCATGATCGGGCCCAAGGCCCCCGCGGCGGGGAGCAGCAGCGAGCCCAGGCGGTCCAGCCCGGTCGAGAGTTCCAGCGTAGTCTGGGGCGTGGGCGCATGGCTCCAGGTGAGACGAGCAGCGTGCGATTTGGTGTCCGTGTCGGGATTCTGCCCAACAACGAGTTGGAAGGCGTCGACATTCTGGGAAGTCCAGGCGTAGCGCAGGGAAAGCCTGCCGGCCACTGGCGCGGGCCGGTCCAGCTGAACGCGCGCCGAGTCGGTATTGATGCGCTGGACGCTATTCGCGTTGAGGGCCCGGGCGGCGATGTCGGGCCGGTTGGGCGGCTCCGCCGGATACGCGTCGAGGATGCTCTGGACTACGGGCATGACGAGCGGGTCGGTCGTCAGGGGTGTGCGCTCCGAAGGCAGCGGCACCAGGACATTGCCGTTGACGTTGCCGCGGATCTTGTTCTGCGTAGCACCGAGCGTGAGCGAGCCCAGCGGCCCCCCCGGCGCGGCAAGGTTGAGGCCGGCGAAGTTCTCGCGGGCGGGCTGCACCTCGCCGACCTGAAAGAACGAGCGGGCACTGAAGACGCTGTTGTTGTGGCGCCATGCGACGTCACCGTGGAAGCCCGTGCCAGGAGCGGGGCGCGCATGCATCCGGGGTGTCGGCGGCTTGCCGTACTCGGAACCGAAATAACCCCGCTCGACGTCAAACTCGGAGACGATGGTCGCCGTGGTACCGAGGCGAATGTTGAGCTCCTTCAGGGCGTTGTTGTCGACTAGATTGAACTGGACGTTCTCGTTGCGGCGGCTCTCGCCGGACTCCGAAGCGGTCTCGCCCAGCAGGTTGATAGCCGTGCGCTGGGCAACCGCCCCGGCGGCGGGCGTCGCCTCGCCGCCCGCCGTAGCGGCCGCAGCCGGGGCCCGTGCGGGCGCGGAGGCCGACTCGCTGCGTGCGTCCGAATCCCGCCCGGAGGCAGGCACCGCCAGGAATGCGGCACACAGCAGGCTCCTTGCCAAGATGAGAATCGAGCCGCGCAGAACCGCCACGAGTAACCCAATCCTATCAGCGGCGGCAAGTCAAGGCCTGGGCTTTCCGGGTCGCCTCCTATACCGAGTGCAAACCGAACTCAGGCCGGCTACTCGGCTCCTCCCGGCTGGAATGCCGTCTCGGAATCTGCGGCGAGCGAGGAGGGGGCAGTCCAAGCCAGCAGCTCGTTGATCGAGGTGCGCGAATCGCTTCCTATGTGGTTGAGGGTGCAGGTCCGGCTGGGGCAGTGGATCGGCCGGGTGGGTGGGGCGGCCCGTTCCGCCGCGAAAGGCCTCGAGCTCAGGATGAAGCTTCGCGCTCCCGGTGCATGACGCTGTTGGCAAAGGACACGCTCCATAGCCAGCACACCTTAGCTTTCGCTGCGGTTTTTTGTCGCCCGCGGGCGGCCAGCACGGTTCCAGGCCAGGTGTTCGCATCCAGGGCATTGTTCCGAACGCACTCGTAGATGCTCCCATGGAAGTCCGAGCCGCCTCCCATGGCGACGAACCGGACCCGCCCGGCCATGTCCTGGACATGCTCGGCGCTGTAGTTGGCAGTAATGGTTTGGACTCTCCTGGGCCGTTTCGAGGTCGTCCGTCCGATGCTCGCGCCGTTGGCCCGGGTGCGCATGTTGACGGCTCCATCGAACGAGATGATGTTTCCTGGCGACGCGAGCCGTGCAGTCCGGCAGGAGCGCCAACGCCACGAAATAGCCGCTCTCGTTGGTTCTGACTTGACGCGTCAACCAGGCGGTTTCCTTGTCGGTGGCGACGACTGCACCCGGAACGGCAGCCTCCGAAGCGTTGCGGACGAAACCCGAAACCTGGGCCCTGGCCGCTTGTGCGAATGGAGTCAGAGTCGCGGTCCCGCGGACCAGCAACGTCCGAGCAATGGAATGAGAGTTCTGGATGCGATGACTCGAATCGCTCCAGTTGCCCAATAACCAGAACGGAACCTCCGCAGCGCCCGATCCGCGAGTCCTGCGGGCTCAACATATGCCTAGCTAGGTCAAGCGCCCCGGCGTCGCGCTATTGCGCGAGTCTCGAGTCCGAGGTGGAGCTGTCGGAGGGAGGCTGCCTGTGAGTTTCGGGACATATGCAGTTGAGCAGGCAGCACCTAGCTCAAGCGCAGAGCTTTTCTGCTGCCCTGGGGGCGGCAAATTTGGATGACCCGCCCCCGCGGCCTGGACTAGTCCGGCATTCTGGCGCGTCCGAGCCTGTGGGCCAGTTCCGCTGCAAAAGCCCGCCGAGCTAGCCCCCCTCCCGATCCGAACTCACTCCGCTTGGAACCCGCTCCAGCCCCCCCGGAACCCCGGTGCGGCTCGCTGGACTGAGGGAGGCCCTCGTCCGTTCGCGGCGGGCTGCGGCCAGCGTCAGAAGACCCGCACTACGCCGGCTTCGGCGCGATAGCGGGCGTAGGTGTAGAGGGTCAGATTCGACTGGCGATCCTCCCGAATCACCGAGACCGACGGGGAGAAACCCTTGATGTTGAGCAGGCGGTTGTGCAGCGCCAGCCGGCTGAACCACAATTTCGTGTCCGGAGGCTCCGGGCTGAACAGCGTCAGGGGCTCGTCGTACCGTGTGAAGTAGAGCTGCTGGGCTCCGCTCAGGGTGAAGCCGTACGGTAGGTCGTATCCGGCACTGATGCCTACCCAGCGCGACTGGTGGCGTGTCGCGCGGCGGCCGGTCTTCTCCCGGGTGTAACCTGCCATGCCGCGAACTGTCAGCGACGGGAACAGGGCGTAGGTGACGTAGCCGAGTCCATTGAGGCCGAACCCGGGCGAATCGACCACACCCTGGGCGCTCAGCGGCGTCATGCGCGAGAGCTCGACAGTGCCGCCGACCCACATCTTGCGTGTTGCCGAGCGGACGGACTCCACGCGCACGCCGAACTGGCGACTGTACGGCCGTCCGTTGACCTGCCGCCGGTCGGCTTGAAACAGTACGCTGGTCTCGCCGCGCTCGCCGAGGAATCGCGGCCCCACGAAGAAGCTGTAGTTGGAGTCGTCAAAAATGCCGCCGGAGTAGTCGCGCCGGAAGATGTTGGCCCCGTAGCGCAGGCGGGCGACCTTGCCGGGCATCCACTTAAACGTCGGCATCGAGTTCTGGAAGTCCACCCCGAGGCTGCCGACTACGCCAATCCCGCTACGGGCCCGGGCGTCGGCGTCGAGTTGGAACGGCAGGCCGAAAATGCTGACGGTCTGCGCTGAAGTAGCAGTGTTGACATTGGTGTCCGGCGCGAGCGCGAGCGACAGCGAACCAGAGGCCCGCTTGCGCACCCGAATCGTCTGGATGTAGCGCCTGACCGTGAAGACGACCTGCGGCGGGACGCCGCTGCTGAGCACCCGCAGGAAATGCTGCTGCGAGGCCCAGCAGTCGTCGCCGAGGATGTGCTTGGCGAGGTTGCGGGGCGGGCGCGTGCAGTCGCCTCGGCGGAAAAGGGCGCGGCCCAGCTCGAGGCGCACGCGCTGGAGCGAGGGGTCCTTCACCAACATGGTCCGGAATGACTTCACGGCCAGGTCGTAGTGGTCCTTCTGGGGCGCTTTCCGGGGGTTGAGGCCCCGGCGAATGACGGCCGCGTCCGCAACCGCAAGGGCCGCCAAGCCTTGGGCGAAGAGGGCGGACTTGGAGTCCGGCCGGGCCCCGACGATCGGCCTGATGATCCCGAGCGCCTCGGCGGGCCGGTTGCTTGCAAGCAGTTTATCCACGGCCGCGACCGCCCTGGCAACCTGCTCGTCTGTCGGGAGGGCGGCAGCAGCTGGCGTCGACTCCTGGGCGGCTGCAAGATGCGTAAGCGCCAGCGCCAGGAAGGCCATCGCCGCGATGGCGAAGATGCGGCGCGCTGGGGGGGGCACGATGCACCGTCCAGTCTGACGGTGCCAAGCGTTTAGGGCCAGCCATTGGACATGCTTGCGGACCGTCTCCGACCGAACATAGGGGCATGGGAGTCCTCGGACGCAGGTCCAGAGGCCTCCGGGCCAATCTACGCCGCCGCTACGCGGTCCGCAGTCCTTACAACGATGCCTACCGCCAAGCCTCGCGGCTTCGCATGGGAATCATGGTCTTCTCCTTGTTCCGGGGCAGCCAACCGAACCGCCAAGCAGCGTACGCGCCCCTGCGGGTCCAGCTTGCTGAGGTGCTGACATTCTAAGTATAGCCAACGTTCAGTCGACTTTGACCCGGGCTTCGGCCGGCGAGTGGCCCTACACCAACGATTTGCCGGAGTTCCCGAGGAGCAGCGGGGCTTCAAGTCGCTTCACACAGCCGTACATTTAGGTTGGACGAGGCTCCGCGGCAAGCGATAGCTTGCGGCACCGATTCTGATTTATGGCCTTCCCGCTGCCGCCGTGGAGCAGAGCCCGGGCAGCGGGCTGCGCGATGACCGACAAGCGCCAAGCAGGTCAAGAAACAGGCCTGCCGTTGCGGTTCGGCACTCCCAAGTCAAGGGGAGGCCAGATCTGTGGACGGGCGACGCCGCGAAGGTCGCCGCGGTCTTCTGCTGCCGCTGCAAGAATCTCCGGGAAAGAGCCTGGAATGGCCTTGCGCCCCAGGGGCTGCGGCGGAGACCGCCGGCTCCTCGTCGCAGCGAGTCCGCCATCTGGGAAAGGTGCGGACGGATTCATCCGGGAAGCGCACACTCCCGGATTCTACGGTCCGGGAGTTGATCCGCAGGCGAATGCAGCGGAGCCAGCGTCACAGGCGTGGCCGACGAATGCGATTCCCGACTAGCCGAGGCCGGCACGCAGCGGGCGTGGCACACTGGGGCAATGCGGGTTCGTCGCCTAGCACCCCTGGCGCTGCTGCTTGTCGCGGCGTGCAGTAGCCCCACCCCAGGAACAATCGAGCAGCTCACGATTCTGCACGTGAACGACCTGCACGCTAGGTTAATTCCAGACGAAAGCGGGCGGGGAGGCTTCGCCTACGTAGCGGAAGCTATCCGCCGTGAGAAGCGGGGGGTGGGAAACGCCATCGTCCTTCACGCAGGGGACATGGTGCAAGGGTCCCCGGTTTCGACCCTGTTCCAAGGCACACCGGCATACGAAGTCGCGAATGCCATGGGCTTCGACGCCCACTGCCTGGGCAACCACGAATTCGACTACGGCTGGGAGCGGGTCCGCGACTTCCAGCAGGCGTCCACAGCGCCGATCATCAACGCCAATGTTCTCGATCGGAACTCCATCCCGCTCGTTGAACCGTACGTCGTGCTGCAAGCCGGGAACCTCGAAGTCGCAATCGTTGGAGCCCTGACCCCACAATTGCCGGCCTTGGTGAAGCCACGGCTCATCGAGCATTGGCGCGCAGTTCCCTTAGTGGAAGCGATCCGGCCCCTGGTTGCGGAGCTGCACGAGAATGTGGATCTGATCGTGGTGCTTGGGCACCTGTTTGACGATGAGGACGAGGCGCTGCTGCGCGAAGTCCCGCTGGTCGATGTGCTCATCAGCGGCCACGACCATGGTGGCCGCGACACGCCACTCGAGATCGAAGGCCGCGTAGGCGTCAAGCTTCGGCCATACGGTCGCGAACTGGGCCGGCTCGACTTGTCCTTCGACACGGCCCAAGGTCGGATCGTGCAGTACGGATGGCGTAGGCTCCCGATCTCGACAGACCGCTACAGCGCTCACGCCGCGACGGCCAAGTTGGTGGCGCACTGGGAAGCGCGGGTTTCCGAGCGGGTCGATGTCCCCCTGGCAACCAGCGAAAGACCGTTCGACCGGGGCGAGGTAAGAACCCTCATAGAACGAGCGATTCGGGAGACTACGGGGGCCGACCTCGCTTATATGAACCGGGGGGGCGTTCGCGACTCTCTGCCGCGCGGCGCACTGCTAGTACGGCACATTTGGAATGTGCTGCCGTTCGACAACATGCTGGTCGAAGCATCGCTTCGAGGCCGGGACGTTCCTCCCGAGGCTGGGAATGGCCAAGAGCTTGAGGCTGAGCAGACCTACAAGCTCGTGACCAACGACTTTATAGGGGATCAGTGGCGCAAGCAGGGACTCGAGCTCCAGCGAACTGATCTAGATTTGCGCGAGGTATTCCTGGATTGGGTACGGACGCAAGGGACCTTGCAGTAAGGGTTTCCGACGGTCGACAGCCTCCAAGACGGCTACGGAAGCGAAGGCGGATCGGGCAGCGCAGGGACCTTCGGCTAGTTGTCGGGGAGCCTTCCCAACTGCCGACAGCGGGCAGGGAGTCGGTCTGATTGCAGTTCGGCGGCTGAGGAGCGCTGTCCGCCGGCCACCCCACATAAGGCTCGGATTTCCGGACCATGGGCAGGAGTACGGGGCACGCCTTGCTGAGGTCCGGAATGATGGCCGGGCAAGCTTGGAAGTCTTGCCCGACACCAAGGCTGCAACCTCGCGGCGTCGGGGCGCTTCGACCAGCGTCGCGCCAACCGCCGATGTTCGCGCCCCGCTCCGGCTCGGGGCTCGCGGTGCAATGACGCTTATGCCTGCGACGCGGTGCCGCAGCCCATGTCGCAGGTAGCGCGTTGAGACCCCCTGCCCCTTGCGCTGTTCGAGTCTCTTCGTCGGACTACGGCAGGCAATGCGCATTGCTCGGGCCGATCACGTTTCCCTGGCGGCGGGCAATTGCCTCCAAGCTGCATTGCCACGTCCAAGCCCTGATCCGATGGTCGTCCGCTTTTCCTTGCCTTGCGTTGTCAGGGCACTAAGTCTGCCCCGTACGCTCCGGCGAGGTCGATGTCGTTCCTTGTGTCGATCAGGCTATACGTCCCAATCACCGCTAGCGGGCCGTCGATGCTCTCCCCTACAAACTTGCCGCTATGGGAGCGCGTACCGCTGAAGCTCCGCTCGCTCAGAGCCGCGTTGAGATAGCGAATGCGAATGGCCGGGCTGCTTCGGCCCGAAACGCCGAACTCGACTTCGTTCCCCGAACCCGTGTCGATGGACGTAGCCCCGATGGTGATCGCATCTACGCCGCGACCATTGTGTCGAAACGCGCCGCCGTCCTCGACCGAGATCAGGTCGCGAACCACCGTGTATACATCCGCATGGCGGACATCCGAGCCCCAGTCGACCTGCACGCTGACTCGTCCCTCGTAGTAGACTGGAGCCCCACTGCCGGTGTCGACTGCAACAGTCCGACCGCTGTAGCTCGCCGTGCTGTTTGTGGGATAGCCAATATCCGTCCTCGTATAGGTCGTCTGCGCCAGGGGGCTGTAGGCGAAACCGGCAGGCGGGTGCTGCGAGTCGAGTTCCATGCCGTCGGTGGCGCGCTCCCCCACGGTCTTGGCCCAGACCCCGAACCGCGTGTAGTGCGACGTCCCGAACTCCACCCGCAACTCGTGGCCGCGCACGGCGTACATATCCTCCAGGTCGCCGACATCGTTGCGCGCCGCGTAGAAGATGCCGTCATCGTCCAGGGCGTCCTCAAACCGACCAGCACTACTCAAGGCACCCGCAACTTCCCACAGCGTCTCCCTCGCTTCGTCGTCGTCGGGAGCGCCGCCCCGGCCCTTGGGGAAATCGCGGCCTAGGACATCCGGGGCACCCGCCTCAAAGATGCTCTCGTCGAGCGCGTTCCGCACCCTGTCCCAGAGGTTCTCCCGCAGGTCGACATTCTCGAGAACCACCGCCAAGTCCAGAACGCCTAAGTCCCTCTCGACCTTCTTCCTGACGATGGTGAAGAGCCGCTCCCCACGCGACACGGCGTAGCCGTCCTCGAGAAGCTGCGCCACCGAAAACTCGATGCTGTTCCCTTCCGCGTCGCTCCCCCCGAGTCGGAGGTCCCCCGAACTGTCCGGCTCGGCTCCCAGGAAGGTGCGCGACTCAATGCCGTCGTCGTCGATAGTCGGCAGGGCCACGGTGGTCGCACTGCCGCGCTCGGCACCGAAGGCACCCGAGATAATGCTACGCCCTATGGAATCCTCCAGCTCCCAGGTGCCGATCACATCCTCGCCGCCATTGGCCCCTTCGCCCAGAAAGCGGCCGGCGAATCCCGCATCCCTCTCAACGAGCCGCAAGCTGCTGAATCTCGGCTCGAACGCAATGGTCGCCTCACCCGACCTGCTGAAAGAAGCGGAAGACTGGCCACTGCCGTAGGTGGCGGTTGGGAGATGAATCGTCTCGACCGCACCGGGACGAATAGCGCCACGGCGCACCGAATTCGTTGACGAGGTCGTCAATACGGGCAGTTACCTCCCTATTTCCAAAGCGCACTGTCAACAGGATCGATCCGGCGTACAGTTCCACCTCGTCCTCCTGGGCCACCGCCATCGTCGCCCCGGAATATGCCGCTTGCCCGCTACGCGGCATCTCCGCCCCAGTGGAGGTCTCCACGGGGCTATAGGCGAATGCGCCAAACCCGCTGCTCCCTGTCAGCAGTCGCAGGGAGTCGTTGACGTCGTCCTCGCGCTCCTGCCTCAGGTAGGCCCCGAACCGCGTGTTCTGCGTCCACCCGAACTGCAGCCGGGTGACCTGCTGCAAGGTCTCGAAGACCTCGTCGGCATCGCCCACTGTATCGGCTGCGGAAAAGACTCCGTCGTCCAGGGCGTCCTCAAATTCGCTGCGGCTGCTCAGTGCCTCGAGGACCTCGGTCAAGGTGTCCTGGGCCTCGTCGCTGTCTACCGCACCTCTCCCGGTGAGCGGGATATCGCCAAGGGCATCCTCGGCGTCCCTGCCGAAGATGCTCCTGAGAGAGGCGGTCGCATCTTCCCACGCCGAGCGGATCGCGGAGCTTTGGTCGCTGCCACCCGCCTCCTCAATGAAAACGAGGAGATTGATCCGATGCAGGACGGCGGCGATAGCGCCCTGCGCCGACTTGGCAAACGAATCAGACTGCGTGACCTTGCCTTCGGAGAAGAGCACAGACAGGGGGTAGCGCACACCACCCACTTCGAGAACGGCCCGAAGATTGCCGTCGGCGTCGCTCTCCAGATTCGGCCTACTGCCGACATAGGATTCCAGGGAATCGGATTGCGGAGGCCGTCCGCCACCCGGCGTACCGGGATCGATGGGCCCCGCCGCCAGCCGCGCCTGCCATTCGTTGCCGCTCAGAATCAGCTCGTAGGTGCGACCGTCTCCTGAGGTCACGGTCTGGCCGCTCTGGACGATCCGGCTCCCTTCCCAGAAGCTGCCGTCCTCCAGGCTGATGATCGTGACGGAATCTCGAGAAGACCCCAAGGCTACAGTCTGCTGGCGCGGAATGTGCTGAGCGATCCATTCGTCGTTCCGGAGAGTTAGCCGGTAGCTCTCCCCATTGGAGCCGATGACAACTTCGCCGACCTCGTCCAGGATTTTGCTGCGGAACCGATAGCGGCCATCCGCCTCCCGCAGCACCGTGATCGTTCCACCGTGGCTACCCAAGGCGACTTGCACGCTGGTGGGGGCGAACTGGGGGCTCCAGCGGCCCTCGGGGTCGAGCACCATGCGGTACCGGTAGCCAGTGCTGGGGGCCGTTACGAGTCCACCAGCCTCGAACGTAACTGTCTCTCCCTGTCCAAACTTAAGGGCGTAGCTTCCGCCTTCCTGAAGTGTAACCAGGGCGGCGTCCTGGCCTAGCGCCACCGGCTCTGGAGCGGGCGGGACGAACTCCGCAGCCCACTCGCCAGCGCGCAGCCGCAGGACGTACAGGTTCCCGTTGCCAGCCGCCACGGTGTCGCCCGACTCGAACGACCGCCCCCCGACCAGAAAGCCGCGATCCTCCGCCACGGCGATCTCGACCGCGTCGCCGCTGCTGCCGAGCCGCACCGACTCCGCTGCGGGCGGAACGAACTCCGCAGCCCATTCGCCAGCGCGCAGCCGCAGGACGTACACGTTCCCGTTGCCAGCCGCCACGGTGTCGCCCGACTCGAACGACCGCCCCCCGACCAGAAAGCTGCGATCCTCCGCCACGGCGACCTCGACCGCGTCGCCGCTGCTGCCGAGCCGCACCGACTCCGCCGCGGGCGGAACGAACTCCGCAGCCCATTCGCCAGCGCGCAGCCGCAGGACGTACACGTTCCCGTTGCCAGCCGCCACGGTGTCGCCCGACTCGAACGACCGCCCCCCGACCAGAAAGCTGCGATCCTCCGCCACAGCGACCTCGACCGCGTCGCCGCTGCTGCCGAGCCGCACCGACTCCGCTGCGGGCGGAACGAACTCCGCAGCCCATTCGCCAGCGCGCAGCCGCAGGACGTACACGTTCCCGTTGCTGGCCGCCACGGTGTCGCCGGACTCGAACGACCGCCCCCCGACCAGAAAGCCGCGATCCTCCGCCACAGCGACCTCGACCGCGTCGCCGCTGCTGCCGAGCCGCACCGACTCCGCTGCGGGCGGAACGAACTCCGCAGCCCATTCGCGACCTTCCAAGGTCAGGCGGTACTCGTTGCCGTTAGGAGCAGTGACGGTAGCCCCGCTCTCGAACGGCTCACCGTCCTTGGTGTAGCCGCCCGCCGAGGCGGTCATCAGCGTGACCGCGCCACCGTGCTGGCCGAGTTCCACGGTTATTGTCTCTGGCTGGAAGGGAAGCGGCTCAGGAGGGCGAACGATGGCAACCCTTCGGGGCTCCGATCCGCAACCGGCAAGGATAAGCGCGACCAACCCGGCCCGGGACACGGACAACATACGCCGGCCCAAGAGATATCGTGTGCATACCATCGCTAGCGTCGCAGTCTAGCATGAACTCACGGAATCATGGGACGCAAGCTGATCAGGTACCAGAATGGTTTGCCGGTAAAGGAGTTAAGCGAGGAGTTAGGACGGCAGGGTTGCCTAGTGCGCAGGGCTCGGCAGGGACCGATTCGATTGCCCCGTCAGTTTGCTGCTTCGGGGCTTGCTGGGGCCTGTCAAACACGGGCCGGCCGTGAATACTGGTGCTCGCCTGCAGACAGCGTCAGAGATCGGCTCTCGCGAACCGAGGCTTAGGCTTATTCTTCGATATCTCCGATTGACAACTCACGTAGCTGCAAGGCCACACAGATACAAGCAGAGCCGCCTCAGTCGCCCTCGGGGGCGCGTTCGGCTCAACGCCAACACCCATCCAGTTGCGCCTCTGCCACTACCTTCGCCTCGTCCAGCGGCCGCTGCGAAGCGTGCGCCCGTGCCGCCAGCGCCTGTCCCTCCGGCTCGTCCACCCCCTGCTCCGACTCCCGAAACTCCTGCAAACTCCCCAGCCAGCGGCCCGGGAGTTACCACCCGGCACACCGAGCCGCTCCCGAAACGCAACTGCAGGCGATCCGCCACCGGCACCAGCGCCGTCACGCCCGCGGTGTTCCCCGGTAGCATCATCAATGTAGACTGGCGCCCCTCGCTCGTTCCGCACCAGCACCACTAGCAGCTGCCAGCCTGGCGGGCAACCGTCCCGTAGCTTCCCGCGCCACACCGTGGGAGAATAGCACTAACCTGTCCAATAGCCCTATCACAGAAACTCCTGCAAAAATGTACTTGAATGTACTTGCGGTTTTCTCTTGCAAGAATGTCCGTATTGGTTCAGGCGATGTCTTCAGCGGTTGCAGCGCCGATTTCGGTCGCCCCGCAACTGAGTCCTCGTCAGGCTCAGTGGGCGCATAGCGTTGCGCTTCGCCAGCGCCCAAATCTGCTCCACCGGATCCGCTTCCGGGGCGCATCTTCCGCAGTGTGGATGCCGGCGCTGTCCGCTACCGGCGGGAGTTCGCCGACAGATTACTAATTTTGCCAAAGGGATTGCAAGCAACCCGCCAATAGAATCAATGGCTTGCGGAGCCTTTTCGGGCAATTGCTTGGGAAAACATCAGCAGCACCAGCACCCACGTATCGGCCACGCCAGCTAGCCCCTCGGGCAGGGAGGCTGAACCGAGTCTCTGCATCAGCCCTAGCGCCAGGATTGTGGGATACAGATTGACCACCGAAGTCAGACTCGAGCTGAGGGCGAGGGAAAGGTTCTCAAGCGGCATACCGCCAATAGCGCCCCCCCTCAGGACTCGAACCCCCGAAAGTTCCCGACCGTGATGTCGGGTAGATGCATCTCGCCATCTGCTTGCACGATCGTGCAACGCCAAACCCAGGTGTGCCGAAACTTCAGACCGCGAGCTTCCAGGGCTTGCGGTACGGACGCTTGTACATGATCGCCTCAGCTTCGGGGTCGTCCACGACGCGCTCGCTCTCGACATCCCAGTAGACCCGCCGTCCGGTACGCACGGCGGCATTCCCCAGATGGCAGCCGATCATCGAGTCGTGGCTAAGCTCCACATCCGAGCGCGGGCGCTCACGCGTCCGCATGCAATCCAAGAAATTCTCGACATGCGCCAGATGCATGTCGTCGCGGTCCGGACGGTACTGCTGGTGGGGCACACCGGATGCCTTGTACTCCCGCGCCGGCTTGCCGATGCGGTCGGTCTCGGGCAGCACCTCCCAGCCGTGCCGATCAACGACGAGGATTCCCTGTTCGCCGTGCAGCATCACGCCGTGCTCGCGGTCCGCCGGGCCTCTCCCGACCCCCAAAGCATGCTCCCAGATCATTGAGAATTCCGGGAACTCGTACAGCACCTGCTGCGTGTCAGGCGTCTCCATAGCGTCCGCGGGGTACGCGAACTTCCCGCCCACTGACATCGCCGATGTCGGGGACTTGATGCCCATGTACCAATTGGCGATATCGATCATGTGCGCGCCCCAGTCCGTCATGAGGCCGCCGGAATAGGCCCAATACCACCGAAAGCTGAAGTGGAAGCGGTTGCGGTTGTACGGCCGTTCCGCCGTCGGGCCCAACCACATGTTGTAATCCACACCCCTGGGAGCGGGTTCGTCGGGCAGGTGCGGAGTCTCGCCCTTCCAATCCAAGTAGGCCCAGCACCGTACGAGGCGGACTCTACCTAGCTTGCCGCTGTCCACATATTCCTTGGCCTCTCGGTACTGCCTACCCGAGCGCTGTTGCGTACCCATCTGCACCACGCGGTTGTACTTGTGCGCAGCATCAACCATCTGGCGCCCCTCCCAGACGGTGATGGCGAGCGGCTTCTCGACGTAGACATCCTTGCCTGCCTTGCAGGCCTCCACGGTCGGAAGCGCGTGCCAGTGGTCGGGTGTGGCAACGATCACGGCATCAATGTCGCGGCGGTCAACGACACGCCGGAAGTCCTGCGTCTGGAGTTCGGCCGTCTGCTCGAACCGCGAGACGACGCTCTGCTGCGTCTTCGCCATCTGGGACTCGTCGACATCGCAGAGGGCCACGGCTTCCGTCTTTCCAGCGCGGAGCATGTCCCGCAAGTCGCCGCGGCCCATGCCTCCGCACCCGATCAGTCCAAGTCGGATGCGATCGTTGGCCCCGAGCACGCGGTTCGCGGAAGCCGCATTCATCGGGAGCGCGGAGCCTACCGCGGTGGACGCTAGGAAGGTACGACGAGATGTTGGCATGGACGGAGGTTGCGCCGCAGCTGAGCCGCGACGGCTTACTTTAGCCTATAGTATCGCTGCTGTTCGACACTCGGCCAAGCGGCCATCGGAGCCAACCGGGCCAGACGCCGCACGGCGGCGGTAGCATCTGCCACCCCGAGACTCCCGGGGCGCGTTAGGGCTGCGCCTAGGGAGCGACCTTGAGGAGAGTGTCGGCGCAACTGGTTGCTGTACACTTGGGAGACGAAGCGGCGCCCCGGATCACAGCGGCAGAGCGAGTTTGGTTGCGAGCGAACTTGACCTGGATGCTGGCATGGCGGCCCGACCCAGACCCCCTGCGCAGTCGCCTGCGGAATGTATCGGCGCAACTGCAGCACGAACTGGGCCGCTTAGCTTTGGCCGTGGCTGGAGCGGACGGGCGCGTCGCGCGGCCTGAGGTCGACGCGGTGCAGAGGCTCTGTACAGTCCTGGGACTGAACAGCAAGGCCATGCACCGCAACCTGCACGGGTTGGCCGCACAACGAGAAACCACCGGGCCAGTGACCGTGCAACTGCCCCCGTCCGCCGAGTTCGCGATCCCCCGGCACCCGATGCCCGGAGGCCTTCCAGCTCAGAGGGCCGCATCCGGCTGGAACGCCATCGCATCGCAGCCGTCATGACGGATACGGCTCGAGTGCCCGGCGTCCCCCACCAGATCTTCTCGGACGAGATGAGCGCCGCAGACGATGCTAGGCGGTCAGAGCCCGCAACCAAGCCGCCGAGTAGGTGGGCCGGGCCCGACGCCAAACACATGAGCTTGCCTGAAGAGGGCGCTGTGCGGGCCAGGCGGGCCGGAGCTGGCTTCGAGAACCTGGCGAAATGCTTCGGCCTGCTGCCGGGAGGCACCTTGGAACCCCTCAACGAATGGGCCCTCAAGCGCTTTGACGAGCCGCTGATCGAAGGCTACGGTGCCCTCGAGGTGAACGCGGAGTCGGTGGAACAACTAGAGCTGCGCGATAGACGATAACAGGACTATGGCGACTGTCAAAATCAGGCCCCGAGAGCGGGACACAATCATGCAGGCCCTGCGGGCGGGAGTCGTGCCGAGGCTTGGGCTGCAGCACATTCAGGTTGGACGCGAGCGCGAGGTCAAAGAGATGGTCAGGGACATCGCCCGCATCGAGGGCGGGGGTGCCACGATCCGATTCGTCATCGGCGAGTACGGTTCCGGCAAGACCTTTTTCTTGAACCTCGTCCGCCTGATGGCGATGCAGAAGGGGATGGTAGCCATGTCAGTGGACCTAGCCCCGGACCGCAGGCTGCACGCCACGGGCGGCCAAGCCCGCTCGCTATTCGCGGAGCTGACCCGCAACACCGCCACGCGCACGAAACCGAACGGCGGCGCACTGGCCAGCGTGGTGGAGCGCTTCGTGACCCAAGCGGTCCGCACAGCCGAGCAGGCGGACCGCGACCCGAGCCAGGTGATCCGGGAGAAGCTGCTGCATCTGGAGGAGCTGCACGGGGGCTACGCGTTCGCGACCGTGATCTCCCGCTACTGGGAAGGCCACGAGCACGGCAACGACGATCAGCAGACCAACGCACTCCGCTGGCTGCGGGCCGAGTTTGCCACCCGCACGGAAGCCCGGGCGGCCCTCGGCGTGCGGACCATCATTGACGACGCTTCCGTCTACGACCACCTGAAGCTCTACTCCACCTTCGTGCGCGAAGCCGGCTACAAGGGGCTCCTCGTCATCTTCGATGAAATGGTGAATCTCTACAAGCTGGCGAACAGCCGCAGCCGAAGCTCCAACTACGAGCAGATCCTGCGGATTCTGAACGATGTGCTGCAAGGCAGCGCCACGCACTTCGGCGTGCTGATGGGCGGCACGCCGGAATTCCTGATGGACACCCGCCGCGGGCTGTACAGCTACCCAGCGCTCCAGTCGCGCCTTGCGGAGAACACCTTCGCTCGGGACGGTCTCGTTGACCTGTCCGGTCCTGTCCTCCGGCTCGCCAACCTGACGCCCGAGGAGATGTACGTGCTGCTCGACAAGGTCCGGCAGGTCTACTACAGCGCCGGGACGGAGACCGAAGGGCTGCCCCGCGAGGCTCTCCGGACCTTCATGGCCCACTGCTCGCAGCGAATTGGAGACGCCTACTTCCGCACGCCCCGGAACACCGTCACGGCGTTCGTGAATCTGCTTGCGGTGCTCGATCAGAATCCGGACGCGGACTGGCGCAAGCTGATCGGCGACATCGAGGTTGCCACGGACGACGGTGCCCGGCTGGACCAGCTTCCCGCGCCTCCAACGCCCGCCCCGGGGGCACGCAGGCGGGCAGCGGACGACGAACTCACCGACTTCAGACTCTGACGTGGGCGCAAAGTCTTCGAGCTTCGAGCTCCTGGCTGAGCCGGTGCGCCGGTGGATCTGGGACCGGAACTGGTCTGCGCTGCAGGACATCCAGGAAGAGGCCATCCCCCTGTTGATGCGGGACGAGGCCGATGTCATCATCGCCGCCCCCACCGCCAGCGGCAAGACCGAAGCGGCGTTCTTGCCGCTGATCTCCAAGACGATCCTTGGGCAAGGGAGGGCCAGCGGTTTCGACCTGATGTACGTCAGCCCTTTGAAGGCGCTGATCAATGACCAATTCCGGCGGTTGGAGGAGCTGTGCAACCGCGTCGATCTTCCCGTCCATCCGTGGCACGGCGATGTGTCCGCGGGGGCCAAGGCGAGGGCCCGCCGGAACCCGCAGGGCATCCTGCTGATCACGCCCGAGTCGCTGGAGGCGATGTTCGTCCTGCGAGGAACGCAGCTGCCCGGACTCTTCGGCAAGCTCGATTGCATCGTGGTTGACGAACTGCACGCCTTGCTCGACAACGAGCGAGGCGTGCATCTCCGCTCGCTGCTGAGCCGGCTCGAACTCGCCGCCGGACGGCAGGTCCGCAGGGTGGGCCTGTCCGCCACTCTCGGCGATATGGCGTTGGCCAAGGAGTACCTGCGCCCCGAGGCTCCGGACCAAGTGCGGCTGATCACAAGCGCGGCCCTGGGCGCTCCCATCCGCTTGCAAGTGCGGGGCTATGCCGTCAAGCGAGCCAATCCGAAGAGCGCAGAGGCCCCCCCCTGGGCTGGCATCGAAGACCCAGAGCCCCGCGAGGAAACGGGCCCAGATGGGGAATCAGCGGACCCCAGCGCAATCCGGGGGATCGCGACCCACCTGTTCGAGACCTTGCGCGGGTCGCAGAACCTCGCCTTCGCCGGTTCCCGGGACCGAGTTGAGAGGTTCGCCGACTACCTCGCCAGGATGTCCGAGCGGGCCAAACTGCCGCTCGAGTTCTACCCGCACCACGCCAGCCTCGCCAAGGAGCACCGCGAATTCGTCGAGCTCCGGCTGAAGAAGGCGCTGGAGCCGACGACGGCGGTCTGCACCTCCACTCTGGAGTTGGGCATCGACATCGGGCAAGTCGAGAGCGTCGCGCAGATCGAGGCCCCTTTCTCGGTCGCGTCGCTCCGCCAGCGGCTAGGCCGCTCGGGACGCCGCAGGGGCAAGCCCGCAGTCCTGCGCATCTATATCTCGGAGAAGGAACTCGAGCCGGCCCTGCATCCGGTCGACGAGCTGCGGCTAAACCTCGTCCGGGCGGTCGCGATGGTCGAGCTGCTGCTAGACAGATGGTGCGAGCCCCCGCGGACAGAAGCGCTGCACCTGTCGACTCTCGTACAACAGATCCTGTCGGTGGTGACTGAGCGGGGCGGGGCCCGGGCTGCCACACTCTATCGCGTGCTGTGCGAGCGGGGGCCGTTCCACAGGGTGAGCCAGGAGCTCTTCATCCGCGTCCTGCGCGGCCTGGGCAAACCGGAGGTCAAGCTACTAGAGCAGGCCTCGGACGGGACGCTACTTCTCGGCGAGCAGGGCGAGCGCCTTGTCGAGCACTACAGTTTTTTCGCCGTCTTCGCAACCCCCGAAGAGTTTCGTATCGTTTGCGACGGCAAGACGCTCGGCACGATGCCGGTGCTGTCCCCCTTAGCGCCGGACATGACGATCATCTTCTCCGGGAGACGCTGGCGGATCACCGAGATCCGGACGAGCGAGAAGGTAGTCGCAGTCGTAGGCGATTCAAGCGGCGTCCCCCCCGCGTTTGGCGGCGATGCGGGCCCCATCCACGACCGCGTCATCGGCCGCATGCGCGACATCCTCAGCGGCGAGGGCGAGCCACGCTACCTAGACGAGAACGCCCGGGCGCTCCTGGCGGAGGCTCGTCGCAGCTTCCGGCGCTTCCGGCTGCACCGGAGGTCGCTCTTCAGCAGCGGCCAGGGGAGCCACTTCGTCGCCACCTGGAAGGGGACGGCCAAGACGCTCAGCCTGCTGCTGGCGCTCAAGGCGCAAGGCCTGCAGGTGGCCCTGCACGACGGCCTCGTCGAGGTTTCCGGGGTTTCGTGCAAACAACTGCAAGGATCACTGGAGCAGTTGGCGCACGCAGCGCCCCCGTCCGGGGGCAGCCTCGCTGCACACGTGGCACCGCTGCAGACCGAGAAGTACCACCCCTATCTCTCGGACAACATCCTGGTTGAGGATGTCGTCGCCAGCAGGCTGGCCCCCCACGATGTGCCGTCTCTGGCCGCGCACGTGCTGCAGACGGGCTGAGTTGGAACCTGTCCGCCGTTCGTTACACCAGACCGGCGGACGGGGAGGTGGAGCCGTCGCAGCGTAGGACCTCGACCACGGCGGCGTTGAGCGTGAGCCCCGAATCGTCTTCCAACAGGGCCTCGCCATAGCGGTCAAAAGCCCATTCGTTCAAGGCCTCCAGCGCTCCCCCGGCCATGAGTCCGTAACGTTGCACGAGGCTGCTGAACTCGCTATTGCTCCAGCTAGGACGTTGCAGGAGTTGGACCACCAAGGCGCCGTGCGCGGCGTCGAGTCCGTCGCAGCCCCCTGGGGCGGGACCGTTTGGGACAGAACCGACGGCTGGCGCGGCCGCAGGTGCGGTGTCTTCGAACACATTCGAGAGGATTGCGGAGACCCGCCGGGTATCGGCTGCGATTTCGGAGATCTTGCGCTGGTCGAGTTCAAGGCACCGCCCCTGCGGGGGAGCCTGCCCCGAGGGTGCGGCACTCGAGTGCGGCGTTGCTGGCCGCGCCGGAGGCGAGCTCTCCACGGACTGAGCGTGAAGGGCCGCGAGGATACCCTGGCCCGGTAAGCCGAGGGCCCGGAATATCTGCTGGACAGCCTTGACCTTGGCCGGGGCCACCGCGCCTGAGGCTCCGGCCGCAGCCAGCACAAAGTCCCCCAAGGCGCGCAGCTGCTGCCCCGACAGGCCGTTGAGGGTGCGCTTGAGCGTGCTAACCCGGCTCGGCTCGTCGAGAATGCGACGCAGGTCGGCCCGCAGCAGAGACTTTTCGGCATCCGTCACCCGAGAGTTCCCGGTGACAGAGGCTTCCAAGCACCGTATCTCAGCGGACGACACGGTGCCGTCGGAGCGCACCACGTGGGCACCGAGGCGGAGGGCCGCCAATCCCCGCCTGTACGCGCTGCTGAGTTCCGGCAGGGACCGCCGCCGGGTCGGCCAATGGAAGAGCACCACCTTGTCGGTCCAGCAAGGCTGCCACGCACCGAGGCGCGGGTCGGGAGCGAACCCGATGCCGGCGTTGGCCAGCAGCGCCGCTGTCTCAATGAGATGCACTCTCGTCAGCCGCTTCGCGGCGCTGATTCCGGCTCGGCCCCAAAGGGACTTGAGGGTCACCGCGGCCCTATCGTGGGAGATGCGCTCAAGCGCCCACTCCCGCAGGTGCTCGAGACCCGGATGCCGGTAGCTGGCGGCGAGCTCCTTCGGGAGCAGGCGGGGCGACGGAGCCGAGGGCAGCCCGCCCCGGCCCCTCCGCATGTCGCGGAAGTACGACCCGAGGTCCCGCAGACATTCCTCCGCGATGGCAGACGCGGCGGCAAGCGGCTTGTGCATGCGGGTGACATCTACGCAGAAGTCCGTTCCGTCCGCGAGGTCTCGCTCGAAGTTCCGGCTCGCCGCTCGATACACGAGGTGCAGCCTAGGCCCCCCGGACCCCAGCCAGCCTTCGGGGTAGGTCTTGGCGAAGCGGAGGGCGAAGAGGGCCGCGAACTCTCCGAATGCCCGCCGGTGCTCCTTGCGCAGGCGGCTTCTGCGAAGCGCCAGCCACCAGTTCAGCAGGTCGGTGGAGCCGAGCGGCTCGGCTGAGGCGAGCTTGCGCCCCAAGCTGACCTTGAGAGGCAGAGGGAGCCCGGAATCCTCCATGGCCAGCAGGTCCTGCGGCTCGACAGGAACCTGTTCCCCATCCCAGTCGAGAACCGCTGCGGCGTCCAAAAACTCGCGGCAGAGACGCCGAAAGTGGGCGTTGCCTCCGTAGACCCGCTGGAGCCGGGTGACTTCGGCGACGAGGGCGGAGCACTCGTCGGCCCCCGGTCGGTCCACGAACAGGCGTCGCTCAAGGCCAAAGAAATAGAGCAGCACGCAGCGGATGTCCACATCGGCCGAGCGATCCGAGCCAAGCCATTCGAGGTAGGCGAATCGCTGGATCGGAGACAACTCCTGGTAGCTCGGACAGCGGTTCGGGAACGCCGGACCCAAGTTGCGGTCCAGCGGCTGCCGCACGGCGAGGGCGGGATTGACGAGGCTGTTCTCGAGGCGCGCCTTCGGACCTGTCGTCAGCCGGTTGCCGACATACACTAAGCCGCCGATCCGGTGGCCCCGAACCTTCGCCGACGACGAGGCGGGGACCCACACAGACTTCCCCGCGCACCGAAAGCCGTGGATGTCGCGGCGCGGCGGCCGTAGGCCGCAGGTCGGTCCGAGGAACTCGATGTCCGAGCGACCCACGCCTGTCGATGGGCTGCCGTCGGACGGACGCACCAAGTCGTCGGGAAACAGAAACAGCTGCGTAGGGCCTAGGCCCTCCTGGCGGCTCGGATTCATGCCCGGTTCCCCATTGCCCCGCCGGTCAGCTTGCTGCTGCAGGCAACTCTTGTACGGCTACGCGAGGCAACCATGCCCCTAGATCATGGGGAGGATTGCAAACATCGTACTATACCAGACGCTGCGGTGGGCTTTCGTCCCAGCACGGCGGCCCCTTGCCGGCTAGCCGTCGAGCTCGCGGGGGCGGAGTGCGAACTCCTTTGGGAGCCACTTGCAACTCGCCGGGAGCCGTGCCCGCCGAGCTCTTGACAACTCCGCGGCGGATGGCCAGCCACCCAACGGACCGAGCGCCTCCGCGTGCGCGTCGACTCGGCTGCCTCAGTTCACCACGGATGCCGGTTCCGCCTGGAGGCCGCGTCGAAGGGCCGGTGCGAATCCATCCAGGAGGCGCAGGCCGTTCTACGGGACGCTTGGAGGCATCTCCGGCGCGCCGCCCGACTCAGCCTCGATCGCTTCGCAGTCCGGCTCGCTCGCGGCGGACTCGCCCTCGCCTGAACCGGGGCCCAGGTGGGTGCTCAAATAGCCCAGCAGCACCCTACGTTCATCAGCCGAGAGCCGGAGCCCCAGTTGCTCCATGTCATTCAGCACCTGCTGCCAAGCCGCAGCGCTGATGCCCGCCGAGCCTGTTACGACTTCGATCGCATGGCACGCCACGCAGCGGGCTTGGACCAGGCCCTCCCCGTCGCAGGAGGCCTTCAACTCAACCTCGGCGGGAGCGTAGCCAACGGTCGCCAGCAGCAGCGCCGCAGCCGCTAGCATTCGCCCCCCCGTCACCGGTTACTCTCCCAGCTCCCCGGCTTCATCCGAGGTTGAGCTCCACCCGGTCGACGCCGTACCATTCATAGCCCGACGGGTTCCAATGCACCGAGCCGTCGGGAGGTTGGCTGCGGCCCTGAGCATCGAGCGCTCGGGCCCGCACTTCCGCTACCCCGGGGGCCAAATCAACTTGGCCCGTCCAGCGGTACCAGCCGTAGGGGCTGGGCGGAGCGTCAAGGTCAGCCCGGCGCCAAGTAGCGCCGCTGTCCCCGGAAACTTCAACGGATACGATCTCCGTCCGGCCGTCGTTCCACGCCACGCCGCTGACGTCCAGCGGGCCGGGAGCGGCCGAGGCCCCATCCTCGGGATCCCAGATCACGCTCTTGACCCTTTGGCACCAGGTAGGCACGGTGACTTCCGGGGTGATGGCGGTCGCACTGCCCGGCTCGAGGCGCCGGCGGAACGTACGGTAGCGCTGGGCGTGGTGGCGATTCGTGGAGGGCTCCCGCACGAACCGCAGCCGGCTGAGCCACTTCACATTCATCGTGCCGTAGTAGCCCGGCAGCACGAGGCGCAGCGGCCCGCCGTGCAGCGCCGGGATCGGGTGGCCGTTCATGCGCATCGCGAGCAAGGCCGTGCCCAGCACGTCACGGAGCGGGACGCATTGCTCGAAGTCATCGCCGGTGGGCACGGCGGCTTCGTCCCGGCCCTCAGCAATCAGGAATTCCGCATCGGCCCCGACGCGCACACGGAGCACCTCCAGGAGCCGCTCGAGCCGGACGCCGGCCCAGCGGAGCTGCCCCATCCCGCCGCGCTTCCATTGCGTGCCGCGAGTCTTGGCCGCCAGCGCGTAGAATGCCCGGCCGTTGCCTGAGCACTGCAGGACCGCTTCGACCTCCGTCTGCTCCAAGCCCGCGAAGTCCGCCAAGCCGACGGTGCGGGCGGGCTCTACCAGGCCAGTCAGCTCGAGATCCCAGTCTTCCGCCGCCATGGGCTCGAGAGACAGGCCTCCAACTGGTACCTGATTATTGCGGACGAAGAGGATCTCCTTGGGTGTCAGTCGATGCTCGCGCAGCAACGCCATCGGCGTCTCAAGCACTCCGGGCCTCGAGTTGTGGACGATCAGCCTAGGATCCTTTCCCAGCTGGGCGAGGAACTGATCCGGGCCCTGGCCGAGCGCAGTCGCAGCCGCGAAGGGCAGGATTCCGCCAGCCGCACCCGCCGCGCCCCACCGTTTGAGGAAGTCGCGGCGGTCTACCAATTCCGTTTGAGCCATACGCTACGCTTCATTCTAGTTCGTGCCGATCTGCGCCCGGACAGGGTCTGGCCGGTTCCCACAAGCAGAGTTGGTTTCGCCCGATACTCGCGTTTCCCGGGCCACGGCAGGAGTTGGAGGGTCGGGATTGACGTCCAGCCAGCCGTGAGAGCCGGCGCGTGTCGCGAAGGTAGCAGGCGTCCCTCGGGGGTGCCGCAACCAAGGCGAGCGCTGCGCCCTGGCGAGGCGGGTCCCCGGTGGACGCTGGATCGCAACCGCAGAAGCGCCTGCGACTTTCGGGCACCGCACATCAGGAGCGCTGGCAAGCCCGCTAGCCTGCGCCTGAACCTGTTTGAGCAGCGCCACTGCTTGCATGCGCAGCGCACCTCCCGGCGCCCGCCACCTCAATTGGGCAGCTTGCAGGCCGGATCCGTCGCGGCACACAGCTGACCTCTGCGCAGCCGACGGGTCCAAGAGCAGGCGCACCGGCGGGCGTTGCGACACGTCACCCTCGCCTCGGATCGCCGGAACGGCGGGTGAGCAATGGCAGCGCCGGACTTGGCCCCGCAGCTCTAGGACCTTCCGGCACTGCCCTTGGTGTGAGGCACGGCTGATTTTTTGAGCCTAGGAGACAGGCAATGCAGGAGTTACTGATGTGTTCATAAGTAATTGCACGAAAAAGCTCCGCAAGCCATTGATTCCATTGGTGGGTTGCTTGCAATTACTTTCGGCAAATCAGTAAGCACCAGCCGAGGCAGACCCGGCGGGGGCCGACTACGACGGAGACGCTGTACGGGTTCCCGAGCTGGGAGCCGGAGCGGGCCTCGGCGCTGCGCCCGCTCCGGCTGCCCCGCGGGCACGGGACGGTCGAGCCCCCACTTCCCGTGTGACGTGACGCTGGGCGAGGAGGCCAGCCACATCCGCACGGACCCCGGCCTGGCCGGCAACGCGGCGCTGCACAATCTGGCGCAGGCGCACTGCAGCGTGCGGCGCAACGAGGCGCTGCAGGCAACGCCGGAAGCCCCGGGTCGGGGGGAGGTCGCACTTGGACTGGCCCGGACAGGGTGCGGTGCGCCCGCTGGACGGGTGCAGCGGCCCCGGGGCCGCTGCGGAGGCCACCGGAAGGCAGCCGGACGCGAGCACGGCCTACTCCCTGAGTCTCAGCGGCCAGCCGACCCGCCCCGCAGCGGTCGACGCGCCGCCACAACAGGCTCCTGACATGGAAATTAAGAATCAATCGTGTGGTGTGAGGCGGTGGGGTTGGGCCCGAGCCCGAGCATGACGCACACCGGATCTGCGGAGTTGGCCGACACCCTTGAGGACCGCTTGTCGCAGATCGAGTCTTCTCGCTGGTCGGTTGGCTGCAAGTTGGCCTCGCAGCCGGCTGCCACTGCCATCTCCATGGGCCATCGGGCAAGCCGTAGCGGCTCGAACAAGCTTGCCTACGGAACTCCGCCACTTGCCTCGGACGCTTCCAGCCGACGCTGCTCGAACACCCGGCGCGCTTCCCGGAACTGTCCGAGAACATGCTCGCGCTCCCGCTCCGAACGCCACCCGGGGTGCTCGTCGGCCTGCCGGGTGATGTCGTCGATCCAGCGGATGAAGTACGCGGCATCCTCGGCCGAGCGGACCGGCTCGGCACCGCAATATACGTAGATCGGCCCGGTCTCGGCGTACAGGCGGCTGTCGTCAATGGGCAGGACCGGCCCCTCTGTTGCGGCCCGGAGCGTGTACCACCCGCTCCGATCCACCCGGATGCGTTCGCTGAGCATCCCGGCGCGCCCGCCGGTGCGCAGAGGGATCTCTCGGAGCACATCGCCGTTCCAGACGAGTTCCAGGGTGTCGACCGGGAAAGCCGTTTCCAGCCGGGCCTCCAGCTGCACCGAGCCACCCTCCGGCGGCAGGCGGATCTCGGCGCCGGGCAGGCGGCCGTCGATCGCCAGGCGGACGAGAGGCCCGTTCGTGACAAATGTCCGGCCCCGACGCACCGCGTCCACCCAGCGGTCCCAGACCAGCCGGTCGCCAAGGTAGGCGTACATCCGCGCCGCGCCGAGTGCCGGCGTTCGGTGCAGGCCCGTAATCGAGTCCTCACCACCGGAGGCCGTCACCTTGAACCCGCAGTTCAGCGCGCGGTGCCACACCCGCGCCGTATGCTCGGCCTGGATCGCGCTCGTCATCACCTCCAAGTACTCGAAGGCCCCGAGCGCTAGATCCACGGGGAAGCCCCGTGCGACCGCGTAGCCCGCCGACTCGGGATCCCGGGAGAACGGATGGACATAGCCCCCCACCGCGCCCTGCCGGCGAGCGAGCCGGAACATGTCGGTGTTGCTCGGATACAGGCTCTCGATCGCCGTGCCCTCGTAGCCGGTCGTAAACGGCGAGATCAGATGCTTCGCGAGGTTAATGAAGTTGATGTGCCCGTAGAACGGCGGCCGGTACTCCTCGCCCCAGGCCAGGATCCGCTCCGGCGTCGACCGCCCTGCGTCAAAGGCGCCGTTGAAGAACTGGTGGTCGAAGATGCGGTTGTCCTTGTTGGCGATCTTCTCGCCGACCACGTGCAGGTCCTCGGCGTCGGCCATGAACAGCAGATTCTCGGGCGTGTTGTGCAAGTTGCCGCCATAGTTCATATGCACATGGTCGCTGCCGCTGTACCAACCCAGGGCGGTGTAGTCGGTGAAGCGCTCCAGGTCCAGGCGCAACTGGGTCACGACCCCGGCCCGCACTTCGACGCTCGCGGCGGCCGGCTCGCGCTCGAAGCCCTTCATGGCCAGGATCGAGGCCTCGCCGGCGGGCAGCTCCACCGCGAACTCTCCTGCAGTGTGGAAGAAATCGAGGTGCAGAGCGCGCGCCGCAACCCGCTGGAAGGCCTCCGGCGGAGCATAGGCCTTGCCGTCCGCGGCCCGGAGAAAGACCTTGGCCGCCGTGGGGCGGCCCGTGGCGGCGTCCGAAACGATCACGCGCAGCGTCCCCATGGGCCGGCGATGCACGCGACGGCGGATCTCGACCGGCCGGTCTTCCCCGCCGAAGGTCTGCAGCAGCCGCAACTCCGAGATTCCGCGCCGGTTCGAGACGTAGACGATCTGCTCCCCGTCGGGCGACCATCGGGGCTCGAAATGGTCCCAGTCGCCGAAGGTGAGCTGGTAGGGCTCGCCGCCCCGCACGGGCAGCACGTACAGGTTGGTGAACTGGCTCCCGCGGTGCGAGCTGTAGAGGATGCGCGAGCCGTCGGGCGACCACTGGGGACGCGTGCGGTACAGCGTTTCCTCGCGCAGGATCAGCGTGGCCCGCGCCATCGCGTCGGGCCCTACGGGAGCGCGCCAGACCCCTCCCGAACCCAGCGGGATGCCCCGGTTGGAAACGAGGATCATCTCCGCGCCGTCGGGCGAGAGCGTTGGCTGGATATGCAGGTCCTGGCTGCCGAAATACAACCGCTCGTTGGGGTACGCGTGGTCCTCGGTGAGGCGGACCCGCTCCGCGGGTACGCCTCGCTCCAGCGGCAGCGCGTTGATGTGGTACCACCCGTTGGGCTCGGTGGAAACGTAGAGGATGCGCGAGCCGTCCGGGGACCAAACAGGATCGAGGCTCACATGTTCGCCGCGAGTCAGGGCCGAGCTCTCGCCGGTCAGCGTGTCGAGCAGCATCAGATTGATGCTGCGCGAGCGGTCGTCGGCGGTATAGGCGATCCAGCGCCCGTCCGGCGACCAGGCGGGCGACGAATCGTAGGTGGCATTGGCCGTCAGCTCGTAAGCGACATCTTCACCGATACGGACCTTCCAGATCGAGCCGGACAGGCTGAAAGCGATCCAGTCGCCATCGGGCGAGAAGCTGGGCCGCCAAGGGCTGCTCGAGACCGGCGGCAGGTAGTAGTTGTGCATGTAGTTGCCGCCGGTCAGGGCCCCGGGATAGGCCGTGCGCGGAGCCGCCGCGCCCGCGGGTGCGAGAGCTCCTCCCGGCGTCGCCGCAACGTCGGCCGGCTGGCCGCCAAGGGGAGCGGCCATCCAGTGCAGTGCAACGGCAACCGCAGCCACGGCCGCCCATCGTTCTTGCATAGTCCAGAGCATGCTCATCATCCTCCGCGCCAGTGTCTCGCAAAACGGCCTCGCTCGCCACGTCGCAGGCTGCTGGCCGCGGAAAAGAGCATTGCGCGGCGAGGGGCACTCGCTCCGGCAGCAACACCCCTAGCCCTCCCGGCCCGCGGCGCTAGCCACGCCCGAGCACAGCGACCGTCTCGATGTGGTAGGTCCGGGGGAACAGATCGAACAGTGTCAGGGATGCGACCTCGTAGCCGCCCTCGCGAAGCAGCTTCAAGTCTCGGGCCAGCGTCGCCGGATCGCAGGACACCAGGCGCAACTCGGTGGGCCGCAGGCGCACGATCTGCTGGACCACGGCAGCCCCTAACCCGGCCCGCGGCGGGTCGGCCACGATTCGCTCCGGCCGCTCCGCAAAGGTCCGCAGGAAGTCCCGGACATTCCTGCGGACCGCACGCACAGCCACGCCGGCCCCCCGGGCGTTGTGCCGGAGGTCGCGAATCGCGGACGCCCCGGAGTCGACCGCGACCACCTCGCGGAACTGGCGCGCGAGCGGCAGCGCCATGAGGCCGACTCCGCAGTACAGGTCCCAGCGCCAACCCGCCCTGGCCGGGCCCGACAGCGGGCCGCGGCTAGGCGGGCGACCAGATGCCGGTTCACCTGAAAGAACGACCGGCTGCTCACGCGATACAGGTCGGCACCACAGCGGTAGTCCAGCGGAGAGCTGCCGCGGCACCCCCTCCAAGCATTCGGCGCACCAGTTCCAGAACCTCGGCGGCAGGGGGCGTGCGGAGCCCCGGACTGTCATTTGCACGGCAGATTCGTTCGTGAAGAATTCGACCCCCTGGACGAACCTCGGAAACTTCCGGTCGGCGACCATCCGCAGCAGTCCGTGGTGCAGCTGGGCCAGCTTCGGCGAATTGATCGCACACTCCGGGGCGCTGACATGGCTGTGCGACCCGGCCGCGAGGAAACCGATTTCGCATTTTCCGTCCCGCCACACAAGCCGCAGTTGCGTGCGGTTCCGATAGGCCCACGGCTCCGCAGCAACCACCTGGATCGGCTGTTCCCAGCGGAGGCCGCCAAGACGCGCTAGCGATTCCCGCAGGATTGCGACCTTAGAGTCGACCTCCCGCTCGTAAGGCATGTGCTGGTAGTGGCAGCCGCCACACTGGCCAAAGACCGGGCACAGGGGCACCGTGCGATCCGGGGACCGCTCCGTCCAGACAACATCGGAAGCCCGCAGGACTCGCGTCCCCGCCGGCGACAGCGCAGCCTCCACCTCCTCCCCGGGCAGCACCAGCGGCACGAAAGCAGCTGCATCCCGGTACCTTGCCAGCCCCGCGCCCCCGTAAACGAGCTTCTCGATCCTGAGCTGCGCCCGCATCTCCCCGATTCTCGCACCCAGCCCTACAGCGAGCAGGGCTCCGGTTGCTACACTCGAATGCTGGCCGCCCGCCTATGTCCTTGACGGCATTCCTCTTTCCGGGGCAGGGCTCGCAAGCGCCCGGGATGGGCTGCGAACTCGCCGAGCGCTACCCAGCCGCGCGCCAGGTTTTCGAGCGCGCCGACTCGGCCCTCGAGTTTCCGCTGTCCCAGCTCTGTTTCCGCGGCCCGGCCGACGAACTCCGGCGCACCGAGCACACGCAGCCTGCGCTCCTGACGACCTCCGTCGCTACACTCGCTGTCCTGCGGGAGCATGGCATCCGAGCGGACTTCGTGGCCGGGCACAGCCTCGGCGAGTACTCGGCGCTGGTCGCTGCGGGGTCAATCGGGTTTGAAGACGCCGTGCGCCTGGTCCAGAAGCGAGGACGCTGCATGCAGCGAGCGGTGCCGGAGGGGGTAGGGGCCATGGCGGCCCTGCTCGGCGTCGACGAAGCGGCGGTGGAGCGGGTCTGCAGCGAAGCGGCCCAGGGAGAGGTCGTTTCTCCGGCCAATATGAACTCTCCCGCCCAGATCGTGATCGCGGGCCACGCGGGCGCCGTCGCCCGGGCCGTCGGTCTCGCCCAGCAGGCCGGGGCCCGGAGAGCGGTGATGCTAGAGGTAAGCGCACCGTTCCACTGCGCCTTGATGGCCCCGGCCCAGGCCGAACTCGCCCCCGAACTCGACGCCACCGCCTTCGCGGATCTCAGCACGCCCCTGGTGAACAACTGGCGGGCAAGCGAGGTCCGGACCGGCACCGAGGCCCGGGAGGGGCTGAAGCAGCAGATCCCGAATCCCGTGCTCTGGGGCCGGACAGTGCGGCACCTCGCTGCCCGGGGAGTGGAGCGCTGGGTAGAAGTCGGCCCGGGCCGCGTCCTGTCGGGGCTGCTGCGGAGCATCGACCGGTCGCTGCGGGGAACCAGCACGCACGACCTTGCCAGCGTGGAACGAATGGTCGCATGAAGAATCGTGTCGCTTTGGTCACCGGAGCGAGCCAGGGCATCGGCCGCGCGTGCGCCAAGATGCTCGCCGCCAAGGGAGTCCGGGTAATCGCCGCGGCACGGCAAGCCGGCAAACTGGCCGCACTCGTCGAGGAGATCGCGGCGAGTGGAGGTGCCGCTACCTCCGCAGCCTTGGATGTTCGCGACCAAACCTCCGTCGACGCTCTCACAAGGGCCCACGGGCGGGAGATCGACATCCTGGTCAACAACGCTGGGATCACCGCCGACGGACTGGCGCTGCGCATGCGCGACGCAGACTGGGAACGCGTGCTCGAGACGAACCTGACCGGCAGCTTTCGCTGCGCACGGGCCTTCATGCGGTATATGGTCCGCAAGCGCTCGGGCCGCATCATCAACGTTTCGTCCGTCGTCGGCCTCGCGGGCAATGTGGGCCAAGCCAACTATGTCGCCTCCAAAGCCGGGCTCGTCGGCCTGACCAAGGCGCTGGCCCTGGAGCTCGCCGGCCGCAATGTGACGGTCAATGCGGTCGCGCCCGGTTTCATCGACACGGCAATGACCGCTCAGCTGGACGAAGCCACCCGCGCCAAGTTCGCCAGCCAAGTGCCGCTCGGCCGCATGGGCCAGCCCGACGAAATCGCGGCGGCGGTCTGCTTCCTGGCCAGCGAGGAGGCCGGGTACATCACCGGGCACGTACTGAACGTGAGCGGCGGGTTGTACTTGTGATGGCGGAGACACGTGCGGACAGCCTGACAGTCCTGGACCAGATCGTCGTCCGCAAGCGGGCGGAGCTCTTTGCGGAGCGCGTCCTGACCACGGAAGAGGAGCTGGCGCGCAGGCGCATTCCGGCCCGGCGAGGATTCCGGGCGGCGCTCCGGGCGAAGCGGCCCACGATCATCGCCGAAATCAAGAAGGCGTCGCCCTCCGCAGGTGTGATCGCCAAGGACTTCGACCCGGCTGCGATCGCTAGGAGCTACCAGGATGCGGGGGCCGCGGCATTGTCGGTCCTGACCGACAAGCAGTACTTCCACGGCTCGCTCGACGATCTCGTGGCAGCCCGCACCGCCACGGCGCTGCCCGTGCTGCGGAAGGACTTCACGCTGGAGCGCTACCAGCTCCTGCAGGCCTCCACGCACGGGGCCGATTGCGTCCTGCTGATCGTGGCCGTGCTGGAAGACTCGGAGCTCCGCGAGCTACTCGCCGCCGCGTTCGAATTGCGCCTCGACGCACTCGTGGAGGTGCATGACGGCGCGGAGCTCGACCGGGCGCTGGCGGCCGGCGCGGGTTTGATCGGCGTAAACAACCGCAACCTGAAGACCCTGGAGGTCTCTCTCCAGACTTCACTCGAATTGGCGCACAGGTTTCCGGAAGGGGTGGCCCGCATCAGCGAGAGCGGCATCCGCACGCCCGAGGACCTGGCCAGGCTCACGGCTGCGGGGTACCACGGGTTCCTAGTCGGCGAGAGCCTGATGCGCCAAGCCGACCCCGGGCAGGCGCTCGCCCGCCTGCTGCAGGCCTGAGGATGGCCGAGCTTTACCGGCAGACCCGCGAGGTCCTGGGGGCCATCAAATTCCAGCACTCAATCTTCGCGCTGCCGTTCGCGTTAACCGGAGCACTGGTGGCCGTGCGGGCCAGCGGGCAGGACGCAGCCGAACTGGGCTGGCGTCTGCTCTGGATCACGGTGGCCATGGTGGCTGCGCGGTCCGCCGCAATGACCTTCAACCGGATCGCAGACGCATCCTTCGACGGGCGCAACCCGCGCACCGCGACGCGGGCGGTGCCCGCGGGACGGCTGTCCCGGCGCTTCGCCGGCGCGTTCGTGCTCGGCTGCTGCGCCACTTTCCTCTACGCCGCCGGGCAGTTGAACCCGCTCTGCCTCAAGCTGAGCCCGTTCGCGCTGGCGCTGGTGCTCGGCTACTCGTACACCAAGCGCTTCACCGTGCTCTCCCACCTCGTTCTTGGTGCCGCTTTGGGGCTCGCTCCCGCAGCCGCCTGGATCGCAGTGCGCGGCTCGCTGGACGCCAGCATCCTCCCGCTGTCCGCCGCGGTAATGCTGTGGGTGGCCGGGTTCGACATCATCTACGCCTGCCAAGACGTCGCCTTCGACCGCGAGACCGGGCTGCACTCGATGCCTGCCCGATACGGCGTCGCAGCGGCACTGCGGTTTTCCCGGCTCCTGCACTTGGGCATGGTCGCGTTGCTGCTGGTGGCCTGGCGGAGCCTGGAGCTCGGCCCGCTGGCTCTGGCCAGTGTGGGAATCGTCGCTGCGCTGCTAATCTACGAACATTCGTTGGTCCGGGCGAACGACTTGACCCGAGTCGATGCCGCCTTCTTCCTGGCCAACGGTTGGCTGAGCGTGCTGTTCTTCGCCTTCTGGGCCGGCGATCTCTGGCTCGGCGGCGGCTTGCCGTGACACCCGGCGGGCGGCGGTGCAGCCCGATCCGCGCAGAGCCTTGCCGGGCCGCAGGCGCAGTCCGCCTAGCGGCGACGCGGGGCCTGGGCACCCGCCTGCGCCGTGATATCTTTGGAACACTGAGAAGCCCATGGTGCCGCGAATCGTGGATCCGCGCCTAGCGCCCATCGCCGAGAAGGTGCAAGCCGGCGAGCGGCTCTCCTACGCCGACGGTGTGGCGCTGTACCGCACCGCGGACCTGCTCGCAGTGGGCTACTTGGCGAACACCGTTCGCGAGAGACTGAACGGCAACCGGACCTTCTTCAACGTCAACCGGCACATCAACCCCACGGACGTGTGCGTGGCGGCCTGCAAGCTGTGCGCCTTCGGCAAGCAGAAGCGGGACCCGACGGCCTACACGATGTCCCTGGAGCAGGTGTGGCATACCGCGGGAGTGGGCTACTCCGAGGAGATCTCGGAATTCCACATCGTCGGCGGCCTCCATCCCGAGTTGGGGCTCGAGTGGTTCGAAAGTATGTTCCGCGGCCTGAAGAAGCGTTTTCCGCACGTGCATCTGAAGGCGCTCACGATGGTCGAGATCGGGTACCTCGCCCGGCGCGAGCGGCTGTCGGTCCGCGAGACCCTGGAACGGCTGCGGGACGCGGGCGTCGACTCGCTGCCCGGAGGCGGCGCGGAGATCTTCTGCGACCGCGTGCGGCGCATCATCTGCGACCACAAAATCGACGGCGACGAGTGGATCGAGACGGCCCGCACGGCCCACCGGATCGGGCTCAAGTCCAACGCCACCATGCTGTACGGGCACATCGAAACACCCGAGGACCGGGTCGACCACCTATTGCGGCTGCGCTCGCTCCAGGACGACACGGGCGGCTTCCAGGCCTACATCCCGCTCGCTTTCCACCCTGCGAACACGCCGATGCACCATTTGCCGATGACGTCGGGCTTTCAGGACATCAAGGCCATTGCAGTTGCGAGGCTGCTGCTCGACAACTTCCCGCACATCAAGGCGTACTGGATCATGATGACTCCGAAGCTCGCGCAGGTCGCCCAGCGTTTCGGGGCCGACGACATCGACGGCACCGTGGTCGAGGAAAAGATCTACCACGACGCGGGAGCGCAGACGCCGCAGGCCCTGCGCCGCGACCAGCTGCTGCGCCTGATCCGGCACGCCGGGCGCGAGCCCACCGAGCGCGACACTCTGTACCGCAAGGTGACTCGCGACGAGGCTCACCTGACCCTGGCCGTGTAGGGCCCGCCGCGACCGGGCGCTTCAACCGTCGAGCAAGTCCAGGATCGCCTGCAGTTCCGTGCGGATCTCATTGAGGGCCGTGCGCGGAGGCGGGGGGCGAGGTTCGGCGGACTCAGGATTCGCGGCGGTGCGGCCGCCTCCCGACCGGAGCGCTCTGCGCGCCCCGGCGATCGTGTACCCGTCCTGGTAGAGCAGCCGCTTGATGGCTAGAACGGTCTCCACGTCCTTCCGGCGATACTGGCGCTGGCCCTTGGCCGTCTTGCGGGGGGAAAGCGTTGGGAACTCGGTCTCCCAGAAACGCAGCACATGGGCTTCCACCCCGGTGATTTCGCTCACATCGCCGATGCGGAAGAACATCCGGTCCGGGATCTCAGGATCGAATTGGTCGGCTTTGGCCCCCCCCGCCACGCGCTTGGCCCATCCTAGCAGAGGCCCTGGCGGCCCGCGGCGGCGGGCAGGCCGTCCGTTGTCGGCGACTGGGAGCGCAGCCCGAATCCAGGCAGACCTCCGTCCAGGGCTGCGTCCGTAGAATAACGGGGCACGGAAGGCAGGCCGCACTCCGCTCGCCGCCCTGCCCGGCCGCGAAGGCCGGAAGTCGTAGCCTTCCGGCCATTCAGAGACCCGCAGCGCTCGGCAAGCGGAGGCGAGCTGGGGAAGGGCCGTTTCTTGGTCGAGGAAGAGGGCCAACCGCCCTGCCTCCCTTGTGCGGACCTGAGCCACCTCGAATCCGTCGGCAGAGACGGCGCAGACCTGACGCGCAGGACCCGCAAGTACTCGACGCTCTCGCGGACACGAGGACGCCGACCGGGCGATCCGCACCGTGCTCCCCCGGACCGTCTCCCGCGCCCGCCCAGCTCTGGGCGACCGCTCGCTGCACGCCCTGAGCGCGGAGGCGCTTGAGCAAGTGCCGCCGGGCGGCAGCCTCTCCCCAGCACTTCGTGCTGCTCCTCGACGAGACCGGCTCCTCGCTGATCTCGGCGCTGCGGCAGCTGCGGGAGGGCTACGACCTGCACCCCCACAACTTCCCGCAGAGCGGGGTGGTGTGCGGAAACCGAGAATCGAGGGCCGCCTGGCCGAAACTGCCGGCCCGGGTCTTTCGCGGGACCGTCCAGGCGCCAAGCCCGACGCGGTCCGGAGCGTTGGCTCGGCGGCCGAAGCTGCTCACGCCCGCTTGGCAGCCAGCCAGAAGCAGGGTCCCACCGCAATATCCGACGCCTCGCCGGCCCCCCGATGCGCGGCCGCCTAGGCCTGCGAGCCGCGCCGCGCAAGCCCCCAAAAGCCGGCGCGGGAGCCGCTGCCCGCGATTCCTATAATGAAGGGACTGCCTCTGGAGGCAAATGGCCAAGCACCCGAGAATCCGCTCGACGACCGTTCTGTGCGTACGCCGCGAGGGCAAGGTCACCATGGCGGGGGACGGCCAGGTCACGATGGGGGCCGAGGTGGTCAAAGCCTCGGCCAAGAAGGTGCGGAGGCTGCATAACGAGCAGGTGCTGGCTGGCTTCGCCGGCTCGACCGCGGACGCGATCTCCCTTTTCACCCGCTTCGAGGAGAAGCTGCAGGCCTACGGAGGCAATCTGAGTCGCGCAGCCGTAGAGCTCTCCAAAGACTGGCGCCTGGACAAGACCCTGCGGCACCTGGAGGCGCTGCTGCTCGTCGCCGACGACAAATCCACTCTGCTGCTCAGCGGGACGGGCGACGTGATCGAACCGGACGAGCAGGTCGCGGCAGTGGGCTCAGGCGGGCCCTACGCTGTGGCGGCGGCCACAGCCCTGCTGGAGCACACGAGCATGAGCGCACGCCAGGTCGCAGAGGCGGCCATGAAGATAGCGGCCGGGATCTGTGTGTACACCAACGCGAACGTGGCGTACGAGGAACTAGGCTGAAGCCATGGTGATCTATCTCCCCCGCGGCTCCGAGGAAGGCTCTCCCTCCCTGGACGAGCTGACTCCGCGCGAAATCGTCGAGGAGCTCGACAAGCATGTCGTCGGCCAGTCCGAAGCGAAACGCGCCGTCGCCGTCGCCCTGCGCAACCGCATCCGGCGCCAGAAGCTGGAACCGGAGATGGCCGAGGAGGTCATGCCCAAGAACATCTTGATGATGGGGCCGACCGGGGTGGGCAAGACCGAGGTCGCCCGCCGCCTAGCCAAGTTGTCCAGCTCCCCATTTGTCAAGATCGAAGCGACGAAGTTCACCGAAGTCGGTTATGTCGGGCGCGATGTGGACTCCATGATCCGCGACCTGGTGGAAATGTCGATCGACATGGTTCGGGAGGAAAAGATCGAGACGGTCGCGGACCGGGCGGAGCAGAACGCCGAGGACCGCCTGCTGCACATCCTGATGCCGCCCCAGAAGCCCGAGGACGACTCCGGGGAGGACCCCACCATCAAGACCCGCGAGAAGCTCCGCACGCAGCTCCGAGACGGCAAGCTCGACGACCGGATGGTCGAGATTGAGGTGCAAGGCCGCCACAGCCCGATCGAGATCATCACGAATCAGGGCGTCGAGGAAATGGACATCAACATCAGAGAGATGCTTCCCGGACTTTTTGGAGGACAGACCCGGCGCCGCAAGATGACGGTGAGCGATGCCCTCGACACACTGGCGCAGGAGGAGGAGCAGAAGCTCATCGACATGGAGCAGATCACCCGCCTGGCCGTGGAGCGAACTGAGCAAGCGGGGATCATCTTCCTGGACGAGATGGACAAGATCTCCGGGCGGGAGGGCGGCCGGGGCCCTGAAGTGAGCCGCGAGGGCGTGCAGCGCGACCTGCTGCCGATCGTAGAAGGGACCACCGTCAACACCCGGCACGGCATGGTCCGCACCGACCACATTCTGTTCATCGCCGCCGGAGCCTTTCATGTCGCCAAGCCCAGCGACATGATCCCAGAGCTCCAGGGGCGGTTCCCGATACGCGTCGAGCTGAAGCCTCTAACGCAGCAGGACTTTGTCCGCATCCTGACGGAGCCCAAGAACGCCTTGACCAAGCAGTACATTGCGTTGCTCGAGACCGAGGGCGTGGAGTTGGAGTTCACGGAAGACGCCATTGAGGAAATCGCTAGGACCGCGATGGTCGTCAACCAGCAGACCGAGGACATCGGCGCCCGCCGCCTCCACACAATCATGGAGAAGCTGCTGGATAAGGTGTCTTTCGAGGCGCCTGATTTGGAGTTGAAAACTGTCACGGTCGATGCAGCCTTCGTGGCCGGCCAGCTCGACTCCATCACCAAGGACCAGGACCTCAGCCGCTACATCCTGTAGGGCATGCCCGCTCGGGAGCAGCGCACGAGGCACCGAGGCTGGCTGGCCCGGAGCCCTGCGGGCTTGGCGCTGGCATTGGGCGCTTGCGGGTCCGTGGGCGATCCGTTGCCGCCGGCGGCGAATCTCCCCGAACCGGTCGCCGACCTAGCGGCGCGGCAGGTCGACGACCGGATCAGGGTCGAATGGACTTGGCCGGTGTACACGACCGAGCGCACCATCGCCGGAAGGTTGGGCGGTTTCACGCTGTGGGCAGTCGACCTCGGCGGCTCCGCCGAGGAACTCGCTCCAGCCACCATCGACGAGTACCGCTACGAAGTCGTGCGCCTGGAAGCCGAAGCGCTCCCGACCGGCGGCCCGGGCAAGCTCGTGGAGTTGACGCGGCCGCTTGGACAGTGGACCTTGGGACAGGCGGTGATGCTCGTGCTGACGGCGTGGAATCGGGCGGGCCGGGACGCCGGGTACTCCAACCAAGTGCATCTGCAGCCGCTGCAACCTCCCGATCCCCCACTGTGGAGCGTCCCCCATGTGGACGAGGACGGAGTGGCTCTCAGTTGGCGGCACGCCGAGCGGGCCGACAGCTACCTGCTCGAGCGGTCCGTCGGAGCGGGAGCCTCGTTCGAGGTCCTCGGGCGCGTCTCGGGCACAACGTTTGCGGACCGCGACATCTCCTGGGGCGTGCAGCACCGCTATCGCCTGCGGCCTGACCGCCGGTCCTTGGCCGGATGGATCGAAGGGCCTCTTTCGGCGGCCGTGACAGTGCGCCCCGTCGACCGGTTTCCTCCCGCCGTGCCTGCCGGCCTGCGGGCGGTACGGGGGCCCGACTCGGTGGAGCTGTCGTGGCTGCCGAACCGCGAGGCCGATCTCGCCGGCTACCGGGTGCTGCGCGACGGCACTGCCTTGGCACCGCTCGTCCCGGCCACCAGCTACAGCGATGTTGCCGCCCTGGCTCGGACCGCCTACGAGTACTCGTTGTCGGCCGTCGATGCAAACGGCAACGAGAGCCCCGCCTGCCCCCCGCTGCCGGTGCCCGTCACCCTGCCGGAAGCCCGGCGTCCAAACTAGCGCACCAAGCTGATGCCACTTCGCGTCCGCCGCCGCACGTTGCTGCAGATGGCAGCTCCCGCACGAGCTCGCGCACGCCACCGTTCCGTGCCGAGAGTGGCCGGTCCGCGACGGGGACTTCGGCGTGCTGCGCAACTCTCCGCCAGTCCGGCTCTGCTACGGGAATGTCGCGGTCACCAAAACGGGCCCGCGCTTTCCACTGGACGGCGCGAAGGGCCGGCCGCTGCCCTAGGCACGGGAGCGGCCATGGCGCACCCAGCCAAGTCCGATCAGGCCTCCACGCCCTATCGCTCCACGGCTTCCGCCTGTCCGGAGCCACGGACCAGATGCCCGCAGCGGCGGAGCATGTCCGGTCCGTCCTCCGAACCGGGCGGCTCGACAAGACCCTCTCGCCCCCTGGACGCGGGGCACGGTGGCGAGCCCCGGGTCCAACGGAGAAGTCCTTTGGGGCAGCGGGAGCCTCGCCTCAGAGCCCTATTTGCTGGTCGTCAACAGCAGCGAGACGTCCAATCTGCTGCAGCCGCACGAGACTGGGCCCGGCAAGCCGCACCGCTACTGATCGCGTCAAAAGTCGTGTCCTCGGAATGCAGGCAAGAATAGACTGGCAGTCTGCCTCTCGCAAGAAGGCCCGCACCTGTTCCGGAGCTTTTTGCAAAGACTGGCAAACAGCTTCCAGGTTGCCGCAAAGCTGTGCTTCGGTCTTGCTCAGCTCGCGACGAACCCGCCGCTGGACCAAGGCCCATACTGACTTTGCCATAAGTCCTTGCAGGATGCGACCAGAAACAGTCTAGGCGCAGTCGGCCTCGCGGAAGAACCTCTGCACCTTGGTGGGGTCGACCTCCAGGGCTCGCAGGGTCTCCTCCCAGCACCAGCATCACCGTGCATACCGGCCCCGTCACGCCGGATCACCACGCATATCGGCTCCTGCGGCCCCCGGGCCGGCCGGTACGCCACCGCGAGCACCCGCTCCTTCCCACCGCGTCCAGGGGCTCCCCCTCGTCCTCCCGCAACCCCCTCGCGGCCACCCGCCGCAGAAGCGGAGTTTTCTGGCGCGGATCGGTCACACTCCCGGCCTCGCAGGAGTACGCGCTGGCAGCCCGCAGCCCACCGGCTGCCGCGCTGCCAGCAAGGGCCCCACATCCCAGTCCAATTGCTCCCACCAATCTTTTTTCACGTTCGTGCCGCCCGCCTGCAGCCGCACGCTGCCCCCCGCCGCACCCACGCACACCGAAGGCAACCAGAACTGCTGCTCGCCGTGGCAGCCGCGTGCGGCGTGCTCGCACAACCGGCCCTCCACCGCGCTCCCCGGGCCGTCCACGCACGCCGGCACGGACCCCCACCGCTGCCCGCACTCCTGCGCTACCAGCGGCACCAGCCGCCAGCTGTGGGGCACGGCCTGCAGCCCGCACGCTCGGCGGGCGACGTCATCGGCCCCCAGGGCGGCGACCGCATGGAGGTGCCCCCCACCGGCGCAGGCCGCGTAGAGCAGTACCAGCAGCAGTTGCCCAGCGCTGCAACCGCGCCGGCGGCGCTGGAGGCGGACCGCCGCGGGCAGCAGCTCGGGCAGCCCGAGGAACCGAGCCAGCCGCGCCCCCACGCCGAGCCCGGCCAGTGGTCGTCGCAGACGCCGCAAGCCAGGGTGGGAGGGCTGGTGGGGGGCAGGGGCCAGGGGGGCCTCCAGAAGAATTGAGAGGCACCCCCGGAGGCAATACGCGGACACCTCAGAGGAACGTCTAAATCATTGCAAAACAAACATATTCCGGCTGGCAACCGGAATCCTTACCCGGGAATCAGAGTGATGCGAACCCTCACCGGTGGGGCTGGTCACTTATGGTATGTAGGCCCCTCGAAAGGACCCTGCTACGTCGATCCAGCGAAGGGCAGCAACCGCTGGCCCCACTGGTCGCCCAGTTCGCCAGGACCCGCGTTAGTCCTCCGTCAGCAGCCAGCCCCTGACAGCCTCCCGATCTTTGCTGGTCAGCCTGCCCCTTTTTTCTGCAGGCGATGCTCGCCGCAGTTGCACAGGTTGGCGGTGTGGTACTGCCACCAAGCCAGATCCACCCGCTCCTCCGGGTCTTGGTACCCTTCCGCCGTCAGCAGCTCGTTGTGGCAGATCACATCCAGCACCCGCATCACCGGCGGCTCGGACGCCTCCAACTCCAACCGTTCCCGGGTGACGGCGGCAACCTCCTCGGCGGACGCGCTCGCACGCAGCCGCTTTTCCAACCGCGTGAAGTCACTGACGAACCTGGCATGGATGCCCGCCTTCGCGCCTATGCCGAACACCAGCCTGAGACCCGCCAGGAATGCCATGACAAAGTTGGCTCCCAGCACCCATGCCGGATGCTCCAACAGGAGCAGGGCCATCGCCCCGGACCCCAACAGCAGCAGCGCGAACGTTGTCCAGCGATCAAGGCTCTCGTAAAACGCCTGCCGACGGGCGTGGTAGCGAATCGAACGCCGCACCCCGCACAGCAGCTTGTGTTGTTCTGCCAGCATCCCGCTCATACTCTACTCCTCGCTCCCGGAGCCGCCCTGCTGCGGGGCTCGCTCGCTCGGGGGCGGTGGCTTCGGGGGCGGAGGTGCCACCGTGTCCCGGGTATTCCGGACGGGTCCGTGCCGCAACCCGAGATCGCGCACTGCTCCTCGGTTCGTCTTCTCGGATGAAGGCACCGACGATTTCTCTGTCCCCATCTCGCTCACACCAGCCTCTCGATCCAGCACACCTCACCCACCGCATCCCCCTCGAACGGTCACGGCCGCGGCGGATAGTGCAGAGCATCGCCGGCCAGCTGCCAGCCCGCGGCTGATTCCTTTTCTTTTGAGCATAGAAGACAGGCCCGACAGGCAGTCCAAAATTAGGCGCAGGGGCTGGCTTTTTGCTTCGATTGCTGGTCAGGAGCAGGGCTGGCACCCGCAGGGCAGCCCTTTTCGCCCGTGGCGGCGATCCCCCTGTGCGCAAGGTGCAGGTGCGCCTCGTGCGGTCGCCCGAGCGGCCGGAGTGGGACTGTCTGCTGGACGAGCGGCACGATCTCGGCTTCCAGCCGTGCGCAGGGCGCAGCCTGCACTACGGGGCCGCGTGGCGCGGGAGGTGGCTGGCCCTGGGGGGCTGGCCAACGGGCGTGCTCCAGTGCCAGCCATGCGAGAGGTGACTGAGCTGGTCCCGGGAGCTGCCGTTCCAGCGGCTGCACCTGATGGCACACGACACCCGGCGCCTGGTGCTGGAGGCGGGCGCGGGGTGCGCGAACCTAGGCTCGTCCGGGCTGGGGCCCACCTGGGCCGGCTGAGCGCGGCCGGGCAACGGAGGGGGGGCACGCCCTGGAGCTGGCCGAGACATTCGGGGGTCCGAGCCACTGCCGAGGCACCGTGGACTAGGCGGTGCATGGGCAGGAGGTGGGGCGCAGCCGGGGCTCCGGGCGCTCCCACGGGCGCTCTACGGACCAAGCGGGGCAAGCGCAGACGATGCTGCTGGACCCCACTGCGGTGGGACGCACAAGTGGGAGCGGGCGGAATGGACGGCGGAGCAGCCGCAGCTGCGCTGGGAGAGGGCGGAGCTACAGGCGTTGCGGGAGCTGCTGGAGGAGGTGCCGGACCCGCGGCCGGGGCCGGCGCTGCGGCCTCCGCGGGGCACGATCCTGGGCCTGCTGACGCTGGCGGAAATCTGCGGCTGGCCCGGCGGGCGGCACACGGAAGCATGCCCAAGACCTGGACGCCAGAGGACCGGCAGGCGCTGGGCTACTGATCGCGTCAAAAGTCGTGTCCTCAGAATTCAGGCAAGAATATACTTGCAGTCTGCCTCTCGCAAGAAGGCTTGCACCTGTTCCAGAGCTCCTCGCAAAGACTGGAAAGCAGCTTCCAGGTTGTCGCGAAACTGCGCTTCGGTCTTGCTCAGCTCGCGATTGACACGCCGCTTAACCAAGGCCCATCGCCGTTCCACCGGATTGACTTGCGGCGAGTAGGTCGGCTACAAACACAGCTCTGCTACGGCTTGGTTCTCCGCCAGCCACTCCTGCATTCTTCGGGCGCGGTGCATCCTGCAATTGTCGACCACCAACAGAATCTTCCGGTCTGCTTCCTCCGCGATCTGCCTGAGGAACTCCCGGAAGACCTCCGCCGTGACAGGGCCTTCCCGCACCCTGTCCTAGAGCTGGCCCTCCGGGCTGCTGGCTGCCAGCCGGTGGAGGCGGAAGCGCCCGCTGGCCACCCGCACTACGGGGGTCTGACCGCGGCTGCCCCCAGCGTGCCCGAACACGCTCTGCGCAGCCAGGCCGGACTCGTCGGCGAAGGCGATCATGGCTCCCAACTCCAGGGCCCGGCGAAGGAGCTCGGGAAACTCTTGGTCTTTCCACCGCTGCACGTCAGCGGGCTCGTACGCGGTGGCGCACCTCTGGGGCCGCTGCGGCGTGAGCGGGAGCCGCCGCAGGCTCCGGCGCACCGGGGAGGCGCTCAGAACGCTGCCGAACTTTCCCCCAAAGGCTTGGCGCACTCGCTGCGCGGTCCACCAAGCGAACTCGAATTGGCCTTGAGCGGGGTTCTGGTCTAAGACAACGATGCGAATCCAAGCAACTTGCCGGTCTGTCCCTGGGCGCGATCGTCCCGTTCTTTGGCGATCCCGCAGATTCTCCATGCCTCCCGGGAAGAAGCGTGAGCCCCAGCGATAGATCGTGCGTATGGAGAAAGGATTCCAGGGACACGACTTTTGACGCGATCAGTATTCCCGCCGGGGTTGGCTGCACTTCCGGGCAACCCTCTCGACATCGCAAGTGAGCCCGGGGCCAGCACGGAGTTCGCCGCGCAGGCCTTGAGATGTCGGCGGCGAGGTAGCGCTTGCGTCCCTTGCCGACAGCCTGGTGCATGGCGGGCGACAGCGGCGTCCGCGAGGCCCTCGGCACCGGCGAGCATCATGCCGGCCCGCAACACCAGGGCGTGGCGCATTGCGGTAGAGTTGGCGATCCCCTGCAACTGGGCTCGCCCGCATGGGGCCAGCGAGCGGGACGAGGCGATGTCCGCGTGGCTCGGCAGCCTCTCTGGAGTCGAAGATGCGCCCTCAGACTAAACGCATTTGCGGCACAACACGTTAGCGCGATGCGGCCGAGTCGGGCAACGGCACCGAGGCTCCGTCCAACTCCGCCCGGAGGTATGGGTTATAGACGTACCGCAGCGAGAACGGCTGGGGTAGCGCGAGGTTGCGGGAAACCGAGTATGCCGGATCCAGCGCCCACTGGCCGGTCGCAAGCACTTTCCGCTTGCGCGACCGCCTGTCGTGCCAACCCCAAAAGGGCTTGGCGCGGTTGGCAGCGTGCTTGCGCCCGAAGAACGCCCCGGCCAAGGTCGGGTACACGGCAGGCGGCCGGCCGCCGTAGGGCCGATACCGGAAATAGCCGCTGAACATGCGGCCCTGCTCACCCCGCAGCTCATGCGCCGGGACCCACCAGTGCTGGTAGATCGGCAGCAGTTCATAGCCGACCTCGCGGTGGGCCGGATGGCGCGGGCGTTCGGCTAAGCCCTTGTACAAGTATGTCACCCCGGTTCCGGCCGCGAAGCGGTCCTCGGCCAGCGAATAGCTGGCGTACCCACCAACGCCGTAAACGCCATGGCCGCCCGATTGGACGAAGACGGCCGGATGAGAGCCCCCGACGAACTCGACCTCGCCTTCAAGGTCGTGCAGCCGGTCGCTCACTCGCGGGTCAGCCCTATAGGAGTAGATCTTGTTGTGGGCGATCGTCTCCATCGCAATGGGCCGGCCTGCCGCCGAGCCGTCCTTGGCAACGGTCAGGATCAGCCCCTCGTTGTCGTTCTCGTGGCAACTGCCTGCGATGCACTTGTCGGAATAATCGCGCAGGTGGAAGAAGTTGTAGATCAGGAACCAGTGCGTCTCGCTCTCAATGACGCCATAGTAGACGTACGCCTGCGTGCTGCTTGCGGGAGCGTTGCGCCAATTGTTGTCTCCGCGCCAATCCCCGTCGGCGTCGAAGCGCGCCAGGTAGTCGGACTTGGGCTGGAACCAGGTTTCTTGAGCGATGAAGGGGGCGTAGTGCTCAACCAGCGGTCGGTAGGGATCTTCCGACCGGGGTTCGGGGCCGAAGCTGGTGGTTTCTTCGGCCAAAGTTGACGGTGCCGCGGAATCCACGACTATCCGCAGCGAGGAGGTTGCGCCGCCCACGCTCGCGGTCAGCACCACCTCGCCCTCCCTGTCGGAGGCCGTGAAAAGAACGGTGTCCTGCTGCAACGTCAGTTCCCGAGTCATATCGACCAAGCGGGCGGGCAAGTCATCCAACGGCGCGCTTCGCAGCGGCGCACCGCTCCGCTGCTGGAACCGGTACGGCTTCGAGAGCCACCCCGCCCCCGTATCGCTCAGATGGAAGGCCGCGCGGCCGTGCTTGAGGGGCAGCCCCGCCCGGCCAGTACTATCATCCGCAGCCGAACCAAACGCCTGGACCTGCACCGCTATGCTCTCCAGAGGACGAACGCGAGCCCCGGGCGGCTCGCTGCTAAGACGGAGTTCAGTCACCCTCGCCGGCGTCTGGGCCTGGAGGACGCCGCAGCCCAGCACGGCAACGGCTAGACTCACACGCTGAACTCGCATCGGTCGAGGACTCCCCAATGCCTGCCGCGACTGCATCGCGGAGCAGGTGCATCGTCGGGAGCCGTGAGCTCCAGCTTGACATACCGACAGCCTCGGATTCCGTTGCGCAGTCGTCAGCCATGTCGCGTTTCCGCGGGAGCACCGTCCACTGCGCACCCTCCCGGAAGAATCTGCCGGGCCGGGGCCCCGCAGTAACGGGAGAGTAGGCCGCCGGACCGCCGCTGCCCGAGTTGCCGCAGGCGGTCCCTTACTTACAAGCCAATCTGAAATCACTCGTTAGACCTACTGATTTTGCCATAAGTCATTGCAAGGAACAACCAGAAACAGTACAGGCGCAGTCGGCCTCGCGGAAGAACCCCGGCACCTTGGTGGGGTCGGCCCCGAGGGCTTGCAGGGCCTGCTCCCAGCGCTCCCGGAGCTGGCGAACCGTCCGGACCAGCAGCTTCCCCACCCGGCGCTGGACTACCGACCCGACTGGCTCCGCAGGGTTCCATGCCGGAAAGTACGCCGGCCACAGATGCATCTCCACCGGTGCCTCGGTCCGCTTCTGCCAGGCTTGTATGTGCTTGGATGTGTGGATGCTGTGGCGGTCCACTAGCACGTGAATCGGTCCAGCCTCCGTCTGACCCGGAATCTGCTGCAGGAACTTTTCCAATGTGTCTGCGGTGGCGGTTCCGGCATGGATCATGGAATACATTGCTCCCGAGGGACTGCTCGCGGACAGCCTGTGCAGCCGGAACCGCGCCCTCGTGGGCTGGACGACAGGCGTCCGGCCCCGGGGCCCCACGGAGTGCCCCGGTGGGAGGGCGAGGTCCTGCCGGCCTCGTCGGCCCAGAGCAGCAGGGCTCCCTGCTCCTGCGTGCGCTGGGCGAGGGCGGGGTAGGTTGCTGCGCTCCCAGTCCGCAGCGCGGCGGCGTTCTGCTGGGAGGACCGGAACTGAGGGCGCTGCGGGGTGAGGCCGCGGCGTCGCAGGACCCTGCGCACCGGGCCAGGGACAGCTGGACTGGGAACTGAACGGAAAGGTTCACAGTACCACTGGAATTCTTGCACTGTGAGAGCTGAGTATTTCCCCCCGAACAGCGAGTACTATCGCCCTCCCGATTACCGCAGGCAATGGTCGGATAGCACGGTTACCCACGGCACCATGGAAATCCGGCAAACCGTTTCCTGCCCGGACCCATCCGACCCTCGCGCGGACCCTCCGTCTGGATGCTCGGATGTTGAAGGGTGGACCGTAGTGCAGCAGGAGAACTACATGACGCTCTACGAACTCGACGCGCCAGACCAGGACGATCTAATCGAAACCCTGTACTTCCTATCGACCTCGGCTACTCTCAGCTCCTGCGACCATGACGGCTGCCCTGAGCGCAAGTCGGGTTGGGTGGACATGTCGAGTTCCACGAGCTCTGCGGCGATCGTCGAAGCCCAGCTCCGGATGAAGGTCTTTGCCCGCATCTACGGAGCCTGCGACTGGCACTGGGGGTATTGAACAACTTCGTACGCATTTGTTCAGAAAAGGAGGAACTACCATGCGGCAAATAACTGGAATCCTCGCTAAGAACGGAGCTGCCTTCCTGATGTTCGCGACCGTATCCTGGGCCGGGCCCGTCGAGATCGTTGGATCGCTTTACGCTTCGAGCGGGCAGGGGATCGGCGGGACTGTGACGATCATCGGGAGGGGGCCTCAAATGGTTCTCGAACACCACCGCGTTGGCGAAACCGGCAAGTTCCGGATCAGGAGCGGCATTCGCGGAGAATTCATCGTCCTTGCTAGAGCACCGGACCATGCGCCGGACGAGCTGGTGGTGCCGGCCCGGGTCTCGGGCGTCTTGCCCGTTCGTTTCGTCCTGCCGGCCGGGCAGCCCGTCGAAGGGCGGGTGGTCGACTCGGACGGCAACGGGGTACCCGGTGCCGCGCTCCGCGTTCGCTACCATGAACCGGGCAAGCCCCATCGGAGCGTAGCCTTCAGCGAAGAGGAAGTGACCGATGGGGACGGGCGGTTCAAATTCCGCAATGTCGGCGCTGAGGTGCCGTTCGTTGTCGATGCGTACTCTCCGAACCATGTCGCAGAGACTTCGCAGCAGTTCAAGGTCGCTCCGGGGTCGAGCAGGCCGCTCAAGGATATTGTCCTGCGAGAACCTGGTTCTACAGTACTCGTGAAGGTTCTTGATAAGAGCGGTTCTCCCTTGTCGGGCGCTGATGTGTTTTTAGTTGCGGACCCCGACGGTCTCCCGTCCAAAGCGGACGGATCGTGGCTTCACCACAGATCGTTCCGGAAGAGGGACACGACATCTTCTCTAGGTAACACCCGGTTCACCGGAGTTCCCCCAGGCCGCGTCATCGTGCGGGCCAAGACGGATTCTACTTCGATTGAGGATCGCACCGTGGTCTTTTCCGGACAGGAATCTACCGTGGTGCTACAGGCACTGTAGTGCGGACACGAACAGACCAACAGACCCCATCTAAGGTGAGAGCACTGCTGTGCCTTGCTCTTCTGGCGATGTCCGGGCAGAGCCTATTTTCCAAAACGAAGTCAGACTGGTCTGCAGTGCAGGCTGTGACACCTGGGAAACGAACTGATGTGATTCTATACAGTGGCAGCGTAGGTTACTCGAGCTCAAGAGTCATTGGGAGATTCGGTTCAGCAACTCCGGACTCTATTACGCTGATCACCGCAGGAGGACGATCACGTACAATGCAAAAATATGACGTCAAAAAAGTTCGGGTTATTCGCCCCCCCCCCCAAGAAGAGGTACTCTGCATGGATAACACTGGGAATTGTGGGCGCATCCACGCAGTCTTTCATCAATGTGGTGGGTGACGCTCCCGGCAAAGCCAAGGTGTTACTGCACGCATTAACGACCGGGCTAGTTGGTGTTTGGGCCCTCTTTGAATCGAAGATGCGGATGGGCACGATCTATAGCGTGCCCATCCGGGCACAGAAGTCCCTAGTCCCGCAGCTTGGGCACAATCCCCCGCCCCTCTCGCGCAACTGAAGCACTGCGACCTGCGACCTCCGGTATCCATCCGCAAGGTACGGGCAGGGATAGAGAGTTGCTCCTTGCCAGGAGCCTGTTGTGTGTGGCAGCGCACCAGCGCCAGGTTGTGCAGCACCGCGTGGCCGGCCGGGCAGACTCGCCCAGCGTCCCGGGCCCGCCGGGGCCTGCTCCGGCTGCCAACTCGGGAATCCGTCCAGCGTTTCCGTCGGGGTCGGTCCCAGTCGGGATTGCCTTGTCCGCTGCTGGATGCGGAATACCTGCCGCCCGCCGGCAGCGTTTCGCGGTTGCCGTGGAGTGTGCGTAGGGACAGGGAGTCCTGTTGCTTTTTGCCGGCGAGGCCGGCAGGACCTCGCACGACCACCGAGGTACTCCAGGGGGCTGCCGGGGCCGGACGCCCGGACTGGGACGCGGGGCGCTAGAGTGGGGCTGAGACCCTGATGCCCAAGGTCCGTGACGCTATGCGCCTGCCCGCGCGCGACGGCTGGTCGCTAGCGCGGACGCGGGGCAGTCATCGCCACTACCGACACCCCCACAAGCCCGGTATCGTGACCGTCGCCGGCAAGCCGAGCGACCATGTGGCACGCGGCACTTGGTCCAGCATCATCAAACAAGCCAAGCTGCAAGGGAAGTGATCAGATCGATGCACTACACCGTCGTCATTGAACCAGCCGCGGGGAACTTCTCCGCCTATGTCCCCGACCTGCCCGGATGCGTCGCCACTGGCGCTTCCGAGGCGGAGGTGACCCGCACCATCCGCACAGCGATTCGGGAGCATATCGAGATCCTGCGCGAACACCGCGAACCGGTCCCCGCGCCGCGCTGCACAGCAGCCTCCGTCGAAGTCGACGAGGCCGAACTGCCCGCGGTGGGCTAGCCCCGGCCGGCCGCGTCTCAGAATGCTCTGTACGCGGCCATAGAGCGCCGTGGGCGGCTCCGCGCGACCCGGCCTTTGGCTACAACCGTTCCCCCGCTAGCACGGGGGAACAGGAATAGGAACTCTGTTCCTGTTCCTCTGTTGGGGCAGGCCATTACTGATCGCGTCAAAAGTCGTGTCCTCAGAATTCAGCCAGAATATACTTGCAGTCTGCCTCTCGCAAGAAGGCTCGCACCTGTTCCGGGGCTTTTTGCAAAGACTGGAAAGCAGCTTCCAGGTTGTCGCGAAGCTGTGCTTTGGTCTTGCTCAGCTCGCGACTGACCCGCCGTGACAGGACCTTCCCGCACGGTGTCCTCGAGCTGGCCCTCCGGGCTGCTGGCCGCCAGCCGGTGGAGGCGGAAACGCCCGCCGGCCACCCGCCCGACGGGGGTCTGACCGCACGGGCCCCCAGTGCGCCCGGACACGCTCTGCGCAGCCAGGCCGGACTCGTCGGAGCAGGCGATCATGGCTCCCAACTCCTGGGCACGACGAAGGATCTGGGGGAACTCTTCGTCTTTCCACCGTTGCACGGCAGCGGGATCGTACCGGGTGGCGCGCCGCTGGGGCCGCTGCGGCGTAAGTCCGAGCCGGCGCAGGATCCGGCGCACCGTGGAGATGCTCAGGACGATGCCGAACTTCTCCCAAAAGGCTTGGCGCACTCGCTGCGCGGTCCACCAAGCGAACTCGAATTGGTATTGGTTGGGGTCTTGGTCCAGGACGACGATGCGGATCCAAGCCAGGTGCTGATCTGTCCCTTGGCGTGGTCTTCCCGTTTTTTGACGATCCCGCAGGCTTTCCAGGCATCCCAGAAGGAAGCGTGAGATCCAGCGATAGATCGTGCGTATGGAGCAAGGGACGCAGGACTTTATCTGAGCCACAGACTTGCCCTCGAGGAACTGCAAGACCACCTTTTTTCGAATCTCGAACTTCTGGTCTTTAGTAAGGCGCAGAGAGAAGAAGAATATTTCTTTTTCCATACTAATAGAGTACAACAAATCCACCCTGCAGATCAATCGACGAAGGGATTTCCGAGACACGACTTTTGACGCGATCAGTATCCAATGGTCACCGCACCCAGCGACGGCGACGATCCGGTGCCGCGTGTGCAACTTCGGAGTCCGGCTCGCACTCACTCGCGCCCTGCGACAGACACAGCGCTGGCATGAGCAAGACCGCGATCACAGCCAGCGCTGGGCGCGGATCTCGGCGTTCTGGGAGTCGAGCTTCGCCTCGAAGCGGGCGATGAGGTTGGCCGCGGCCATGTTGCGGAGGCTCTGCAGCGCAGTATAGGCCAGCCCGGGTTCGACTCCGGCGGCCAGCAGCGCCTCGAAGACGGGGCGGTCGTTGGGATCGATGGGCGGCGGGTCCGGCACCGTCCGATCCTAGCGCCCCGGGCGCTCACCGCACCGCAGCGCCGCCCGGCGCACCCAGGCTGGCGAGCCGCTGGGCCCTCCAGCGCGCCCCGCGGCGGTAGCAGTCCCGGCAGACCAGGAACGCCACGCCGCCGTGCGCCGTCTCGGCGGTGACGATGTTCGAGCGATCGCCCTCAGCCACCCGGCCCCAGCCGTAGGGCCGCGGCAGGTCGTCCGGCGCGAGGCCTGCGCACAGGTCGCACGTCCGGCCCTCCTGCAGGCCCGCGCCCCGGCGGTTCTTCCGCAGCAGGGGGTCGCGCCGCACTCGATCTCGTTTTTCTCGTGTTCCCATGTGAAACCGTCTCTCGCGGCCAGGACAAGTATGCACAGCCGTCCACAGGCTTTTCTAGCCTCCCCCCCTCCCCCCACCTGCAGGGGGCTGCCGCCCCCTCTCTGTGGACCTGCCGGCCCACAGTTCACCCCCGCTCGACGACGACGATTCCCGCCATATGAGGGACCGGGAAGGGGGCATTACTGACTTTGCCAAAAGTAATTGCAGGTCTGGCCGTTTTCAACCTCTCAGCAGCTCCCCCGCGCCAACATACACATAAACTGGTCTATAGATGTTTTTTATCTGAGACATTCCCGCATGGAATCTTCCTGTGATTTCTGCTATTATCAGTTCATGAAGCTTCCAACCTTTCCCGACTTCCGACGCATTTCCCATCGCTCCCGACCTCCCCTTAGGAAGCTGGTCGTGATCCAAGCCCGCCACGGCAAATCTCTCCAAGCCCTAGCCCAGGAATTCGGCATCGGAATCCGCACAATCCGCACCTGGCTTCGGCTCTAGGCCTGCTGTGGATTCCAGGCTCTCGGACATCAACCCAAACCGGGACGCCCTCCCTGCCTCTCCCACGACCCAATGCAGAGGATCCTCGCAACTCTGCGGGACAAATCCCCCGATCAGCTCCAGTTCGAGTTCGCCTACCGGTCGCTGAAAATTGTCCGGCCAGGGATCCTCGACCAGTTCCCAGTCCAGCTGTCCCTGGCGACGGTGCGCAGGGTCCTGCGGCGCCTCGGCCTCACCCCGCAGCGCCCGCAGTTCCGGTCCTCCCAGCAGAACGCCGCCGCGCTGCGGACTGGGAGCGCAGCAACCTACCCCGCCCTCGCCCAGCGCACGCAGGAGCAGGCAGCCCTGCTGCTCTGGGCCGACGAGGCCGGCAGGACCTCGCACTCCCACCGGGGCACTCCGTGGGGGCCCCGGGGCCGGACGCCTGTCGTCCAGCCAACGGGGGCGCGGTTCCGGCTGCACAGGCTGTCCGCGAGCAGCCCCTCGGGAGCAATTTATTCCATGATCCATGCCGGAACCGCCACCGCAGCCACGTTGGAACAGTTCCTGCAGCGGATTCCGGACCAGACGGAGGCTAGACCGCTTCACGTGATCGTGGACCGCCACAGCATCCACACATCCAAGCCTATAGAAGCCTGGCAGGAGCGGACCGAGGCACCGGTGGAGATTCATCTGTTGCCGTCGTACTCTCCGGAATGGAACCCTACGGAGCAAGTCCGGTCGGTCGTCCAGCGCCGGGCGGGGAAGCTGCTGGTCCGGACGGTCCGCTAGCTCAAGGAGCGCTGGGAGGAGGCCCTGCAAGCCCTGGAGGCCGACCCCACCAAGGTGCAAGGGTTCTTCCGCGAGGCCGACTGCGCCTAGACTGTTTCTGGTTGTTCCTTGCAATGACTTATGGCAAAATCAGTAACGGCGCACAGCGGCTGGAAGCCCTTCCCGAGGAGCCTGTTGCAAAAGTCCTCAGCGGCCGTGAAGCCTGTTCAGCAACTCCTTGCAGGGCCGTGAAATGACCATACAACGACTCCTGCAGGCCCTGCAACAGGCGCAAACCTGTGGTTCGCACGCGATTGCGCGACGGAAATCGTATCCCAGGGACTTTATCAACAGGCTCCTAGGCCCGGCGGCGGATCGCCTTCCGGGCTGCGGCGGCAATGCGCGCCTTGGGGACGGGTCCAATGATCCCCGTTGACAGGGCGTAATCCCTTGAATCCCCAATGCCTAGTGGCTCCGCACAGCGCACCTTCCCCAGCCTCATCCAGCGCCCTGAGCGGAATGCCCGATCCTTCCCCGAGCCCCTGCTGGCCCGCGCCGAGGGTGCCCGCCGCACCCGAACCCGCATCTAGCGCAAAGGCGCTCCGGGCAGGCTGCGCCCGTGCTTCGCCCGCCGTGACGGTGCGATTCCGCACCTACTCCCGCAGGCATCGCCCGAACTCCCTGACCGGCAAAGACAGCGGCGTTCGAACGCAGACTGGACAGCACAGACCGGACAGTATCGGCTCGCAGCGGCGGGCATCAGGGGCATGCCGAGCGGCATTGCTGGCCGGCCTCAAGCCTCCGTACCGGGTTGCCGAGTCCTAGCATCAGAGGTTATGATAGGCACCATTCCTATCCGAAGCCGCTGCTGCCGTATAGGTGCGGCAGTGTAGGAGGTCAGCTTATGAAATCACAAGGCTCCAAGCATTTAGCCGTCGCCGCCGCCTGCCTTCTCCTGGCTGGGGGGAGTGCCGTGGGACAGACGTTCTACGGCACGCTGGTCGGTTCGGTGCAAGATTCGACCGGGGCTGTCATCCCCGGGGCAAGCGTCACGCTAACGAATCTGGGCACGGGCGAGCAGCGCGTTCAGGAAACCTCGGCGGCGGGCCTCTACCGGTTCGTCAACCTCGTTCCGGGCCAGTACCGCCTCGAGTCGCGCTCCGAAGGCTTCAAGCAGTTCTCGCAGGAGCCCATCGTGGTCGAGGTCGAGGCCAGCATCCGCATTGATCCGGTGATGGAGATCGGTGAGGTGACGGAAGTCGTCGAAGTGGTCTCCCAGACGCCGCTGCTGCAATCGCAGACCTCGTCGCTCGGGCAGGTCGTCGAGTCCCGCAAAGTGACCGAGACACCCCTGAACGGCCGCAACGTGCTGAATCTCGTCGCCCTGGCACCCGGGGTCGTCCCGCAGGGCCAATCCATGCAGAGCCCGACCGGGGTCAACATCTTCGCTTGGGGCAACTACCAGATCGGCGGCGGCCAGTCGAACCAGAGCGCGACGACCTTGGACGGCGCGCCGGTGAACATGGCCTACGTCAACTTGACCGCTCTCGTGCCCACGCAGGACGCCGTGCAGGAGTTCAAGATCCAGACCAACAATTTGGGCGCGGAATTCGGGCGCTTCGCGGGCGGCGTGATCAACATGACCACCAAGTCCGGCAGCAACCAGTTCCACGGTTCCGCCTACGAATTCCTGCGCAACAGAGTCCTCAACGCAAACACCTTCTTCAACAACGCCAACGACATCGACACTCCGCCGTTCGTGCAGAACCAGTGGGGTGCCAATGTCGGCGGCCCGATCGTTCGGGACAAAGTGTTCTTCTTCTCTTCCTACGAGAGCTACCGGCAGAGGCAGGGGCGCTCGTTGCTGCTGGACTCCCCGACGCCCGCGATGCAGAGCGGCGACTTCTCCGAACTGGATCGCGAAATCTACGATCCGCTAACGTCCACGGATGCGGATACGCTGCCGCGGGCCCCGTTCCCGAACAAGATGATCCCAGACTCGCGGATTGACGCCACATCGAAGACGTTGCGTGACCTTTGGGACCAGCCCAACGTGGCGGGCAAGCTGAACAACAACTACGCCACGAACGCGAGCGACGGGGGCAACAACACCCAGTTCAATAACCGCGTGGACTGGAACGCAAGCGCTAAGCATCGCTTCATGGGGCGCTGGACTTGGTGGGACAACCTGACGTTCGGGGTCGACCCTTACGGCACGGGGGCGCATATCGATGCTGGGCCGGAGACCTTCACCACGAACCAGTGGGTATTGGGCGACACGTGGCTGATCTCCCCCACGACGATCCTCGACCTGCGGGCGGCATGGACCCGTTTCCGCTACGACCGATCTCCCGCTAGCCAGGGGATCGACCTCTCGCAGTTCGCATGGCCATCGTCGCTGGTCAGCCAAATCCCGGAAAATTTCCGCCACATTCCCACGCCCTGCGTCGAGAGCTACGGCGTTTTCTGCGGCCAAGGCACTGGCAGCATCATCATCGGACGCCAGGATAACGTCGCCTTCCTGCCCAGCCTGACCCTCATCCGCGGGCGCCACACGCTCAAGATCGGCGGCGATGTCCGCCGTCTGACGCACAACTACGCGCAGAGCAACACCCCCAGTGGAATCTTCAACTTCAATGCCAACTTCACGGCGAACGATCCGTTTGCGCCCCAAGGCGGCTGGGGCTTCGCCTCGTTCTTGCTCGGCACGGGTACAGGGGGCGGCATCTCCACCCCAAGTCTTGTGGCAGGGCAGATGATCTACCGCGCTGCCTATATCAATGACCAGTGGCAGGTAAACGATAAAGTCACCGTGAACATCGGACTCCGCTGGGAGCGTTCCGGAAACTTCTCCGAGCGGTATGACAGGCAGACCGTGCTCGCGCTGGACTCGACCAATCCGTTGTCGGCGGAGACGGGCATGGACCTGCGCGGCCAACTCGGGCTGGTGAATTCCGAATTGCGGCCCGGGCGCACGGCCCTTGACGACAAGAACGCATTTGCTCCCCGGCTTGGAATCGCCTACCGGCTCGACAACTCGACGGTGATTCGCACCGGGTACGGCGTTTTCTGGCTGCCTAACGACGTGGCGTTCTCGACAGCCCCGAATCTCAGCATCGTCAACACGATCGCCACTCCGTGGCTCACTTCCCTGGATAGCATCACTCCGTACCGCTATCTGAACGACCCGTTCCCGGAAGGAGTGCTGCCGCCACCGGGGCGCGATCCGCAATTCCTCAACACGCTCATCGGCGGTCTCGGTGTCCGTTCCCCGGTGCCGAACCAGCCCCTCAGCTACATGCAGCAGTGGAATTTCAACATCCAGCGCCAGCTCGCTGACGGAACCTTGATGGACTTGGCCTACGCGGGATCCAAAGGAACTAGTCTGCCAGTCAATGCCCAGACCATCAATCAAATCCCGGACAGCGCTCTTGCGCTCGGGACGCAGCTGAATCAGCAGGTCGAGAACCCCTTCTTCGGCACTTCGGTAGCGTCCGGCGGGCTATCCCAGCCTACGGTGGCGTACGGCCAGCTGCTGCGCCCCTATCCGCACTTCACGGACGTGTCGATGGCCGGTCCCACGAATCGCAGCTCCACCTACCACTCCTTCCAGGCCAAGGTCGAACGCAGGTTTGCCGGCGGCGCGAGCCTGCTCGCCTCGTACACAGCCAGCAAGCTGATCACCGACGCAGGCACCCTGACCGGCTGGCTGGACGGGCTCGAGGGGTTCAGCGCGCAAGGCTGGGCCACGGGCGGCAACAACAACGACCTGCGGGCGCTCAAATCACTGGCAGCGTTCGATGTGTCCCAGCGGTTCGTTCTCAGCTACGTGCTAGACCTACCCTTTGGAGAGGGCAAGCCGATCGGCGGCAATCTCACCGGAGCGGCCAAGGCCATCGTCAGCGGCTGGGGCCTCAATGGGGTCACCACGTTGCAGCGCGGGTTCCCCCTCGGCGTACGGCCATCGCAAAACCTGTCCAACTCGTTCGGCGGCAGCCAGTTCGTCGACAACAACGGCACTAGCGCGGAAAAGTCCGGAGACCCGCAGACACGTTTGGACGAGTACTTCCGTACAGATGTCTTCAGCCAGCCGGCAGCATTCACTTTCGGTAACACGGGAAGGATTCTGCCGGATGTCCGCGGTCCGGGCATCGCCCAATTCGACTTCGCGCTGTTCAAACGCACACAGATCGCGGAGAGCTTGGGGCTCGAGTTCCGGACCGAGTTCTTCAATTTATTCAATACGCCGACATTCCGACATCCGGGCACGGCTTTGGGCACGCCGCAGTTCGGGGTGATCAGTGGAACGCGCAGCGTTCCCCGACTTGTCCAATTCGGCTTGCGCCTGATCTTCTAGCGCAGCCGCGATCATGCCGGGAGGGGCGAGGCTCCTCCCCGGCTTTTGTTTGTTTGCGGCTAGAACTCACGTAGAAGAACGCTGGCCCGCGAGCGGGGCGATAGCACTGCGAACATGCATCCATTGCGGACAGTCGCGTTGGTTTCGGTCGGCCTCTGGCTGGCCGCATCAGCCACAGCCCAAGCGGCCGGCGGCGATCCGGCGGACGAGCATGCCAAGCGCTTCCAGGCGGCGCAAATGGCGCTGCAGGAAGGCCGCTTCGCGGAAGCCGCGGCAGGATTCAAGGCCGTCTTGGAGACAGCCCCCGAGCTCACCGAGGCCCGCGCCAATCTTGGGCTGGTGCTGTTTCTACAAGGCGAGTTCGGTGACGCCGTGACGGAACTCGAGCGGGTCGCTGCCGAGCAGCCGGACTTAGCCGTCTCGCACCTGTTCCTCGGTCTCGGGCACCTCAAGCTAGGGGCTCCGGGCAAGGCCATCCCGGCGCTCGAGCGCAGCTTGCAGGACAACCCCGGCAATCTGGATGCCCGCCGCGCCTTGGCCGCCTGCTATCTCGCGGAAGGCGACTACGCCGGAGCGGTGCGAGAGTACCAAGCGGCGCATTCCCTGACTGAGGACAAGACCGAGGCTTGGCATACCTTGGGCCGCAGCTACATGAACCTGATGAGCGAATTGGGCGGGCGCCTAGTGAAATCCCAGCCCGATTCAGCGTGGGCCGCGCGCCTCAGTGCCGACATGCTCGGCTTGAGCCGAGCATGGGAAGCCTCCGTGCAGTATTACGAAACCGCCCTCGCCAAGTCCCCTGACGCTCCGGGCCTGAGAGCGAGCTTGGGAGCCGCACGCTTGCACTTGGGGGACCGCGAGGCAGCCGAAGAGGACTTCCGTGCCGAGTTGCGCGTCGACCCCTATGCGGAAAGGGCATGGCTCGGCTTGGCCGAAGTGCATCTCGTCAGCGGCGACACGGCGGAAGCTCTCAAGGATGTCGCACAGGTATGGGAGTCCTTTCCGAGATGGCTAGTTACGGCACCCGAATTCCCCGTGCAGCCGATCGCCCGAGAAACCGCCTTGGATCTGATCGAACGCTTGCCGCGCACCGAGGGCGGCCCGGCGCGTTTCCTGCAGGCGGCCCTGTTCGAGGCCGGTCGGGAATGGGAGCGGGCGAAGTCGCAGCGATCCATGCTCGTGCGTGAGGTGGAGCGCGCGCCATCCCGGCCGGCGGACAACTGGGAACCGAGAGAGCTTTGCGCCAAGCACCTGTACTCGGCTTGCGCCGAGCGGCTCGTGGCGAGGAAATCGCTCTCGAGGGCCGACTTGCTGATACTCGGACGAGCCTACTTCGCCCTTGGGCAGCTGGACCGGGCGGTCGTCGCCTTCACACACGCGATGCGGGGGGCCGAAGCCGACATGCCCGAGGCGATGTATTGGACGGTCCGCGTGCTACAGCTCTTGGCAGACCAGTGTTTCGAGCATGTCGAGCGCTTGGACCCCAACTCATGGCGCGTTCACCAAATGCGAGCCGAGGCGCACCAACAGCGGCAAGCGGACGACGAAGCCATCGCCGAGTACAGGCAAGCGATCGATATCAGGCCCGACGAGGCCGAGTTGCACCGAGACTTGGGCCTGCTGTACCTCCTCAACAACGCCTACGACGAAGCGCAGCAAGCCTTGGAGCAGGCCCTGGAGCTTGATGGCACCAATGCCCGGACTTTGTATTTCGTCGGACGCCTCTACGTGGCGAAACAGCAGCACTCGGAATCGATCCGTTTCTTGGAAGCCGCCCTGCGCTTGGACCCGAATCTAGTCCAAGCGCGTCCGAGTCTGGGAAGAGCCTATTTGTGGGTCGGACGAGCCGAGGAAGCGGCAGCCGAACTCACGAAGGGGCTGGCTCTGGATTACTACGGCGACATCCACTATTCGTTGTTCCAAGCGTACCGACGCTTGGGCAAGCTCGACGAGGCCCAGGTGGCCCTCGACCGCTCGGTTGCGATGCGGAAGCGGTCATTCGTCCGCGACCGCAACAAGCTGGATCGATGGATCAACGGGGAATAGACGGACCCGCTGCCGCTTTGCTGGTCTCCAGCTGGGTGCTCGCCGGGATCGGGCCAGCGGTCGCCGCTGAACCCACACCGATCCGTTTCCGCGAAATCGCGGCTGAGGCGGGGGTCGAATTCATCCTGCACAACCATCCGACCGCAGAGAAGCGGATGATCGAGACGATGGCGGGTGGTCTCGCTGTCTTCGACTTCAACGGGGACGGTCTTGCCGACATATACCTCACGAACGGAGCGAGGATACCCTCTTTGCAGAAGAGCGATCCCAAATATTGGAACCGCCTGTATCGCAACGAAGGAGGCCTGCGATTCGTGGATGTCACCGAGCAGGCTGGCGTGGAAGGCTACGGGTACGACATGGGTGCGGCTGTGGCCGACTACGACAACGACGGAGATGTCGACCTACTCGTGGCTGGAGTGTTTCACCTCGTTCTATACCGGAACCAGGGCGACGGCACGTTCGCCGATGTCACTCTCGCCGCTGGCCTCAATGCCGCCGACTGGGCCGTGGCCGCGGGCTGGGCGGATTTCGACCGCGACGGACTGGTGGATCTGTTTGTCGTGAACTACGCCCGCTGGACCCTGGAGTTCGACACCTATTGCGGCGACCGAAGCCGCGACCTGCGCGCCTATTGCGACCCGTTGCAGCTCGCGCCGATCACGAACCGCCTCTACCGGAACGAGGGGAATGGCAAGTTCGCGGATGTGACCGCGTCAACGGGCATCGGCGACCACTTGGGGCGCGGGATGAGCGTTGCGTTCGCCGACGCGGACGGCGACGGCTGGATCGACGCGTTCGTCACAAACGACAATCTCCCCAACTTCCTTTTCCTGAACCGGTCCGGTCGCTCGTTCGAGGAAGCCGGAATGTTTTCTGGAGCTGCGCTCTTGCAGCACGGCGATCCGGTCGCGAGCATGGGCATTGACTTTCGCGACTACGATAACGACGGCTTGCCGGATGCCGCCGTCACGGCCCTGATCGCCGAGACCTTCCCTCTCTTCCGGAATCTCGGAGACGGATTGTTCGAGGATGCCACGGATGCATCGCGGCTGGGGCTGCTCACGAACCGGCACAGCGGCTGGGGCAACGGACTGTACGACTTCAACAACGACGGCTGGAAGGATCTGTTCACCGCCAACTCGCACGTCAGCGACATCATTCGCAACTTCGAGGAAACGACGCCCTACAGGGAGCCGAACACCGTCTTCGCCAATCGCGGCGACGGCACGTTCCAAGACCATTCGGACCAAGCCGGAAAAGGCTTCGCCAGTGCCGCCAAGGCTCATCGGGGCTGCGCTTTCGCGGACTTCGACCGCGACGGACGAGTCGACGTGGTGGTCACCTCTTTGGGGGAACCCGTCGAGATTTGGCGCAACGTCAGTCCCGGCGGCAACGCTTGGCTCAATGTTCGTTTGGTCGGGCGACGGTCGAATCGCGATGGCATCGGAGCGGTTGTGCAGACAAGTGGACAGACCAATGTCATGACCAGCGCGGCCGGATACGCCTCGTCCAGCCATGACGGCGCACATTTCGGACTCGGTGCCGATGCATCACCTGTCGACCTGCTGGTAAGGTGGCCGAGCGGCACCCTGCAGACCATTGAAGGCGTGGCAGTGAACCGCGTCATAGAGGTGCTTGAACCGGCGGACATCCAGTGACTATCGGCCGGGTCACAGCCGCTTGAGCGCGGCATAGCGATTCTCGGGAGCCTGGACGCCCACGTCAAGGTCTGCGCGGGGGACAACTGACGCCTCGAGAAGCACTTCGTGCCGGGCCGGAAGCTGTGCCTGCCCGCCGCGATGGGTTATACCGAACCCCCGGGACGGATATTAACGTAAGTCATTAGTTTATTTGAGCTATCGCCCGTTTGCGGAGACGCAGCACTGGGTACGCTACAGGCGCAGGTCGAGGACTTGTCGCTGTGGCGGCGCAGGGCTGGGCCCAGCTGGGACTGCCCCCGGTGCCGGGCACCCAGGCGGCGAAGAGCGTGCGGCAGCTGTGCAGCGGCGCTCCCTGCGGGGTGCGCTGGACGGCGGCTTGGCGTCGCACCGCCGGGGAGGGCGTGGCTGGCGCCACCACCGAGGCGCACGCGACGCGGCCGAGCCTCTGGGAGGCGGGCATCGTGTCCGCAGCACCGAGGTCGCTCCGGGCAGGCTGATGCGGAGGACGGAGAGACCGTCGAGCCGGGCATCCTAAGCGCTGCGCTCCCAGTTGCGCCGGAAGGCGAAGCCATCCGCGGCGACCTTCAGGTCGCAGGGCTGGGCCAGCTTGCGCTGGTCGACGACTTGGCCCGCACGCAGGCCGATCCTGTCCCGCCCGGAGAGGGGGCGCTGGGCCAGCCGCTACTCGACCGCCGCCCGGCGCTCCAGCAGCCAGTCCATCGCACCGTAAAGCGCATCCGCACCAACTGGCGCCGGCACGAGGGCTGGGCGGAGAGCAGCTGGTCGAGCCCGAATTGGCGCAAGACCCCCGGATCGGCCGCGATCTAGCCCCGGGGCCTGGAGCGCACGCTGCGGAAGGCGTCCTCGGGGGCCCCAACGGTTTCGTTCGGGAGTGCGCAGCGCAGGGTCTCAAGCTTGGCGGAGGCCCGTGCGAGCGCCTTCCAGGAGAGGGCTGTGCCGGTCGCGAGCCCCGCGGGGCAACTTGGCACCGGGCGCACCAAGCGGAAGTGAGCGTGGAGTTGCTGCCGGGCTTCGAGATGCGCGAGGTGGGGCGGCTGCTCACCGCCAGGCGGCTGGCGGCGCAAGGTGACGACCCATCCGCAGCGCCGGGTACTGGAGCAGCGCGTGCGGCGGGAGCGGACCCGCATGGTCGCCCCGCCGAGCCGCTTGGCGGCAACCAAGGATCCAGCAGGGCCCCGGGCACGGAGTGGCGGGTGCAGGCCGACTCGCTGGGGCCGAGGGGGCGGCTCGCGGCGCTGGCCCACCCCGTCCGCGACCTGCGGGACACGATGCATAGGATCACCTACCACGCCGAGACCGCGCTGCTCGCGCCGGGCAAGGCGGAGCCGGGCCAGCAACGGGACTCCGCGTGGCCCGCGCTGCAAGGGCTGTTCCCGAGCGCCACCAACTTGCAGCCCGACGCCACCCGCCCGGTCTTTCCCGGCACCGCCTCGCACCTCGTCTTACGAGTGGCAATCGTAACCGCGCAGCCAGTCCGCACGACCGCAATCCCGGCGACGGGGCCTTCAGGGACGCCACGGGCATGTCCGGGCCACCCACCCTGACCGACCGTCACAGCGGCTGGTGCAATGCCCTCTACGGTCTCAACAACGAGGCTTGGAAGGACCCATTCACAGTCAACGCCCACATCCACGACATCATCGCCAAATTCGAGGGCACCCTCTACTCTCGAGCCGAACAGCGCTTACGCCAACCGGAGCGACGGGGCGTTCGAGGATGCTTTGGCGGGGGCCGACGCCGGGCTTCAGACTCCGAAGGCCCCTTGAGGCTGCGCGTTCGCGGGCTTGAACCGGGGCGGCGGAGTCGCCGCAGCGGTGGCCTCCCTGGGAGAGCCCGCCGCGGTTTGGGAGAACCTCCGCCCGGAAGCGAGCGTTTGGTTAAACGAGCGCCCGGCAAGCGTGGAGAGCAATCTTGATGGACTGGGATCCACGGTTGTTGCCGACGGGCAGCGCAACACTATGACGAGCGCCGCGGGTACGCCACCTACAGACCCGCCGGGATGTGCTAACCGGGCCAAATCGAAACACAAGAATTCAGGCGAGAATATAGTTGCAGCCCGCTTCGCGCAAGAACGACCGCACCCGTTCCGGCGACTCTTGCAGGCTTGCAAGGCGGCTTCCAAGCTGGCGAGAAGCTGCGCTTTGGTCTTGCTGACCAAGCGACTTGCACTGCGCTTGACCAACGCCCACAGCAGTTCCACAGGATTCACCTCCGGCGAGTAGGCCGGCTGATGATGGAGCTCGATCTCCGCCGCGTGCTCCCGGATTTCGGCTGCCGTGTGCAGGCTGCAGCGGTCCGCGACCAACTGCACTTGCGGGGGAATCTCCCGGACGAGCTTCTCCGGGAATCTCCGGAATGTCCTGGCGGTTGCCCGGTCCTCAGGCACCGTGTCATGGAGCCCGCCGTCCGGGCTGCTCGCGGCCAGCCCGGGCAGGCGGAACCGCATGTTGGCCCCGCGCACGACAGGCGTCCGGCCCCGCCCTCCCAAGTCCGCCCTGGGATGCCGTGGGAATCGAGGCCGAACTCGTCCGCGCAGACGATCGTCGCTCCGAACTTCTAGGCGCGCTGGGCGATTGCGGGGAACTCCCGCTCCTGCCAGCGTCGCCCGTGGCCGGGCCTGGACCGGCAGGCCCGGCGCTGGGTCCGCTGCGGAGGGAGCCCGAGCCGCCGCAGGCTCCGCCGCCCCGGGCGGAGGCCGAACACGAGGCCGCACCTGTCCAGCCAGGCCTGGCGGACCCGCTGCGCGGTTCCCAGCGCGTACTCGAAGTGGCCATGCTCGGGGGTTTTGTCGACCACCACGGCATAGATCCAGCCAGCGTGCTCGGCGGTCCCCTGCCGCGGCCTGCCGGTTCGCCTGCGATCTTGGAGATTCCCGAATCCTCCCAGAGCATAGCGTGCGATCCAGCGCTTCACGGTGCGTGTTGCGACGGAGAAACTTGCCGCAACTTCGGCCATGCTCTCTCCATCCCTGCGACACAGAATCGCTTTTTTGCGGACCTCATACCTTATTTCGGGCTCGGCTCAGATTCCGCAGCGAGCCGGCTGGAAACCCACTGGCCCAGCGGGGCCGTGCGGGCCCTGGAGAACATCACCGCGAGCCAAGTCCTGGAGGTGCGCGACGCCGAGGCCCGACCCTGATGGGGCCGGCGGGGCGGGCCCGGCGACCTCAGAGACGCCGCAGCACGACGTAGCGGATCTCGCCGACCTGCGTGCCGGCCACCTCCACCGCCTTCAGGGTCAAGCTGCCCCGCGCCTGCGGCAGGTCCGCCTCGCCGAGCACCAAGGGCCGGAAGTCCTTGACGAGCGATTCGCCGACGCGCGGAACCCGATCCGCCTCTGCGCCGTAGGAGGGCGGATCGTGAGGTTCCTGGATTGCCCCTCGCACCGAGGCACCCTCGAAGGAGGCTTCCATGACGGAGCCCACAGCCTCAGCGGCGGCAGTGTAGTAGACGGACACTTCGTACTTGCCGGCTTCCGCCACCTCGATGTCCCAGGTCATGGCGTCGTCGGTGCTCGCCCAGTTGGTGAAGTAGGAGCAATTCGGGGCGCGGGCGCTGCGCTCCACGCCGCCGTGCGGAACTCCGTCGCGGGCCGGCAGCAGCGTCATAGCTGCGCGCCCGACCAAAAAGGGCCGGTCGTCGGGTCCGACGTGAGCTGCCACCTCCTCCAGCCACTCCCGGGCGGCACTGCGGAGCTGCTCCGCATCCTCGGGGAACCGGTCGGCGACATCTTCGCTCTGGCCGGGATCGGTCGCGATCTCGAAGAGCTGCCCTTCGGGGTCCAGACGGAAGCGCTGATTCCGCACACTGACCTGCATCCGGTCGCGGGACTTGCGGAACGAGTACAGGATGCGGTCCGTCCAGTCGGCGTCCTCGGCCAGGAGCAAGGGTTTGAGGCTGCGGCCGTCCAGCGGCTTCTGGGCCTGGACCTCGACGCCCGCTAGGTCCGCCAGAGTCGGCAGCAAGTCGACGGCACCGGCGATCTCCTCGATCCTGACGCCAGCCGGGATCGTGCCGGTCCAGCGGACGCAAAGCGGCGAGCGCAGGCCACCTTCGTCGACAGACCCCTTACGGCCCTTCATGCCGCCGTTCCAGCGCCAGCTGTTGGGGCCGTTGTCACTGAAGTACAGGACGATGGTGCGCTCGGCCAGAGCCAGCTCGTCGAGCTTCTGGAGCACTCGTCCGACGTTCCAATCGATGTTCTCTACCATGGCGAGGGCGGCGCGGGTCTTGGGCACATCCTCGCGGTCGGGGTCCCGGTGGCGCTGGACCAGCTCCTTCTCCGCAAAGCGCGCCCAGTACTCCTCCGGCACCTGCATGGGCGAGTGGGGGGTGTTGTAGGGGAGGTAGGCAAAGAACGGCCGGTCCTGGTTCTGCTCGATGAAATCCAGGGCGTGGGTCGTGACGTCGTCGACGACGAAGCCTGCCCCACGAACGAGCTCGCCGTTGTGGTCCAGCTCGTAGTCGAAGTAGTGGCCCCAGTGGCCTTCGGTGAAGCCGTAGAACTCATCGAAGCCGCGGCCGTTGGGGTGGTACGGGTGCTGCGTGCCGTTGTGCCACTTACCGAAGGCCCCGGTCGCATAGCCGGCTTGCCGGACGGTCTCGGCGATGGTGTGCTCCGCGAGGTTGAGGCGCTCTTGGCCGGTGGACACCCCGCGGACTCCGCCCCGCGGGTGGTAGCGCCCAGTCAGGAACTCGGCGCGCGTGGGAGCACAGACGGAGCAGACGTAGAAATGGTCGAACATCGCGCCTTCGTGGGCAAGCGAATCGATGTGCGGAGTCTGGAGATTGGTGTTGCCGTGCAGGCTGAGGTCACCCCAGCCTTGGTCGTCGGCAAGGATCACCACGATGTTGGGAGGCCGGTCGGCGCGGGGCAGCGCGTCTTGCGAGGTGCAGGCGGCACCCAGGAGCACCAGCGCAGCGGCAGTCAGGAATGCGGTTCTCGGGGGCATGGGAGGTTTCTGCGGAGCGATTTGGCGTTGCTAGGTCTCCGCAACGCCCCCAATAGTCGCACATGGCCGGCTTCGGGCCGCCGAGACGTGCCCGCCCGCCGTGCATCGACCATCGGAGTCGAGCTGCCCCCGGCCCTAGCCTGATCTGGCGCACTGGGCGCAGGTGCGCCTTCGGCACCCACGCCTGCTGGACTCGACCTCGGCGGCAGGCTGCCAGCCCACCCCGATGAGCGGCACATGCGGCGCACGCCCGGGCCGCTGCTGTTCGCCTAGCACGCCCCCGGGGAGGCGGAGAGCGGGAGGCGGACAGGATGCAAGACCGCCGGGCCGCTGAAGCCGACCCGGACGCCGACGCCATGGTTCCGTCGCGCCCCAGGCGGAAGATTGGTCGGGCCGCCGAGATTTGAACTCGGGACCTCTTCCACCCCAAGGAAGCGCGCTACCAGGCTGCGCCACGGCCCGACACAGCGAGGGACCCCCGCCTTTCCTATTGTATACGCGTTCCAGGACGGCGAAGCAGTGGCAAGTTTCGGCTCTTGCGAACTTGTTGAAGAAGTCCGCCAGGCATGGCCAGGCGATGTAGCCCGCACTCTGCGCCGCCGGCCCGGCGGCCTGCCCGGAATTCGCACAGCGCCTCCGCCGCCCGTGTGCTAAGGTAAGCTGCGGTGCCAGCCTCTTCCTTCAGCCCCCGCGAGCGGCTCCGGCAGCACGGCATCCGCCTCACTCGTCAGCGGGAGCTCATCTTCGGCCTTATTCACAACTCCCACACGCACCTCAACGCCGAGGAGTTGTACGAACTCGCCAAGGCGCAGGACCCCAAGATCAACCGCGTGACGGTCTACCGCACCTTGAAGGTGTTCAAGGAGCAGGGCCTGGTCGACGAGCTCGACCTCATGCACTACCAAGGCGAGCAGCACTATTACGAAACTCGACTCAAGCGCGAGCACGCGCACATCGTCTGCTTGAGCTGCGGGGCTGTGGTCGAGTACTTCGGGAGCCCCCTGCGGGAAATCAAGGAGCAGATCGAATCCCAGTTCGGCTTCGAGGTCCAGGTCGCCCGCACGGAGATCGGGGGCCGCTGCGCGGATTGCCAACAGGGCGATCTGCAGGCTCCGCCCGCCAAGGCCTCCCGCGCCTCCACCAAGGCCGCCCAGCCTGCCTGACCCCGGTGTCGCCGCCACCTCTGGGCGAAGACGTCCCGGCCCCGGGCGCTGCTGACCCGGCAGCTCTGGCCCTCTTGGTCGAGCCCCCCTCCGGCAAGTGCCAGCGGGTCGAGGTGGCCCGCAACCCCTTCGTGATCGGCCGCCTACCTGAATGCGACCTGACCCTGCGCGACAGCCGCATTTCCCGCCGGCACGCCAGAATCAAGCGGGAGGAGAGGGTGTACTTCATCGAAGACCTCCAGAGCCGGCACGGACTCGCCGTGAACGGCGAGCGGGTCTTGCGGCACCGTCTCGCCGCAGGCGACCGAGTCACCTTCGGAGTCGCGGACTCCTTCGTACTGACGGTCGTCGAAGCAATCAGTCCCGCGGTCCCGCTGCTGCGGAAGGTCGCCACGCTCGCCGCCGCCCCGCGCCGCACCGGTGCGCTCGGGCGCCTGTCGGCGATTCTGGACGTGGCCCGCACCGTGGAGGCGTCCGAGGGCGTCGACGAGGTCTTTGAGGCCGTAGTCGAGGCGGCTCTCACCATCACCGGGGCCGAAAGCGCTTTCCTGCTGCTCCGCAACGACTCGGGCAACCTGGAGGTCCGAGTGGCCCGGAGCAAATCCGGGGATTCCCGGGGGCCGGAGGACCTCGAGGTGCCCCCCGCCAAGATCGCCCAGGCCCTCGCCCGCCGCAGGGACCTGTTCACGATGAGCGGTTCCGTAGCCCTAGACTCCCGCGACGACACATTCGAGGGGGAACTGGACAGCGCCCTGTGCGTGCCGATCCTGCGGATGCGGCTCGGCCAGGACCACGAAACCAGCTTGATCTCAGCGCGCAGGGATACGCTGGGCGCACTATACCTGGACACCGAGAACTCGGGCGCGGGGCTCGCCGAGGGCCTGCAGGCGCTTCTGCACGCCTTGGCGATCGAGGTCTCCACCGTGCTGGAGAACGCCCGGCTACTCGAGCAGGAACGCGAGAAGCGCCGCCTGGAGCAGGAACTGCGGACAGCCCGCGACATCCAGCAGGCCCTGCTGCCGGCCTCGTTGCCCAGCGACGGCTGGCTTGTGGCCAAAGGCCGCTGCGACCCGAGCTTGCAGGTGGGCGGGGACTATTTCGACCTCATGCAGGTAGCCCCTGGACAGTGGGGCGCAGTGGTCGTGGATGTCTCGGGCAAGGGCGTCGCCGCATCGCTGCTAGCCGCGCTGCTCCAGGGCGCGTTCTTCGTGGGAGCGGACCCCGCCGTGTCCCTCTCCGGTACGCTGGGCCGGATCAACCGCTATATCTGCGAGCGGTCGGCGCAAACGCGGTTCGCCACCGTGTTCGCGCTCGTCCTGGACGCGGAAGGCGGTTTGCGGTGGTGCAACGCTGGGCACTGCCCGGCACTGCTAGTGCGCACGGACGGCGAGATTGAGCGGCTGCCACCCAACAGCCGTCCCGTCGGGCTCTTCGCGGATGCGGAGTTTCCGGAGGACCGGCAGCGGCTCCGGCCCGGCGACAAGCTTGTGGTTTACACCGACGGCGTCTCCGAGGCCCGGAATCCCGCCCAGGAACAGTTCGGCGAGCGCGGGCTCGAGAGAGCCGTCGCGGGGCTGGCCGCGCTGGGCCCCGAGCAATTCTACGAAGGCCTACTCGGCTGCGTGCTGGACTTCGTCGGCGGCGCGGCGCGCCACGACGACCTGACCCTCCTTGTGCTGGCCTACAACGGGCCTCCGGGGAGCGCCGCGGCCTCCTCCTCGCTGGATTCCGAGGCCGCTGCGGCCAGTCCCCTTGGCGCCGCTTGACCGATGCCCTCGGAGCCATTAAAATCGTAGCTGACAGAATAGCCGTCGCAACTGCGGGCGGGCTCTCGGGAACCCAGACGTTCCGCAGCGGCTTGGTCGGACAGGAGATCGTATGCGTCGCCGACTCGCAGCAGGAATCGCCGCATTGGCCCTAGCCGGGCTGGGCGGCATGCCCGGTTCGCTCAGCGCCCAATCCGCCGAGGAGCCGGCCAAGCTTTCCGCCAAGGAGGAGAAGCGCCGCCTCGCGCGCCTCCGGAAAGAGCTGCGCGGCCCCCTTCAAGCGCTGGCTCGACGAGGATGTCCGCTACATCATCACCCCCGAGGAGCGCAAGGCGTTCGTGCAGATGGCCACGGACGAGGAGCGCGAGAACTTCATCGAGTCGTTCTGGCTGCGCCGCGACCCGACGCCAGACTCGATGGAGAACGAGTACAAGGAAGAGCACTACCGGCGCATCGCCTACGCCAACGACCGGTTCGCCTCGGGCATCCCGGGCTGGAAGACCGATCGCGGCCGGATCTATATCGCCTACGGCCCGGCGGACGAGGTCGAGTCGCACCCCTCGGGAGGCCAATACCAGCGGCCCTACGAGGAGGGCGGCGGATTCACCTCGACCTACCCCTTCGAGATCTGGCGCTACCGCTGGATCGAGGGCATCGGCAGCGACATCCTCCTGGAGTTCGTCGACCCCACCATGACCGGCGAGTACCGGCTGACGATGGACCCCTCGGAGAAGGACGCCCTGCTGCATGTCCCCGGCGCGGGCCTGACGCTCTCCGAGCAGATGGGCCTCACCACGAAGGCCGACCGCTTCCGCCGCACCGACGGCACGCGCATGGGCACGCCCATCGGCGGGGCGCAGTCGATCCGCTACAACCAGTTCGAGCGGCTCCAGCTCTACGCCAACATCTTCAAGCCCCCGGCGGTCAAGTTCAAGGATCTGGAGGCGATCGTCAACTCCACGATCGACTACGACACGCTGGCGTACGAAGTGGACATCCACTATGTCCGCGTGACGAACAGCTCCGTGCTGTCGGGCATCACCGTCCTGCTGCGCAACCAGGACCTGATCTTCGAGGAGCAGGACGGCCTGCACAAAGCGGTGGCCAACATCTTCGGGCGCATCACGACCATGACGCGTCGCGTGCAGTCTACGTTCGAGGACACCGTCAGCATCCAGACGACGGCCGAGCGGCTGCCCCAAGAGGCGGGGCGCTCCTCGGTCTACAACAAGTCGCTGCCGCTGGCCCCGGGCATGTACCGCCTCGAGTTGGTGGTCAAGGACCTGATCGGGGAGACCATGGGCACCTACCGGACGGCGATGCGGGTGCCCGCATACGACGACGAGGCGCTCGCCCACAGTTCGCTGATCATCGCCGATAAGATCGAGCGCGTCCCGATCCGCTCGCTCGGCACGGGCCAGTTCGTCATCGGCAGCTCCAAGGTGCGCCCGCGGATCGACGACGCCTTCAAGCGCGACGAGAAGATGGGCATCTACATGCAGATCTACAATCTCGGCCAGAGCGAGGAGACCAGCAAGCCCGAAGGCAACGTGACTTACCAGATCGCACGCCTCGACAGCCCGAACGAGCTGCTGCTCAACTTCACCGAGGACGTCAACAGCATCCGCGGCTCCTCCTCACGCCAGGTCGTGATCGAGAAGCTGCTGCCGCTGCAGAGCCTCGAGCCCGGGGAATACCGCCTCAACCTAGTGGTCCAGGACAACGTCAAGAACGAGTCCCTGACTCCGACCACAACCTTCCGGGTGCTCTAGGGAGCGGCAGCGGAGATCATGCAGCGGCTTCGCGCGGGACCGACAGCTTGGGCCGCTTTCGCGGCGCTCTTGGGCCTGCTCGCCGCCCGGCCGGCGGACGCGCAGGTCGGCGGCGACATCGCGGGTTTGGTGCGCGACGAGGCGGGCACGCCCCAGCTGGGCGCCGTCGTCGAATTGCTCACGGCGGACGGCCGCGTGGCGCAGACGCTCGAGAGCGACTACCGGGGCTGGTTCCAGTTCACCGGCCTGTTCCCCGGCACCTACTCCCTCCGCGTCAGGCAGGCGAACTTCTCCCCGGCGCGCAAGAGCGAGCTGGCGGTCGAGCCGGGCGAGCGCCAGCTCCTGGATGTCTGCCTGCGCGGGGTTTTCGCCAGCCTGCAACTGGCCTACGGCAGCCAAGTGCGGGACATGTCGGAACGCTGGAAGTGGGCCTTGCGGGCCCAGCACTCGCGCCGCAACGTGCTGCGCCTCGCGCCGACCGGCCCCAGCGAGCAGGAGGAGTTCCTGCGCAAGCTGAGCGGCACCTTCGAGGACACGCGGGCCTACGCCGAGTTCAGCGCCGGGCAAGGCAACCGCCCCCACGGCGTGCGCTCGCAGCAGGACCTGGGCACGGCGTTCGCCGTTGCAACGTCTCTGTTCGGCAACCACGGCCTGACCCTGAGCGGCAACCGGGGCGGCGGCTCCCCCACGGCAGCGGGCGGCTCGACCGCCTTCCGCACGAGCTACTCGAAGGAGGTCGGGCTCGCCAAGCCGGAGGTCGCCCTCACGGTACGCCAGCTCCAGGCTTCCAGCGCAGCCGCCCGGGGCATCTTCGGCGCCGAGCCCAACGACTGGGCCACGCCGCGCCTCGAGACGCTGTCGCTCGAGTTCGCGGACGCAGTGCAGCTGACGGACGCGCTCCGGGTGGAGTACGGAGTGCTGTACGAGTCGGTGAAGTTCGTCGACCGGCTGCACTACGCGAGCCCCTACGGCAAAGCCGTCTACGAGCTCGCGCCGGGCCGGGAGCTGGCGTTCAGCTACGCGTCGGGCGTGCCGCCGACGGCTGCTCGGGCCCGCGCAGGCGAGGACGCCGCGCTCCGCAGCAGCGTGCGGCAGCTGGGCCTCTTCCCCCGCGTGGCCATGGCCCACGGGCGACCCACGGTCCAGCGCTCCGAGCACGCGGAGGTGGCGTACCGCGAGCGCTTCGGAAACAGCATGATCGAGGCAGCGGTCTACCGCGACTCGATCCGCGACGCCGCAGTTGCGGCGGCCGTTCCGAGCGGCGTCTACGCCGATGGGAACATCGTGCCCGACCTCTACGCCTCCAGCGCCACGCTCAACGGCGGCCACTACCAGGCACCGGGGGTGCGCGTCTCCTACGCCCGCAAGATCCGCGAGCGGCTCCAGGCCGCCCTCGGGTACGGCTACGCGGGTGTGCTGGCCCCCTCGACGAGCAGCTTGGCGACTGATCGGGCGCAGGACCTGCGGGGGGCGCTGGCCTCGCGACGGGCGCATCTGCTGCTGGCCGCGGTCCAGGCGGAGCTGCCAGGCGCCAGGACGCACGTGACCGGCTCGTACCAGTGGTCCAGCCGCATCTCGGCTCTTCCGGCCGATCCGTTCAACGACTTCGCCGCCCGGTCCGAGCCGGGCCTGAACCTGGTGCTGCGCCAGCCTCTGCCGAGCGTCGGCGGCATGCCGGGGCGTTTCGAAGCCAGCGCCGAGTTCCGCAACATCCTGAAGACCGGCTACATCCCGCTGCATCTCCCGGACGGCCGCATCCTCAACCTGCTGCAGGCCATCCGCACCTACTCAGGCGCCCTGAGCTACATCTTCTGAGCCCCGTGACCAACACCGGCATGCCCTGCCACGCCTACTCCGCGCTTTCCCGCAGGGCGCTCCTGGCCGCGGCGGTGGCCGCCTTCCCGGCGGCACGGCGCTTGGCGGCGGCGCGCGCATGGACGACACTCCGCATCATCGTGCAGGACGAGGAGGGGCGGCCCGTGCAGCGCGCGAGCGTCATCGTGCGGCAGCTGAAAGGCAAGAGACTGCGGAAGACCGGCGCGGTCTTCGAACTCAAGACCAGCAACGAAGGCAGTACGCCCGTGCCTCCTCTGCCGCGGGGCCCGGTGCTGATCCAGGTGATCAGCAAGGGCTTCCAGACTTACGGCGAGCAAGTCGCCCTCACTGATCCGGAACAAACGGAGACCATCACATTGAGGCCGCCATCCGACCAGGTCTCGGTGCATACACCTTAAGCTCCAGCCCGACCGGCTACTGCCTGCTCGCGGAGGTCGCTATGCGATTGTTTGTTGCACTTGAACTGAATTCGAGAGTCATCGAAAGCCTGAGAGAGCTCGTCCGCCGGCTCGCTCCCCTAGCGCCGATCCGCTGGGTGCATCCCGACAACATGCACGTGACGCTCAAGTACATCGGCCCGTGGAACGAAGACCGCCTCGACCTCGTCACCAACGCCCTGAGCCGCGTCCGCATCGCAACGCCCATCAAGGTGGCCCTGGCCGGCCTGGGCCTCTATCCCCACCCCCGCAACCCGCGCGTGTTCTGGGTCACCGCCGAGAACTCTCCGCCGCTGCGCCAGCTGGCAAGCAGCGTCGACGCCGTCCTGTCCCCCCTGGGCATCGCCCCGGCGATGCGGCCCTACCTGCCGCACCTCACGTTGGGCCGGCTGCCGGGCGGCTGCGACCTGACCGAGATGCACGAGGCGATCGAGGAGCTGCCGAGCCGCGACTTCGGCACCATTGAGCCTGAGAGCTTCGTGCTGTTCGCCAGCATGCAGACCCAGGAGGGCCCGCTTTACCGGCGGGTGGACGAGTTTCCGTTCCGCATCCTCGTGCGGAACGAAGCCAACTCGGGCCTAGTGCTGCGCGGCTAGGCAGACTCAGGGCAGACTCAATCCGCAGTGGGCGTCGTCGTGCAGAGGCCGGAGTTGCTCGCCCTCCGTGCGGCCTGGAAGCGGCGCGGAGAGCGGGTGGTGTTCACGAACGGCTGCTTCGACCTGCTGCACCCCGGACATGTGCGTCTGCTGGAGGCGGCGCGAGGCCACGGGCAGCGGCTGGTCGTGGCGGTCAATTCCGACGCGAGTGTGCGCGGGCTCAAGGGCCCGTTGCGCCCCGTGCTGCCGGAGAACGAGCGCGCCGCCACGCTCGCCGCGTTCGCCTGCGTGGATGCTGTCACGGTATTCGGCGAGGAGACGCCCCACGCGCTCCTGGCCGCGCTGCTGCCGGACGTGCTGGTCAAGGGCGCCGACTGGGCGCACTGGATCGCCGGCCGCGAAATCGTCGAGGCCGCCGGCGGCGAGGTGTTTGCCATTCCGGTCGAGCCGGGGTACTCGACGACGGATGTGGTCGCGAACATCCTGCGGCTGCGCGCAGCTTGACACCCCTCGGCCTCCAGGACCGCCTGGGCGACCTCGGGCGCCACGAGGCGTTCCGGGAGCTGCTAGCGGCTCTGCGGACGCGCCGACCGACCCGGCAGCAGGTATCGGGGCTGACCCCCACCGCCTGCGCGGTGTATGCGGCGCTGCTGCACCTCAAGACCGGTCGGCCCCTGCTCGTGCTGGGCGGCACGCAGTCCGCCGCAGAGCGCTTGCACGAGACGCTGCAGGCTTGGTTCGAGCTACTCGGCGGCCCCGACCGCAGCCCGCCGCCGCTGCTGCTGCCCGAGCACGACGTCACGCCGTTCGACGGCCAGTCCCCGCACGCGGCCATCGGCGAGACCCGCGGCACCGCCCTCTGGCGGATGGCCGAGGGGCAGGTGTCGATCGTCGTGGCCCCGATTGGAGCGGCCTTGCTGCGGACCGCCTTCGCCCAGCGGTACCGCGACCTCGCCTGGGAGGTCCTGGCTGGGGCCGAGGTCTCCCTGGACGACCTGGAAAGAAGCTTGAGCGAGCTCGGCTACAGCCGCCGGGAGCAGGTCGACATGGTGGGGCAGTTCGCGGTGCGAGGCGGAATCCTGGACTTGTTCGTACCGGAGACGGAGCATCCCGTGCGGCTGACCCTGCTCGGGGATCAAGTCGAATCCATCCGGGAATTCGACGCCGGCACGCAGCACTCGATCCGGCGCCGCGACGCGGTCACCGTGCTGCCGATGCAAGAGTACCCGGCCGGCGGGTCGGGCGAGGGCCTGCTGCCGATCGGCTGGGAGTTTGCGGTGCCGGGGCCGGAGTGGCGTTCCGGGACGTTGCTGGACCTGCTGCCGGACGCCATCGTGCTGTGGCATGAACCGGAGGCGGCGCGCCAAGCGGCGGACGCCTGGAAGGAGAGGCTGGCAGAGGGGAGCGCCCGTGCGGGCGGCGCCCCGGAGCAGTTCTACCTCGACCTCCCGCAGATCGTCCAGCTGGCCGCCCAGCGGCAACAGGTCGCATTCGACCAGCTGGGCCTTGACCCGCTGCACACGGAGCCGCCGGACGCCGCCCGGCGCATTCCAGCCCGAGCCACGACTCGCTTCCCAGGGAACGTGGCACATTGCGTTCGCGAGATCCAGGCGCAGGTCGCGGCGAGCAGCAGCGTCCTGGTGGCGGCCGCAACGGATGGAGACCTGGAGCGGCTGGCCGACATGTTCCGCGAGTACGAGGTGCCCTGCCAGATCGTGCTGCGCGGGCGGGCCCAAGGCCAGAGCCGCTTGCTGCGGGAAAAGGCCTCCGTAGCCGGCCCCGTCGCTTCGGCGATCCTCGTGCGCGCCGCCATCGCCGAGGGCTGCGTGCTGCCCGAGTCCCGACTCTCCGTCTACGGGACCCGGGACATCTTCCCGCAGACGGAGCTGGTGGCGCAGCCGCGGCAGAGACCCGCGGCCCAGACGGCGTTTCTAGCAGACCTAGAGGATCTCCGCGAAGGCGACCATGTGGTGCATGCACACCATGGCGTAGGCCGCTACGCGGGCACGCGGCAGGTCGCAACGGCGAGCCGCCGCGAGGACTTCATGGTCCTGGAGTACAAGGGCGGGGCTAGGCTGTACGTGCCTCTGGCGCGGCTGGACCTGGTCCACAAGTACCACGGGGCCGGGGGGCCGCCGCCCCAGATCGACCGGTTGGGCGGCCAGACCTGGGAGAAGACCAAACGCAAGGTCAAGGCGCGGCTGCTCGACATGGCGGACGACCTGCTCGCGATCTACGCCCAACGCGAGTTGGGCCGCGAGTTCTCCTACTCACCCGACAGCAACTGGCAGCGGGAATTCGAGGAGTCCTTCGTCCATGTCCCCACCCGGGACCAGCTGACAGCGGCACGCGAGATCAAGCGGGACATGGAATCGCCGCGCATCATGGACCGGCTGGTCTGCGGAGATGTGGGCTTCGGCAAGACCGAGGTGGCGATGCGAGCGGCCTTCAAGGCGCTCGGGGACGACAAGCAGGTGGCCGTGCTTGCGCCGACCACCGTCCTGGCCTACCAGCACCTGGAGACGTTCCGGAAACGGTTCGAGGCGTTCCCGGTCGAGATCGAGATGCTGTCGCGCTTGCGGAGCGCCAAGGAGCAGAAGGGGGTCCTCGCGAAGCTGCGCGACGGCCGCACGGACATCGTCATCGGCACGCACCGCCTGCTGTCCAAGGATGTCGAATTCCGCGACCTGGGGCTGCTCGTCATCGATGAGGAGCAACGCTTCGGCGTCCGGCACAAGGAGCGCCTCAAGCAGGTGCGCAAGAACGTGGATGTGCTCGCGATGACGGCGACGCCCATCCCGCGGACGCTCTACATGTCGCTGATGGGCCTCCGCGACGTCTCGGTGATCCAGACTCCGCCCCGGGACCGGCTGGCGATCCAGACGGTTGTCGCCGAGTACGAAGACCATCTAGTGCATGCGGCGATTCGGCGCGAAGTCGAGCGAGGGGGCCAGGTCTATTTCCTGCACAACCGGGTCGAGTCCATTCAGGGGGTCGCGGGGAAACTGGCTGGGGCGCTGCCGCACGTGCGGTTCCGCGTGGGCCACGGTCAGATGGGCGAGCGAGATCTGGAGCGCGTGATGGTCGGCTTCATGCGCCACGAATTCGACGTGCTGGTGGCGACGACGATCGTCGAGAACGGACTCGACATCCCGCTGGCCAACACGATGATCATCGACCGCGCCGAACTGTACGGGCTGGCCGAACTGTACCAGCTGCGGGGGCGGGTGGGACGCTCGAACCGACGCGCCTACGCCTACCTGCTCGTAGCTCCGGGCCGGGAGCTGACCGAGGTCGCGAGGAAGCGGCTGGCCGCGCTGCGGGAGTTCAGCGAATTGGGGGCCGGCTTCAAGATGGCGGCGCTCGACCTCGAGTTACGGGGGGCCGGCAACCTGCTGGGCGGCGAGCAGAGCGGCCAAGTAGCCGCGGTCGGGTTCGAGACCTACACGCAGCTGCTGGGGGAGGCCGTCCGCAAGCTGCGCGGCGAGGAAGTCGAGGACCGCATTCAGACTCAGCTCCGGCTGCAGCTCGACTTCCACATCCCTACGGACTACGTGCCCGAGGAGGCGCAGAGGCTGCGCCTCTACAAGCAGCTGGCGGCAGTGCGCAACGAGGCCGAGCGGCGCGAGGCGGCGGCGGAGCTGGCGGACCGTTATGGGCCCGTGCCGCAGGCTGTGCGCAATCTCCTGGAGCACTCGCTCCTCAAGCACCGCGCCGAAGCCTTGCGGATTCCGCTGCTGGACCGGCAGGCGAACCTTCTCCGCATTCGGTTCCGGGAGGACTCCAAGATCAATCCGCAGAAGCTGATGCAAATCGTAGCGGGTAACGAGAACGCACGCTTCGCGCCCGACGGAGTGCTGGAGTGGAACGGGTTCAACTACCACGGGGCGGCGCTCTTCGCCCAGCTCAAGAGCCTGCTGGACCGTCTGGAGGCCTGACTCCCGGAACGGCGCACCGACCTCTTGGGCGGTCGCTACAATCAGGAGCAGGGGAATGCGGCCGGCCTCGGAGCCTCGGCCGCGCGAGCCTTCCGGAGCTCCATGGACCCTTCCCGGATCCGCAACTTCTCGATCATCGCCCACATCGACCACGGCAAGTCGACCTTGGCCGATCGGTTGCTGGAAGCCACAGGTGCGCTGAGCAGCCGGGAGATGCACGAGCAGGTCCTCGACTCGATGGACCTCGAGCGCGAGCGCGGGATCACGATCAAGGCGCAGGCGGTGCGGTTGAGCTACCGCGCCCGAGACGGCAGCACGTACCAGCTCAACCTGATCGACACCCCCGGGCATGTCGACTTCGCCTACGAGGTTTCCCGGAGCCTCGCAGCCTGCGAAGGCGCCCTGCTGGTCGTGGACGCCGCGCAGGGGGTCGAGGCCCAGACCCTGGCCAACACCTACCTAGCCTTGGAGCACGATCTCGAAATCATTCCGGTGCTCAACAAGGTCGACCTGCCGGCGGCCGACCCCGACCGAGTGCGGAACGAGATCGAAGGAACCATCGGGCTCGAGGCGCACGACGCGCTCGAGATCAGCGCGAAGACGGGGCTGGGCGTGCCCGAAGTGCTGGAAGCGGTCGTAGCGCAGGTGCCGCCGCCGCAAGGCACCGGCGAAGCCTCGCCACGGGCACTGCTGTTCGATTCGTGGTACGACGCCTATCGCGGCGTGGTGATGCTCGTGCGAGTGGTCGACGGGGCGCTCGGGAAGGGTATGAAGATCCGCCTGTGGTCCACGGGCAGGGCCTACGAGATCGAGGCGTTGGGGCACCGCACGCCGAAGCCGGTGGTGAGCGACTCGCTGCTGGCCGGCGAGGTCGGCTGGGTGGTCGCCAACATTAAGAACGTCACTGAGACGCGCATCGGCGACACGATTTGCGAGGAGGGCAACCTCCCGAGCGAGCCGCTGCCGGGCTTCGAAGAGTCCAAGCCGATGGTTTTCGCGGGCCTGTATCCCGTGGAGTCGCACCAGCACGAGGACCTGCGGGAGGCGCTGGAGAAGCTCCAGCTCAACGACAGGTCGTTCCAGTTCGAGCCCGAGAGCTCGGCGGCGTTGGGCTTCGGGTTTCGCTGCGGCTTTCTCGGCCTGCTGCATCTGGAGATCATTCAGGAGCGGCTGGAACGCGAATTCGGCCTGCGGCTGATCACCACCGCCCCGGGCGTGCGGTACCGCGTGCAGAAGACCGACGGCGAAGTGGCCGAGGTCGACAACGCGAGCCGGTGGCCCCCGCAACCGTCCATCGCCCGGATCGAGGAGCCCGTGTTTGCCGTGACGGTCATCACCCAGGACGCCTACCTGGGCGCAATCCTCAAGCTGTTCGAGGACAAGCGCGGCGTGCAGAAGAGCTTCGAGTACGCCGCCGGAAGCAGGGCGGTGCTGACGTACGAAGTGCCCTTGAACGAGATCGTTCTCGACTTCTACGACCGCCTCAAGACCGTGTCGCGAGGCTACGCCTCGATCGACTATCACTTGTCCGGTTATTGGGACTCGCCCATGGTCAAGCTCGACATCCTCGTGGCGGGGGAGCCGGTGGACGCGCTGTCGATCATCGTGCATCGGGACCAAGCGTTCGAGCGGGGCAAAGCGCTCATTCAGAAGTTCCGCAAGCTGATCCCGCGGCAGCAGTTCGAGGTGGCCCTGCAGGCGGCGATCGGCAACAAGATCGTGGCGCGGGAGAACATTGCGGCACTGCGCAAGAACGTCACTGCGAAATGCTACGGGGGCGACATCACGCGCAAACGGAAGCTGCTCGAGAAGCAGCGGGAGGGCAAGCGGAGGATGAAGCGCGTTGGACGCGTCGATATCCCCCAGGAAGCGTTTCTGGCCGTGCTGAGCGTCGGCGAAGGCGGTTAGGACAGGTGCTCCATCCGCATCGCACGCGTCCCGGCCAGGACTGGGAGCCCCAGCTACAGGATTGCCGGGAGGCCGCCGCCCCTAGGTTCGGAAACCGCGTGACCGGGCAACAGAGACGACTGCGCCATCCCCGCGCCTTCGTCTCGGGTTCCCGGCCAGGGGCGCATTCGACAGCGCCGGACGGAGCGGGCCCACTGTGGCAGACCGGGGCACTGGCTGCATTTTCGTGTATCTTCGGTAGTGGTAGGGCTGACTGCACTCGGAACAGTTGATGGGTTCTGGGAGGATTCTAGGCTTGCTAACTAGCTCCCGGAGCTGCTGGCTCGCGGCCGTCGGATTCCTCGTCCTGCCGCCCGTTGCAACGGTCGTTCGGGCCGCCGACAAGCCCCCAGCTGCCGAGCCGCAGATCGAGTTCGGAGCTGTCCTCCGCGGACGCGCCGAGAGCCGGGTCGGCGCAGGAGCGAACGCAGCGCAGGAAGACACCTTCGCTCTTTCGCGCCTGCGGCTGGACATGACCTTTCGTCCGAGCCAAACCGTCAAGGTCTTCATCCAAGGGCAGGACTCGCGGATAGCGGGCTTGGCGGCAGGCCGCAGCTCGGCCGGATTCCGCAGTCCACTGGACCTGCGCCAAGCCTATGTCTCCGTCGGAAAGGAGGACGGTCCTTGGACATTGCACCTCGGTCGGCGCGAGATCAATCTCCTCGACCGGCGCCTCGTGGGTATCCGGGAGTGGGCTAACATCGTGCCGACTTGGGACGGCGCAACGCTCGCTCTCCGCCGCGGTGCCGACAGCGTGCAACTGTTTGGCTTCTCGCGGGCCGGCGGTCAGGAAGGATTCGACTCGATCTCCCCCTCGCATTTCGTCTACGGGGCCGTAGCCTCGTTCGGGTCCTGGGCCAAGGGCCAGACGATCGAGCCTTTCTTCCTGACGACTCGCCGGCCGGTGGACCGCAGGTCCCATCTGGGCGGCCTACTGCGCACGACCGGCTCTCGTTTCACCGGGAAGTTCTCCCGCAGCTGGGACTATCAGGTGATCCTGGCCGCTCAGGGCGGTGGCGAGCGCGGCCGCCCGCATAGAGCCTGGATGGGGGTCTGGGGTTTAGGGCGGACTTTCGAGGCTGCTAGGACCCGGCCTCGGGTAGGGGTCGAATGGACCCACGCAAGTGGCGACCGAGACCCAACAGACGGCCGCATCGGCACGTTCGACGCGCTGTTCCTCGCCCGCCACCGCATCCTTGGAGAGCAGGACGTCACGGTCCCTCGCAACCTGCAGGCGATCAAGTCCGGGATTCAGCTGCACGCTCGCCGCAACTTGCAGTTGAACCTGGACTACTACGGCTTCCGGCTCGCTAGCCTCCGGGACGGGGTCTACCGGACGAGCCTCGGCCTAGGAATTGCCGCTCCTCCCGGCGGAGCTCGGAGCCGCTATATCGGCTCCGAGCTCGATTTGGTGGTCCGCTACGCTCCAGTGCGCCGCTTGGATCTGAGACTCGGTCTTTCCAGGTTCTTCACCGGAGACTTTGTGACGCGCAACCTTCCCGAGGGCGGGTCCCAGACCTATTTCTACTCGGCACTGCAACTGCGCCTCTAAACGCCTTGAGACCGCGCACCCGGCATGCAGGGCGAGTTAATCCGCACTGTCGAGGCGGTCGTTGTAAATCAAAGGAGGTCTCGTCCTAGCCTCTACCGATGTTTTCCTAGGCAATTGCACCAACAGGTTCCGCAAGCCATTGATTCTATTGGCGGTTTGCTTGCAATTCCTTTTGGCAAAATTAGTAACGCCCGCCGCGCGGCAGAGTGATGTCGGCCAGTTGGCTCCCCCGGCCGGGGCTACTCGGCAAAGTGCGCCGGAAGGGAACCTTCTGGTGAAACCGTGCCGAGGCAGCGCAGGCCGAAGCCCGAACGAAGCGGGCGGGAATTTTGGGGCGAAGGGTTCGCACGAATTGGGCTAGGGGACTGCGGCGCGAAGCTCGGGCGGATGCGCTCGCGGACGCGGGACCGCAGGCAGCGGCGCGCCTGCGGAGACCGCCCCAAGCGCTAGCGGCGGTGCCAGCCGGCTCCGGTTGCGGCGCAGAGATAGGCCGCCCTCTCCCGGTGCGATGCCGGCGCCAGCAACCTCCTCCCATCCATCCAGGCGGGGCGCGGTCGGGCGCGTTGCCACCCGCGCCGCGGCAACTGCGGCGGCAGGTCTCCTCGGGACGGCGAACGGCACCTTGTGAACATTGTTAATTGACCTGCATAGATTCCTTCAGTACAATAATGGGTATGAGAAACAAGGAAGAAACTTCCATCCGCCGGAGCCGGCTGCCGCCCGCCCCGGGCCCGCCGCGCGAGAGGCACGACGCGGGGTACAAGTCCCTGTTCGCGCTGCCGGGGCTGGTGCGGCACCTGCTGGCGCTCCAAGCGGACGCCTGGGACCAGCTGCTGGTGTGGGAGTCGGGGCGCAAGCTCGACCCGCGCTTCGGGGTGCCGGGCCTGCGGCGCAGGGAGGGCGACCTGGTCTGGCGCTTCGACCTGCGCGGGCGGCCCGGGGAGTCGCTGTGCGTGGGGCTGGAGTTCCAGGCGCGCCCGATCCGCTGCTGGCGGCGCGGATGAGCGTCTACGCCGGGCTGCTGCAGCTGGACCTGCTGGCGAGCGAGCGGGAGCGCCCGCGGGCCCCGCGGGTGCTGCCGTTGGTGCTCTACAAGGGGCGCAGGCCCGGGGATTTGCTGCTGGCGGAGCCGGCGGCGTTGGGGGAGCAGCAGTCGGGGGCGGCGCACCAGGTGCTGGCGGTGCGGCACCGGCGCTGGCGGGCGCCGGAGCTGGCGCGGAACTGGGCGGCGGCCTTGTTCCGGGTGGACAGCGCGGCGGACTTGGCGGAGCTGGATGCGGAGCTGGAGCGGCTGGAGGGGGTGCTGGGCGGGCCGGAGGAGATGAACATCCGCTTCGCGGACTGGGTGCAGCTGCAGGTGTGGGCGCGTTTCGGGGTGACGGACTACGTGACAGGCAGGAGGATCGGGCACATGCGGACGGGCTTGGGAGAGACGATCGAGCGGATCCTGCGCGACAGGACGGCGCGCGCCGAGGAGCGGGGCGTGCAGAAGGGCGTCGCGCAAGGCCTCGAACAGGGTATCGAGCAAGGCATCAAGCGGGAGCAGCGGGAGCTTCTGCTGGGCCAAGTGCGGAAACTGTACGGCGAGTCCGCCGCGGATAGGTTCGACCAAGCCCTTGCCCGCTGGTCGGGCCGGGGTCGGCTCAGCCAAGTCGCGGAGTGGCTCATCACTTGCCGCAGCTTCGACGAGCTGCTGGAGCACCTCCGGCCGGGCTAGGTCTCGCGGTTGCCCCGGGTCGGTGCTCGGGTTCCCCTGCGCTACAGTTGGGCCGTGCGCCAGAATCGAACCAAGAGCATCCTGGAGGCCGGCCATGTCGCGGTCGGCATCGCCCACGCTCAGCTTCCGACGGCCGAGATCCCCAAGATGTTCAGTGCCGCCGAGCTCGATTGGGTCTTTCTGGACTCCGAGCACAGCCCATTCTCCACCGACACGCTGCACGAGCTGATCCGGGCCTACCGCATGACCGATGTGACTGCGGTAGTGCGTGTGGCCGATTTGCAATACGACTTGGTTGCCCGCGCCCTCGACTCGGGGGCCGAGGGCATCATCTTTCCGCGCTGCGAGGACCCGGATCGGCTGGCGTATGCCGTCCGCGGGGCTAAGTTCCCGCCTCTGGGCCACCGCGGCTTCGGCTTGGGCCCGCCCCAGCTCGACTATCGGACAGCCTCCTTTGCCGAGATCACGGCCCATTGCAACCGCGAGACCCTGCTGATCGCCCAAGTCGAAACAACTCGCGGGCTCGAGTGCCTGCCCGAGCTGGCCAGGGTTGAGGGTCTGGATGCTCTCATGATCGGCCCGGCCGACCTGTCCATCTCCCTGGGCGTCGGGGGGGACTGGCACCACCCCCGCTTGGTCGAGGCCATCGACCAAGTGGTCGCCGCGTGCCGCGAGCACGGCCTGTGGCCGGCTATCCAGGTTCGGGATGGCAAATTGGCGCAGTACTGGATTCATCGCGGGATGCAGCTCATCGGCTGCTCCACCGAGGCGGCCCTGCTATGGAGCGCGGTCCAGGGGCTGGCTAGGCAGCTGCGCTTTGCCCGACCTGCCTCGTAGAGGCACGGCCGGTTGTTGCCGGCGCGCTGGAGTCATGCCGCGGTATGGAGCCTGCCGCGATTCGGCGCGGCCTAGGTTCCGTAAACCGTTGATAGAATGTGGGCATGTCCGACACGACCGTTCCGGGGCGGACTCCCGGGCCGGCGCATGTGCGCACCACAATGCTATCCCTGTTTACGCAGGGATTGGGCCTGGGGTTTCTCGGTGTGCTGGCCCTACGGGAAACGCTCTTGGCGCAGGCATCCGGCGCGGTATTCCTGACCGCCTCGGTCGGTGCCCTCGTGACCGTGCTCCCGGGCCCGGGCCTCACGCTGCGGGGCGGGTTGGGCCCTTTCGGGCGCCTGTTCCTTCTCGTTTGCGGCGTCGCCGCCTGCCTCGGGCTGCTCGCCGCGGCGGGCCTGCACTCCTTGCAGAGGAGCCCGCTGCCGGCATTCTGCCTGAGCGTCGCCGTCGGAGGTAGCTTGCGGCTGGCCCTAGGCCTGCTCTTGCGCATGCTGCCCCTGCGCGGGGCCCGCGCGGTGTTCGGCCTCGCCGGCGTGAGCTTCGGGCTGGGCGGTTGCACGGGACACCTTCTAGCCCTCACGGCGCTATCCCTGTCCTCGACGAACTTACTCCTAGGCTGTGCCGCAGCAGCACCTGCATTGCTGGCGGTTTGCGCTCACCGGGCAGGCCGGTTGAACTCCGGGCTGGCAGGCGCTGCGGGATCGGCCCTGCCGCCGGCAACGGCGACGGGAGCGCGAAACAGACTGCTCGCGGCGAGCTTAGTGCTGCAGGCGATCGCCGGCAGCCTCGCATCGGTCTGGCTTATGGGCTACTTGGCGCGCACCCGGGGCTTGGCCGGAAACCACGGGACAACCATCCTCGCCATGTTTTGGTTGGCGCTCGCCGGGGGTTGGATGTTGTCCAGACGGATCCCTGGCCCATTGGATCGCTGGCAGGTCCTGGCCATGCCGGCGCTGCCGACCGTGGCCGGGAGCGTGGTGCTGGCGCTGGCACCGATGTCTCCGGCGCTCGCGGCCGGCGCGGTCCTGCTGGGGGGAGGACTGGGGTTGGCGTGCGCGTTGACCCTCTGCATGGGGCAGCGGCCCACCGTGCTCGCAAGCTGTCGCTGGGCCGTATCCTCGCTACGCTTTTCGGCTCCGGTGGCCCTCGCCGCCTGCTGGCTGCTGGGCGGCTTGGTGAGTACGCTCGGTATCGACGCCGTGGTCTGGGCCGTGCTGGCGTGCTCGCTGGGGGCGCTGGCGGCCTTGGTCCTGCTGATCCTGGATTACCGCATCACCGGTGCGCAGGCCGTGCTGTGATTCGGCGGCGGGATTGGCATGGCAGCCCCGAGGCAGGACCCCAAGTACATAGCCGTGCTAGCCGTGAGCTGCGTGGCGATCCTCTGGATCGGGGCTGCGCTGCGGCCGCCCGGCCAGCCGAACGAAGGCTCCATACCTGGCATAAGCCAGGATCGGTCGCAGCTGGAACGGATCGCTCAGCGACGCCAGCTGGAACTCGGGGCCCAGTACTATTCCTACTTGGCCTCGCAGGCGGAGGCCACCGTCGTGCTGCTCGGGAAGAGTGGCCACACCGCGGTGGTTTGGCAGCCCGGACAGGTGCTGACGTCGGCACGGCGCGGGCCGTTTCCGGCCCGCGACAGCACAGCGCTCGGCAGCCGAGAGGTCGCACTGCAAACCCGGCTAGCCGGGCCGCACCTCCCCTATGTCCTGCTCGAGGCCCCGCCGGACGCGGAGGCGGCTTCAAGGGCCCCGGTGCGGCTCTATCCCCGCGGGTCCGCGCTGATGGCCGTCTGGCGAGCGCCGGACGGCGGCCTGCGCTACGCCCCGGGCACCCTGTTCGGCGTGGAACTGCGGCTTTGCGGCGATTTCGAACTCTCCGAGGTGCAGACCAACCTGCACTTCCACGACCTGCCTCGCGGAGCCGGCATCTTCGCGCTGGACGGCAACCTGCTGGCCGTGGCCATGGAATGCGAGGGAGACCTGATCGGCGTGGACGCTGCGGACCTCGCCTCGCGCATCAGTACCGAACTGACGCTGGAACAGCGCTTGATCTCGCGCTACGGGATGCGGGCGGCGCAGGCCGACGAGCGGGAACTCGACATCCTCCAGCGGACGCGGGGCGTCATCTTGCGGGAGGTCTGGTGGGGCTACCGAGCGCACGAGGCCGGCCTTCTCCCAGGAGACCTCGTTGTGTCCGTTGACGCAGTGCCAGTGACGGAACTCATAGATCTGGCGGTGCTGGCGCTACCCGTGTCGCGCGAGATGCACGATGTGGGGATTTGGCGCAGAGGGCGGCGACAGGTCGCCTTGGCCGCTCGGCCAGCGACGGAGCCGACGGTGTCGGCGCACGGCTTCGTAGGAAGCGAGGAGGGTTTGACAGTCTCGTCCGTGATCCCCGGCAGCCTTGCCGCACGGGCGGGGGCGAGGCCAGGCGATCGGCTCCTGGCCGTCAACCAGCGCATGCCCTCCTCCTTCGACCAAGTCGAGCGCACCTTCAGGCAGGCTGGGGGCGAGCCGGTCCACGTGGTTCTGGAGCGCCAGGGCCGGATGTGGGGCGTGCTGGTGGGTGCCGATGACTGAGCTTTTTTCGCTGGGCCTGATTCTGCTGCTCGCGCTGCTCGCCGGCCAGCTAGTGCAGGTCCTGCGCATCCCGGAAGTGACGGGCTACATCCTGGCGGGCATCGCGCTCGGACCGTCCGTGCTGGGCTGGGTGAGCCACGAGAACATCCAGGCGCTCGAAGCGCTCAGCGAAGTGGCTTTAGGGCTGATTCTGTTCTCGATCGGGTCCGTGTTCGAGTTCAACCTCGTCCGCCGGATCGGGCGAAGGATCGTCCGCCTGACCTTGATGGAGTCCGCCTTGGCGGCAGGCATGGTGCTGGTCGCGATGCTCGGGCTGGGGCTGACTTGGCAGGTGGCGCTGCTGCTCGCCGCGGTCTCGACCGCGACGGCCCCGGCCTCGACCTTGATGGTGATCCGCAAATGCAACGCGCACGGACCGCTGAGCGATACCCTGACGGGCATCATCGCCATCAACAACATCATTTGCCTAATCGCCTACCTGGCCTTCGCGGCAGTGGTGAACCTAGTCGCCGGCTGGGGGCATCAGCCGCTGGGCGCAACCCTTTTCGAGGCGGGTTTTCCGTTGCTCTGGCAGTTGGCCGGATCCGTGGCGCTGGGCTTTCTGGCGGGCCTGCTGGTGGCGGGCTGGGCGCGGCAGGTCACCGCCCCCGGAGAGATGCTGATCCTCCTGGCCGGCTCGATCCTGCTGTGCGTCGGTGCAGCGAGGATCCTGGACTTGTCCCCGCTGATCGCAAGTTTGGCGGTGGGGGCGACCATGGTGAATCTGTCGCGTCGGAGCCGCCGACTCTTTGCCGCGCTGGCGGGAACCGACCCGCCGTTCTACGCCATCTTCTTCGTCCTCGCAGGGGCGGACCTGGACATCAGCCTGCTGGCCTCGATGGGCGCGGTCGGCATCGCCTACTTGCTGGCGCGCGCGTCCGGCAAGTTCGTCGGGGCCTGGCTGGGTAGCAGACGGGCCGGCATGCAGCCCCAGGTGCAGCGCTTCCTCGGCTTCGGCCTGCTGGCGCAGGCCGACCTGGCGGTGGGCTTGGTGATGACGGTAGGCCGCCAGTTCCCGCAGTACTACGCGGAGATGTCGACCGTGGTGTTCTCGGTGGTCGTCCTCTTCGAGACGATCGGGCCGATCGGCACCAAGTTCGCAGTCGTCCAGAGCGGCGAGGCGCGCATCGGGCGCGTGGCTGCGGAATCCATCTGGGCTTAGGCCGCAGGCTCCCCCGGCGGGCGCCCTGAGAATTCGCTCCCGCGGGGGCGGCTGGGCCGGAGGGGGCTGCGGCACCGACCGCAACACGCCCTATACCGGCCAGATTTTTTGCCGCGGCGCAGGCCGAGCTGAGGGTCAGACACGCCGATCCGAGAGCCGCAAGCCCTTGCAGCTTGCGGGCTTGCAGCTCTCCAACCGACGGCCTGCACCGCGAGGACGCCAATAGGCCGGCCTGCTGCTCCCGAACGAATGAGCCTACCGGTGTAGTATGATCGGTAAGCTCCAGTGGGTCCAGCGGAAGGTGCCCACTACATCTAGTGCCTTGGAAGTGATGTGGCCTATACTTTGCGCTGCGGTGGTTCACCTACGCCAACAGGCCCAGCCGCCAAGTTTTGGTTGCTTCCGACCGTGCCTCGGAAGCACAGCGAGTGGAATCCTTGACCAGGGACGTACTGCGCGGCTCCCGGCTGCGTTGCCCGCGTGCTCCGGGGCGAATATGCAAGGAGAGGTTCACAAAGCGTGACAGACAGACTGCGCGATGTTCTCGTTGAAGCCACGGCCACTGCCGTCCCGGCCCTAGACCATCCGGTCAACGGGCAGCCCGTCGCGGAGCAAGCCTCGCAGCGACGCGGGCTAGCGTTCGAACGCTACTTCACCCGCGACCTGCCGGTCGGTCAGACGCCCTACAGCGTTCTCGACTGGGAGAGGCGCACCGCCGTCATAACGGATGCCGCCGGCAACACGGTCTTTGAGCAGAGTGGGGTCGAGATGCCCGTCGGCTGGTCGCAGACGGCGACCAATATCGTGGCCAGCAAATACTTCCACGGCACGATCGGGCGGCCCGACCGAGAGAGCAGCCTCCGGGAACTGGTCCACCGCGTCGTCGACACGATCGCGGACTGGGGCGTCGAGGGAGGCTACTTCGCATCGGACGCCTCCGCGGAGAGCTTCCGCGACGACCTCGCGCACCTCATGCTGCACCAGATGGCCAGCTTCAACTCGCCGGTCTGGTTCAACGTGGGGGTCAAGAAGGAAACCCGCGGCTACGGCTGGGCCTGGAACGCGGAGCAGAGCCGCGTCACGGCACTCAACCCCCACGAGCACCGGCCGCAGTGCTCGGCTTGCTTTATCAACTCCGTGGAGGATTCGCTGGAATCGATCCTCGACCTGGCCAAAACCGAGGGGATGCTCTTCAAGTGGGGCTCGGGCACCGGCACGAACCTCTCGTCGATCCGGGAGAACGACGCCGGCCTAGCCGGCGGCGGGCGGGCCTCGGGCCCCGTCTCGTTCATGAAGGGCTTCGATGCGTTCGCGGGAGTCATCAAGTCCGGAGGCAAGACGCGCAGAGCAGCCAAGATGGTGATCCTGAATGTGGACCACCCGGATATCGTTGATTTCATATGGAGCAAGGCCAAGGAGGAGAAGAAGGCGCACATTCTGATCGAGAACGGCTACGACGGGGCGATCGACGGGGATGCCTACGCCACGATCTCGTTCCAGAACGCCAACAACTCGGTGCGGGTCACGGACCAGTTCATGCAGGCCGCCCAAGCGGACGCCGACTGGTGGACCAAGTCCGTGCTGAGCAACCAGCCCCGGGAACGGCACCGGGCAAAGGACCTGCTGCGCCAGATCGCTGAGGCGACCCATCAGTGCGGCGACCCGGGCATGCAGTTCGACACCACCATCAACCGGTGGAACCCGATCAAGAACACCGACCGCATCCACGCTTCGAATCCATGCTCGGAGTACATGTTCCTGAACGACTCGGCCTGCAATTTGGCGTCGCTGAACCTGAAGAAGTTCCAGCGGCCGGACAAGGGCTTCGATGTGCAGGCTTTCCGGCGCGCCGTCGAGACGGTGGTGGTCGCCCAGGAGATCCTGGTCGACAGCGCAGCCTATCCAACCGAGAGCATCGCCAGGAACTCCCACGATTTCCGCCCGCTCGGACTCGGCTTCGCGAACCTGGGCGCATTGCTCATGAGCATGGGCGTGCCCTACGACTCGGAGCGGGGCCGGGCGATCGCCGGCTCGGTCACCGCGACGATGTGCGGCCAAGCCTATCTGACGAGCGCAAAGCTGGCCGAGGCGCAAGGGCCTTTCGAGGGCTACGCCCAGAACAACGAGCCATTCCTGGACGTGATCCGGATGCATCGCAGCCAGGCCGTGGACCTGAGCCGGGACGGCGTGCAGCCCGACCTCCGCCAGAACGCGGAGCGCACATGGCACGAGGCCTTCAAGCTCGGGGCCACGCACGGCTACCGCAACGGCCAAGTCACGGTCATCGCTCCGACCGGCACCATCGGCTTCATGATGGACTGCGATACGACCGGCATTGAGCCGGAGCTAGCGCTGGTCAAGTTCAAGAAGCTAGTGGGCGGCGGCATCATCAAGATCGTGAACAAGACCGTGGCCGAGGCCTTGGAGCGTATCGGCTACAGTCCGAACCGCGTGAACGCCATCGTGAACCACATCGATTCGACCGGGACCATCGAAGGGGCCCCAGGCCTTGACGACGCGCACCTACCAATCTTCGACTGCAGCTTCAAGGCCCAGAACGGTGAGCGGGCGATCCAGTACCGCGGCCACCTGCGCATGATGGCCGCGGTGCAGCCGTTCATTTCCGGAGCCATCTCCAAAACGATCAACATGCCGGAGGAGTCCACCGCCGACGACATCGCGGACGCGTACACGGAGGCATGGGCGCTGGGCCTCAAGGCTGTCGCAATCTACCGGGACGGCTCGAAGGTGGCGCAGCCTCTCAGCACCGGCAAGGCGGACGCAAAGCCCGCGGAGGATGAGCCCGTCTACCAGCCGATGCGCCGCAGTATGCCGGACGAGCGGCAGTCGCTCACGCACAAGTTCTCGGTGGGCGGCCACGAAGGCTACATCACGGCCGGGCTCTACGATTCGGGCGAGCCCGGAGAAATCTTCATCCGCATGTCGAAGGAGGGGTCGACCATCAGCGGCCTGATGGACAACTTCGCCACTTCCGTTTCGCTGGCCCTGCAATACGGCGTGCCGCTCAAGACCCTAGTGGAGAAGTTCCAGCACGTGCGCTTCGAGCCGAGCGGCTGGACGAACAACAGCAACATTCGCTACGCGAAGTCGATCACGGACTACATCTTCCGGTGGCTCGGGTCCAAGTTCATTTCCGAGGAGTATGCGACGAGCGAAGCGGGCGACACGCCCACCTTGCGCCAGACCGAGCCAGACCCGCAGCAGAAGTTTGCCTTCCAGGCGACGCCGGCCGACGGCCCGCTGTGCGCTGAATGCGGCTCAATCATGGTGGTGAACGGCAGTTGCTACCGGTGTCCGAACTGCGGCTCGACCTCGGGTTGCAGCTGAGGTTGCACTCCGCAATCGATGGCGGGAGCCGCCGCCCCAGAGCGAGCGCTAGCTTCGCGTTCAGGTCAGCCTCCCCCGCCGGGCATCTGAGGCGCAGCACGGCCTGCGCGGGCTGACCCGCTTGGGCTTGGCCGGCCAACGGCGCTGCATGGCCTGTGCGGGGCGGCAGCCGGGATGGAGCTTGGGATTCGCCAGCCAAGGGTCCGCCGATGGACAGAGGCAGGTCGCGCTCGGTTCGGCGGCCAGCGTCAGAGGTCGGGACGGGAGCTTCCGGCTCCCAGCAGGAGACAGGTTTCGGCCCGGCTGATCCGTGCCGTAGGGAAACAGCCCGGCCCGCCACTTCTTGGACCGTTCCGCTGCGAGCAGCGCTGGGGCGCTTTTCCTTCTCGCAAGCCTGCTCGCTGGCGCGGATTCCGGCGGCGGCGGCCGCTGCTCCGCTAGCCAGAATGGAACCGGTGTACGATGGAGCGTACCGGGCTCCGCCCGCCTGTCGCACCGAGCGTGGTCGGCCACGCCGGTCCAGGGGAGTACCACGTGACCAACGGCTCCGCTTCCGGGGATAGCTCAGAAACCAAGAACAAGCGGTACGAACTACTGGCCGCCATTCAAAAATCAGTCCGCCACTTCGAGCGAAGGCGCAAGCTCTTTCTGATGACTCACATAGTGATCCTGTTCACGATCTCGATCCTAGCAATGTTCGCGACAGCAGCCCCCTATATGGAGCTTGAAGACGAAACTTGGCGCTGGGCGCTACAGGTCCTCGGCCCTGCCGCAATCATCTGCCTTGTCGTGGTCGACATGGGAACGGGGCTCATGGTCAAGGTTCTGGTGGCCCACGACAAGCACCGCTTTTTCGACTGGCTCGAGCAGCGAGCTCTCGGCCTGGACCTCGTCAGTCCTGAGATGGTCCAAGAAATCCAGTCCGGGCGGCTGGACATGAAGCTGGAGGGCCGGCCGCTCCACGAGGTGCTCAAGCGGGCTCGCCGCAAGCAATCGCGGAGCCGGTTCCGCGAACTATTGCACCTCCGGATCCAGCTCGGATTCCTGCGCTTCGCACGCCACCTGCTGCGTTTTGCGGCGTACCTACTGAGCGGCTTGCAGCAACCGGCCAAAAGCAAGTGAGCGTCCGAGCAGCGGGGCTGAGGGCTCCGCCGCGACGCGCCCGACCTCCGACACTATGCGGCTTGGGCGTTGGGGGCGTCCGTCGGCGGCCTGCTCGAACGCCCACGCTGGGTCGCGGACCATTTTGCAGCACTGCTGCATGCGGGGTAGACGAACCCGTGCGTCCGCGGCAACAGCTACGGTGCATCGACGCTGATCGATTCCCCGGGGAGCCCAGTGATCACCCCGCAGACCAAGGCCTGGCAAAACCCACGCCTCCTACGGCTGTCCAGCGACCTGGGCTCCTCCGCGAAACCATCCCGAAGGGCGTGCGAGCGCCACGGAGCCTGGCGCGTGGACCTCGCAGCGACTGCAAGCCGCTCACTGCGCTCCAGGACCGACAGCTCTGCCCAAGCGCCCCTGCAGCCAGCCTCATTCTGTCGCCCGCGTAGCGCTCGGCCAGTCGGCTCCGGGACTTGCGCTATAGCGCTCAGGCACGGGGGCGGGGGCCGGAAAGGATCGCGGTGGGACACCGCCTAGGCTGCGCGCCGGATGCCGCGGCCGGCCCATTAGGCCAGCGCGAACACCACGAACTGGTCGCCGGACTTGGTGCGACCCTTGCCCGCTCCGCCCGCGGCGACGGCGACGTACTGCTTGCCATCCACAGCGTATGTGCTGGGACTCGCGTAACCGCCGGCTTCAAGCTGATGCTCCCAGAGCAGTGCGCCGGTCCCCGAGTGAAAAGCCCGGAACTTGGCATCGCGGGTCGAGGCGATGAACACCAGCCCTCCCCGGGTTGCCACGGAGCCGCCCACCGTGAAGGTGCCCGTCTGCGGCACGCCCCGGGCTCGCAACGCAGCGTGTTCGCCGAGGGGCCGGCGCCAACGATACTCAGCGCTGGCTAGGTCCAAGCACAGCAACTCGCCCCACGGCGGCTTGGACGCCGGGTATCCGTCCTGGTCGTTGAGGAAGGGATAGCCCGCGACACGGTACGGGTACGGTTCGTTCTCGGCAGCGTCGATGAGCGTGAAGAACTTGGGGTCGTTGTTGGCGTTGATGTAGACCCAGCCAGTCTCGGGGTCGAAGCTGCAGCCGCCCCAGAGGCTGCCTCCCAGAGTTCCCGGGAAATAGACGGTGCCCCGCTTGCTCGGCGGCGTATAGAGCCCCTCGTTGCGCAGGTCCTTGAGCTGGCGGAGGACATAAGCGCGGGATTCCTCAGATATGTCGGTGATTTGGGCTTCCGTAAAGCCCTGCCGGGCAAACGGAGGAGGCTCCACCGGAACCGGCTGCGTCGGCCACGCTTGCTCGCCGGCGATGTCGGACTTCGGGAACTCGCGCTCCTCGATCTCGAACAGGGGGGTGCCGGTCTCCCGGTCAAAAGCGAAGAGGAAGCCCGTCTTGGTGAGTTGCACCACTGCATCCGTCCAGCGGTCGCCGCGCTTCACGCGCACCAGGGCGGGCTGGGCCGGCAAGTCGTAGTCCCACAGGTCGTGGTGCGTCGTCTGGAAGTGCCACGCCCGCTCGCCGCTACGCGCATCCAGCGCCAGCACGCAATTGCCGAACAGGTTCATTCCAGGCCGGTCGGCGCCGTAGAAGTCAAAGGCCGGGGAGCCAAGCGCCGCGAAGACCAAGCCCCGTTCAGCGTCCACACTCATGCCGGCCCAGCAGTTGCACCCGCCGCTGGTTCGCCAGTTGTCTGCGCCCCAGGTGTCGTACCCGAATTCGCCTGGATGCGGCACGGTGTGGAAGATCCAGCGTCGGCGGCCGGTGCGTGCGTCGTAGGCGCGGATGTGGCCGGGGGCCGCCGGCCCTGGCCCTTCCCCGGCGCTACCTCCCAAAATCAGCAGATCCTCGAAGAGCACGGGAGGCGTGGGGTGACTGAAGCGTACATCGGACAGGTCCCGGTCCAAGCCCTGCTTCATGTCGAGCACGCCCCCGGCGGCGAACTCGGAGGCGGGCTTGCCGGTGTCGGCGTCGAGGCAGTACATGTTGGAGCCCGCTCCAGCGAAGATCCGGCGGCGGTCGCCGTCCGCCCAATAGGTCACGCCCCGGCTTACGCCTTTGGGCCGCCGCATAACGATCCCCTCGAACGGGTCGAAGTTCCAGAGTTGCTTGCCCGTCCGGGCATCGAGGGCCCGGACCTGCAATTGGGCGGTCGTGATGTACATCCGGCCGTCCACGACGAGAGGCGTGCATTCGATGGTTGTCGCGGGCCGCGCCATGCCGTCGCCCGTGGCGTGCGTCCACGCCATCTCGAGCCCGGCGACATTGCCTGTGTCGATTTGGTCCAAGGTCGAGTAGCGGGTCGCTTCGGGCGTGCCGCCGTAGAAGGCCCAGTCCTGGCCGGCCCCCGGCGTGGCAGCTAGGCCTAGGCTCGTAGCCCCGGCTACGGCGGCACTGCGCTTGAGAAAGTCCCGGCGAGTCGGCAAGTCCGGCATCGACGCCTACATTGTAGGTGCCTCGAACCGGCCCGCTGCCGCGCCGTGCCTCTGCGCCGCTCGCAACCGAACCTGCAAGCGCCTCGGATGGCGCTCTGCAGCCGCTAGCTCGTGTCCGCCACAGAACCCCATTTCTGGCGGAAACCTGCGAAGCAGGCCTGGTTCCTGGGCGTGATTGCGGCGCGATCCGGCCCCAACGGACGCGCCCGGCGGGTGACGGTGTGGTCAAGCGCTTGACCGGCGTGATGATGGGTGCGGCAAGGGGCGGACAGCGACAATCCCCCGTCGGGCGGTTGGTAGCCTTGCGGGACGGAAGCGATGCGACGGACGGCAAGCGCCCCGAGCGCGACGGCGATGTGCCGCCAAGCCCGGCGTCGCACGCGGCAGGCGCAGCCCGTGGCAACGGACGAAGCGGACCGCCTGCACGCCCAGTTGCAGCAGCCGGCCGCGCAGCCATGTCGCCGCCTATGCACGGACGCCTGCGATGTCGGCGGGCCGCAGCAGGACCGCGTTCTTCGCCATCGCGACCACGCCCTCAAGCCGCGGCTGCGCCTCCAGGCAGTCGAAGACCTCGGGATTGGCCGAGCCCGCCATGCGGTAGAGTGCGCAGTGGCTGGCCGCGTTCTCGAACCGCGGCAGCGTCGGTTGCGCTGCCAGGCGCTCCCCCGCAACCGTGCCTCGGTCGAGCAGCGGCGCAGGGAGCGGGCGTCGGCGAGGCGGTCGGGATGGCCGCCGGCGCTGCCGAAGGCGCGCTCGGCCGCCTGGAGCAGGACCGCCCCGCCGTCGGAGCTTGCCGGCTCTGGGTTGAACTCGGCGACCAGCGGCTTGTCGAACAAATCCGGGAACAAAACAGCTGTGGCACAGTGTCGCGAGTTACGCAGGGACCTCAGTGGTGGTGAAAACGCCTGTTTACACTGCAGTTTTACCGTGCGGAGGCTCTTGTGTCCCGGCCTGGATCGGACCTCTCGTGCCTGATCCGGGCTAAGCCTGCTCTCGTGACGCAGGGATCCGGGCTCCGGTCGCCCGGTCGCGGCGATGGCCGCCGGCGTCGTGGTGCTCTATCTCCTGTTCGCGATCCCCGGGCTCGGCGGGCTGTTCTGGCTCGCGGCCACGTGGCTGGGCCTCGGGGCTATGGTCCTGTCGGGCCGCCGGTATCTGTCGGCTGAGGCCGGCCAAGCAGGATCAGCCGTGCCATGACTTCGTAGACCGTCGGGCGGGCTATGGGCACCGTTCCGATTGCAGTGGCAGTCGCTTTATGCAGCGGCTGCAGCGTCAGGACCGGGCTGGGGGCTGTTGATGCCGCCCGCGCAATTTCACCAGGCTCAACGGCTCGGCAACTTCGTCGATGAGAAGATGGCGGGAAGCCTTCGACGACACGATTCTCAATCGACTCATGACGGAGGTCTTCGACCGCAACTTTTGCACTGCAGGCTGCTCTCGCCCGTTTCGAGTGGTATGCAGCACTGACGCAGACTGCTGACGCCAGCCGCAGGTCGGCAACCGGAAGTGCCAGGTACATCGGTGCCGCGACTCGTTACGAGCGGGACCTGTAGGGGAAGTTGAGAGCGGCCCGGCAGTCGGCCTATGCGGATCTGCTCGCCACTCGGGAGGATGCCCGGGCGGTCGCGCTTTTGATCTCAACACAAGTCGCCGCAGAGTATTTCACGCTGGCTGCCTTGCGCCGGCAGCAGGAGCTACTGCACGAAACAATAGGCTTCTACGAAAACAACTTCGCTTTCGTCGAAGGACGCTACCGCCGTGGAACGGCGACGAGCCTGGATCTCTATCAGGCCTCAACCATTCTCGCCGCCGCCCAGGCTCAGGCTGGCGATGAACAGCGGTTAGCGGTGAGTAGGCTGCGGATGCAGCGCCGCCCGTGGACGGCTTCGATTCTCCCGCGGACTCTCGCTCAAAACCCCTTCGCAGCCCCAGATGCTCCCCAATGCGCCGCGCTCCCGCCTCGCCGCCGCCTGCTCTGGCGTGAGCGCAGCGACTTCCGCAAGATCCGCCGGGCGCACCAGCGGGATGCCGTCGGCTGCATCGCCGATCCACACGCCTTGGAGGTCGGACTCTCCTCAAGGCGTCTGGAGAGCGTCATACGGCTCGGGAAGGACTACGAGGTCGAGGGCTTCCCATGGGCCGCCCGGGGAGCGGGTGCCTGCCTCGCCGCCAACATGGGTCTTGCCCCCTGCCAGGCTCTGGCTGCGGATCTGGAGCGGTCCATGCATACCTCGAGCGGCAACCGCAGCTCAAAGGCCGCGTTAGCTCGCGAAGCGCCGCTTCCGGGCCTCGTCCAACGCCACCGCTAGGATGATGATCGCGCCAATGATGACTTGCTGCCAGTAGGGGTTGACCCCCAGCAGATCGCTACCATTCGAGAGCAGCCCCATGATGAAGGCCCCGATCAGCGTGCCGATGACCGTTCCCTCGCCGCCCGTCAGGCTACCGCCTCCGATCACCACAGCAGCAATGACCTGCAGCTCGTAGGTCACCCCCGCGGTAGGCTGACCGGTCATCAGCCTGGACGTCTCGATCATGCCCGCCAAGCCGGTGAGTAGGCCGCAGATGGTGTAGATCGCCACGGTGTAGCGCGCCACGGGGATCCCTGCGTAGACGGCCGCCGCCTCGTTGCTGCCGATGGCGTACGTGTAGCGTCCCAGCTTGGTGGAATGCAGCGCGATGTGCGTGAGGATGGCGCAGACCACCAGCACCACCAGCACGAACGGGGCCGGCCCGAGCATGCCTTCGCCGAGGAAGCCGTGCTCCTTCGGCAGACCGACCACCGGCAAACCCCCAGAAATGACCAAGGTCAGGCCGCGTACGATGCCGAGCGCTCCCAGGGTCACGATGAACGGCGGGATCTTCAGGCTGGCGATCATCAGCCCGTTGGCGCAGCCCCACAGGGCACCACAGGCGACGCCAGCCGCAATGCCCAAGAGGACTGAGTCGTGCGAAACCATCGTCATTGTGCCCACGACACCGGAGAACGCCAGAATCGAACCGACGGACAGGTCGATGCCTCCGGCGACGATGACGAGGGTCATGCCGAGCGCCATGATGTTGATCACGGCCGTCTGGCGGACCACGCTCGAGAGGTTCGTAGCCGTCAAGAAGTACGGCGAGGCCACCGAGAGCACCGCGAACAGCAGCGCCAGGCTGATGAATGGCAGGAACTTCTGGACCATGCCGGACTGGAGCTTCATGGGTCTGCTCCGGTCACTCGCGGCCCAGGGCGGCGTGGTGCATGATCTGCTCCTGGGTGGTCTCCCGCGGCAGCTCCGCAACGATGGCCCCCTCCCGCATCACGAGGATCCGATCAGCGACCTGGAGCAGTTCCGGCAGCTCGGAGCTCACCATCACCAGGGCCTTGCCGTCGCGGGCCATGGAGTCCATCAGCCCGAACACCTCCGCCTTGGCGGCCACATCGATGCCGCGGGTGGGCTCGTCGAACAGCACGATGTCGGTGTTCCGAAACAGCCACTTGGCGATCACGACCTTCTGCTGATTGCCTCCGCTGAGCTGCCAGGCGCTCTGCTCTACGGAGCCGACCTGCATCTGGAGGCGCTCCCGGTAGTCTTCGGCGACCTTCCGCTCCCGGCCGGCCTGGACGACTCCGCCGGAGCAGACGGCGTCCACATTGGCCAGGGTAATGTTGGTCCGGATCGGCAGCTTGATGGCCAGCCCGGTGCGCTGGCGGTCCTCGGTCACGAGGGCGACGCCGGATTCTACAGCATCGTGCGGCGCCCGGATATCGGCCGTCGCGCCGTCGATCTCGATCGATCCGGGCGGAGCCGGAGTTACGCCGAACACCGTCTCACACAGCTCAGTGCGACCTGCCCCCATCAGGCCTGCGATACCCACGATTTCGCCAGCCCGCACCTCGAACTTCGCCTGCGGGAGGCTGACTTTGAGCCGCACCTGCCCCATGGCGTGCTTGCCGCGGCTGTAGACGGAGGACACCTCGCGACCCACCATATGGCGCACGATCTCCCGGGTCGTGATCGCATGCGCCGGGCAGCTGTGGACAGTGGAACCGTCCCGCAGGATCGTGACCTGATCCGCAATCCGCTCCACCTCCACCAGCCTGTGGGTGATGTAAATGATGCCGATCGCACGGTCGCGGAGTTCCTCAACCGTCCGAAACACCTCATCCGCCTCGGCGTCGGACAGAGAGGAGGTCGGCTCGTCAAAGATCAACAGCGCAGGGGAACCGTGCAGCGCCCGGCAGATCTCGACCAGCTGCTTCTGGGCCGGGCTGAGCTGCTCCACCCGGGCTTTGGCGTCGAGCGGGAACCGGTGCTCGACAAGGATCCGCTCGGTTTCGGCCTGCATGCGCGCCCGGTCCAGGATGGGGCCCTGCAGCCGTTCGCGCCCAAGGAACACGTTTTCGGCGACCGTGAGGTGCGGCGCCAGCAGCGATTCCTGATGGACCATGTGGATGCCGACCGCGTGGGCTTCGGCAGGCCGGGCGAAGTCCACCTCACGGTCCTTCCAGCGCATCCCCCCGCCGTCTCGGCGGAGCATCCCCGCCACGATCTTCATGAGAGTCGACTTGCCCGCCCCGTTCTCGCCGATGAGGGCATGCACCTGGCCGGCACCCACGCGCAGATCACCCTGGCGCAAGGCGCACACTCCGCCGAAGCTCTTGCGGATCGAAGACAGTTCAAGCAGCATGCCGCCGCCGAGGGCCGGTTCGGCCAAGACGGGCAGCGTAGCACAGCCGTCGGAAGCCGCTGGTTCCGGCACCAGGAAAGCTGCGAGCCGATGCGCGCCTGCCAACGCCGGCCGGCCTGCCGGCCAGTGCATCAGGAGACCGGTGCTAACCGTGGCCGATTCCCGCCGATAAGATGCCCCGGACGATTGGTTCGGGCCGCGCCTAAGCTTGGGGGCCAGGAGTCTGCGCCGCAGAGGCCGGGTCGCTGGGGAAGTGCCCGTTGGGCCCGCCTGAACGAGGCGGTTCCGAAGACTCCGCGGCATCGGCTTCCGCACCGTGGACGCTCCATGGCCGGCGCTTCGCGTGAGCGGGCATCGCGTCTCCTCGTTGCGCGAAAAGGTGCGGATCCGTGGCTCGTCCAGCACGCCGTCGGCCCTGCTGTGCGCTTGATGCCCAGCGCCGGACACGCCAGATGCCGCTCGCCTACGGCAGGAGCTCCAGCAGGCGCTCGACTTCCTCGCGGGTGTTGTACGCGTGCGGCGCGACGCGGATCCAGCCCAGCCGTGCTCCGACGGAAACCCTGCGCTCCAGCAGCATGGCAGCTGTAGCCGTCGCATCCACGCCGGGCTTGCGCAACGCGACGATACCCGACCCGTTGCTCCTGCGGCGCGGGGCGGCCGCAAGGTAGCCCTTGGCGCACGCCCCCTCGAGCACGCGTTCGGTCAGGGTATGCACGGCGTGCGACGCGGCCTCGGTGCCCAGCCGGTTGAGCATTTCCAGCGAAGCCCGCAGGCCGGCGCAACCGACTGAGTTGAGCGTGCCGCACTCGAAGCGCCCAGCATCCGGGCGCAGGCCCCCGTCGCTGCGGTAGGCTTCGAAGCCCGTAACGTTGGTCCATCCGAATTCCGCCGGCTCGACTTCAGGCATCCAGTCGCGGTCGATGTAGAAGACAGCACACCCCTCCGGACCGAGCAGCCACTTGTGCCCGGACGCCGCCAGGGCATGGACCCCGCACGTCTTGACGTCGACCGGAAAGACGCCCAAACCCTGCACGGCGTCCACCACGAGCCTGCAGCCGCGCCGACGGCAGATCTCGCCCACCGCAGCCAGATCCCAGCGAAAGCCTGTCACGAAATGGACGTAGCTCAGCGCCGCGAGACGCGCCCCCGTACAGGCGCGGTCCAGCTCGTCGAGATCTAGCGCACCGTTGCGGAGCTCCAAGCTGCGGAACCGCACGCCGCGCCGCGCCCGCAGCACCTCCCAAGGCAGGTAGTTGGCGGGGAAGTCTGCGGCAACGCCGACGACTATGTCCCCCGGCCTCCAATCGACCCCGTTCGCCACCGCCGAGAGGCCTTCAGACGTGTTCTTCGTGATGGCGATCTCGGCCGGTGTGCAGCCCAGCATGGCGGCCGCGGCGCGGCGCAGCCCTGCGCAGTCCTCCATCCAGCGCCGAAAGCCATGCACGCCGTGCCGCAGGACATCGTCGACCTGCGCCTGCATGGCCTCGGCCGCGACTCTGGGCAGCGGCGCAATCGAAGCGTGGTTGAGGTAGCAGTACCCGTCAGCGACAGGGAACTGCTCGCGAAACGTGGCCGGGGACATCTGCGGAGCGGGACCCGTCGGCGCGGCTGCGCTTGGCAGCGGCCAGACCAAGGCCTATACTAAGTAACCATAGTCGAGTCGGCGAGGATGGAGCGTCGGCGGATTGGAGGGTACAACATGGTCCGGATAGGAATCAACAGCGTACTGGCGCTCGCGCTGGCTTTCAGCTTCGCGGGAGCGGCCCTCGCCAACAACGAGTCCGAGAGCAAAAAGCGGAGTCCGCGCTCCGCCAAGCAGGATGTCGACGCGATCGGCGAGCGAGAGGTAGCCAAAGGGCCCAACTTCTACTCGATCAACAAGGAAATCGCCATGGGCAAGCGCATGGCCCAGGATGTGGAGCGCCACTCGAAGATCGTCGACGACCCGGTCATCGCGGAGTACGTGAACCGGGTGGGGCAGAACCTCGTGCGCAACTCCGACGCCAAGGTGCCCTTCACGATCAAGCTCATCGACAGCTCCGACATCAACGCCTTTGCCTTGCCGGGCGGGTTCTTCTTCGTGAACAGCGGCCTGATGCTGCGGGCCGAGAGCGAGTCCGAACTGGCCGGCGTGATGGCGCACGAGATCGCGCATGTCGCCGCTAGGCACGGCACGCGCCAAGCCACCAAGGCCCAGCTGATTAATTTCGCGACCATCCCGCTGCTCTTCATCGGCGGCTGGACGGGCTACGGGATCTACCAGGCCAGCGGCTTCCTCATTCCCATGACGTTCCTGAAGTTCACCCGCGGCATGGAGTCGGAGGCGGACTTCCTCGGCGTGCAGTATCTCTACAAGGCGGGCTACGACCCAACCTCGTTCATCGACTTCTTCGAGAAGATGCTCGCGGACGAGAAGCGTCGGCCCGGCACTATGTCCAAGCTGTTCCGCAGCCATCCGCCCCATGGCTCGCGGATCCGCAAGACGCAGAAGACCATCGACGAGCTCCTGCCGAACAAGGAGGAATATGTCGTCAACACCTCGGAGTTCCTGCAGGTGAAGGCGAGGCTCGAGCAGCTGGTGCTGCGCCGCAAGGGAACCACGAACGACCCCGAGAAGCCGCGCCTGCGCCGGACAAGCTCCGGCGGGACGATACCGACCGACGACATCGATGTCGCCACCGAAGACGAGGGGGACGAGGACGAGCGCCCGACGCTGAAGCGGCGCTGACCGCAGCGCTAGTCGGAAACTACCGTGCGGCCCCGGTTGCGGGGCTGGTCGATATCGCGTTCGAGCAGCAAGGCGATGTGGTACGCCATCAGCTGCAGCGGGACGATTTCGACGATGGGCAGCAGCAGCTCGCAGGTCGGACGCACCCAGATCACTTCCCGGGCGTAGGCGTGCAGCCGGGTGTCGCCTTCGTTCGCGATGCAGACCGCGCGTCCGTGGAGGGTCGTGACTTCCTGGACCTGCGCCACGGTCTTCTCGTACCGGAGACGGCTCGCCGGGTCGCTCTCGTCGACCGTGGCGATCGCAACCACGATCATGTCGTCGTCAAGCAACGCGGTAGGCCCGTGCCGCATCTCCCCGGCAGCGCAGCCCTCGGCAGGGATATAGGCGATCTCCTTGAGTTGCCGGGCACCCTCCAGGGCTATCGGGAAATGCACTCCCCGGCCTAGGAACAGGAACTTGCCTGCGTGGCCAATCTGGCGGGCCAGCCGCTCGCAACGCCCGGCTCGCTCCAGAGCCGACTCCACCAAGCCCGGCAGCTGCAGGACAGCCCGAGCGTACCGTCGCGAATCCTCCCGGGTCAGCTGGCCTCGAACCTGCCCGAAGTGCAGAGCGAACAGAAACAGCGCCGTCAGTTGCGAAGTGAACGACTTGGTGGAGGCCGCGGCCAGCTCCGGGCCGGCGTGCGTGAAGATCGCGCCCCTGGCCGAATACGCGATCAGCGAGTCGACGACATTGCTGAGGGCGATGGTCTTGGAGCCCCGCTCGTGGGCCAGGCGCTGCGAGGCCACGATGTCCGCCGTCTCGCCCGACTGGCTGATCACCAGGGTGAGGACATTCTCGTCAATGAGCGGGTCGCTGAAACGGAACTCGCTGCCGTATTCGACTTCGACATGGACGCGAGCCAGTTGCTCGATCATCCCCTTGCCGATCAGACCGGCATGCCAGGAGCTGCCGCACCCGATCACGCTCAGGTGCTTGATCTGCTGGAGTTCGCGAGAGGTCACGCCTAGCTCGTCGAGAAAGACCTGGGAGCCCCCCTCGTCCAGGCGCCCGAGCGTGGTCTCCCGGATCGCCCGGGGCTGCTCGAAGATCTCCTTGAGCATGAAGTGCTTGTAGCCGCTCTTCTCGGCCATCAGCGGGTCCCACAGGACATGGCTCACCGACCGGGACACCGGCCGTTCCTCCAAGTCCAGCACTTGCACGCCGCGCGCCGCCAGCACGGCGATGTCGCCTTCCTCGAGCTGGATCATGTCCCGGGTGCGATGCAGGATCGCCGGGATGTGCGAAGCAAGGAAGTTCTCGTTCTGCCCCAAGCCGATGACCGCCGAGAGGCCCAAGCGCGCCGCGACGATCTTGCCCGGCTCGCCCCTGGCGATCGCGGCGAAAACGCAGTTTCCCTCGATGTCGGCTGCCGCCCGGCGCACCGCTGCCTCCAGCGGCACGTTGTCGCCGGTGTGGGTGGAGACGAGCAGAGCCAGCGTGTCGGCATCGGTGAGGACGGCGTCCGGGCGGGAGCCATCCCGGAGGCTGGCCCGGAGGCTCTCGATGTTGCGCGGCCGACCGCTCAAGGCGACCGCGACGCCGCACCCAGCGGTCGACGCGCGGTCAGCGGGACCGTCGGCAGGCCGCCCCGCCGACCATCCTGTATGGCCGATGCCGCACATGCCCCGAACCGGGTCCAGACGCACGGCTGCGACTAGGTTCCGCAGCTTCCCGGGGGTCTGCCGCAGCTGAAAACTCTTGGCCGAGCCCACCGCCAGGCCCGCCGAGTCGTAGCCGGTGTACTCCAGCCGCCTCAGGCCATCCAGGACGACCGGGGCGGCCTGCTGCCACCCCACGTACCCGACGATCCCGGACATTGCACACCCCCGGGCTAGGCCTCGTCCAGCAGGGTCACTTCGTAATCCTCAATGACGGGATTCGCCAGGATTCCGGAAGCCACCTGCTCCAGGGTCTCCCGCGCCGACTCTCGGTCCTCGCCGCCGACGAACTCGAGCTCGAAGTACTTGCCCTGCCGAACCGAGAGAATCTCCGGGTGGCCGTGGCTCTGTAGCGCCTTGGCGATAGCACGCCCTTGCGGGTCCAGCACCGTCTCCTTCAGGGCTACCCAGATAATTCCCCTCACGCCCCATTATAGAAAGCCGACGCCGACCTCGGGCCACAGCGGGCCACCGGCACCGAACTGGTTAGCGTCGGCCGCTGGATGCGGCGAGCCCGTCCCCGCTCCCCGGAAGGGCCCGAGCCCAAAAGGAGGCAACTGCTGTGCTCAGACGATTGGCAATGGCCCGCCGCCGAGTGAGTCTTGACGGCCTCCAAGCCCAGGTCGTACATTGCAATTGCAGGCGGAGGGTTCCGAGCGCTCGGCTCGGTGAAGGTCCCCACCCCGCCCGTTGCGCCATCGGCCCCGGAGCCGGTCTGGACTACGAGCCATGCGGCATCAGCGCACTCAACCTATGAACCTCAGGCGAATCACCATGGCGCGTAGCGGAGGCAGGGTTTTCGGCGCGGACTGCGCTGCTGGGAGCTTGCTTAGCAGCATGCGGCGTAGCAGCTGGGCCGGAACCGGATTTTCGCACGCAAGTTCGCCCGATTCTGCAGAAGTGCCTACCCTGCCACGGGCCGGACGAGCACAGTCGCATGGCCAATCTGCGGCTCGATTCGCACGAGACGGCCAGCGGCCAGACAGGTGGCTACCGCGGCCTAGTGCCCGGCGATAGCTCGGCAAGCCGGGTCATCGCCCGAGTCTCGGCCGACAGCAACCCGATGCCGCCTACCGGCGAGCGATTGAACCCGGACGAGATCGAGACGCTCGCTCGCTGGATCGATGCTGGGGCACGCTACGAGCAGCATTGGGCGTTCGAGCCTCCCGAGCGACCCCGGCCGCCCTCCGCCGAAGGCGCAGCATGGTGCCGCAATCCGATTGACAGCTTCGTGCTTGCCCGCCTCGCCGGGACTGGCTTGCGCCGCAGCGCCGCAGCGGACCGCTACACGCTCATCAGACGCCTCTCGCTGGACCTGACCGGCCTCCCACCCGCTCCAGGGGAGGTTGACGCCTTCGTCTCCGACGCGTCGCCCGACGCGTACGAGGCTCTGGTCGACCGGCTGCTGAATTCCAGCGCCTTCGGCGAGCGCTGGGCTCGCGTCTGGCTGGACCTGGCCCGCTACGCGGATTCCATGGGCTATGAGAAGGACGCCCTGAGAACCATCTGGCCCTATCGCGATTGGGTCGTCCAGGCGTTGAACGAGAACATGCCGTTCGACCGTTTCACGATCCTCCAGCTCGCGGGGGACCTGCTGCCCACACCGTCGCAGGACCAACTCGTCGCCACAGGCTTCCATCGCAACACGATGAACAACACCGAGGGCGGAACTGACGACGAGGAGTTCCGCATCGCAGCAGTCAAGGACCGCGTCGCCACCACCGGACAGGCCTGGATGGGCCTGACCTGGGGTTGCGCCCAGTGCCACTCCCACAAGTACGATCCGCTGTCGCATCAGGAGTACTACTCGCTCTACGCTTTCTTCAACCAAACCGCCGACGCCGACCAAAACGACGACAGCCCCACCCTGGAAGTCGCCGACGGCGTGTCCACGCCGATTTTCCGGGAGCTGCCAGCCGCCGAGCGGAGAGAGACCTTCGTTCACCTGCGCGGCAACTTCATGAGCCCCGGAGAAGCGGTTGAGCCGGGAGTTCCTGCAGCCTTCCACGCGCTGCCGGACGGGGCGCCGCTGGACCGGCTCGGACTGGCGCGATGGCTCGTGGCCAAGGACAACCCGCTGACGGCGCGCGTCGCGGTCAACCGCCTGTGGGCTCGCCTGTTCGGAGCGGGCCTTGTGAGGACCGAGGAAGACTTCGGCACGCAGGGGGCGCAGCCGACGCACCCCGATCTGCTCGACTGGCTGGCCACCGAGCTCATGCGCCTGGATTGGAACCTCAAGGCTCTGCTCAGAGCCATCGTGACCTCGGCCACCTACCGCCAGAACTCGGACGCTTCGCCCGAGGCCCTCGAGATCGATCCCCGCAACGAGCTGCTGGCCCGGGGCGCCCGGTTCCGCCTACCGGCGGAAACCGTCCGCGACCAAGCGTTGGCAGCCAGCAGGCTGCTGAGCCGCAGGGTCGGCGGCCCCCCCGTGATGCCGTGGCAGCCGGAGGGAGTCTGGCAGGTGGTCTACAGCAGCAAGCAGTGGCTGACCAGCCCCGGCGGGGACCGCTATCGGCGGGCGCTCTACACGCTCTGGCGGCGCACTTCCCCCTATCCCTCGATGACCACGTTCGACGCCCCCTCGGGGGAGACCTGCACGATCCGGCGCATCCGCACGAACACGCCCCTGCAGGCCTTGGTAACCCTGAACGACCCGACTCTGATGGAGGCCGCCCAGCGCTTGGCGGAGCGGTCCGCACGGGAAGCGGGCCTCGCCCCTCGGGCTCGCCTAGAGCGGCTCTTCCGTCTCGTGCTTGCGCGCCCCGTTTCCGAGCGCGAAGCCGAGCGCCTGCTAGCCTTGCGGGAGGAGGCTAGGCACGAACTCGCTCGGGAGGCCCCCAATGCCCGCCGGCTCGCCCGCTACGACCAAGTGATGTACACATCAAGCCGCCGAGTGGCGCTCGTCGGCGACTCGCGGGGCACGCCGGCAGCGTGGCGCTATGCCGCAAGCGATCCTGCAGGCGACTGGACGGCTCCGGACTTCGACGCAACGAACTGGCCCCGCGGTACCGGCTCGTTCGGCTCCAGCAGCAAGGGCAACGAGAATCCCGATCCATACGCTGCCGGACGGGGCACCGTTTGGAACACAGACGGCTTCTGGATGCGCACCGAGTTCGACATCGCCGATCCGAGCCTAGGCGGCTACCGCTTGGAAGTCCGGCACCTGGGCGGCTTCGAGGCTTACGTGAACGGCGTCAAAGCGGCCGCGGATTACGACGGTTCCGGCTCGCATGCTCCCTACAAGCTGAGCACTCCGGCCATGGCAGCTCTGCGGCCGGGGCGCAACGTTCTGGCGGTTCGCGCCGTCCATACGGGCCTCACCGGAGCCGCCCGGCACATCGATGTCGGCCTGACCGCGTTGCGGCCACCCCAGATCCAGCTGTCCGAGCCGGAGGCTGCGGAGCAAGCAGCCTGGGTAGCGGTTGCGAATGTCGTCCTGAACCTGGACGAGGCCCTCACCAAACACTAGAGCCGCAGCTATGCATCCCTCGTACCAACTCCTGCAGCACCACACGCGCCGCCATTTCCTGACAGGCTGCCAGCTCGGCTTGGCCTCCATGTTCCTGCGTTCGTTGCGAGCCGCCAGCGGTGCGCCGCGGGACCCACTCGCCCCGCGCACGCCGCACCATGCCCCGAAGGCGCAGTCCGTCATCTACCTGCACATGGCCGGAGGGCCGTCGCAGCTCGAACTATTCGACCCGAAACCCGAGCTTCAAAAGCACGACGGGGCAAACTGCCCCGAGCATCTGCTGGAGGGCAAACGCTTCGCCTTCATCAAGGGCGTTCCGCAACTGCTGGGCACGCCGTACGAGTTCCGCAGGGCCGGCCAAGCGGGCACCTGGATCAGCGAATTGCTCCCGCACTTCGCGGAAGTCGTCGACGACACCGCGATCATCCGGTCGATGACGACGCAGGAGTTCAACCACGCTCCGGCGCAGCTGCTGCTGCATACCGGCAGTGCCCGGCTCGGCTCCGCATCCCTGGGGGCCTGGGCGACCTACGGCCTAGGTACGGAGAACCAGGACCTCCCAGGTTTTGTCGTTTTGGTCAGCGGCAACAAGACGCCTAGCGCAGGCAAGAGCCTCTGGGGCAGCGGATTCCTGCCTACCGTCCACCAAGGCGTCCAGTGCCGGACGCAGGGCGACCCGGTGCTGTTTCTCAGCAACCCGGAGGGCGTGAGCCGAGCCCTGCGCCGCAAGACGCTCGACGCGCTGGGAGATCTCAACCGGATGGAGCAGCGCCAGTCGGGAGACCCGGAAACGCTCTCGCGGATCCAGCAGTATGAACTGGCCTACCGCATGCAGGCCGCGGTTCCCGAAGTCATGGACATTACCCGGGAGCCCGACGCGATGCATGCGCTGTACGGAACCGACCCCGGCAAGCCCTGCTTCGCGAACAACTGCCTGTTGGCGCGCCGCCTCGTGGAGCACGGCGTGCGCTTTGTGCAGCTCTACGACTGGGGCTGGGACCACCACGGAAACGCACGCCGTACCGACATCCGCTACGACCTCCCGGACCGCGCACGCGACATCGACCGGCCGATCGCGGGCCTTATCCGGGACCTGAAGCAGCGAGGTCTCCTGGATCAGACGCTGGTCGTCTGGGGCGGCGAGTTCGGGCGGACCCCCATGCGCGAGAACAGGCAGGGTGACAAGACGGAATACTACGGCCGCGACCATCACCCCTACGCCTTCACGCTGTGGCTGGCGGGCGGAGGAATCAAGCCCGGGACCCAGCACGGCGCGACCGATGACATCGGCTACTACGTCGATCGCGACCCCGTTACGCCTCGGGACCTCCAAGCGACGATCCTGCACTTGCTGGGCCTCGATCCCTACACGTTCCACTATCCCTATCAGGGGCTCAAGCAGCGCTTGATCGGGCCAACCGACGAAGGGCGGATCGTGCAAGGCTTGCTGGCCTAGCCGAAGGGACTCGTCACGACTGACAGGGGCTCACCTCGGTCTCAACGAGGGGCTCCCGAACTGCAGTCGCTCTATACGCTAGGCATCTTGAGGCCGACAACGCGCAACCCATGAGCCAAGTTGCAAGGACGGCGGCAGGCCGCCAGTGGCTGGCGTTCCCGGAAGCGGTCGCAGGCGGTGACCGGGCGCTGCAGCCGCGGCGGGTTCTGGTTGCAGACTGCCAGCAACTCCGGGAGTAGCGCGCAGGCACAGCGCGGCCCAGACCCTGCACTCCGTGACCCGGCAGGGCTGCATGCCGACCAGCCGCCGGATCGCACCGTGCGGACACTAAGCCGAACTTCCGGGGCAGATATTGACGTAAGGCATGGGGTTATTGGAACCAGCGTCCGTTTGCGAAGACGCCGGTGCTGGGTACGCTCCAGGCGCAGGTCGAGGGCTTGTTGCTGCAGCGGCGTGGGGCGGGGGAGCCCGTCGCAGGACCCGGCTTGGCCCAGCTGGGGCTGCACCCGGTTCTGGGCGATGGTCGCCAAGTCGTCCAAGAGCGTGCGAAAGCTGGGCGGCGGCCTTGCGGCGCATGTGCCTGCGGTTGGTCGGCGAGCAGCCGGTCGAGACTGAGGGTGCATCAGAACCCCAGCCCGTCCGCCACCTGGCCGTGGAGCCTGGAGCGCACACTGCGGCAGGTGCCCTAGGAGGCGACGAGGGTTGCGCCCCGGAGCGCACGGCGCAGGGTCTTGAGCTTGCCGAGGAGCCCGTGGGTGAGGTTGGCGAGGGTCCGCTGGCGGATACGCTTTCCCTCGCGCCAACCCTCTCGAAGAAAGCTGGCGGGGCGTGCATCGCGGTTCGGGGCGGTCCCGATGCATATGGGAACTAGAATAGTCTTAGAGTCCTACATACCAACCTTATTATCCATATATCATGGGAATATGCCTGTAGCAGCTCATGATCGATAACCTATTGAAAAACAATAATTTAATGGCAGAATCACCTGCAAATCAACCGGAAGTTCGGACTAAGGTGACGCGGGTGGTAGCTGCCGCTTGGATGGCTTTTGCTCGGACTAGGCCGCGGAGCCCGGCACAGCCGCAGGCGGCGGTTACCGAAACCCTGCGGTAGCAAGCGGAAGACGGGCAGCGCTCGAGCAGGACCTGCCCCCGGGCCACGGAAGCGCAATGTGGGCGTGCGCCGCTACCTCCCCGCCGACCTTCGGCTGCTGGAAAGCCTCAAAGGCGTTGGGCTCCGCAAAGGCAGCTTCAAGACCCTTCAGCGAACCGAATCTCAATGATCGTGTCGATGGGATTTCGAAGCCCTTCCGAAACCGCAATGCGCAATCGCCCGCCGCTCCGGCTGACGTTGACGCCCCCGGCGGAAGTGATCAGACGGACATCACGGACGTCCCTACCCAAATCGGGCAGCTCGAGGGCTCCATCCGGCCATTCGAGGACATGAAGGTAGGCCAAGCCCTCCGCCTGGGTGCTGCCGCCCCACACTCCCGGCTTCCAGGGGCCGCCTCGCGTCCCGTAGATCGTGAAACCGTAGGTCCTCAGCCAGTCACCCACATCCAACAGCCGGCGGACATGTGTAGGATCGAACGAGCCGTCCGCCCGTGCCCCGGTGCTGATGAGCAGGTTTCCGTCCCCGGAGGCCGTGCCGACGAGCAGGCGCACAATCTCGCGCTTCGACTTCACCTCGCCAGGCGACCAAGCCCAGTGCGGGCCCAGGGAAATGCAGCTCTCCCAGGGCCGATAGGCCTGGAACATTCCCAGCCTCTGCTCGGGTGTGTCGTAGTCTCCCGGCAGGCCAGCCCGGTTGTTGATCAGAATGCCCGGCTGCAGGCGCCGAGCTTCGCGCTCGATTTCGGCCGAGCGCCACATGTCCGCGTGGTACATGCCCCCCCACCACAGCGCGTCCCACCATAGGAAATCAATTCGGCCATAGCCAGTGAGCAGTTCGCGCACCGTGCGGTGCAGATAGCGGATGTACGCCTCATGTCGTGGCCCGGCACGCCTCGATACGTTTCGGATCAGCCGCCAGTACGGCGGTTCGGCGCTCGGCCCGGCGACCGCTGGGTCGAGCGGCTGGTAGTCGGGATGATGCCAGTCGCGCTGGGAGTAGTACACGCCCAAGGGCATGCGCTCCCGGCGGCAAGCTGCCGCGAGTTCGGCTAGGTAGTCGCGTCCGAACGGTGCATTGCTGATCTTGAAATCCGAGTGCGCAGTGTCCCACATATGGAAGCCGTCGTGGTGCTTGGCGACCACCACGATGTACTTCATGCCGGCTTGCCGCGCCATCCGGACCCAGGCGGTGGAGTCGAATCGCTCCATTCGGAAACGCTCCGCGAAGCCGTCGTATTCGGCGTCGGGGATCGTGCCCTGCCCCGGATCCGGAAACGCATGCGTCCTGCGACTCCAACTCAGGTCCGCGCCCTTGAAGCTAGACAGGCCGTAGTGGATAAAGAGGCCGTAGCGCGCATCCCGAAACCTCCGGACACTCTCTTCCGAAGCACGCACATAGGAGTCCCATGCGGCTTGGCTGAACTCGTGGTAGAGATGCGCTGGCTCGCGCGGCCTCGCGTCGCCCTCGAGGACAGCCCACTGCGACCACGCCGCCCCGCTTCCGAGGCCCGACAGGACCATGAAGATTGCCGAGATCGACTTAGATGGCATCATGCCGACCGGCTCCTGCAGCGGCTGCACCCCTTACCAACAACACCCGGTCCGAGCCGACTAGCCAAAGTCGGCCGGATCGGCAGGCAGTGCCCAGCACTCCGCTGACGGGCCTAGCTGCAGCCGCTCCGGCGATGGATTCCTTCGCGACGAGCGACGCCTCTAGCCGCTGCTCCCGATCCCCGAATCCGGTCCCGACCGCTGCTCCTCGTCGTTGAAGACATCCAGCCACCGCCAGACCAGCCGCAGTCCCACATAGGCGAGCAGCACGTGCCCTGCCAAGACCACGGCTGCCGCAGGAAGCACCACGACCGCCACGGTGGCTCCCGGCCTGCCACCAAACATCTCTGCCAGCAACGCGGGCACCGCCACTCCCAAGGGGATCAGGAAATACCCGCTCAAGACGCAGACCACTCCCAATAGCAGGCAGCGCTGCAGCTTGTTGCCTGCGCCCCAGAGCTCCGACAACTTCATGCCCGCTAGAATACCCCACAGTACCCACGGCATGAGCGATGAGGGCCGATCGAATCGCGGATTGCAGCGAAGAATGCTGGTCCGGCCTGCGCATGGGCGCATTTCGAGGGGCGGACCCACCGACAACCTCCCCACCGCCTCGGTACCAGAAGATGAACTTCAGGCCGAATCGAATCTGCCGCTCTCGGCTGCGGGTGCCGAGGATCCGCCCGAGGTTACGGTTGTTGAAGTGCGCACTAGGCAGGCCCCGAGTGGGACCGTTGGTGACGTTGCAGGGCTCCGTCCGGAACTCCAGCATCTTGGCCTCCGGGATCGGGAGCTGCCGAAACAGAGCCATGTCGCGGTAGGCGAAGCGGCCGCTGCGCCGCCCATGGCGGCCCAGGTGGCCCAGGGTGAACGGCATCGGGCTGCGAGCGCGTCGCGGTTGAACCGCTCGGCCGGTCTCGGATGACCATGCCCCTTGCGGATGTCGGGCCCTCGATTTCGGCACCAGCGGCTTCGACTGCGATCGTCTCAATGGTGGCCCCGCGAGCGCGAAATTGTACTGATCGCGTCAAAAGTCGTGTCCATGGAATCTGTTCGTCGATTGATCTTCTGGGTGGATTTTTCGTACATTATTAGTATGATAAAAAAGATTATTCTTTTTCCTATACCTTACTGTAGACCAGAAGTTCGAGGTTCGAGAAAACGTGGTCCTGTAGTTCATCGGAGACAAGTCAGTGGCCCGGATAAAGCCCTGCTTCCCTTGCTCCACGCGCACGATCTATCGCTGGATCTCACGCTTCTGCCTGGGAGGTATGGAGAACCTGCGGGATCGCCAAAGAACGGGACGACCGCGCCCAGGGACAGACCAGCACGCCGCCTGTATCCGCGCCATCGTCGTAGACCAAGACCCCGCTCAATGCCCATGCAAATTCGCTTGGTGGACCGCGCAGCGAGTGCGCCAAGCCTTGGTGGAGAAGTTCGGCAGCGTCCTGAGCGTCTCCCCGGTGCGCCGGATCCTGCGGCGGCTCCAGCTCACACCGCAGAGGCCCCTGCGGTGCGCCACCCAGTACGAGCCCGCCAACATGCAGCGGTGGCAAGACCCGGAGTTTCCCAAGCTCCTTCGCCGCGCCCGGGAGTGGGGAGCCCTGCTCGCCTGCGCCGACGAGTCCGGCTTGGCTGCGCCAAGCGTGTGCGAGCGCACTGGGGCCTCTGCGGGCAGGCCCCCAGCGGGCGCTTCCGCCTCCACCGGCTGGCGGCCAGCAGCCCGGAGGGCCAGCGCTAGGACAGGGTGCGGGAAGACCCCGTCACGGCGGAGGTCTTCCGGGAGTTTCTGCAGCAGATCGCGGAGGAAGCAGACCGGAAGATTCTGGTGGTAGTCGACCATTGCAGGATGCACCGCGCCCGGATCATCCAGGAGTGGCTGGCGGAGAACCAAGCCGCAGCAGAGCTGTATGTTCAGCCGGCCTACTCGCCGCAAGTCAATCCGGTGGAACGGCTAGGGGCCTTGGTGCAGCGGCGGGTCCGTCGCGAGCTGAGCCAGACCGCAGCACAGCTTCGCGACAACCTGGAAGCTGCTTGCCAGGCTTGGCAAAGAGCTTCGGAACAGGTGCGAGCCTTCTTCCGAGAGGCAGACTGCCAGTCTATTCTTGCCTGCATTCTGATGACATGACTTTTGACGCGATCAGTAGTACCCGCGCCTGTGCCCCTCGGCGCTGTCCCGCCTCGTCTCCGCCGCGATAGCCAGCCAGCCGTCCGCGAGCGCCACGCCCCGGTGCCGCGTGCGGCAACGGTACTCGCTCTCGCTGATCCCGCTGCGCACGACGGCGGCGACCACTTCCGCCCAAGCCGCTCTGGCTCGCCGCGTCTGCGTGCGCTGGCTGGGCTGCCCTGGGTCGGCCCGCCGGGCCTCGCTGGCCGCCGAGTCTGGTGATGTTGTATCTTGGTGAAGTCGTATGGGGCGTCAGGTCCGCCCTACGTGGCCCCGTCCGCGGTCGGTGCCGCGATCGGAACCCTGGCCCCGCTTTGGCGGAGCCAAACTCTTTGCGGGCTAGGTGCGCCACAAGGAGGCTGCCTTGGTGCGCATGCCTGTGCCTGGAGCCCCGGACGAGAAGTCCGTCTTCGACGCTTTCCGCGGGGCAAGGGTGGACGAAGACCTGGCCTAGACTGCGGTCCGGAGCATTCGCGACATGGCCGCCGCCAACCTCATCGCCCGCTTCGAATCCGAGCTCTACGCCCAGAAGGCCCTGTTCGAGTCCAAGCTCGACGCGCTGCGCTAGATGTTCGGGGCGGTGATGGGGCTGCTGGCGGCGCTGCTCGCCTTGGGACTGTTGGACCGCTTCGCCCCGCCGGCGACCCCGCAGCCCGTGATCGTGGCACCGGCGCAGCCGGACCCGCCCGCGGGGCCCGCCGCAGCGGCGAACTAGGCCCCCCGTCCCGGCGGCGGTGCCAGCCGCGGGGCTGTGCTAGGCTGACAGCGTGAGCCAGGAGCTGATCGGCATCCTCGCGGTGGGTGCGGCCCTGGCGGGCCTGATTCTGACCGCCGTCCTATGGATCGGCGGCTGGTTGCGGGGCATGGATCGGCGCTTGGCGCGTCTCGAGGGCCTCATTGAGGGCGCGGCTCTGTTCCGGCCTGCCGAGAGCCCCGCCGCCTCAGCAGGCGACTAGCCCCCCGGTTCGGCTCCACCGCCCCGGCGCTCTGGAGCGCCTCCCTGCCGCCGGAAAAGGAGCTTCCCCGCCCGCCCCGGCGCAAGACCGAAGGCCCGGCGGGGCTCTCTCTACTAATTTCGCCAAAAGTCATTGCAAGCAACCCACTAATGGAATCAATGGCTTGCGGAGTTTTTTCGTGCAATCACTTATGAAAACAGCAGTAAGACGCCTTGCTGCTCCGGCGCTGCGCAACGACCTCCACCGTGTCGTCCGCCGGAGCCGTACCGTACCCGCTGCCGCCCTGGACGAAATAGCCTGCGTCCCGCATCGCATCAACGCGCCGTTGATTGCGTGTTATCAAGCGCGGCCCCGAACGCGTCCTGGTGCGGTACGGCGGCCGCAAGGAGAAGCCCTGATCAAGGCGGCCGCGGCGGACCACAGCGGGACGCGCGCGGAAGCGGTTTAGCAGGCCAGGGCGAGCGGCCCTTCACGGCCGCGGATCCAGGGGTCTCTGCGGGCCGGTAAGGGGCATTCCCGCCGCCTCCCTGGAGGGGGGGCGGCTGGGGTCTGTGCGCTAGCCTAGAGGGCCGGCCATGGCTGACTCCAAGCCGCCCGAGATCAGTCTGGACGAGCAGCCCATCCTCGCGGCGCTGCTGAAGGTCGACGTGTCTCCGGAACTGGCCTAAACTGCAGTTCGGAGGATTCGCGAGTTGGCGGCCCACAACATCGCCGAGTTGCTGGCCGCCAACTTCCAGATGCCCGAAAGGCGGTTCAACATCCTGCGCCAGGAGATCGCCACCTTGCGCTGAGTGCTCGGCTTGGTGCTGGCGCTGCTGGCCGCGCTGACGCCCCTCGGCGTCCTCTCCTGGCTGGGCGTCTCCTCTGCGTCCTGAGCGCCCCCGCTCCAGGATCGTGCGGCGGGAACCGCGTCCTCGTCCGCAACTCCGGACGCCCCGCCCGCGGGGCCCGCCGCGGGCGCGAACTAGGGCTTCCTCCCGCCCCGGCGGCGAACCAGGCGTGCCCGCCGGTCCGGGGGTAGCTCAAGTCGGTCGGGGTGCCCGCGGAGACCGTGGCAGGCATCCTGAGTCCTGTTCGGTCTTGGGGTCGAACGCCTTCTCTACCCCTAGAACAATCCCGGGCAGGTCTCGCCACGAAGCGTCTATCGCTTTGCGCGTGCGCCTGTTCGGGGATTGTCGGCCTCCTCCCCGTAGGCGCACCTCAGCCTGTCCGCAGCCGTGATGATCGGGTAGTCTTCCACATCTGATGTTTTCCTAAGTAATTGCACGAAAAGGCTCCGCCAGCCATTGATTCTATTGGTGGGTTGCTTGCAATTACTTTTGGCAAAATTAGCAAGCAAAGCGCAATCACCTGCCGTGGTCGTCTGACACCGACCACCTGAAGTTCTGGGTCCATATCGATCCGTTCCGCCCCAGCCGTCTCCGCCCATGAGGCTTCGAGCTCATCGGGAATTGGCTGTCGCTTACTTCCCGATGCAAAACGTGGAGAATATTCGCTGCAGAATGTCGTCCAACGTGGTGGCACCAGTAATGGAGTCCAGGGCTTGCAGGGCCTCGTACAAATCGAGCAGCAGCATCTCGTGGGGCACCCGCTGCTCGACCGCACTGCTCGCCTTGTCGAGCGCTCCTGCTGCGGACCGCAGAAACTCTTCCTGCCGGATGTTGGTAACGAACGATCCCTCCTGCAGCGCATCGAGCCCCGGGAGCACCCGTTCGCGGATTGCCGATCGCAGCAGTTCGACCCCCGCACCTGTCTTGGCGGATACCCGGAGGTCGCCCAGGAAGGATGCGTTCCGGGGCGCGAGATCCAGCTTGTTGCCGACTAGCAAGGCGGGGCAAGACTGCCGAGCCCTCTCCCAGAGTTTCTGATCCGCGGCGGTCGGCGGTTCCGAGAGGTCGACGACCATCAGGGCGCAATCCGCCTCCAGCACTGCCTGCCAAGACCTCTGCACCCCTTCGGACTCAATGGCGTCGTCGGTCGCCCGGATCCCGGCGGTGTCGATCAGCTCTACCGGGATGCCCGCGAACGACGCCGTCTCGCTGATGGCGTCACGGGTCGTTCCGGCGACGGGCGTCACAATGGCTCGGTCCCGCTCCAGCAGCCGGTTGAAGAGACTCGATTTCCCCACATTGGGACGGCCAATGATGGCGAGCTTCAGCCCCCCTCGCACGATTTTGCCCACAACGAAGCCGGCAGCCAGTGCGGAGACCTCCTCCCGCAAGCGTGCGAGCCTCGCCAAAATCTCGCTCTCCCCGGCCACTTCCAGATCGTCTTCGGCAAAGTCGATGCCCGCCTCGAGCAGCGCGATCAACCCAAGCAAGCGCTCCTTCGCTCCCCGGAGTTTGGCGGAGAGGGCACCCGCCCTCTGGCGCGTAGCGACACGGGCCTGATAGAGGGTGGTGGCGTCGATCAGGTCTCGAACGGCTTCAGCCTGAACCAAGTCCAGGCGTCCGTGGCGAAAGGCCCGCCTTGTGAACTCGCCCGGTTCGGCTAGGCGCGCCCCGAGCTGCACCGCCCGCTCGATCACGAACCGCAGCACCGGAGGCGATCCGTGGCAGGAAATCTCCACGACATCTTCGCCGGTGTAGCTGGCGGGTCCGGGAAACAGCGTGATGAGCACCTCATCCACAGACTCATCGTGCTCGTCCACCAAGGCTCCTAGCACTGCCCGGCGCGGAGGCAGGAGCCTGCCGGGCACGAGTCTTGCGCCAATTGCGGCCGCCTGCGGGCCGGAGAGCCGGATGAGGCCGAGCGCCGAGCGCCCGCTCGGCGTGGCCGGAGCGACGATCGTGTCGTCAGCGGCTATAGCACCGATGGGTTCAAGCGGAGGCAAAAAAGCACCGGAAGCGGCCCGGCCAAGCGGATGCGCACGCCGAAAGCCACAGGTCGGCCGGCTTTACTGCGGTGCATCCTTGCGCGAATCGACAACGGTGTAGCGGCGGGGCGGCTCTCCCTCGGACATCGTCTGCACTGCGGCGTCGTCGCGCAAGGCGATGTGGATAATGCGCCGCTCCCTCGAGCTCATGGGACGGAACGCGAAGCGCTTCCCGGTGCGCTTGACCTCCGCCGCCGCCGCCTTGGCGCTGAGGCACAGTTCCTCAAGGCGCAGCATCCGCCGGTCGTTCACATCGAAAAGCAGCCGGTGGCGATCCTGGTGGGGAATTCGCAACGCCTCGGCGGTCAGGTGCTCCAAGGCCAGCAGCAGTTCGCCGCGACGCTGCAGCAGCAAACCCTGATCCTCGCCGCCGAAGCCCACCGAGATCTCGGGGGCAATGGCCGCCTGCTCCGCGTCGATTTCGCAGATGCTGTAACCCAGGTCGAAGCCAACCGCATCCAGGACGGGATCCAGGAACTCCTCAATCTGCGGTCCAAGGCCGTCTATCGTCCATTCAAGTTCTGGCATGGCTAGGTCGGGACTGAGGCACCGGCCTACCGAGCGCGCTTCCTCTTCTTCTTGCTCCGCCGCGGCCCGGACTCTAGCTGAAGCTTCTCCTCGGGCAGCCGGTTGAGGATGAGCTGCTGCCCGATGCCGACGCAATTGCTGGTCAGCCAGTATAGCACCAGCCCCGCTTGGAACTGGTAAAAGATGAAGCCGAACAGCAGCGGCATGAATTTCATGAGGCGCGCCTGGGTGGGGTCTGCGGATGGCGTCGGCGTGAGCGACTGGGACCAGAATTGCGTCGCCACCATCGCCAGCGGCAGGATGCGGATGGCCAGCGTCTCGGGGTTGGCCAGGTCGCTCACCCAGAGCCATTCGGCCTGGCGCATCTCGATGGCCACAGTCAGCAGCTTGTAGAACGCGAAGAAGAACGGCATCTGCAGCAGAAGCGGCAGGCAGCCGCCCATCGGATTGACCTTGTACTTCTTGTACAGAGCCTGCATCTCCTCGTTCTGCTTCGCTTTGCGGGGGTCCCGCATCGACACGCCCTTGTACTTGTTGTTGATCTGCTTGACCAGCGGCTGCAGCTGCTGCATCTTGCGCATCGACTTGGTGCTCTTGAACTTGAGCGGAAAGAGCACGGTGTTGATGAAGATCGTGACGATCACGATGCTCCAGCCCCAGTTCGCCACGAGATTGGCATGGGTCCAGCGCAGCATGGCGAACAAGGGCTCGGCGATGAACCCGAAGAACCCGAAGTCGACGATCTCCCGGAACGCGTTGCCGACACCTTCGACGGAACCCAGCGTCTCCAGGCTCTTCGGCCCGACGTACAGGCGCAGGCGGTTCCGGGGCAGGCCGCCGAAGGCGGCCGCGGCATACTGCTGGCGATCATCGGCCTCCGCGCCGACCGGCACGATTTCGACCGTGCTGGTCTCCAAGCGGATCTCCTCGCCCGGCTCCGGGATCGCGGCGGCCGCGAAAAACAGGTCCGCGACGCCCACGAAGGGATAGGGCCCGGAGTGGTCGATGCGCTCGTCCTCGGCGTCCGAAGCGAGGATGTGCTGGATCTCGCCGGAGTCGTGGTAGAAGGTTTGGCTGTGGGCGGCGTTCCCCGCCTGCGAGGTGTCCCCGAAGCCCCCGCCCCAGCCGAGCAGGTGCCGCTGGGGCCTGCCGCCCTCGGCGACCTGGGATTCCACCCGTACGATGAAGCTCTCGGCCTCGAACGCGAAGCTCTTGCGGACGCTGAGCCCGTCCTTGGCGTACTCGAAGACGAGGGTCTCGGGCGCTTGGCGCACAGGAGGGCCCGGGCTCACCGTGAACAGCGCTTCGTCGGAGCCCGGCACCGGGTCGCCTCCGAAGCGCACGATGCGGAACGGACGCCCGTGGCGCTCGGCTCCGGCCTGATGCACGAGATCGAGGGGATTGCCGACGGCGTCTTTGTAGTCCTTGAGCGTCCACGACTTCACGACTGCCCCGCGATTGCTGAACTCGACTGTGTAGGCGTCGGTTTCTACGGTCACCGTGCGCTCGCTAGAGGCCTCGAGCGTTTCCGGCGCGGCCGAAGTCTGCTCCTCTGCGGGGGCTTTGACCGGATCGCTCTCGTCCGCGACCGCAGCCGGGCCGGGGACCTCCGCCGCTGGAGCGGGTGCGGGCACCGGCCTGTCGGGGCGCGGAGCCAAGTAGATGTACGCCCCCATGACCGCGGCGGACAGAACCGCCGCGAGCAGCATGCGGCGCTGAATGAATTGGTCGTCGTTGAGGGGTGGTTCAGGCATCGGCTGGACCGAGGGTTTCTGGGACCGGGTCGATCCCCCCCGGGGCGAATGGGCGGCAACGCAGCAACCTTCTCAGGCCTAGCCAAGCGCCTTTCCTCACGCCGTGGAGTTCTATGGCCTGGCGAGCGTACGCGGAGCACGTGGGATAGAACTTGCAACTCGAGAAAAGCAGGGGCGACAGCATGGTCTTGTACATCCAAAGCAGCCCGAGGGCGATTCGCTGGGACGGCGTAAACCGCACCCGCCTCGCTCGCGGAGGACGCGGGCAATCGGATGTTTCAGGCACACTTGCGGACGGCCCTAGGCAGCACTCGGACAATCTCGTTCTCCACATCCCGCGCCCCGGCGTCGGATAGGCCCTGCCGTGCGTGCAGCACTACATCCAAGCCGTCCGGCAGGAGCTTCCAGTGCTTCCGCACGGCCTCCCGCAGGAGCCGCTTGCAGCGATTGCGCACCGTAGCCTTGCCGATTTTACGCGTAACCGTGAGGCCGACTCGGCCAAGCCCCGCGGCGGCTGTACGGCGGACAAACACCGTGAACAGTCTCGCTCCGCACCGGACGCCTCCACGGTAGACAGCCTGATACGCGGGCCGCTTGCGGATCCGCCGGGCCGCCGGAAAGCCTTCGGCGCACGGCTGCCGCAGGCCAACGCCGAGCCTATTCGTCGCTAACGGTAAGGCGCTTGCGGCCTTTGGCGCGACGGGCCGCGAGCACACGTCTACCTCCCGGAGTTCTCATCCGGACCCGGAAGCCATGCTTCTTGGCCCTCCTGCGCCGGTTCGGCTGGTAGGTTCTCTTCGGCATGCGCCCCCCCTTGCTGGCCAGTCTGCGGGGCCGCGCATCCCGCCGAGCCCTATAGGGTCAGCTTACCACAGCCGCTTGCCCGTCCTGGCCTGCCTCCATCTCCCTGTACCCGACAACCGTGGCCGCACTATCCTGGGGGTGGCTATGCACATTCTGACCGCGTTACTGTTGCTCCTCGCCGGCTGCAGCGCAGCCTTCGGCGGGCAGGCTATCGAATTCGCCCGGGACGGCACGCTCAAAATGCTCTACGACAATCGCATGTATCCGCAGGCCGTGGCCAGCGGCGGACGCATCTTCATGGCCTGGAGGGGCACCGAGGGCCTGCCCTGGATCCGTTCGTACGACCGCGCTGCGGGCGAGTTGTCCCAGCCTCGGATGCTGCTAGCCGGGCTGGACATCGACATCGACGCCCGCCGGTTCGACCGGGACCAGCACTACGCTCCAGTCGTCTGGACGGAAGCGGACGGCCAGCTTCACGCGGCCTTCGGATTCCATCGTACGCCCGGGTACCATCTAACGACTGGGCGCCCAGCAGACCTCGCGCCCTGGAAGCGCCTGCCCGAGATCTCGCACTCGGTCTCCTACCCCCAAGTCCACCGGATCTCGGACGGGCAGACCCTCGTCTACTTCCGCGAGAGCGGCCATTTGGGCTTTTGGACGTATCGAACCTCGGCGGACGGGGGCCGCACCTGGATCGCACCCGAAAGCCCGGTCATCGACCTGGACGCCTTGCCGCACTCCTCCCCGGAGGCTGCGCACGCCGGCTCCTACCAAACTACGCGGGTCGACGCCGACGGCCGCAACCTGCACATTGCATTCATCTGGAAGGTGGAAGAACCCGTCGAGAGCCGACGCTACGGCGGTGTGCTGCACGACTACACGCGACGCCACAACCTCTACTACGTACGGCTCGACCTTGAGAGCGGCCAAGTCTACAACGCGGCGGGCAAGCGGCTGGAGCGCCCCGTGAATCTGGAGACCGCCACACGCGAGTGCCTGGTCTGGGATACGGCGGGCGGCAGCGCCTCGGTAGGTCCGTCAATCGCGCTGGGGGCCTTGGGCGAACCCTACTTTGTCTTGCCGGTCTCAGGCGACAAGCCATACGACTCAACGTTCTACTTCGTAGGTCAGCGGGACGGGCAATGGACTCGGACACCGCTCGCGCCAGCCGGGCACCCGTTCAACTCCTCCCTGCTCGAGCGGCGCTCCGACGGATCCTTCCGCGCATTCCTTGTCGCCGGCGGCGGCCACGCCGACGAGGAGGATCTGATGAACAGCTACGGCTGGGGGGACCGCATCGAAGAGTGGACCTCCGACTCCTCCGGCTCCGGTTGGCGTCGCAGCCGGGACCTGACTCCCACGCCCGGGCTCCGCTACCAAAGCCTGAAGGCCGTTCATGACGCGCAGGGCGAGACCCTACCCGGGCTGCTGCTGTTCTACGCCTGGGAACGCCAAGGCCCGGGCAGGGCCTACCTCCTGGACGCCGGAAAGTAGGCCTGCCGGGGGCGGGGCACGGACGCCCGCCCGCTGACGGCCTGGCCGGCGGGGCCCGCCGGCCGCTTGTCCGCTGCTACCGCAGGGATCTGGGGGGGGGCACCGAGCGCTTGCCCCCCACTGCCGTTTCCGGCTGCTCCCGGCCCAGGCGCTGGATCTCGCGAACGAATTGATGCTCGTCCTTGAAATCGCGGTAGACCGACGCAAAGCGCACATAGGCGACCTTGTCCAGTTGCTTGAGCTCCCGCATCAGCAACTCCCCGATTCTGGAGGTCCGGCATTCGCGGTCCGGCACCTGGGTCACCAGCAGCTCTGCCGCGCTGACCATCCGCTGCAGGTGGGCCGTTTTGATGGGCCTCTTCTCGCAGGCGCGCAGGAGTCCGCTCAGCACTTTCTGGCGGTCGAAAGGTTCCCGCCGGCCGTCCTTCTTAATGACCATATACGGGGCGTCGTCGATGCGCTCAAAGGTTGTAAAGCGCCGACCGCAGCCGAGGCACTGGCGCCTGCGACGGATGGCGTCCCCCGGCTTGTTCAGACGGGAGTCGATCACCTTGGCCTTGGTGCGGCCGCAGAAGGGGCAGGTCACAGGCGCGACCGACGGGCGGGAAAGCCTAGGTAATGATTCTAGCCAACCGCGGGCCATTATACTCGGGGGACATGGCGATCCAGCTCCTGCTCCTCGTCGCTGCCGCCGGCCTGCCTGCCGTCGCCGCTAAGCCGAACATTCTGTGGCTCAGCTCCGAGGACAACGGACCTCACTTCGGGGTGTACGGGGACTCCTATGCGACCACTCCGAACCTCGACGCCATCGGCCGCCGGGGGATGATCTACCGCGCCGCCTGGTCCACCGCCCCCGTGTGCGCCCCGGCACGGACCACGATCATCAGCGGCATGTACCCGCCTGCCACGGGGTCGCAGCACATGCGCTCCCTGACCCGCCTGCCGTCGCCGCTGAAGATGTTTCCGCAGTATCTCCGGGACGCAGGCTATTACGCGTCGAACAACGCCAAGGAGGACTACAATCTCGAGAAACCCGGCCAGGTCTGGGACGAGTCCAGCGGTAAGGCTCACTGGCGCAAGCGGGCCCCCGGGCAGCCGTTCTTCGCGGTCTTCAACTTCACCGTCACGCACGAATCGCGGATCCGCGCCCGCCCCCACAAAGCAGTCCATGACGCTTCGACCGTGCGCGTGCCGACCTACCACCCCGACACGCCGGAAAGCCGCCGGGACTGGGCGCAGTACCACGACAAGCTGACCGAGATGGACGCCCTGGCCGGGGCGGTGCTCGACCAGCTCCGAGAGGACGGTTTGGAGGAGGACACGATCGTCTTCTACTGGGGCGACCACGGACCTGGCATGCCCCGCAGCAAGCGGTGGACCTACGACTCGGGGCTGCATGTCCCGATGATGCTCTACATCCCCGAGAAGTTTCGGGATCTTCGCCCCGCAGATTATCGCGAGGGCGGCGCCAGCGGACGCCTAGTGGGGTTTGTGGACTTGGCTCCGACGGTGCTCAGCCTGGCCGGGATTCGAGCCTCCCGCGCACTTCCAAGGGCACGCCTTCGCCGGCGAGTTCGAAGCCGAGCCCCAGATGTACCTATATGGCTTCCGGGGGCGTATGGACGAGCGCTACGACATGGTGCGCAGCGTGCGGCGACAAGCGCTACATCTACATCCGGAACTTCATGCCGCATCGGATCTACGGCCAGTACATCCAGTACATGTTCCAGACGCCGACCACGGCGGTGTGGCACCGGCTGTACACCGCCGGCCGCCTGCGTCCGCCCCGGACGCATTTCTGGGAACGCAAGCCGGCCGAGGAGCTCTACGATCTCCGCGAAGATCCGGACGAAACGAAGAACCTCGCCTCGGACGCCGGCCACGCACAAGTTCTGGAGCGCTTCCGGTCGGCTCGGCGCGAATGGTCGCTAGCGATCCGCGACCTGGGCTTCCTCCCTGAGAGCGACATCCATGAGCGGGCTGGAGCGGACCGCCCCCCACACACACTCGGACAAGATCCCGCGCGGTTCCCGCTGGGGCGCATCATGCGCATGGCGGAGACTGGCGTCGGCGCTTGCGCCGGATGCGGTCCCGCAGTTGCGGCGGGGGTTTGACGATCCCGACGCTGCTGTGCGCTACTGGGCTTGCTTGGGGGCTCTGATGCGCGACCGGGCAGGCGTCGACGCCTTGGCGGAGCCTTTGCGGGCGGCGTTGGCTGACGAATCTGCGGCTGTGCGTATCGCCGCGGGCGAGGCTCTCGGCCGCTTCGGCGAGACGGCCGACGCGGAGCGGGCGCTGGCCGTGCTTCTGGATCACGCCAATGCCGAGAAAGGCGACATCTTCCGGGCGATGGCGAGCCTGAACGCGATCGACTACATGGACGAGCGGGCTAGGTCGGCGTTGGACCGCATCGCAGCCCTGCCGACAACCGACCCCAAAGCGGCCCGGAAATTCAGTGCGTACCTGCCCAATCTGATTCGGAAGATCCAGGCGGACCTCGAATGAGGACGATGGCGTGGCCAAGCCGCGCAGCAAGGGCGGACGTAGGAACGGGGGTACCGCTGGGAGCCACGGAGAGGGATTCTGGCCGGCCGGAGCGGCTCGCCGAGCGTTGGCGGCACCAAAGACCCGCGGCCGCCGGAACCTAGGAGCCCGTTGAAAAAGTCCGGCCGGCGTCCCCGGCTGGCGTCGAGCGGTACAGCACTGCACTCAAACTACCGATACTGGCCGGTTTCACCGTCCTTGGGGCTATCCTGCAACCGTTTCGGACCCGTTTGAGTGCCGCGCACGCAAGTTCCATGGAACCCACGACTTCTTCAACAGGCTCCTAGGGGCCGAGTGCGCCGCCGACCCGCTGCTCCTCGCCGGATGGGCGGCGATCCGCAGCGAGGCCCACGATGTCCGCGACGAACTCAAGCAGGAGCTGCGTGCGGTCAACACGCTTTCTCGGATAGAGTCGCTATTGCAGGACAGGAACCACAGGGGAGGCAGAGAGAAGCACCTTGTAATGAGAACGTTGCCATACATTGAGCGGATCCCTCCGTTTCGCACAAATCCGTTTTCCCGACTAATCCGGTGCGACGTAATCTGAATCAATTCTGTCCAAATAAACAGAAAAACAACAACGGGCGGCGCAGCGGCGACCTCGAGACGTTGCGGGGCGAGATCGGCGCGTGGTCGAGCGACGCGAACGCCCGCCAGCGGGGCGTGGACTGGCGGGTGAAGGTCGAAGACGCTCGTTGCAAGCTCAAGTCCGTCTACCCAAAAACCATGCTGTGACAGAGCACTAGGCGCATCCGGCGTAGCCGCCGCACGACCTCCCGGTCCTCCGGGAAGCCCTCCCAGACCAGAGGTCGGCTCAGCTGCTGCCGACTGCCGTAGAACGGGTGGTCATGGAGCACTCATGCCTGCGTCGCAATAGCGTCAGCTCCTCCGCGCTCGGCCTACGCGGCCGGGGAGCCAGCGTCGACCGACTCCGCCCCAGCAGCCGACACTGCAGGCTCAGGCTCGCCTGCGGCTGCTCTCGCTACACGGGAGCCTTGCACGGGGTCCGGGGCAGCGCTCCCCCGTGCTCTGCCAACAATCCCGCTCGACCACCAGTGGCCCGATCTTCTCGGAGAACTGCTGGATCTCCGCTTCCCACTCCTGCCGGTCGCCTCGTGCGCTCCGCTGGTACCGCTCCACAGGCCTTGCGCTTCCAAAGGCTCACTCGGTTCGGATGCACCTCACGCCGGGCTGCGATCTGCCGCACGGTCTTATCTCCGCGCAACGCGTCTTTTTTCTTTCGCCACCTGCACCTTGCAGGACACTGTGGACTTCCGCCTCTTCGCCATCGTTGGCCTGTTTTGACCCCGGCGAAGTCCACTTTAGCCCACTGTCCAGTAACCCCCTACCACCTCATGGCTTCCTGGAGGTCCATGCTTTGCCTCTCACTCGCATGCAATGATACGAACCGGGCAGGAATCCATACCCTCAATTCGCAGCGGCAAAACGAAGACGGTGAATCGCCGTTGGGTCAGCTGATCGAGGTTGGCCATCGACTCAATTACAGCGATGTCTTGGGAGAACAGAATCTGATGTACTGGCTGGTCGTCCCGGCCGCGGACTTCTAGGCCGGTTGCGTCGGTTCCAACCATGTTGATTCCGAGCCCGGCCAGACACTGGGCTGCTTCGATCGACAGGACCGGGCGGTCGTGCCCACACGCCATCCAGAAGCGCTTTCTACTACCGAAGGAGGGTCATGCTATTGAGTTCCGTGGGGAGTTCTACGACCTGTTGAACCGTCCGAATTTCAGCAATCCGAATGCAAATCTGCGGTCCCCGGCTTTTGGGAGGATCACCCGAGCCGGAGGAGCCCGCGTGGTCCAACTCGCCCTTCGCTACGATTTCTAGGCAGGCCCGTGGCGGTCACCTTGCCTTGGTCGGCGGTACATCAAGAATGGCAGTTCTAAGCAGCAACCAACGGAATAGACTGGGATCTCTGCCAGTCGTACTTCTTGTGGGGCTGACTGGAGCTTTGTCAGTGTCTCTGCATGCGCTGGAAGAGTCATCCCGGCCCAACATCATCTTGATCCTGGCGGACGACCTCGGCTACGGGGATCTTAGCTCCTACGGGGCGACGGCAATCCGGACACCGCACATCGATCGTCTGGCGGAAGAAGGCGTCCTTTTCACCGACGCCCATAGCCCGTCTTCGGTTTGCACCCTCACCCGATACGGCCTACTGACGGGACGCTATTGCTGGCCGACGCCGAAGCGCTCTGAGCTCGGATGCGCCGTTGTTGATTGAGGAGAGCCGCCCAACGGTGGCTTCTGTGCTGCGATCAGCCAGTTACTATACCGCCCACATTGGGAAGTGGCACCTGGGATTCGGGCACGAGGACGATTACGCCAAAGACCGAGAGGGACAGGGCGAGCCGAATTCTTGGCAGAGCAGGAAGGGCGGACCCGACTGGAACGGGGAATTAAAGCCGGGCCCACTCGAGGCTGGTTTCGACTACTACTATGGGATCCCCGTTGTTAACTCTTACCCACCATACATTTTCGTCGAGAATCATCGTGTCGTTGGACTGGACCAGAACGACCCAATCGGCCGAATGGAATCTCGCTACTTGGGGGAAATGCAAGGTGGGAAAGCCGCCCGTTGGAAACATCACGAACTCTCACTGGAGCTCACCCAAAAAACGGTCTCCCATGTGGAGAAGCTCTCGTAACACGAACAGCCGTTCTTCCTCTACTATGCCCCGCACCAGCCTCATCGACCTTTCACCCCGAACGCCCGATTCAAAGGCGCAAGTCAATTCGGCGTGTACGGCGACTTCATCGAGGAACTGGATTGGTCGGTCGGCGAGGTGCTAGACGCCATGGATCGCCTGGGGTTGGTGGAGAACACACTGGTAATCTTCACGAGCGACAACGGCGGCCTCGTGAACCCGGCCTCGAACACGGCGCAAAGGGGCGCTAGCTACAGGGACGGAGAGGCGGCACCTGCAGCGCCCGACGTCAGGCACTACGCCAATGGCCCCATCCTCCGCGGCGGTAAAGGCGATATCTGGGAAGGCGGTCACCGCATTCCCTTCCTTGCCCGCTGGCCGGGAGAGATCAAGGCCGGGACACGATCGGAGGAAACGATTAGCCTGAGCGATATGCTCGCGACGCTCGCTGCCGTGGCCGGGGTGGAACTGTCGCCCGACGCCGGCCCCGACAGCTTCAACGTACTGCCTGCCATGCTTGGAGTCAAGCTGGATGATTCGATTCGTCGTCCAAGGGTGATGCAGAGCGGTGGTAATGGAATGCTCGCGATTCGCGAAGGCCCATGGAAACTGATTGATGGCCAGGGCGGCGGCGGGTATCGCGACGGGAAAGCCATGCCAAGCGCACCTCCGCAACTGTACAACTTGACCCAAGACCTTGGGGAGAAGATGGACGTTTACGCCCAGCATCCCGAGGTCGCCAACGGACTGCTGCGGCTGCTGCACAAGATCAGAACGGAAGGACGCAGTCGATGATCCATCTTCGGCGACCCGGGATTGTCGGCTAGAGACAACCAATGAAAAACGTAAGGCGAATTCATCTATGGGCGGCGCTCTCGCTCTTGGGCATCCTGACTGGATGTGGATCATCTCGGGCGGATCGTCCGAATCTCCTGTGGATTTCTCTCGAAGATATCACGCCGATGATGGGCTCCTATGGAGACGAGTACGCTCGCACGCCGGTGTTTGACAGCCTAGCACGGGAGGGTATTCGCTACACCAAGGCCTACGCGGTATCCCCGGTATGCTCTCCCTCTCGGTCGAGCGTGATTACAGGTATGTATCCGACCTCGCTGGGAAGCATGCATCACCGAAGCAATACAAGACGGCCGGAGTATTTGAAGATGCTCCCCAACCTTCTGCGCGAAGCCGACTATTACACAAGCAACAACAGAAAGAGAGATTATAACATGGGAGGCGATGACTGGCACGAGAGCAGCAATCAAGCCCATTGGCGAAACCGCCCCCATGAAGACCAGCCGTTCTTCGCGGTGTTTAATCTCACAGAGTGCCATTCGAGTATAACAAAGATTCCGGAAGATGAAATAGTCGAGAAGCGATTGTCTCGACTCGCTTCAGAGGATTTTCATGACCCGAAGAAGGCTCCTATCCCTCCCTATCATCCGGATGTGCCGCTGTTTCGCCGGGCCTAGGCGCGCTACTACGATTCGGTCACACAGGTCGACTATCGAGCCGGTGATCTGATTGGGCAGCTCAAGGAAGATGACCTTTGGGAGGATACGATTGTTTTTGTCTGGTCCGATCACGGCGTGGGCATGCCTCGGGGCAAGCATACGGCCTGGGAACAGGGTCTCCACGTGCCGCTGATCGTGCGTTTCCCACGGAAGTATCAACACCTCGCACCCGCCGCCCCGGGCTCGGTGATTGACGAGCTAGTGACATTGATGGATCTTGGCCCTTCCGCCCTGCTCTTGGCGGGGGTCGATCCGCCCAAACACATGCACGGTAGGCCGCTATTCTGCCAACGCAAAGGCGATGTTGAATATAGGGACTACGCGTTTGGCATGCGTGACCGGCTCGATACGCGGTCTGAGATGGTGCGCACTGTGCGCGACCAGCGATACCGCTACCAGCGAAATTTCTACCCACACCTTCCATTCAAACCATACGAGGACTATGAGTTTGGTGCAGTGGTCGTTCAGGAGTGGGGCGAGCTGGCCCGCCAAGGGGAATTGACTGGCTCTCAGGAGATGCTCGCAATGCGGTTCAAACCGCTCGAGGAGCTCTACGATTCGGAGAACGATTCTCATATGGTTAGAAACGTGGCCGCCGATCCGGAATACGCAGACGTTCTCAAACGAATGCGGGGTCAGCTCCACAATTGGATGCTGGAAACGCGTGACCTCGGCCTTCTCGACGAGACGGAGATGCTTGAGCTTGAAAAACGGGAATCGTCGCCATGGGGTCTTGGACGGTCGCTGGAGGACTACGGGCGGATTCTGGAGGCCGCCAACCTGCAGCTTCAGGGACAGGGGGCGATTCCCGAATTGATTGCCCGGACCAAGGACCCCGACTCGGCAGTCCGCTTCTGGGCGGTGCTCGGCCTGGCGGTAGCCCGGCAATCTGGTGGGCTGGGGACTGTTGGGCGCGTGCGGCCTGCTTTGGAGGCGGCCTTGCGGGATGAGTCCGTCAGCGTGCGCATCACAGCGGCCGAAGGCCTTTTCAACCTGGGACGTTACGAGAAAGGCCTGCCGGTCTTGATCGAAGCGTTGAATCATCCCAGCGTCGATGCTCAAATCCGGGTCGGTTGCGTCCTCGATTCGCAACCACCGGAAGCCAACGAAAGACTCCAGCCAGCCATCGACCCCCTGCAACGGACTGTGGAGAGCTTTGAACAACAACTGCGGTTCGGGCCAATCAACAACCCGTTCAAGCGAGCCCTCAAGGCGATCCGCGGTGAAGAGACTTACTACCGCTGGGGCCCGGGTGCCTCGGGATCACCCACGGCTAGACCGAAGGCTGGCGGAGGCGACGAAGCCCGGTACAAGAGCAACCGATGAGCAGGGCATTTGTTAGCTTCACCCGAGGAGTTTTCCTCGGGCTGGCGTTCAGGCATCCTGGTGCCGACCTGCGCGAGCGGGGCGGCGTCCGGCAAACCCAATATTGTGCTCATCCTCGCCGACGATTTGGGGTATGGCGACCTCAGCTCCTATGGTGCCACGAAGCTCTCGACTCCGAACATCGATAGCCTCGCCACACAGGGCGTGCTTTTTACCGACGCTCACACGGAAGCCTCGACATGCACACCGACACGATACGGACTGATGACCGGCCGCTATAGCTGGCGGACTTGGTTGAAGTACAGCGCCCTGAGCAGCAGCGCACCGCTGCTGATCGAGGAGGATCGGATGACGGTGGCCGCACTGCTTAAGTCCGCCGGTTACTCGACTTCGATTGTGGGCAAGTGGCACCTTGGCTTCGGACGTGAAGAGGGTTTTGCAGACAGTCGAGACGACACCCTGCCCAATTACTGGGAGACCCGTGGGAGCGGTCCCAACTGGAACGGAGAGCTCAAGCCCGGCCCGTTGGAGGTTGGCTTCGATTACTCCTACGTGATTCCCGTGGCCAACAGTTTCCCGCCCTATGTGATTGTCGAGAATCATCGTGTGGAAGGGCTCCGCCAAGACAGCCCGATCGGAGAACTGGAGTCGAAGAACCACGGACAAATGGAGGGCGGCGAGGGAGCACGCTGGAAGGATGAGGATCTCGTAGATCAACTAACCACCAAGGTGGTTGACCAACTAGAGAAGCTTGCGAAGAAGCAGCAGCCATTTTTTTGCACTACGCACCACATCAGCCGCACATACCCAACAAACAGAATGCCCGCTTTAAGGGAACGAGCCAAATCGGCGCGCGCGGAGACTGCATTCACGAGTTGGACTGGTCGGTTGGCGAAATCCTCGACGCGTTAGATCGTCTGGGGCTTAGCGACAATACCCTCGTGATCTTCTCGAGTGAAAACGGAGGAAGCTCGACGCTTGGTCCCAACGGTCACCGGCCGAACGGCCCCATCCTGCGTGGGGGCAAGGGCGACCTCGTGGAAGGCGGACACCGCGTACCCTTCCTCGGACGATGGCCGGGCAAAATCAGGCCCGGCACACGCTCAGAGGAAACGATCTCATTGACCGACATGATGGCGACTCTTGCGGCAATAGTTGGCGAGGAGTTGCCGCCTCATGCCGGGCCGGACAGCTACAGCATTTTGCCTGCTCTACTCGGTTGGAAGATACCGGAGCCCAATCGCCCCATGGTAATGCTGAGCGGCGGGATGGGGGCGCTCTCGAGCCGCGCAGGGAAATGGAAGCTCATCGACGGGCAAGGGGATTGCGGTTATGCGCATTTCCGCAGAGGTACTGATCGCGTCAAAAGTCGTGTCATCAGAATTCAGGCAAGAATATACTTGCAGTCTGCCTCTCGAAAGAAGGCCCGCACCCGTTCCGGAGCTTTTTGCAAAGACTGGAAAGCAGCTTCCAGGTTGTCGCGAAGCTGTGCTTCGGTCTGGCTCAGCTCGCGACGGACCCGCCGCTGGACCAAGGCCCCTAGCAGTTCCACCGGATTGACTTGCGGCGAGTAGGTTGGCTGAAAGTACAGCTCTATCGCGGCTTGGTTCGCTTCCAGCCACTCCTGGATGATCCGGGCCCGGTGAATCCTGCCATGGTCCACCACCAACAGAATCTTCCGATCCGCTTCCTCCGCGATCTGTTTCAAAAACTCCCGGAAGACCTCCGCTGTGACAGGACCTTCCCGCACTGTGTCATGGAGCTGGCCCTCCGGGCTGCTGGCCGCCAGCCGGTGGAGGCGGAAACGCCCGCTGGCCACCTGTACGACGGGGGTCTGACCGCACGGGCCCCAAGTACGCCCGGACACGCTCTGCGCAGCTAGGCCGGACTCGTCGGCGCAGGCGAGCAGGGCTCCTCAATCCTGGGCACAACCAAGGATCTGGGGGAATTCTTCGTCTTTCCAGCCCTGCACAGCAGCGGGATCGTACCGGGTGGCGCGCCGCTGGGGTCGCTGCGGCGTAAGTCCGAGCCGCCGCAGGATCCGGCGCACCGGGGAGACGCTCAGGACGCTGCCGAACTTCTCCCCCAAGGCTTGGCGCACCCGCTGCGCGGTCCACCAAGCGAACTCGACTTGGTATTGATGGGGGTCTTGGTCTAGGACGACGATGCGGATCCAAGCCAGGTGCCGATCTGTCCATTTGCGTGGTCTTCCCGTTCCTTTACGATCCCGCAGACTTTCCAGACCTCCCAGGTAGAAGCGTCAGATCCAGCGGTAGATCGTGCGTATGGAGCAAGGGACGCAGGACTTTATCTGAGCCACCGATTTTCCCTCGAGGAACTGCAAGACCACCTTTTTTCGAATCTCGAACTTCTGGTTCTTAGTAAGGCGCAGGGAGAAGAAGAATCTTTCTTTTGCCATACTTATACTAATAGAGTACAATAAATCTACCCTGTAGATCAATCGACAAAGGGATTCCCGAGACACGACTTTTGACGCGATCAGTATCGACTCACCGAAAAGGGTCGGGCGTTCCAGGATCGCTTGAGGCGGACGCTATGCGGCCTACACAGAAGACAACCTCGTCCAGCAGACCACGGGGCCGGCTACCTCGAAGGGCAGCTGGGCTGGAAGTCGATCTATGCCTACAACACAGAGACCTTCGGACAGGACGGAACACTCGGGCGGGCTACTGATGGCGAGGTTGTGCTCATCCGCCATCTCCGCCAGGCGCTAGAGTCCAACAATCCCAACCTTCCGGACAAAGCCCACGAGAACACGATCCGCGAAATCGTCCAAGTGAGCGTCCCACAATCGATGCTGCAGACCAACCTCGAATAATACGGCCCCCTCCGCAACGCTGTGAAGGTCACGTGGCAGGAGCCGTGTGGCGAAATGGAAACCCACACGTTGCGCATGTTCAACTCCGACGATCCAGAGAACAACCACTTCCTCGCCGTATGTGAGTCCTGGATCAAGTGGCCGCTGCACGGCGCCGCGCCGCCATCGTGGGCTTCGTCAACGGTACCCCGCTGTTGTTCATGGAGCTGAAGAACATCTATCGCTACGCCGACCGTGCTCATGACGAAGACCCCAGCGACTGCAAGGACATGGTTGCCTACATCTCTCATCACAAGAGAGCAGGACCCCCACCGGCTGCGACGGGACGCAGGGCTGCCTGTCGGCTGCGCCAAGCCTCGCTGCTGCGGGTTCTTGACCATGGCGCAATCTCAAGCCTCCGATGGCTGGAGACGCAGTAGATCAAGCGCGAAACGAAGCGTCTGTGCTGCCTAGTCACCCGGGCTGGGACCTTGCTCGTCCAGTGGCCGCCGCTGGCCAGTTCCTGAGCCCGCTACGTCACGCTGGGACGGGCCGATGGGTGCCCCCGCGGGTAGGCTGCTCGCCGATGCCGGAACACCCCAGGGCCCGCCAAATCCCGCCACGCAGTTCCCCAGCGAGCAATTCCGCGGGGTCCCGCGCGGGTCTCACCCCGCGGGATCCATCGTCAGAGCCACCCGGTAGAACTTTGCATCTGTTTGAGCGGAATGGTTGGCCCTAATTCCCGGTTAAGGATTCCGGCACCATCCGGAGCATTTTGTTTTACAATGATTTAGATGGTCCTCGGGGTGTTCGCGTATTGCACCTCGGGGATGCATCTTGATTTTTTTGGAGGCCCCTTTGCCCCTGTCCCCCGACAGCGCTCCCACCCTGGCTTACGGCGTCTGCGACGACAACCTGACGGGCCTGGCCGGGCTACCCGAGAAGCTGGCCGCGGCGGTCCGCCTCCAGCGCCGCCGGCGCGGTGGCAGCGCTGGGCAGCTGCTGCTGGCGCTGATCTACGCGGCCTGCGCCGGCGGCGGGCACCTCCACGCGGTCGCCGCTCTGGGGACCGATGACGTCACCCGCCGAGCGTGCGGCTGGTCAGCCGGCGGCTGGTGCCGCTGGGGGCGCAGGCGTGCGGGCAGCGGTGGGGCTGCGGGCCGGTGTTCAGGGCCGACTCGGGGATCGAGGTGGAGGGCCAGTTGTGCGAGAACGCCGAGCGCGGCTACCACGGCGAGAAGCAGTCCTGGCTGCCCTCGGTGTGCGTGGAGGCGGCGTGGGTCAGCGCCCGGCTGCACGCGGGCGGCACGGACGTGAGGGGGGCTTGGCGGGAGCAACTGGACCGGGATGCGGCACCCTGGCTGACAGGGCGGCAGCCGGTGGGGCTGCGGGCCGCCAGCGCGTACTCCTGCCAGGCGCTGGGGAGCTACTGCCGGCAGCGGGGCAGGGATGCTTCCGGGAACGTGACCGATCCGCGCCCAAAGGCCCCGATTCTGCGTCTGGCGGACGCGATGGGATTGCGGGAGGACGAGGGGGAGCCTTGGGACGCGGCGGGCAAGGAGCGGGCACTCGCGGTGGCGTACCGGCCGGCCCGGGGGCCAGAGGAGCCGGTGTGCGGGGTGATCCGGCGCGACGGGCACGGGGAGCAGCGGTGGCTGGAGCCGGTATGCACGGTGATGCCGGTGAGCCGCGACCGGCTGCCGCTGGCGGAGCTGGGGCAGCGGCACCGTGCGCCGCACACGCAGTACCGGATCAGCGGCCGGAGCCCGTGCTGCCGCGCCTCGTCCGGCAGCACTTGGTACGGCAGCAGCAGCTGCGCGATCTGCCCGCCCAAGTAGAAACCCTGATTCGCCGCGGGCGAGCGGCACGGCGGGTGCTGCAGGCCCAGGTCCGGCAACGGCCCCTGGAACACATGCCCCGATAGATTGGGTTTCGAAGCACGCGTCGTTTCCCCTTACCTAGAAATGGAGACCTATGAGATGCTCTGGTCCGCCCCTGACACGACGTTCGAGTCGCTGTCGATGCGGTTCGCCCAGTACCCCGGCAGTGTGCCTTCGGATTATGTGCCGCGAAAGGACGCAATCCCGCGTGCCGGACTCATTAGGGAACAGTTTGCCCCTGTTGCGGTCCCCCGGTTCGGCGTCTGTGTGTGCGGCACTGGAGAATACCCCGAGAAATTGCGGGATGCGGCCCACCCAATTGGGCTTCGCTACTACCAGGGCTGTTAGGACCTTATAGCGTCGCGCTGCGTGGCCGTGGTCGGAACCCGCAAGCAGTCGCAAGACGGACTGTCTCGCACACAGCATCTGGTACGCGAGTTCGTCAACGACGGATTCGCCGTCGTCTCTGGACTGGCCACCGGCATTGATCGGGTGGCCCATGAGACCGCCATCGAACGCAAGAGTCGGACGATTGCGGCCATAGGAAACGCCGCTGTCGCACGTCTATCCCAAGGAACATGCCATGTTGCAGTGTCGAATCGCACAGCAGTCTCTGCTCGTCGGCCCCGTGCCCTTGAAGCAGTACGAATCGCGGGACTACCATTGTCGAAACGGGGCAAAGATCTGGCACACTGACCCAGGCACACGCAGCGCTTCAGCACGGGCAGAAGGTGTTCGTCCTCGACAGTTGCTTCCGCAATCCACGCCTGACGTGGCCGGGGCACCTTGCGTCGAAGGGTGCCATTCGGGTCAAATAGTACGATGACATCCGATGCGGCCTTTGCGGATCGCTTCACCAAGAGACGGAGGGGCGGAGAGATGCACGCCAAAGCTTGGCTACCGCAAAGGCAATCCCGCCTTCCTACCCGCAGATATTACGGAAGAAGCGAACGTCTAGTCGCGAAAACGGCTCACCAGAGTCAATGCCTGACCGAGGTGCGCCGATGAGGCAACGGCTCGCCGCGGAATCTGGGGTAGTGCGCCCCCGCATCGATTTCGTGCCCCAATCCCAATGCGACTTGTGCAAAGCCCGCAGCGTGGATGAAGTCTCTGCGACGGATCGGCGCGGATACCCTCTTCGAACGGTTATTTGCAGGCGATGCGGCTTGGTCTATACGGACCCTATTCCTTCGGAAGAATCCCTGACAAGGTTTTATTCCCAGGTATACCGACCGCGATACAAAGGGGTGTACGCGCCGAGACTCAGGCACGTCTACCGAGGGGGGAAAGTAGCCGCCGAACGAATCCAATACCTGAAGAGCTTCTTGGTCTCGGGCTCAATGGTTGTCGATGTGGGGTCGGGGAGCGGTGAATTCGTCTACTTATTGCGGCGTCTGGGTTTCGATGCCAAAGGCATCCAACCGGATGACGGCTATGCCAGGTACTCAGAGGAAGAACTAGGAATCCCAGTGCATGTTGGTTTCGTGCAGGAGATCAACCTTCCGTTTGGATGCTGTCAAACAGTGACTCTGTATCATGTCTTGGAGCATTTGGCGGCTCCCACGCTGCTTCTGGAGCACATCAGGCAATGGATCCAGCCCGATGGCTGGCTGGTTATAGAAGTTCCAAATGTGGAGGCAGTCTGCCAGTCGCCGAGCCATCGCTTCCATCGAGCTCATCTCTACAATTTTAATCCGCCTGGCTTGGAGCATCTCGGAAGACGGGCAGGATTTCGAGTGCAGCGTACCGACTTATCGCCCGACGGAGGCAATGTCACAGTCGTGTTTAAGAAAGAGAGTACTGTCGAATCAGTCCCGGCAGAGATTCCCGGGAATCATGAGAGGGTTATGTCGATTCTCAAACGGCACACGCTCGTGCAGCACTACATGTCTCCGCATCCCTACACGAGGCCATTCAAGAAGCTCGTGCGCGCACTTGAAGAATGGCGAGGGACTCGAGCGTTCGGTCGAGGCAAGGAAGTGCTCGATTTAATCCGGCTCTAACCGCTGCCAACGGTTTCGCAATGAAGCGGCACATACATTCTCTGTCCACGCCCAGTCGCAACGCGGGGACAGGCTGACTTCGCCACGTGTTTGCGCCCGAGATTGGCGCGATGGCGCAGTCTAGGACAGTGACGCGCTGCCCCGAAACAAACAGGCCTCCCACGCGGCTCCGAGGCGCACTTACTCTGATCCCTGGCGGGCCGACGGCTGCCCGCGGAAGCTCTCGCTGCGGTCAGGGCTGCTGCTCTGCGACGGCGGGGACTCCGACCCGGGGTGGCAAAGAGTGTGGATTCTGCCCTAGAGGAGAGCTTGCGCGGAAGCCTCGCCTGGGGACGATCGCCTGCCCGGACCCAAACTAGCCTAGGGGGCCTGCGCTCCAGTGGACAAAGGGGGCTGGACTGCCGCCGCCTGGCAGGCTCCGGGGCGTGCCGATCCCCATCAGCGACCGCAGCAGGACGCCCAGGTTGTACCCGCAGGCGTGGATGAGCAGTCGCTGCAGGATGTTGTGGCGGCCCCGCAGGGGGACCCGCCGCAGCCCGCCGGTCGCGTACCTAGGGGCCCTCGACCGTGCGACCTGCTCGCAGCGCTGCCGCTCCAGCTGGCGCCCCCGCTCGCCGGCGACCCGCTCCCGGTGCGCCTCCCCCGCCGCGCGCTCGGCTTCCCGGCCCGGCTCCCCCTGGCGCGGCTGCCGCTGCAGCTCCGGAAGCACCGGCTCCGGCCCGGACTCCTGCAGCGCCAGCACCGTCGCGCCGCTGTGGCACCCTTGGTCCGCCACCACCGTCTGCGGCCTCTCGCCCTGCGCCTCTTCCACCGCTTCCAGCGGCGGCGCGAGCGTCGCCAGGTCGCCCAGGTCCGTGGCTTGCACGGTCAGCCCCACCAGCGCGCCGCTGTCCAAGTCCACCGCGTGCTCGGCCTTGGGGGCCCTGTCCGGCGCGCCGTCCTGCCTGCGGGCCACCCGGGCGTCCGGATCCACCGGGTGCTCCCACTCCTTGTTCGCCAGCGACTGGTTCTTACGCCGGCGGTCGAACTCGAGCAGCTCTTCCTGCGTCGGCGCCTCGAGGCCCGCGGATTCCGCCAGGCGCTCGAGGAACTCCCCGGAGCCCTCTTGGGTGGTCCCGCCACCGCAGCGTGTGCAGCGCCGCGTGGGCTTCCAGTGGGGTGGCGTCCACCCCGACCGTCTCGCCCTAGGCCAGCCCGGCGGTGCGCCACCTCTCCAGCACCCAGACGCAGATCTGCTTGGGCGTCTCGAGGTCGCTGCGCTGGCGCGGGCGGCAGAGCGGGGAGTGGTCGGGCGTCGACTCGTGGAGCCCGGAGCCGAGGAACTCGCGGATCGCGAGGGTGTCGCTGGCCTGCAGGGCGCTGGCGCGCTCGGAATCAAGGCCCAGCAGGTAGCCGAGCAGCAGCCTGCGGAAGGAGACGCCCGGCGGCAGCGAGGGGCGGCCCAGCCCGGCGGCCTAGCAGGGCCGGCAGAGCCACTGCAGGCCCTCGTCGCAGCCGGAGCGCTCGAGCACCTCGTGGAGCTTCTCGAAGAACGGGACGGTCGGGGCCTGGGGGAGTTCGTCCGCAGGGAGGAAGACCAACCCCTGGATCCGTTGGCGAGCGCCCAGCGACATACGAACAATTACCCCACGGAATGCTCTCGAACCGCAAACCCCCGTGCGCAGCGTCGCTCAGCCGGACTTTATCAACAGGCTGCTAGTGCGGATTACTCGCAGAGCCGCTCAGCAATCTCCGGGAAAGAGAGGATGCACGGTTTGCTATCAAGCACTTACTGACTTATGGCAAAGTCAGCAGCGGTTGCGGCTCAGCCGTCCGGCACTAGGGCGGCGACGCGACAGGGAGCGCCGGAGCCTTGGCCAATTTTCATCGGAAAAGCGAGCAAATAGGCCCCTCGGGCGGGCACTTGATCGAGGCGGGCGACGTTTTCGAGGGTCGGGATCGAGGCCGAGGCCAGGACCTGGTGGACAGGAAAGTCGGTCGAATTGCCGGGGTCGATGCTGGCTGTGTCAATTCCAACAGCCTTCACGCCCCGGTCCGCCAGCCATTCGGCGGCGTCCGGCGCAAGACCGGGAAAGTGCAGCGCATCCGCGCGGCCGGGCGTGTCGTCGCCGAGGTAGCGTAGCCGATCGGGCCAACGCTCGCTCCAGCCCGTGTAGATGAGGACGATCGAGCCGCCTGCGAGGCCCCCATGGGCGGCTGCATCCGCCTCCAGGTCAGCCGCCGGCACGGCGTAATCGGGGTCGGCTTGGCACTGCTCGGCTACATCCACTACCGCTACAGGGCCTGCGAGCCTATCCAGCGGCAGTTCACCGACTGTCAGCCCCTCTTCGGCGAAATGGATCGGAGCATCCAAGTGGGTGCCGCAATGCTCGCTCATGGAGAGGTCGTAGGCGCTATACCAGTAGCCGCCCGGCTGGCGGCCCCACGCCGTCCGGCTATGCCGGAATGGCCGGCCCGTGGGCCAGAACACGACCTGCTCGTCGAAGGGATGCGTCAGGTCCACGAGCCTAAAGCCCGCGAAGGGATTCTGTTCCTGCACGGGAGGGCTGCAAGCCGCTAGGCAGGTCCCAGCGGTGACGAGGCCGAGGTGTCGAAGTTGCACGGTATCAGTGTACTGCGGAGGATCCAGCCCCTGCTCCAACCTGGAGTCGCCCAGCGCTGCCCAGACTCCGGAAACAGCTCTGCCAAGCACGGGTCGCTGGCAGTGGCGAACACGGCCCGGGCTGGCCTACCGAGCGCGCTGCAAGCGGCAGTGCGGCGCTTCTCTAAGGCGGCGGGAGCCGCAATGGGAGGTATTGCAGCCTACGCTAGCCTAGGCTGGAGATGAGCCTCTCGAGGAATCCAATCCCCCTCGGCGAGCGATTGATCTTCGCCCTGGACGTGCCGGAGGTTGCAGCCGCCCGGAATCTGGTCGCCGTGCTGGGCGAGAGCGTCTCGTTCTACAAACTGGGGCTTGAACTCTGCATGGATCCGGGCTACTTCGGGCTGGTGGATGACTTGACTGCCAAGGGCAAGAAGGTCTTTGTGGACCTGAAGTTCTTCGATGTGCCGCAGACCGTTGGGCGGGCCGTGGCCCGGCTGAGCCGCCGGGGCGCGGCCTACTGCACGGTCCACGGCAACGACGCCATGCTAGCGGCGGCGTGCGCGAACCGCGCCGATCTGAAGATTCTCGCCGTGACCGCCTTGACCAGCCTGGACCGCGGAGACCTGCAAGACCTGGGTTTCCACTGCGAGCCAGCGCAGCTCGTCCTTTCTCGAGCGCGCCGGGCGTTCGAGATTGGCTGCGACGGAGTGATCTCTTCAGGGCTGGAAGCTCCTGCGCTCCGGGCCCATGTCGATTCGAAGCTGTTGGTGGTAACACCCGGGATCCGGCCTGTCGAGAACCGGCCTGTGGACGATCAAAAGCGCACGGTCGACGCTAGGCAAGCTTTTTTGAACGGAGCCGATCAGATCGTCGTGGGGCGTCCGATCCGGGATGCGCCCGATCCTCGCGCGGCCGCCGAAGGTATCCGGCGGACAATCGCGGAGGTGTTCCGAACAGCGTCCACTTGACCCGGACGGCTCCAGCTGCTCTCGGCGCACGGCGGCCTGTCAACGCACCGATCACCCAGCACTGGAACGCGCACGGCGGCCAGGGCCGCGCGGGCGGGCTGCGAGTCGCAGTCCAGAGTGGCCAACGGGCACAAGCTCGCCCTGGGCTAGAGCCTCTGCCAGGTCCGACCGTTTTTTTGGCCGCCAAGCGGGGCGTGCTGGCTCCACGCCTCCCCGTCCGCGCTGCTGGGCGGCACGATGTCGTCGGCCGCAAGCGATGGATCTCTCCCCGGCACCCTACTATCGTCCCTGGACGCTCTGGATTCCAGCGCCGCGGGGCAAAACTCTAGCCCCCCATCCTCCGCACAGGCCGCTAGGCGAACACTTGGCGCTCGGCTGCCGATACCGAAGACGCCTCGTTCAGCGAGGGGGTTCGGTTCGCTCGGCCTGAGGCTGGGGAGTCACGATGGGGTACCCGCCTTCCAGCACAGACAACACGGCGAAGCATCCATTCGCGCCCTGTTCCCCGCAATTGCTGAAGAATCTGTATGCCTTGCCGGTGCGCTGGTTGTACAGGAACACGTCACCAACGCCCGAACCGCCCGGGTACAGGCCGCCTCCGTCAAAGCCCGCGACCCGCTGGCTAAACATCTTCCACTCGGGGGAACCCTGCGAACCGCTTGTCGTCTGCCCGAGCAGCAGGCCGACGGTGGCGATGCCCAATGCCGCGACCGTGAAGAGCAAGTACCGCTTGTCCATGCCGCCACTTTAGCAGTCGGGTGCAACTGCTGCTGGGAGTTAGACATAGGCTTGCTCTAAGCGGTTACTGATGTGTTCCTAAGCAATTGCCCGAAAAGGCTCCGTAAGCCATTGATTCTATTGGTGGTTATTTTGCAATTACTTTTCGCAAATCGGCAAGCCCGTCAGGAAGGGGCCGAGCCGCTGGGCGGCCGCGGCCCGAAAACAAGGAAATCGAAGCACGTTAGGAGCGGACCGGAGACTCCTCGCGGCCGAGGCAATCACGAGAGCAGCGAGGTGGCGACTCCATCGAGAGTCAACGGAACAGCAGGGGCGTCGTGATTCGATGCGTCCGCAGCGCGTCTTTCGTTGAGCGCCAGCAGCTCGCCCAGCACCTCGCCAGCGGCTAGGTCCGTCGGCCATCCATAGGCTTTCGCCACGGCTTGGTCAAGCCGCCGGTGCGCGTTGTCGAGCCACCGGGGACGATCGTTATAAAGATTGGTCAGTGTGCGCGCCTTCAACTGCTTCGCGGCCGCCTCCGAGCGTGCAACCGGGCGCTTTGGATATCCTTCCACCTCTTCGCTAACCCACTCGACCAACTCTGGCGGGTGCAGCCAGCGACTGCGGCTTTCCACTAGGCTGCGAGCAGCCTCGGCGATTGCGATCGACCGCGGATCAGCGGCGTACTCGGCGGGATCAAGATCGAGCGTCAAACCGTCCGGAAACGGAAACGTCTCGAAAGTTGTAGTCGGCGTGTAGCGAGGGCGGTCTTCCAGGCTCGTACCGAGCCGCAGAGACCACAGTTCGTGGAAGCGGCTGTGCAGGATTCCGAATGCTGTGTCGTCATTGCGGGCGATCACAGCCAATTGATGGTCCGGACAGACCCTCCCGTCGCACCAAACGAACAGGCGATGCTTTGCCGAGGTTGGCGTGGCGATGAACCGATCCAAACCCCGAATTCTGCCGTAAACTCCCTGGCCGGATCGGTCGTGGCGCCACCACAGTGTGCGCAAGTCCCGACGTCGGTTTGTATTCCGAGATGGGAGGACATGCAGCTGCACGTACTCGAACGGGGCTTCGTAGTAGGCAGCGTCAGGCTCCCAGAGCTCGTGTCCGAAATCGATGATCCATTTGTCCTGCGGACGTTGGGTCACATCCCTCCCGTTGATCCATGGTTTCAGCACATCGGAATTCGGTCTGCCGTTCGGATTGGCGGGCAGGGCCAGCCACTGGCGCGCTAGATCTCCCGGTATGTCGAATTTTCCCTTCTTGATTCCACCAACAAACGCCACCGAGCGATTCTGGGGCAGCCGCTTCGCAGTGGTTAGGTCCGTCGGCCCGCAAGTCAGGTCCGGGTGAATGCGTCGTGCGGCCTACCTGTCTAGATGAACGGGTAGGTCCGCCTCCGCTGGAGCGAAGCAGACGATGGACACTCGGACTGCGGCCCCTTCAAGCACCCAGGGTTCGTCCGCCCGGGCATCGAAGATAACCGACCGTTCCGCGATGCGGTCGAGCACCGTCCGGTTGCGGCCTCCGCGGATCGAGTTGGTCGCGACCAGCCCGGCGCGGGAGGCCTTGCCGTCTGCAACTAATGCGCCCGCCTTGTGGAACCAGTAGCAGACCAAATCGGCAAAGGCGGGCACTGCGTTTCTGTAGGCCGCGCGCAACTTGTCCGTGTATTCGTCGCCGAGGCCCTTGCGCATCGGCGAGTAGCCGAGGAACGGAGGGTTGCCGACAATCACGTCCGCTGCAGGCCATTCGGCTTCGCTGCCGTCCGGGCCGAGCAGCGCGTCGCGGCATTCGATCGAGTCGAGCGGCTTGAGGATGGGTTCGCTCGGCTCCGAAAAGCCGTTATTCCGCATCCACTGGATGTCGCCGATCCAAACAGACACTCGGGCTAGCTCCGCAGCAAACGGGCTGATCTCAAGGCCCCTGACATTCTGCGGTCCGATGACGGGAAAGGTTCGCGGCAGACCCAACTCTTCCGCATCGAGTTGGACGCGGTGCTCCATGTCCTTCAGGGCCTTGAGTGCCAAGTAGAGGAAGTTGCCCGAGCCGCAGGCTGGATCCAGCACCGTGAAACCGCGCAGCCGATCCAGAAACGCCGCATACCGCAGCTCCGCCTCCTGCTGGAGCCGGGCGCGTTGGCGGGGCACCTCGGCAGCCTGCACCGCCCGCAAGCTGCTTTCGATCTCTGCCCGTGCGGCATCCCACTCGGCCTGCCACGGCCGAACCAGCACCGGCTCGACGATCAGGTTGATCTTCTCGCGATCCGTGTAGTGCGCTCCGAGCTGCGTGCGCTTGTCCGGGTCCAGGCCTCGCTCGAATAGCGTGCCGAAGATCGAGGGATCGATCGATGACCAGTCGAGCTGCACTGCCTCGCCAAGGCAATCCACCTGGTCCCAATCGAGCGGCAGCGCCGAGTCGTCGGTGAAGATCCCGCCGTCGAACCAATGCACCTTGTCGATGCCGGCCCAGCCTCCGGTCGCCATCGCCCCGAACAGCAGGCGGGCGAGGTCGACAAACTTTTCCGGATGCTTGCGGACATTGCGCACCAAGCGGCTTACTAGGTGGTCTGGGAGCAGGTCGACATCCTCTGCGAAAAGACAGAATACGAGCCGATTCACAAAACGTGCGACTTCCTGCGGCTCGTGCCCGGACTCCCGGAGGCTCTGCGCGAGCGCCGCAAAGGATTCGGCGGCCCTTTCGGTCAGCTCGTGCGTCGTTTGCGCAGGACGCAGCCGCTCCGGATCGGAGAAAGCCCACTTGAGTTTCTGCCGCGGTAGGACGCGCTGGAGATCGTCCAGCGTGATCTCGTGGACATCGCTCACGCAGTTCGTCCAATTGGTGCGGATCACGATCCGCTCCATGTCGGATACGATCAGGAGCGGGGGATTCTCAAGCGCCGGAGCGTATTGGCGGAGCTGGGCGAGGGCCGCATCCAGATTGGCGCGCTTGCCCTTGTACTCCCAAGCGAAATGCCCGCGCTTCCAGACATCCGCCCAGCCCGCCCCGCCCGACTCCTTGCGGGCCCCCTTCTCAAAGCAGTACCACTCGCCCTTAGGTGCCCGTTGAGAAAGTCCGGCCGGCGTACTCAGCTGGCGTCGGATGGTGCAGCAGCGCACTCCAAGCACCGCTACTGGCCGGTTGCGCGATCCTGGGGGTCCGTTCTGCCACCGTTGCGGGCCCGTGGGAGCGCTGCACACCCAAGTTCCACGGAACCCAAGACTTTTTCAACAGGCTCCTAGGGCACCCCCGGATCCGCGGACGCGCCCTGGCTGACGGAGGCAGCGGCGAGCGCTAGGATCGTACGGTGCCGGACGCACCGCCGCCCATCGATCCCGACGACCGGCCTGTCTTCGAGGCGCTGCTGGCCGCCGGGGTCGCGCCCGAGCTGGCCTATACTGCTCTGCAGAGCCTCCGCAACATGGCCGCCGCCAACCTCATCGCCCGCTTCGAGTCCAAGCTCGACGCCCAGAACGCCCGCTTGGATGCCCAGAAGGCCCTGTTCGCGTCCAAGCTCGACGCCCAGGACACCAAGCTGAAAATGCTCATGTGGATGATCGGGGCCGCCGTCGCCGTCCTCGGCGTCCTCGTCCGCCTCTGGGGCTAGCCCCCCGAGGCACCCGCCGAGGTCCGCGACCAGCGCCGGCGAGGATGCCTCTTCCCGCGCCAGAGAGGCCCCAGGAGCGCCCTGCGGCGCTCCAGACGGGGTTTCCCGTCCAGGCCGAAAGACGGCTCAGAGCGCGAAATCCGGCCTTGGCGGGCAGCGCGTCCGGAAAAACGGGTCCTCAGGATGCCCGCCACGGCCTCCGCGGGCACCCCGACCGACTTGGGCTACCCCGGACCCGCGGGCACGCCTGGTTCGCCGCCGGGGCGGGAGGAAGCCCTAGTTCGCGCCCGCGGCGGGAACAGCGGGCGGGGCGTCCGGAGTTGCGCACGAGGACGCGGTTCCCGCCGCACGATCCTGGAGCGGGGGCGCTCAGCACGCAGGGGAGACGCCCAGCCAAGAGGGGACGCCGAGCAAGCCGAGCACCCAGCGCAAGGTGGCGATCTCCTGGCGCAGGATGTTGAACCGCCCCTCGAGCACCTGGAAATTGGCGGCCAGCAGCTCGGCGATGTTGTGGGCCGCCCAGCCACTCAACCCTGCGACCTGTCCCGGGTACGGCGAGCGCAGCGAATCGAGCAGCGGTCGCAATCCGCAGCCTCCGAGCCTCGCCTTGCCCCGCCGCGCCCGGTTTGTTTTACATAGCAGCCGCAGCCAGTTACTTCCAGCGGCCAGCCTGCATGAGGGCGGGCAGATCGATCCCGGCGGCGGAGAGGTCCTGGGCCATGCCGACGCAGGGGCTATGGCCGCTGCAGCCGCTCCCGGGACCGGCCGCTCGCGCCACCGCTGCGATGCGCCGGCTGATCCGGGCGCCGCCCAGTCCGAACACGCTCCGGGCGGAGTCCGCCCGGAGCGGCCGGATGGCGGCGATGTCCCGCAGGGCCTGGGGGCCGAGGTACAGGACGGCACCCTAGGAGCCCGTTGATAAAGTCCGGCTGAGCGGCGCTGCGCTCGGGGGCTTGCGGTGCGAGAGCATTCCGCGGGATACTTGTTCACATATCGCTGGGCGCTCGCCAACGGATCCAGGGGCTCGTCTTCCTCCCTGCGGACGCACGCACCCAGGCCCCGACCGTCCCGTTCTGCGAGAAGCTCCACGAGATTCTCGAGCGCTCCGGCTGCGACGAGTGCCTGGAGCGGCTCTGCCGGCCCTGCTACGCCACCGGGCTGGGCCGCCCCGCGCTGCCGCCGGGCGTCTCCTGCCGCAGGCTGCTGCTCGGCTACCTGCTGGGCCTCCATTCCGAGCGCGCCAGCGCCCCGCAGGCCAGCGACACCCTCTCGCTCCGCGAGTTCCTCGGCTCCGGGCTTAACGAGTCGACGCCGGACCACTCCACGCTCTGCCGCACGCGCCAGCGCAGCGACCTCGAGACGCCCAAGCAGGTCTTCGCCTGGGTGCTGGAGAGGCTGCGGGCCGCCGGGCTGGCTAAGGGCGAGACAGTCGGGGTGGACGCCACCCCGCGGGAAGCCCACGCGGCGCTGAGCACGCTGCAGCGGCGGAACACCCGGGAGGGCTACGGGGAGTTCCTCGAGCGCCTGGCGGCATCCGTGGGCCTCGAGGCGCCGACGCAGGCAGAGTTGCTCGAGTGCGACCGCCGGCGCCAGAACCAGTCGCTGGCGAACCAGGAGGGGGAGCACCCGGTCGATCCGGACGCGCGGGTGGCCCGCAGGCAGGACGGCGCGCCGGACAGGGCCCCCCAGGCCGAGTCCGCGGTGGACCTGGACAACGGCGCGCTGGTGGGGCTGACCGTGCAGGCCGTGGACCGGGGCGGCACGGCGACGCTCGGGCCGACGCTGGCGGCGGTGGCGGAGGCGCAGGGCGGGAAGCCGCAGACGGGGGTGGCGGACCAGGGGTGCCACAGCGGCGCGACGGTGCTGACGCTGGAGGAGTCCGGGCAGGAGCCGGCGATTCCGGAGCCGAAGCGGAAGCCCCGCCAGGGGGAGCCGGGCCGGGAAGCCGAGCGCACGGCGGGGGAGGCGCACCGGGAGCGGGTCGCCGGCGAGCGGGGCCGCCAGCTGGAGCGGCAGCGCTGTGAGCAGGTCGCACGGTCGATGGCCCCCAGGTACGCGACCGGCGGGCTGCGGCGGGTCCACCTGCGGGGCCGCCACAACATCCTGCAGCGACTGCTCCTCCACGCCTGCGGGTACAACCTGGGCGTCCTGCTGCTGGTCGCTGACGGGAAGCGGTACGCCCCGGAGCCTGCCAGGCGGCGGCTCCCTGGCCGTTGCGGCGCTAATGCGGCCCGGAGAAGGCCTCGGGAAGGCCCTGGAACGGCTCCTAAGCGCGTTCTCGAGCGTCTGGGCCGCCCGGCGGCCCGCGCTCGGAGCCTAGCCCGCAGGAGCCTTCGCTGCGTTCCGCCGCGTCTCGGCGGTGACTCGGACAGCGCCATTTACTGACTTTGCCAAAAGTAATTGCAGGTCTGGCCGTTTTCTCTCAGCAGCTCCCCCGCGCCAACACACACATAAATTGGTCTATAGATGTTTTTTATCTGAGACATTTTCGCATAGAATCTCCCTGTGATTTTTGCTCTTATCAATTCATGAAATTTCCAATATTTACCAACTTTCTACGCATTCCCCATCGGTCCAGACCCCCCATTAGAAATCTGGTCGTGATCCAAGCCCGCCACGGCAAATCCCTCCGTGCCCCGGCCCAGGAATTCGGTATCGACATCCGCACAATCCGCACCTGGGTTCGGCTCTATGCCTGCTGTGGATTCCAGGCTCTCGGACAGCAACCCAAACCGGGACGCCCTCCCTGCCTCTCCCATGACCCAATGCAGATGATCCTCGCAACTCTGCAGGACAAATCTCCCGATCAGCTCCAGTTCGAGTTCGCCTACTGGTCGCTGAAGATTGTCCGGCCAGGGATCCTCGACCAGTTCCCAGTCCAGCTGTCCCTGTCGACGGTGCGCAGGGTCCTGCGGCGCCGCGGCCTCACCCCGCAGTGCCCTCAGTTCCGGTCCTCCCAGCAGAATGCCGCCGCGGTGCGGACTGGGATCGCAGCAACCTACCCCGCCCTCGCCCAGCAGGCGCAGGAGCGGGGAGCCCTGCTGCTCTGGGCCGACGAGGCCGGCAGGACCTCGCACTCCCACCGGGGCACTCCAGGGGGTCCCCGGGGCCGGACGCCTGTCGTCCAGCCAACGGGGGCGCGGTTCCGGCTGCACAGGCTGTCCGCGATCAGTCCCTCGGGAGAGATTTATTCCAGGATCCATGCCGGAACCGCCACCTCAGATACGTTGGAAAAGTTCCTGCAGCAGATTCCGGACCAGACGGATACTAGACCGATTCACGTGATAGTGGACCGCCACAGAATCCACATATCCAAGCATATAGAAGCCTGGAAAGAGCAGACCGAGGCACCGGTGGAGATTCACCTATTGCCGGCGTATTCTCCGGAATTGAACCCCACGGAGCAAGTCTGGTCGGTCGTCAAGCGCCGGGTGGGGAAGCTGCTGGTCCGGACGGTTCATCAGCTCAAGGAGCGCTGGGAGGAGGCCCTGCAAGCCCTGGCGGCCGACCCCACCAAGGTGCAGGGGCTCTTCCGCGAGGCCGACTGCGCCTATACTGTTTCTGGTTGTTCCTTGCAATGACTTATGGCAAAATCAGTATCAACGGGCTCTTAGGATCCGCTTCCGCAGGCGAGGGCTCGCCCAGCACTTGGCACAGATCCAGGAAGTGCTCCTGGGCGACGGACCTCTCCTTCAAGGCGGAGTACTGCCCCTTACGCCTGAACTCGTGAGCCTCCATCCCGGCCAGCCCCAAGATAGCGGGTTTGCCGTACTCGACTAGTCAGATGCCCGGCCCCCGCAGGACAGGCGGGCCGCCTCAGGCGAGTCCGAGGTCGGCCGCCAGCCCGACCCGCTTCAACTTTCCGCTGGGCCCCTTCGGAATCGCGTCCAGAAAGACAACCTTGCGGGGCACTTTGTAGGCCGCCAGCCTGTCCGCCGCAAAGGCTGCCAGTTGGCGCTGCGTCAGCGCAGCTCCGTCTTCGAGCACGACGGCCGCAGCGACTTCCTCTCCAAGCTTGGCATGCGGGATGGCGAACGCGACCGCCTGGGCTACCGCCGGGTGCTCCAGCAAAGCCTCGTCGATCTCGCGCGGCGACACCTTCTCCCCGCCCCGATTGATGAGTTCCTTGAGTCGGCCGGTGATGGTGTAGTAGCCGTCCGAGTCGCGGTACCCCTGGTCTCCGGTGCGGAACCAGCCCCCGCTAAACGCCCTGGCGTTGGCGGCGGGGTTGCTCACATAGCCGCCCATCACGTTGGCCCCGCGAACAGCAATCTCGCCGGTCTGCAGCGCGGCCAACTGGTTGGCTGCCGCATCCAGGACGGCGATTTCGGGGCCCGCGGCAACTCCGACCGAGCCTGGCTTGCGCGCTGCGGGAGGCAAAGGGTTGCTGGCCATCTGGTGCGCGGCTTCTGTCATGCCGTAGGACTCGATCACGGGGCAGCCGAGAGCTTCCTCAAGCCCGGCAAGAACCGTCGGGGGCAGCGCCGCAGACGACGACCGGATCAATCTCAGCCCATTGCCAGCGAGACTGCGCGGCTGCCGCCTCGCCCGCTGCAGGATGGCTTGATGCATGGTGGGCACGGCGCTGTACCAAGTAGGTTTGCGCTCGCCGAGCCACCGCGAGAATCGCAAGGCGTCGAAGCCCGGAGTCGCCGTGACCGAGGCCCCAGCACAAAGCGAGGCCAATAGCACGCCGACCAGCCCGTGGATGTGGAATAACGGCATGACATTGAGGCACGAGTCGCCCGGTGAGAGCCGCAACGTGGCAGCAATGTTGTAGGCCGAGGCTACTAGATTGGCATGGGTCAGCGGCACCAGCTTGGGGCGCGCGGTGGTGCCCGACGTATGCAGCAGCAACGCCGCGTCGCCCGGGGCGGCTGGACCCGTCCGGGCTCGGGCCCGGGCGGCATGCGGCGTGAGCCAAAACTCTCCCCCGGCCGCTTTCGGCTGCAGCGGCAGCACAGGAATGGCCAGGCTCAACGCGGCGGCAGCCGCTGGGGAGTCGGATGCGCCGTCGGTGACGAGGGCTTTCGCTTCCAGGCTCGCCAGGCTCTCGCGAAACTCAGGCTCGCGAAACCCAGGGTGGAGCGGAGCGGCGGCAGCCGCCGATGCAACGCCCAGAAATGCCGCCGCCATGTGCGGTCCGTTCCCCAGCACGAGTGCTACTGCATCCCGGCGGGCGATCCCCGCAGCAGCCAGCGCTGTGCGGGTCCTTGCGATCAGCCCCCGCAACTCGCCGTAAGTCATGGAGCCGCCTTGGATGTCGCGCAGAGCCGTCGCGGCGGCTGGGTGAGGCGCTAGCAGGTCCTCCAGGGTGGCTCGCGCCAGCCGCTCGGCGGTGGCATGCGGCTCGGGCACGACAGGTTGGGCCTCAGACCAGGTACGTGTAGTCGTCTAGCACGCGGGAGGAGGTCGCCAGGACCTCGTGCTCGTCCTCGTCCCCGATCAGCGCGGCCTCCTTGCGCTCCGCCAGCCGGCGGGCGATCGCCTCGCGCAGCGACTCCGGCTCGTGGCCCATATCGTGGAGCACATCGCGGACCACATCGCCCCGGAGCGGTCGGCCCAGCGTAACGGCCCCGTCCGCCTGGATCCCGACATTCAGCTCCGTCACGACACCGAACAGGTTGTGCAGGTCGCCCAATGTCTCCTGGTAAGCGCCGAGAAGCAGGAAACCCAGGTAATACGGCTCGCCAGGGCGCAGCGGATGCAGCTCCAGCGATTCCTTGAAGTGCTTCGTGTCCACGAATCGATCCACCGTGCCGTCCGAGTCGCAGGTGATGTCGCACAGCACGCCCCGCTCGGTAGGCAACTCGTCGAGCCGATGGATCGGCAGTACCGGGAACAGCTGGTCAAAGGCCCAGAAGTCGGGCATGGACTGGAACATGGAGAAGTTGCAGACGTACTTTGACGCCAGCATCCGGTCGAGCTCCTCGAACTCCTGCGGGCGGTTCTTGAGCGCCCGCGCCAGCCGCGCCACCTTGCGGCAGATGTCCCAGAACAGCCACTCGCCTTTGGCCTTCTCCTGCAAGCCTAGGTAGCCGAGCTCGAAAAGCGAGTTCAGGTCCCCGCGCTGCTGCAGGGCGTCGTGGTAGCGCTCCCGGAAATTCTTCGCGTTGATGCCCTCGGCAAGGTCCAGGAGCTCGAGCACGGGCTCCGCCTCGGACGCGACTGCCTCGAGGCCCCAGGCAGAGGCGAGTCCGGGGGCGACGACCTTCCGCACTTCGACGACGAGCATGGCGTGGTAGGCGACCATGGCCCGCCCATGCTCGGTCACGATGGTCGGGGGCGGCACTTGCTCGCCCGCGCACACCTCTCCGATGGTGTAGACGATGTCGTTCGCGAACTCCTGCATCGAGTAGTTCATGGAGAATTCGCTCGCCGTCCGGGAGCCGTCGTAGTCCACGCCGAGGCCGCCGCCGAGGTTGAGGCACTCCATGTCGAAGCCCATCTGCCGAGTCTTGGCGTAGACGCGGGCGGCTTCCTTGAAGGCCTGCTTGGCTCGGCGGATGTCGTTGACCTGAGAGCCGATGTGGACGTGCAGCATCTTGAGCTGCCCGCGGGCGCCGCGCTCGTCAAGGAGGGCCAGCGCCTGCACGAGGGCCGCCGTGCTCATGCCGAACTTGGCGAACTCCCCGCCCGACTCTTCCCATTTGCCGCTGCCCCGGGCGCTGAGCTTGAGCCGTAGCCCGAGGGGCGGCTGCAAGGCGAGCGTTTGCGCTAGGTCGAGCGCCGTGCGCAGGTCCTGCAGATCCTCGACGACGATCACCGCCCTCCGCCCAAGTTTGTCTGCGAGCATGGCCAGGCGGAGATAGAGGTCGTCCTTGAGCCCGTTGCAGACGATGAGAGCCTCCTCCGCCAGAGGCATCGCCAGGGCGGCGACCAGCTCCGCTTTGCTGCCCACTTCCAGGCCATAGCCGTAGCGGCGGCCCTCCTGGACGAAGCGGCGCACGACCTCCGCTTTCTGGTTGACCTTTACCGGGTAGGCACCGATGTGCCGACCTTCGTATTCGAACTCCTGGATCGCGTTCGCGAACGCTCGGTGCAAAGCCGCGAGACGCTCGTCGAGGATTTGCGGGAACCGCAACAGGAACGGTGGGGACTGCCGGGCGCGCACCTGCTCGCGGACCACCTCGAAGATGTCGATCGCCAGGCCGGGGATCTTGTGCGGCGTGGCGACGAGATGGCCCGCCTCGTTGACGCCGAAGTAGCCGAAGCCCCAGTCGGCGACGCCATAGCACTTGCCCACGCGCTCGACAAGGCTAGGCCCGGAGGAGAGGCCCCGGGAAGCTTGGAGAAGGGACGCCATCGCGCCTTCCACCATTGTTCCACGCCCGGCCCTAGTCCCGGGCGAGGACTACTGCTCGCGTCAAAAGTCGTGTCATCAGAATTCAGGCAAGAATATACTTGCAGTCTGCCTCTCGCAAGAAGGCTCGCACCTGTTCCGGAGCTTTTTGCGAAGACTGGCAAGCAGCTTCCAAGTTGTCGCGAAGCTGTGCTGCGGTCTTGCTCAGCTCGCGACGGACCCGCCGCTGGACCAAGGCCCCTAGCAGTTCCGCAGGATTGACTTGCGGCGAGTAGGCCGGCTGCAGGTACAGCTCTACCGCGGCTTGGTTCGCTTTCAGTCACTCCCGGATTGTCCGGGCGCGGTGCATCCTGCAATTGTCCACCAACAACAAAATCTTCCGGCCTGCTTCCTCCGCGATCCGTTTCAAAAACTCCCGGAAGACCTCCGCCGTGGCAGGACTTCCCGCACTGTGCCCTAGGAGCCTGTTGCTAAAGTCGCTGGGGTACGACCCCCCTCGCGAAATCGCGTCCGAAGCACCGTTTTGCGACTGTTCAGGGCCTCCAGGAGTCGTTTTACGGTCATTTCAGTGCCGCTTCACGGTCGCTGAGGGCTTTTTCAACAGGCTCCTAGAGCTGGCCCTCCGGGCTGCTGGCCGCCAGCAGGTGGAGGCGGAAACGCCCGCTGGCCACCCGCCCGACGGGGGTCTGGCCAGGCCGGACTCGTCGGCGCAGGCGAGCAGGGCTCCCAACTCCCGGGCGCGGCGAAGGATCCTGGGGAACTCTGCGTCTTTCCACCGCTGCACAGCAGCGGACTCGTACCGGGGGGGGGGGGGGGGGGCGCCGCTGGGGTCGCTGCGGCGGGAGTCCGAGCCGCCGCAGGCTCCGGCGCACCGGGGAGACGCTCAGGACGCTGCCGAACTTCTCCCCAAAGGCTTGGCGCACTCGCTGCGCGGTCCACCAAGCGAACTCGAATGGGTATTGAACGGGGCTTTAGTCTCCGACGACGATACGGATTCAAGCAAGGTGCCGGTCTGTCCCTTGGCGCGGTCTTCCCGTCCTTTGGCGATCCCGCAGGCTTTCCATACCTCCCGGGAAAAAGCGTGAGATCCAGCGAGAGACCGTGCGAATGGAGAAAGGGACGCAGGACTTTATCCAGGCCACCGACTTGCCCCCAATGTACTGCAAGACCACGTTTTTTCGAACCTCGGACTTCTGGTCTTCAGTAAGGCGCAGGAAGAAGAAGAATCTTTCTTTTGTCATACTAATGGAGCACAACAAATCCACCCAGCAGATCCATCGACGAAGGGATTCCCGAGACACGACTTTTGATGCGATCAGTACCGGCCGGCCCGGTGGCCGGAGGAGCCGGCGCACGGGGTGATCCGGCGCGACGGGGACGGGGAGCAGCGGCTGCTAGTGCCGGTGTCCACGATGATTCCGGTGAGCTACGACCGGCTGCCGCTGGCGGGCCGCCCGCTCGCGGCGCAGCAGGGTTTCTACCTAGGCGGGCAGATCGCGCAGCTGCGGCTGCTGTGCAGCAGGAGCAACCTGCAGTGGGACTGACTGCTGCCCGCGGCGAGCCGGGCTAGGGCTGGGGCGGCACCGGGCCCAGCGGCAGGGGACCGACGCGGAGTCCGCGGGGGGCCCGGGCGCCCGGAGCCGGGTGCCTGCGGGGGGCCCAAGTCGCTCTCCGCACAAGCCCTACGGCCCCGCCCCCCCCTCGCGGGGGATTCTCCGGGGATCTGGAATCGCGGGGGCCGATCGAGTTGGGTTCCAGTGGGTGAGACACTAATCCCAAGAGTCCTCAGAGCTAGGACGGCTGGAATGATGCCCCTACCGACTTCGGTCCCCTACAACGACTGGCGGCAGGTGGAGGCGGAGCCGCTGGAGACCTTCGTCCCCACCTTGCCGGTCAGCGTAGTCATCCCCGCCTACCGGACGCCGGCCGCGACGCTGGCGCGGACGCTGGCGGCGCTCGAGGGCCAGACCTACCCGCGGGACCTGTGGGAGGTGCTGCTGGTCGACGACGGGTCGCAGCCGCCGCTGGAGCGGCCCCGGTCGGCCGCGTTGGACGTGCGGGTGGTGCGGCAGGAGCGCCGCGGGTTCGGACTCGCCCGGGCGCGCAACACCGGGGCCGGGGCCGCCGCGGGCGACATCCTGATTTTCCTCGACAGCGACACGCTGGTGGAGGCGGACTGGCTGGCGGCGCACGCCCGCTGGCACCACGCCGTCTGCGACGCCCTGACGTTGGGGAGCAGGGTCCATGTGGCGGTGGACGGCCTCGACGCCGAGACGATCCGGGGCCGGCCGGGGGCGTTGCGGGAGCTGTTGGCGGACCGGCCTGCCGGCCCTCGCGAGGTGGAGAGTCTGCTGCTCAGAACCCGCGGTCTGACGACGCGGGCCGACGATGTGTTCAACGCGCTTACGGGCGGCAACTTCGGAGTCGGCCAGAGCTTCTACCGGTTGGTGGGCGGGATGGATGAATCGTTCACACGCTGGGGAGCGGAGGACACCGAGTTCAGTTACCGGGCGTACGCCCGCGGCGGGGCTGCTGGTGCCGGTCCGGGAGGCCTCGGCCTGGCACCAGGGGCGTTGGGAGGAGGACCGAGCCGCCAAGGAGCGGGCGAGGCGGATCCAGCAGGGGAAGGCGGCCCACCTGATTGCCTGCCGCGGGTTCCGCGGCGACCAGCGCGGCCGCATCTATGCGGTGCCCCAGTACGTGGTGACCATCGACGCCGGACACGTCCCGGCCGAGCAGGTCATCGGGGCCGCCGCGGCGATCCTGGCCGACCGCGAGCATGACGTGCTGGTGCGCATCGCCCTGCGGGCGGGGGACGGCGACGCACGGCGGGCCCGGCTCCTTGACGTGTTCGGTCCCGACCCGCGCGTGCGCGTCGGGACCGCCGGCGACGCGCTCGAGGAGTTCCCCGCGGCGGCGTTCCACATCGCGCTGCCGGCCTCGGCGGCGTTCGCGCCGAACCTGGTGCATCGCCTGCGCACCCGGCTGCGCAGCGCCGTCACGGCCGCCGCGGTCCTTCCCGACGGCACCCGGGTGTCGATCACCCGGGCGTGGGCGCTCCACCGGGCGCGCCGGGCCGGGGGGGGGGGGGGGGGGCGATCCGGCCGCCTACGGCGAGGCGCGGACGCTCTCGCCCGCTGCGCTGAAGCTCAAGGCCGGCCCCGCGGCGTGGGGTCCCGGCACGGGCTCGGGGGGCCTTCCCACCCCATGGGAGCGCCTGCGCCACCGGGCGCGGAACCTCCACCTCCGCCGCGAGGCAGGGCCGTTCCTAAAATGGCTGAGCCGCCGGGGTCTCCGGCTGCTGCTGCGGAGCATCCGGAGGTCCAGCCGCTGAACGCGACCGGGCGAACCCGTCAGCCCGACGCACGGCGCGGGCGCACCGCGGGCCGCTCAGGCCCAGCTTGGATCCCGGTCGGCACCGGCCGGAGTGGACAGGCACCTCGGTCGCGGGGGCCGCAGGTCGGTCCCTGCGCTGAGGCGGTGCCTTCCCGGCGGTCAGGCCGGCTCAGGCATTTTCTGCCTCGCAGGCCACGCCGTGGCGCGTCTCCCGGCTGAACTCCACGCCGCTAGGTGCATCGGCCCGCCCAAGCGGCGGTGCTGGGCGGCGCAGCCCTTGACCTTCCCCTGCGCACGGCCGCCCTCGCGGCGTCCTGCTCCACCTCCTCGAACCCGAGCAGATGCGGCACAGCACCGCCCTGCCCAGGCGTCCGCGGCGGCTGGCCTCCCTCCTGCTCGCGTCCCCAGTCGGGCCCTCGGAATGCAGGCCAAAACAGGCTGGCGGTCCGCCTCGCGCCAGAAGGCCCGCCCCTGTTCCGGAGCTCCCGGCCAAGACTGGCCAGCAGCTTCCCGGTTGGCGCGCAGCTGGGCTGCGGTCCGGCTCCGCTCGCGCCGGACGCGCCGCGGGACCTAGGCCCCTTGCCGTTCCACCGCATTGCTCTCCAGCGACTAGGCCGGCTGAAAACACAGCTCTACCGCGGCTTGGTTCGCCTCCAGCCGCTCCTGGCTGATCCGTGCGCGGTGCATCCTGCAGTTGTCTACCCCCAGCCGCATCTTCCGGTCCGCTCCCTCCGCGATCCGCTCCAGGAACTCCCGGAAGACCTCCGCCGGAACAGGGCCTTCCCGCACCCTGGCCTCGAGCTGGCCCTCCGGGCTGCCGGCCGCCAGCCGGTTCAGGCGCAAGCGCCCGCTGGCCACCCGCCCGCCGCAGGCCTGCCCGCGGAGGCCCCCAGGCTGCCCGCCCACGCTCTGCGCAGCCGGACCGGACTCGGCGGCCCAGGCAGGGCTCCCCACTCTTGGACCCGGCGCAGGAGCTCGGGGACTCCGGGGCTTGCCCCCGCTGCCCGGCAGCGAGCTCGCACGGGGCGACGCACCCCGGGGACCGCTGCGGCGCGAGCGGGAGCCGCCGCACCGGGGAGCTCCTCAGGACGCTGCCGCACTTCTCCCCCCAGGCTCGGCGCACCCGCTGCGCGGTCCACCCAGCGCCCTCGCCTGGGTCTTGAGCGGGGGCTTGGCCTCCACCGACGAGGCGCAGCCCAGCACCGGGCCGGCCTGGCCCTCGGCGCGGCCGCCCCGTTCTTTGGCGCTCCCGCAGGTGCTCCAGGCCTCCCCGGCCGAAGCGTGAGGTCCAGCGCTGGATCGTGCGGAGGGAACAAGGAACGCAGGACTTTATCCGGACCACCGACTTGTCCCCGAGGAACTGCAAAACCTCGTTTTCTCGAGCCTCGGGGTCCTGGCCCTCAGGAAGTCGTAGGAAGAACAACAACCTTTCTTTTATCGTCCTCATCGTGTGCAACAAATCCACCCAGAAAATCCATCGACGAAGGGATTCCAGGGACACGACTTTGATGCGATCAGTGCTTCTTGAACAGGTTGTCGAAGGCAGCGCGGGCGTCCGCGCCGCGGCTGCGGCCTCCGCGAGCCGTGAGGTTCAGGGACGTGCGGGGCTCGAAGTAGCCGCAGAAGTTGGCGGCCTCCTTGTCGCGGACCCATTCGGCCTGGGGCTCGGAGCACTCATTGCTGCGGCTAGGATCGAAATAGCGGCAATGCACGCAGCAGTAGAGATCTGCCCCGCACGCCGCGCAGGTGTCGCTCCGGTGGATCCGATCGCGGGGCAGCACCCGGAGCGCGTGCCCGCACTTGTAGCAACTCAGTACCGTATCGGACATAATGACGGGCTGCATCAGGCTACCATGCTCGATTGCCCAAATCTGCGCCGAACCGCGGTTGCGGCCCTGCTTGCGGCGTGCCTCGGTTGCGGAGGCAAAGTGCCTCCGACGCTGTACTACGCCCTGAACCTGCCCGCTCCGCCGCCCGCCTCGGAACGTCTAGACCACACCGCCGTGCTCATGCCGTTCCGCGCCACGGGGCTCGCACGCGAGAACCGCATCGTCTACCGCGAAACTCCAGAGCAAGTGGGCTATTACGAGTACCACCGCTGGGCCGAGGACCCTAGGGACAGCATTGCGGAGTCGCTGAGGCGGGAAGTCCTGGCGCGGGGCACATTCGCCAGCGTCGTCGACTTCGACGGGCGGACGCGGGCCGACTATGTCCTGCGCGGGCGAATCCAGCGCTTGGAGGAAGTCGACTACGGCGGGCCGGTCCGCGCCACGGTTGAGCTCTCGCTGGAACTGGTCGCCACCGACACGGGGGAGGTGGTTTGGACCGGGAGCGCGACGGAGACGGGGGAGGTTCCGCAGAGCGACGTGCGCTCGGTTGTGGAGCGGCTGGGCACCGCCGCTCAGGCCAGCATCAAGCGGCTCGCGGCGGAGCTTCACCGCCATTTGGGGTCCGCCGGCTAGGCCCAGTCTGCCGTCGGTCCAGTGCTCCGCCTCGCTTCTCGGGGCTGCGGAGGGTGAGCGGCTACCCAGCGCTGAGCACCACTTGCTCGCGCATCGCCGCCGCAGCAGCCAAGGTGCCGATCGTCGATCCAGGAAGCGAAGCCGCCTCGGTCGCGGCAGCCACGCCTAGGCGCAGCGCTTCCGAAAAGGTGTCTCCACGGGCTAGGGCCCAGACGCAGGTGGCTGCCAGCACGTCCCCGGCCCCTACCGCGCAGCCTCCTGCGACCCCGGGCGGCACGGCCGTGAACAGTTGCCCTGGAGCCGCCGCGACGGCGCCCTGGCTGCCACACGAGAGGATGACGCGTTCGGCTCCGCGTTCCATCAGCTGCTCCGACGCCTTGAGGCATTGGCGTCGGGAGCGCAGCTCGCGTCCCAACAGCCCTCCGGCCTCGAATCGGTTCGGCTTGACTAGGCTCGGTCTCGCTTCGAGAGCGGCCGCGAGGGGCTCACCGCTCGTATCCACGAGGACCGGGACTCCCGCACTCCTCGCCTGGGCGGTGAGTCGGGCGTAAATGTCAACCGGCGCCTCGGGCGGCAGGCTCCCTGTCAGCATCAGCCAACTCACTCGGCTCAGCCGCTTTTCAACCGCGGCTTGCAGGCGCCCGAGTTCGGCTGCGCTCAGAACAGGACCGGTATGGTCCAGCTTGATTGTCGTCCCGAGGTCGTCGGTCACGGCGATATTGCGGCGCAGCTCCCCGGAGACTGGGATCAATTCGGCAGGCAGCCCCTCCGCGGCCAAGAGGCCTTCGAACTGCCGCCCTTGCTGCCCCCCGCAGGGGGCGAGAGCCAAGACCCGCCCTCCGCACGCCCGAATCGCCCGGGCCCCGTTGATCCCCTTGCCGCCGGGGGCCGCGCTCTCATGGACAATCCGGCCGGGCTCGTCGAAGGATAGGCGGGAGGTGTGCAGCGTGAGGTCGATGGCGGGATTCAAGGTCACGGTCAGAATCATGGCCGGGAGGGAAAGCGTCCGCTGGCGGCCGCACCATCGTGCTAGGCTATGGCGCGTGCCCGCATCCAGGACTTATCGAAGCACGCTGGCTCTTGCCGTGCTGGCGGCGGCAATCGGAGCGGCATGCGGAGGGGGAGGTTCGGAGTCCAGCGGCCCGATGCTCAGCCGCTTTGCCGAGGACATCGATCCAAAACTCCCTTGGCCCGAATATCCGCGCCCTCAGCTGACCCGCGGCCGCTGGCTCAACCTCAACGGATCCTGGGACTACGCGCTCACGCCGAAGGACGCTCCGCAGCCGGAGTCATTCGAGGGGCAGATTCTGGTGCCTTTCCCCATCGAGTCGACGCTATCCGGAGTGAGCAGAGTGCCGCAGCCCAACCAGCGGCTGTGGTACCGGCGCGCATTCGAGATGCCGCCGGAGTGGCGCGGCGAGCGCTTGCTCCTGCACTTCGGGGCAGTCGACTGGCACGCCATGGTCTTCGTCAACGGGCAGCCGGCCGGGGAGCACAAAGGAGGCTACACACCGTTCACCCTCGACATCACGGAGCTGCTCGCCGAGGAGGCCGAGCAAGAACTGGCCATCTCAGTCTGGGACCCGACGGACACTTGGACGCAAGCGCGGGGCAAGCAGGTCAGCGAACCCGGCGGGATCTGGTACACCTCCGTCACGGGAATCTGGCAGACAGTCTGGCTGGAGCCAGTCCCTGAGGCATCCGTCGAGTCGCTCTCCGTCCGCCCGGACCGTCCCGCGGGAGGAGCCGACATCCAGGTGCAGGTCCGGGGCGACTGCGCCGACTGTAGCGTGGCCCTGGCCGCCTACTACGAAGGAGCCCTGGTGGGCGAGGCTCGCGGCAGAGCCGGTTCGCCGATAAGCATCTCGGTCAGAGAGCCCCGATTGTGGTCGCCGGACACACCCAACCTCTACGACCTCGACGTGCGCCTGCAGCGCGGCGACGAGGAGCTAGACCGTATCGGGAGCTACTTCGCGATCCGGGACATCAAGCTGGGCCAGGACGCCAGGGGGTTCACGCGGCTGATGCTCAACGGCGAGCCGCTCTTTATGTTCGGCCCGCTCGACCAGGGCTGGTGGCCGGATGGCCTGTACACGGCGCCGACCGACGAGGGCCTGCGCTACGACATCGAAGTCACGAAAGCGCTGGGGTTCAACATGGCCCGCAAGCACGTCAAAGTGGAGCCCGCCCGCTGGTACTACCACTGCGACCGCCTCGGGCTGCTGGTGTGGCAGGACATGCCCAACGGCAATCTGCGACGAGGCAACGAGGGCAACCTGCGCGTCGGGCCGAACGACCCTGAGGACGCCCAGCGGCCGCCGGATTCGGCCGCTCAGTTCGAGCTGGAGCTAGGCGAGCTGCTGGACACGTTCGCATTCTTCCCATCCATCGTCATGTGGGTTCCATTCAACGAGGGCTGGGGGCAGTACGACGTGGCTCGGATCGACGCGATGGTGCGCGAGCGCGACCCGACCCGCTTGGTCAACGCGACGAGTGGCTGGACCGACCGAGGGATCGGGGATGTCTTCGATGCCCATATGTACCCCGGCCCCGGCATGGAGAGGGCCACCCCGAATCGCGCCACGCTGCTCGGGGAGTTCGGGGGTCTCGGCTGGCCGGTCGAGGGCCACCTGTGGTGGACGGACAAGCGCAACTGGGGCTACCGCACCTACTTCAGCCGCGAGGACTTGAACGCCAAGTACCACGAAGTGGTGGGCAATCTGGCGGGCCCGCGCGCGCTGGGGCTCGCAGCGGCGGTATACACCCAGACGACTGACGTTGAGGGCGAGGTCAACGGCCTCATGACCTACGACCGCAAGCTCGTCAAGTTCGACGAGGACCAAGCACGGAAGCTGCACAAAGCGATCTACGCGGCCGAGGGGTCCGCTAGCACGGTGCTGCCCACATCGGAGCACCACCCCCAAGACTGGGAGTACCGCTTTGAAGCACCGCCGGCACGCAGCTGGACCGCCGAGACAGGCAGCGACGGCTGGCAGACCGGACCGGCTCCGTTCCAGGCGGGGGACGACGCCAACTTCCCCACCGGCACGGTGTGGGCGGACGGCCCAGTCTGGATACGCAAGTCCTTCCAACTCGACGCCCTCCCGGAGAGCCTCTGGCTAGAGACCTACCACGCAGTCGACAGCGGCGCAGTCTACTTGAACGGCGAGATGGTGCTGGACTTCGAGGGTACGCGCGCTGGCGGCCGGCACTACCAGCACTTGGACCTCAGCGAGCATGTGGGTCTGCTCCAGGAGGGCGGGAACGTGCTGGCGGCGACCGGAGCCCACTCCGAGGCGCGACGGGGCTTGGACTTCGGCCTCTATGTCGTGGAGTGAGCCCTCGCTGCTCAAGCTCGATTTGCGAAGTCGACTTTCGCCGGGGAGGAATCCCTCTCAGTGGCACGCCCACAGACGGCCATCCGCCTGTCTGCGCTGCACGGTATCAATGGAAACATCAGTAACACTTGGTGTTGTGCAGTACGCCTCAAGCGTGAGTCTCGTGGGAGCATCCCACGAATTCGTCGACCGCGGTGTTCCCGGCATAGCCGAGCTCCTCGTGGATGCCGACCCTCGATGTGAAATAGCCGTCGATGGTGGCCCGCTTGAGACGAGCGAAGAACCGTTCCTCGTCGCTCCGAGGGCTTTCTTCGTTGCGTGATATCTCGGCGACGATCTCGTCCCGTTGCGCAGCATCGCATTCCACGAACTCGCGCTGGAAACGATTCCGCGTCAGTTTCGAGACCCCGTCCAGCCCAGAACGCCAGCTCTCCTGCGTCTCAGGGGTTCCGTCGGCGACGATTACGTCGATGTATCGGGCAACGTTCGCGGCTTTGGCCCCGGGCGAGTGGTCGTCGCCCGGCAGAATCACTTCGGTCAGTGCATCCAGCAGATCGATTTGTGGGGTCGAGAAGAACTCGGGGCTGTAGCCTTCTGGCGTGCAGGCGATCTGCACTAGGCCGTTCGATCCGGGCAAAACTCCGGCTGCTACGAGCTTCAGCAGGGTTCTGCGTTCCATCCGGGACTCACCCCAGTTCCTTCTGGCGGAAGCGTTCGACGATTCCGTCCGCCGTACGCCAAGACAGCGCGATGTTGGTCAACGTCGGATTCTTTTCCGGATAGGCCGGGAACACGGAGGCGTCTGCCACGAAGAGGTTCGGCAGGTCGTGCGAACGACCGTGGGCATCGACGACCGATGTCCGCGGGTCCGTCCCCATCCTCGTCGTGCCGACCCAATGGTTTAGGTCGATCACCAGATCTTCGACGCTGATAGTCCCCGGCGTTTCGATGACCTCCCCCTCCCCGGCGCGGATGATCTCTTCGCACTTCTCTACCATGTCCTGGGCCATCGCGACGTCGGAATCGTCGTAGTGGAGATGCACGCGAGGCAGAGGCATTCCGGCCGCGTCCCGTCGGTCCGGATCCAGATCGACGAACTTGTTCGAAGAAAGCAAGGTTGTGCCCTGCATATTCATGCCCGCGTGCCCGATGTTCCAATCCCGCAGCTTCTTCTTGAGGGCACTGCCGTAGCCCGGGGCGCTTCGGATCACTCGACGGTGGGCGGTGACTCCGGCTCCGCACTGCACTTGGTACGTGCCCTCGAACTTCGGGCTAGGCTCGTCCCAGTAGAGCCCGGTTAACAGCGAGTGGTAGTAGCTCGTGCCGTCATCGTTCGAAGCATCGCGTCCGAGGATTTGCGGGAAAAAGCCGCGCACGGTCACGCCGAAGTGGCTGGTGAGGTTCTTGCCGACCTGCCCGCTCGAGTTGCCGACGTCGGAGATCAGCAGCAAGCGAGCGGTTTCGACGGCACTGCAGGACAGCACGACCGCTCTAGCGTCGAGTTCCTTCGTCTCGCCGCCGCTCGATCTATATTCGATGCCGACCGCTTGGCCACCGTCGCCCGAGACACGCACCCGGGTCGCCATGGACTCGGTGAGAATCGTCAGGTTGCTGGTCTCCTCGGCCAACGGAATCGGAGTGTTCACGGAGGTGTACTTCGCGTCGACCGCGCAGCCAGAGCAGTGTCCGCAGTAGTGGCACTTCTGGCGATGCTTCCATTCCGGTCTGTCTGGCGGCACGGTCAGCATCGCCTTGCGCTGGGCCACAAACTCCATGCTTGCCCCGGCTTGGCGCAGCCTCTCGACGCCGAGGCGGAGCTGCTGCTCGCCGCAACGCATGGGGACCGGCTTGAGGAATTCGCCGTCGGGCAGGTTGGACAGGCCGTCTTGGTTGCCGTAGACCCCCATCAAGCGCTCGGCCCGGCTGTAGTACGGCGCGACCTGCTCGTACGAGATCGGCCAAGCCTCGTAGTCCTTCGGACCGAAGCGCAGCGAGTGACCCGCCCAGCAGACCGACCGACCGCCGAGGGCCCGGATCTGGCCGTGCCCGGGGCGGTCACCGACGGGTGTGAAATGGTTGCGCAGAAAGTTGTCTCGCCAGAAGTTGGGAGCCCGCCTGTCGCGGTATTCGTAAGGCCAATGGTGCCCGTTGTAGTCGACTCCTGCGACAAGCCTCGGTCCGGCTTCAACCAACGCGACCTGCAAGCCAGCCTTCGCGAGAGCGTAGGTCGCGATTCCGCCTCCGGGGCCGCTGCCGACAACGATTACGTCGAATTGCGGCTCAGGCACGTAGGAAGCCTCCTCGCCGCCCGGTTCAGCGGCGCAGGGGCATGGTATCACGGGCATGGGACCCGCCAGCACTAGGCCTGCCGGTAGGCGGACCCAGCTCAACCAGCGCTCCCGGAGACCAGCACCGACGGTCGACTCCGGCACGAGGTCGGCCGAACGGCCCTCAAGCTCTCCTGGGCCAATGGGCCGTCGCAGGCCCCGCATCCAGCCCGCGATGAGCTAGCACGAGCTCACCCCGGAGGCGGGTGACGAATGTGTACTCCACACACGGGCTTCAACGCCAACCCAGCAGACGGTGCCTGCCCATCGACCGGGATCCATGGTGCGAACGCCGCCACGGATGGTCTCACCCCCCGGAGGCACCGTGAGACTGGCCTTGGAACGCAGGCTCGCCTACGCCAAGCCAGCCCTGGGCAGCGCGGTACGGCTCGGGGGATTCACGCCCCCCGCAGGCCGCCCATTGCGCACCGAGCGGAGAGCCTCATCTGGCCAGCCTTCCCAGGGGGCGCGTGTTCTTGCGCAGGCCGTCGCTAAACGCTTGGGCCTGCTTCGTCAGCCGCTCCACCACATCGGGATGTTTCTCAGCCATGTCGTGCGCCTCGCTTGGGTCGTAGCGGATCTGGTACAGCTCGCTGGGAACGATCTTCAGGTTGCCCCGCGCCCTTCCCTGCTCCGTCTGCACATGGAGCTTCCAGGGGCCCGAGCGGACGGCCCGAAGCTGCGGATCGTTCTCCGGAGGGCCGTCCTCGGCCTTGTAACGGAACCCTCCCTCAAAGAAATACAAAGCCGGATGCCCCTCGGCTTTGTCCGGTTCGGCCCACAACGGCTCTAGGTCTCGGCCGTCAATGGTTCGATCTCTGGGAGGCTCTCCTCCGGAGAGTTGCGCCAAGGTCGGAAAGATGTCCATGATCGAGGCGACGGCGGACGAGACTAGGCCAGCCGGAATGCGGCCCGGCCAGCGCAGGATGGCCGGCACCCGCACGCCGCCCTCCAAGACGGTGCCCTTGCTACCCCTAAGCAGGCCCGCGGAACCCGAGTCGATACCGTAGCCCGCCCAAGGGCCGTTGTCCGAAGTGAAGATCACCAGGGTCCTCTCGTCGAGCCCTAGCTTCTGGAGCTCATTCAGGATGCGGCCCGTGTGGTGGTCGATCTCCTCGATCACGTCGCCGTATAGTCCGCGCAGCGAGCGGTCGCGGAAAGCCCTGCTGCGGAAAAGAGGCACATGCGGCATCGCGTGGGCCAAGTACAGGAAGAAGGGCCGCTCAGTGTTTGCGCGGATGAACTCCAGCGCACGGTCGGCGTAGGCGGCGGTCAGCAACTGCTGCTGCGGGTTGACTTCGACGACGGCTTCGTTCTCCATTAGCGGTAGCGGGGGGAACCAGTCCACCGGATAGGTCTCTTCCGACTGCGCGTATCCGGTGTAGGCCGTCCGCTCCCGCGTGTAGCGCATGCGCTCGCCCTCGTCGGGCCGACGCTCGATCTTCGGGTGGAATGGCCACATATCGTTGGAGTAGGGCAAACCGTAGTAGGAATCGAAGCCGTGGCGCGTGGGGAGGAACTCGGGCGCGTCTCCCAGATGCCATTTGCCGAGCATCGCGGTCGCGTACCCGCGGTCACGGAGCAGTTCGGCAATGGTGATCTCGTTCGGGTGGATGCCCGTCCTAGCGTTCGGAATGTGGTTGAACATCAGGCTGTTGCGGGCCGGGTAGGTGCCGGTCATCAAGGCGGCTCGAGCGGGGCCGCAGAACGGCTGGGCGTAGAAATCCGTCAGGCGCAGGCCTTCGCCGGCCATCCGGTCCAGGTTCGGAGTGCGGATGTACGGGTGGCCTTGGACCCCAAGGTCCGCATAACCTTGGTCGTCCGTCAGGATGACGATGAAGTTCGGTAGGGCCGGGGCAGCGGAGGCCGCCAGGGGCAAAAGGGCGAGGGCGAACCGGGCAAAGAGGAGCATTGCGAACCGCTTCATTGTGGCTCAGAGCAGGGCCGACCGGCTCACCGCGAGGCTGTCGGGCTCAGCCATCCGGGTCAGGTTGGTTGACACTTGTAGCGTGGGAGGCCGGCCTCCTACCGTTGCAGGGGCCATGCTGAGGGCGCCTCCGGCTGCCGTGCGCCCGTCTCCGAACATTGGCTGGCCAGTCGGCAACCCTTACTCTGGTTCTAGCGAGCCCGGGCAGCCCCATGCTGAATTCTCATCTTCACTTCTTCACTGCCGCGGCGCTGGGGGCAACTGCGCTCTCAGGCGGAGCCGCGCTGACGCACGCGCAGGGCGGGGTCATTCCAACTGCGTTCAATCCATTTCCCGAGCCGATTCGGCTCGCTAGCGAAGCCCTCACGGTGCAGGTAGCCGAGTTCGCGTCGCTGCCGGACTCGGGCAGCCGCCCGGCGCGCATGATGCGGCTGGTGGACGAGCCCGGAACAGGGCGGCTATTCGTCAACGACATGCGAGGGCCACTCTACACGGTGAGCTACGACGGCCACGAGGTGGCCCTCTATCTCGACATAGCGGATCCGCGCTGGGCCCTCGCGCTAGACGATTCCGCCGGCGAGAGAGGCTTCCAGAGTTTCGCAATCCACCCCCAGTTCGCGCAGTTGGGAACCCCCGGCTACGGGAAGCTGTATACGTACCTAGACACTCGGAGGACCGCACCGGCCCCGGATTTCGCGGTGCCGGAACGTGCCGGTCGGCACCACCTCGTCCTGTTGGAATGGACGGCCGCGGACCCGACAGCCGCCGCCTACGACGGGGGCCCGCCGAGAGAACTGCTGCGGGTCCGGCAGCCCTTCGGAAACCACAACGGCGGCCAACTCGGGTTCAATCCGAGGGCGGTGCCTGGGGACCCCGATTTCGGGCTGCTGTATGTCGGATCCGCTGACGGGGGAGCCGGCGGGGATCCCTTCGATGTGGCGCAGGACCTCGGGTCCATCTTCGGAAAGCTCCTGCGACTCGACCCGCTAGGCTCCGACAGCACCAACGGACAATACGGCATACCGGCCGCCAATCCATTCGCGAGCGACGGAGACCCCGACACCCTGGGCGAGATCTTCGCCTACGGCTTGCGCAATCCGCAGCGCTTCGGCTGGGATCTTCGCTATGGAGACCTGTTCGTGGCCGACATCGGTCAGAATGCCGTCGAGGAAGTCAGTTTAGTCACGGCCGGAGCAAACCTGGGCTGGAATGATTGGGAGGGGAGCTTCCGCTATCTCGGGAGCGACGGCTCGCACGGGATCACCCTGGCGACCCCCCGCAGCGACCCTGGCATCACCTATCCGATCGCCGAGTACGACCACCGGGATCCGCTCCTGCAAGGCGGCGTCGCTGTGACCGGCGTCGTCGTCTATCGCGACGGTGCGATCCCCGAGTTGGAAAATCTGATCGTCTTCGGCGACTTTCCGAGCGGCGAAGTCTTCTACGTGCCCGCAGACCCGCTGCCGAACGGAGGGCAGGCCGATGTACGGCGCATGCTGTTTCGATATCAGGGGGCCACGAAAACCCTGCTGGAGCTGATTCAGGACAAGAATGCGTCCCAGGGCAGGAGTCCGGCGAGCCGGGCCGACCTTCGGTTCGGGCAAGGCAGCGCAGGACAAGTCTTCTTGCTCAACAAGCGCGACGGCACCATCCGGCGCCTCGTCGGGTCACCTCGATTCGGAACCAGGACCTACGAGTTCGTCTTGCGGGAAAACGTCGCCGGATCGGGCAAGCCAATCACTTTGGGACGGGTATCGGCCGCCGCAGCGGACAACGAGAGCCAGCTGCAGCACGCGATTACGTCCGGCGATGCGGAAACGCCGAGGTTCGCCCTAGACACCGAGAACGGGGCGCTAGCCTATGTGGGGCCCGGGGAAGATTTCGAGGGCGGTCCGCAGCGGTACGACCTGACGGTGGCCGCAACCGACGGCGTCAGCCCCTCTGCCACGGCCGCCGTCGCCGTTGTGATCGCTGACGTGAATGAAGCGCCGGTGTTCTTCGAGAGCGAGTACGAGGTTCAACTGAGGGAGGGACGGAGCGGACCTCTGGTGCTGGCTTCCGTGGCTGCCATGGATCCCGAAAACGCGGGTCCGGTGAGCTACGCGTTGCAGACAGGCGCACCCCCCCGCTTCGCCATCGGGGCTTCCAGCGGAGTGCTGACCTACACGGGCCCAGGCGAAGACCTGCAGACGGGGCCGAGCAGCTATGCTCTCGCGGTGGTGGCCACAGACCCCACGGGTTTGCAGTCCCGGGTCCAGGTCACGGTCGCTGTTACTGCCGGCAATGGCTAGCGGGGCGAACGGAAACAGGTGCCCCAGATGCGGACGCCTATCCAGGCTCGGCCGGCCTGACCTCCTGGCCGGTCCCATGCGCTAGCGGACGCTACGGATCGGTGCTGCGGAGGTAGGATCCCGGGACTCAGCTTCGTCAAGCTGCCGGATGCCGTCCCGGGCGAGCCCAGCGACACTGGCATCCGGGTGGAGTTGCAACAGCTGCTCAAGCTCCTGCCGCGCCGCCCGCAGCTTGCCTTCCTTGCCATAGATCTCGGCTAGAAACAGCTGCGGGTAGCTGAAGTGCGCCGGGTCGGCCTCCTTGGCCCGCAGGAGGAACTCACGAGCTTTGGGGAACTGCCCCTTGTAGAAGAAGTTCATTCCAAGTTGGGTGTTGGCCAGGGGATCCTCAGGCTGCATGCTGCGCGCCATCAGATTGAAGCTGAGGGCCTCCTCGATGCGCCCTTGCGAAAGCAGGGTCCCGCCCAGGTTCACCATGGGCGCGTAGGCCAGCGGTTCGTGTTCCAGCGCTGTGCGAAAGCGCTCCTCAGCTTCCTCAAAGCGCCCTGCCTTGTAGGCGATCGTGCCCAGTTCGTTCCACGCCTCGGTGAACGAAGGCGAGATTTCGACCGCCCGGAGCAACAGCGCCACGCCCTCGGTCACAGCGCCACGCCCCAGCCTGGCGTGCGCCTTGCGCACTGCTGCGCGAGCCTTCGGGGAGACCTTGAGGGAAGCCACCGAGACGGTTCCCTGCCGCTTGAGTCGCTGGGAACGCGCGACGCCTGAGCGGTCCAGCGCAATGGTGACCTTGACGCGTCCACTCGCATCCGCAAACGAAGGGGTGACCTGGACGGTCTTGCGGGTCATGCCCCATTCCGGATCGAGCACCGTGAGGGTGTAGCCCCCGGGGGCGAGGCGGCGGAAGGCAAATATGCCCCTCCGCACTGGCGCCTCCGCGTAGAACGGGCTCTCGACGGCGGACACCGTAGCCACGCCGCGCTCAAGCTCCGGTTCGACCCGGCCCGCCAGTTCCAGAGTCTGCGTCCAGGCCGCCGCAGCGGCCAGCAAGACGAGGGGGACTAGACTGCCTGGGACGGATGGCACAGCGCTCTCAGTCTCGCACGGAAGCAACCTGGGAGGCGGCGCAGCCCCGGATGACTCCAGCCAATAGGCTCCCGGGCAGCAGGCAGTGCGCCCGACCCACAGGTCCAATCTCACCGGGAGTTGCTTGATGCCTGAAACTGCGCTCTACGTATTTCGCTTCGGTCAAGCGATAGCGAAAGCTTGGAAAGCGGCCTATCCAACTCGAAATCGGCTAGCTCCAACTTCCCACCACTGCCTCAAAATTTATGTTTTTACGACCACCTCTAGGAAAATTTTCAACAAACCGAATTTATGAAAAAGATTCAGAGGAAAATGATTCCCGAACCGAATCACGCTAGGACCCGAAGGCCTACAACTCCGCCTCAGGTTCCAATGGTTGTGGACTATCCAGGCAATTGCCCGGGACCATTCTCAGCGGAGACGCACGCCGTCTTCAGCGCGCAATCCGAAGTGGTCCAAACCCAAGACGAGCCCCAAGCAAACTTCGGGGCCAATGGACCGCTACCGATGCTCCTATGCTAGCATTGCCTTGTGGGATTGAGGAGGCCCGCCTCGGCCCGAGCTCGCCCAACGCCCGATGAGTTTGACGCGTTTCACCCGCAACGTGGTCACCAACTTTAGGTATACGGCTGCGGTGGCCCCGAGTTCAAGGCGGTTGGCGCAAGCGATGGTTGAGCCCCTCCGAGGCGAAGCCCCTACGGTAGTTGTAGAATTCGGGCCCGGAACGGGCGTCATGACCCGCGAATTGCTGCGCCTGATGCCTCCAAACGGGCTATTGCTAGCGTTTGAAATCAGCCCGAGCTTCGTGCGCTACCTCCGGGAAAGCATTCCCGACGCTCGACTGCAAGTAGTGCCGTCGGGTGCCGAGACGGCTGCGAACGAACTGCGCAGACGGCACATCATGCGAGTCGACGGCATCGTCTCGTCCCTTGGGCTCGGCATGATGGAGAGCGAGGCTGCGGACGCTGTTTTCCGGCCGCTGCTGCCGTGGCTTCAGACCGGGGGCCCGATCACCCAGTTTCAGTACATCCATCGTCTCCGCCTCAAGCGGAGGCGATTGGAGCGCTTCGACGCAAGTGCGTTCCTGGGACAGTACTTCCATTCCGTGCGTTCGACCCGCGTGTGGCTCAATATCCCTCCGGCGGACGTGCTGACATGCCGCGGAGCTCGCGAGACGGTAGCCGCAGGATCTCCGCAAGCCTGACGCCGCGCCCAGGGCTGAAAAGATCGACTGAGCAGCTGTCATCGGGCGCACGCTCAACTGCGATCAGCTGAGCCTGAGGGGCATCGCCGTTACGGCCTAGATGCCCGGATAATTTCCCGAGATGGCGGTTGCGGGGCCGTATGGCTTGAGCGGAGAGCCCTGCGCACTTGGCGCGGGCCCCTCAGCCCGTCGCCGAGCGACCTGGGCCCCCCGCAGGCGCCCTGCGCCCGCACCGCGGCCGCTGCGCACCCGGCTCCGGACGCACCGGGATCCCCGTGGGCTCCGCGTCGGTCCCCAGCCCCAGCCCGGCTCCCTCCGGCTCGCCGCGTGCAGCAGCCAGTCCCACCGCAGGTTGCTCCTGCTGCACAGCAGCAGCCGCGCACTGCACGTCAGCCGCCCCACGCTGTCCACGCAGTGGAGCCCGGGCCGCCGCGCCTCGGACGGCAGCAGCCGCAGCAGCTGCGCGATCCGGGCGCCCAAGTAAAAACCCTGCTGCGCCGCGTGCGAGCGGCACGGCGGAGGCTGCAGACCCAAGTCCGTCAGCGGCCCCTGGAACGCAGGCTCCGGCCCCTGCTGGCCGCGGTGCCGCCGCCCCAGCTCCGCCAGCGGCAGCCGGTCGCGGCTCACCGGAACCACCGTGCAGACCGGCACCAGCCGCCGGCTGACCAGCCGTGCGCACCGCCGCAGCCCCTCCAGCGCCGCCTCGTGCATCCGCTGCAGGTACTCGCCGAGCCGCCGGCTGGCGGGCACGGCCCGCAGCCCGCACGCTCGGCGGGCGACGCCTTCGGCCCCCAGGGCGGCAACCGCGTGGAGTTGCCCCCCGCCGGCGCAGGCCGCATAGATCAGCGCCAGCAGCATCTGCCCGTCGCTGTCACCGCGCCGGCGGCGGACCGCCGCAGCCAGCTGCTCGGGCAGCCCGAGGAACCGGGCCAGCCGGGACACCACGCCGAGCCCGGCCAGTCGTCGTTGCAGATGCCGTAAGCCTGGGTGGGAGCGCTGGCGGGGACAGGGGCCAGGGGGCCTCCAGAACAATCGAGAGGCACCCCCGAGGTGCAATATGCGGCCACCCCGGAGGACCGTCTAAATCATCGCGAAACAAACACATTCCAGCTGGCAACCGGAATCCTTGCCAGGGAATCAGGGGGTCTGTGGTCGGACATCCCGCCGGTGAGCCCGGCTGCACGTGAGCGCCTCGGCTGCCCAGCCCAGAAACCCGTCGCGCTGTTGGAGCGCATCATCGCGGCATCGACATCTCGGCGTTCGCGGTCGACTTGGTGAAGAAACATCGCCTGAAGGACCCGTCGATTCCGACGCTCGGGATTCCGGCCGACCTAGCGGGCACGCGCAAGCTGGCCGCCGAGCAACCGTTTGCGTTTGACTCGCGGGCGGTCACGAGGCTTCCCGGCTTGGCGCTAACTGTTCGTCAACGCGGCGACGGGGGCAGTGACGGACGCGCCACGCTGGCCGTCGTGCCTGACGATGCCGATTCTCGTCCGGCGCTGGCGCAAGTCAAGGGTTCCCGGTCGTTCAACGTGTCGCATTGCCGGGACTTCCGGCATGGCGTCGAGCGCGAGAAGACCGCGCTCGGTTGCTTCGCGACGCTTGAGCCAGCCCCAGCGCGACCACGGGCAGATGCGAAGTCGGCCGGGCACCTGCACGTTGCGGGGCGACCGGACGATCGATTGCACCTGTGGTCGATGACGGATTTCTTCGACGGCCGCTGGCCTGTGCTGCCTGCGCTGATGGATCCGTACGCGGGACATCCGCTCAAGCAGCCTAGTCTGTCCTAGAGATGCCGGAAGTTCACCGCAGCGTTCGGCTGTTTCGTGGAGGCCGCAACGTACAGATCCAGGTCGACCGTGATCAGCGGTGTTTCCGGGGAAATGATCTCCAGGAGCACGGCGTCGGTCAGCCCCAAGCGCCGGAACGCTCCGCTGTGACAGGCGTCGACGCTAGCGACCGTAACCTCTTCGCTGTTTTCGACGACGAATCGAAGCATCTCGAGAAACTGGGACCGCTCTGGATCCTTGTGTAGAGCGAGCAAGTTCGACGTCTCGGTGAGAGTATTCGGCGTCACAACCACTTGGTCGAACCCGTTGATCGTGCGGATCAACCGGTCGTAGTCGTCAGCGGAGAACTCCCGCAGTCTGCGGTGCTTCCCGATCAATTGACGACCCGTCCGGCCTACGACGAAGAGAACGAGCAGGTTCGCATCGATGAGAATCCGTCTCGCCGGCCTCAACTCAACTCGCGGTCGTCAGAGCGCGATTCACGACCGCTAACACCTCACCATCGGCGTCGCTGATGCGCACGACCTTGTACGAGCGCTGCGACGGACCGGGAGCGATCTTCAGCAGACCGCGATCCCAAGGCCTGGAAAACCCAATCGTGATCTCCCACACATTCGCACTGCGGTCAAACTTGACCTCCTCGAGCCCAACATGGTCGATCTGCTCGTCGGCGAACAGATCGGCCACGTACTCCTTGGCAGCCTTTGCCGCTCGCTTTACGTCCAACTCGCTTGCTCCCGTAGCAACCGCATCGTCGCTGCCAACAGCCGCAGTCAGCGCTGGCAAGAACAGTGACTCCCACCATCGCACATTCCGGGAGGGTGAACATGTCTAGATTCCCCCTGATTCCCTGTTGAAAATTTTGGCACCAGTCGGAACATCTTGATTTACGATGATTTATACGGTCCTCGGGGTGTTCGCGGATTGCACCTCGGGGGTGCATCTCGATTTTTTTGGAGGCCCCTGGCCCCCGACAGGGCTCCCACCCTGGCTTACGGCGTCTGCGACGACGACTTGACGGGCTTAGCCGGGCTCGGCGTGGTGGCGCGGCTGGACCGGTTCCTCGGGCTGCCCGAGAAGCTGGCCGCCTAAGTCCGCCTCAAGCGCCGCCGGCGCGGCTGCAGCGATGTGCAGATGCTGCTGGCGCTGATCTACTCGGCCTGCGCCGGCGGGGGGCACCTCCACGCGGTCGACGCCCTGGGGGCCGATGATGTCGCCCGCCGAGCGTGCGGGCTGCGGGCCGTGCCCGCCAGCCGGCGGCTCGGCGCAGACCTGCAGCGGATGCACGCGGCGGCCCTGGAGGGGTTGCGGGAATGCGCACGGCTGGTCAGCCGGCGGCTGGTGCCGCTGGTGGCGCAGGCGTGCGGGCAGCGGTGGGGCTACGTCCCGGTGTGCGGGGACGGCATGGGGATCGAGGTGGAGGGCAAGCTGTTCGAGAACGCCGGGCGCGGCTGCCACGGCGAGAAGTAGTCCTGACTGCACTCGGTGTTCGTGGGGGCGGCGTGGGTCAGCGCCCGGCTGCATGCGGGCGGCACGGACGTGAAGGGGGTGGGCGGGAGCAGCTGGACCAGGATGCGGCACCCTGGCTGACAGGGCGGCAGCCGGTGGGGCTGCGGGCCGCCAGCGCGTACTCCTGCCAGGATCTGGCGAGCTCCTGCCGGCGGAAGGGCTGGGAGGATTCCGTGAGCGTGACCGCTCCGCGCCAGAAGGCCCCGCTTCTGCGCCTGGCGGCCGCGAGGGGGTTGCGGGAGGACGAGGGGGAGCCCCTGGACGCGGCGGGCAAGGAGCGGGCGATCGTGGTGGCGTACCGGCCGGCCCGGGGGCCGGAGGAGCAGGTGTACGGGGGGATCCGGCGCGCCGGGGACGGGGAGCAGCGGCTGCTGGAGCCGGTGCGCACGGTGATTCCGGTGAGCCACGACCGGCTGCCGGTGGCGGAGCTGGTGCGGCGGCACCGCGGCCAGCAGGGGCAGAAGCATGCGTTCCAGGGGCCGCTGACGGACTTGGGGCTGCATCATCCGCCGTGCCGCTCGCACGCGGTGCATCAGGGTTTCTACCTAGGCGGGCAGATTGCGCAGCTGCTGCTGCGGCTGCTGCAGTACTAGGCGCTGCTGTCCGCGGCACGGCAGCACGGGCTGCGGCCGCTGATCCGGTACTTCGTGTGTAGCGTGGGGCGGCTGACGCGCAGCGCAAGGCGGCTGCGGCTGCTGTTCAGCAAGAGCAACCTGTGGGTGGACTGGCTGCTGCACGCGGCGAGCCGGAGGGAGCCGGGCTGGGGCGGCGCGGCCGGAGCCGGGGGCGCAGCGGCTGCGAGGCCGGAGCCGGGCACCTGCGCGGGGGCCTAGGTCGCTCGGCAACGGGCTGAGGGGCCCGCGCCGGGCCCGCCGGGCTCTCCGCTCAAGCCCTACGGCCCCGCAACCGCCATTTCGGGAAATTAACCGGAAATCTAGGAAACAGTTCCTGCAGCAGATTCCGGACCAGACGGATGCTAGACCGATTCACGTGATAGTGGACCGCCACAGCATCCGCACATCCAAGCCTATAGAAGCCTGGCAGGAGCGGGCCGAGGCACCGGTGGAGATTCATCTGTTGCCGGCGTACTCTCCGGCATGGAACCCTGCGGAGCAAGTCCGGTCGGTAGTCCAGCGCCGGGCGAGGAAGCTGCTGGTCCGGACGGTTCGCCAGCCCCGGGAGCGCTGGGAGCAGGCTCTGCAAGCCCTCGAGGCCGACCCCGCCAAGGGGCCAGGGTTCTTCCGCGAAGCCGACTGCGCCTAGACTGTTTCTGGTCGCATTCTGCAATGACTTATGGCAAAGTCAGTATGCCCCAAGGCCAGACCCTCATCCATATCCGCAGCGCGGAAGGCGTCAAAGATCGGCTTGTCGCCGGGCGTAGTTTCAGGCATCGGCGTCCTCCGCGGATTCCGGGGCAAGCCGAACAACTCGCGGTCCTGCCATCCTGGTTTCTCCCGATTCACCGTTCCGGCCCCGCCGGCCTCCCCCGCTCCCATCCCCGCGACGGCGCAGCCAACGGCAGCGGGCGAACCGCCGGCAGCTCCCGCCTGCTGTGCAGGGAGTCCGCCCTCGCCTCGCGGCCCGCCTGCAACCGCAGCCCCATCTCTTTCTCCCCCCGCTCAGGCCCGCGCTCACGGCCGCGTCCGAGCAGATAGTCGCTGATCTCCTGCGCGTCGCGGCTAGCCCGGTACATCTCCTGCGGGGACTTTTTCAGCTGGTCGATCCAGTGCTTCACATAGGCCGCATGGCGGTGCGGCTGATGGCCCAGTCCGAGCCGATCGCCGGTCATCATCGACGCGATCTCCGCCCGCATCTCCTCCCGAGCGTAGGCCTCCGAGCCCTGCCCTTGCACCACCCCCCGCCGGAGCGTGGCCCGGTTGAGGCGGTCGGGATGCCCCGTCCAGTGCCCCATCTCGTGCAGCGCAGTTCGGTAGTACCCCGCCGCGTCCGGGAAGCGCACCCGGTGCGGCAGGATGATCCGGTCCCGCTCGTAGTCGTACAGCGCCCGGTCCTCCTCCGTGTGCTGAATCCGGGCGCCCGACGCCCGCAGCACCCTCTCGGCCTCCTCGCGGCGACTCCAGCGATGCATCCCCGGGCGCGACGGCGCGGACGGCAGGCCCGTTGCCTGCTCGGCGTTGAACACCGTGTAGCGGTACACCCGCGGCGAGTCCAGCCGCTGCTTGTCGTAGACCGGCTTGCCCTGATCGTCTTGGACGACCGCCCCGTCGGCCCCTCGCCGCACCCGCTGGGACTCGAACTGCCAGAACAGGATCGCGCAGCCCTTCTCCCCGCGCAGCACGCGCCCGCCCAGCTCGCGGATCTGGTTGAACGTGCCCCAGCGCTCGTCGGTGTAGCCGCGCCGCTCGGCGGTGCTCTTCAGCCACATCGAGTTTCCGCCCCGGTACGGCAGGCCGGTCTTCACGTTGCGGGGCATGATCTTCTCCCCGGCCTGCCAGGCCTTCGTCCAGGGCGCCGTGCCTCGCTCGATCTGCTCGATCAGCCGGTCCGCCACCCGGCGGTAGTAGTCGTCGAGAGCCGCGCCCGCCGTCCTACTCGGCACGGCCGCCCCCGCCCGGCTCGTCGCCGAACGCCGCCGGATGCTCCGCCGCCGCCAGCGCCTCCTCGGCTTCGAGGCAGTCCTCGACCCAGGCGCCGCAGGCCGCAGCCGTTTCCGCAGACACCTCGACCAGGACTCCCGGACGGAGCACCCGGCCGACCTCGCCGGGAGTTGCGACCCCCCCGCAACGGCACGGGCCGCCCGCCCGGCCCGCTCGCGATGCGCAAATCGCCTGGCATGGCTTCCTCCAACTCGCCTCACTCCGCCCAGCCGGCCGCCTCGCTCAGCGGCCGGCACCGCCAGCGCCCGGCGGCCGGATCGAATCCCTCCACCCGCAGCGCCTCGGTGACGCGCCGGCGCCCGGCGCGCCGCTCCAGGTGCAGCACCACATCGACCACATCGCCGAGCAGGTCCTGGACAGCGGCGTAGGGCAGCCCGGCCCCCGCCTGCAAGGCGCAGGCGGCGCACCGCTTCAGCGCGCCGTAGGCCGACCCCGCGTGCAGCGTGGCCAGCGAGCCGGAGTGCCCCGTGTTGAGCGCCTGCAGCAGGTCCCAGGCCTCGCCGCCCCGCACCTCCCCCACGATCAGCCGGTCCGGGCGGTGCCGCATCGCGGCCCGCAGCAGCTCGCGCACCGTCACCGCGGGCAAGCCGCCCGCCGCCCGCCGCGCCGCGAACCGCACCAGATTCGGGTGCCGCAGCGGCAGCTCCACGGTGTCCTCGACCGCCAGCAGGCGCTCCGACGCCGGAACCAAGTCCGCCAGCGCCGCCAGGAACGTGGTCTTGCCGGCTCCCGTCCCGCCTCCGATGAGGACGGACAGCCGCTCCGCCACGCCCCGCCGCAACGCCGCGGCCAGCCCCTCGGACAGGCTCCCGGCCCGCACCAGCGCGGCGAGCGTCAGACGCCGCCGAGCGAACTTCCGGATGGTCAGGACCGGTCCCCCGAAGCTGCACGGCGGCAGCGCCGCCGCCACGCGCGAGCCGTCCGGCAGCCGGGCGTCCAGCAGCGGCTCGCGCTCCGTGATGTCGTCCCCCAAGCCGCGGGCGATGGCCTGGGCCGCCCGCCGCACCCGCAGGGGGTCCGGGCGCAACCCGGGCACCGGCTCCAGCCGCCCGCCGCGCTCGACGAACACGGCGTCGGCGTTGACCATCACCTCGGTCACCGTCTCGTCGTCCAGCAGGCCCATCACGGGGCCCAGAAACGGCGCGACCAGCCGGAACGCGGGCTGCTCCGCCAAGCTCATAGCCGCCCCTTTTCCAAGGCCTCGAAGTAGCCCAGCTCGCGCGGCAGGTACCAGGGCTTGAGGTAGCAGTAGGTCGGCGGCAGCGGATCGGCCCCGTCGTAGGCGGCCACGATGGCCTGGGCGTTGCGCAGCTCGGCGAACGCCGCCGCCGGGAACACCGGCTCGCGCCGCGGAGCGTAGGACTTCGTCGCGCCGACGCTGCCCTTGCCGCCGCCGCTGCGGCCCGAGAGCAGGCCGACTCCGGCCCGCGAGGACTCCGAGATCGAGTACTGCTCCTTGAGCCGCTCGGCCTCCCCGCAGGCGGCGGAGGCGTGGCGGCAGGAGGCCTCGTCGGCCAGCGTCAGGAAGATGCGCGTCCTCAGCGTCTGCAGCAGCGTCCGCCACGTCTCCCCGGGCAGCGCCGAGCGGAGCGAGCTGATCGATTGGGTCGCCACCACCCCGATCACCCGCGCTTGGCGCGACAGGCTGAAGAACTTCTCGTCCCCGCCCGGTTGGCTCTCCCCCGCGGTGGCGAACATCTGGTACTCGTCGCAGAGCAGCAGCAGGTCGCGCCAGGACCTGTCAGGCTCCGCCGCCATCCGCGGGATGCGGGCCAAGGCCGCCCTCTGGAAGTCCTGCTTGAGCAGGACGCCGATGGCGCGCCCCAGGGCGGGGTTGGCGCCGACGGGCAGGTTCAGCGCCAGCACCTTGCCCTCCTCGAGCATCGCCGCCAGCGGCGGCAGCGCCCAGCGCTGGCCCGAGGGCGCCCCCTCCCGGCACGCCTCCTTGGGCGGGCAGAAGACATCCGCCACCTCGGGCTGGTCGAACAAGGACAGGAAGACGCTGACGCCTTCGACGATGGAGCTGCGCAGCTTGCCGTCCAGCCGGCTCCAGTCGTGGGCGTACCAAGTGACCACTGCCCGGAGCTGGCGCTGCTCCGGGGTCGTCGGCTCGGGCTCGCGCAGCTCGAAGCCGGCTCTTTCCCGCTTGAGCGCCTCCAGCAGGTCCGCGTCCGCCCGGACCGCCAGCCGGCCGTCCGCGTTGTCCAGCTGCCACGGGCGGTCGGGCAGCGCGGGCCCGACCCGGACGTACACCTCGGCCGCGACCCGCACCTCCGGCTCGAAGCGCAGCGCCCGGCGGCCCTCCGCCAGCTTCCGCCGCAGCCGGTCGTCGTCGAGCGCGGTGCGGTAGACATCCTGCAGCGTGACGTAGTCGTCGACGAGCCGGTGCAGCAGGATGACGAACTTCACCAAGTTCGTGTACGCCTGCTGCCAGAACGGCTCCTTCCCCGAGCCGAAGAGCTGGTTGAGCAGGGAAGCGATCTGGTAGGCCAGCGAATAGGCGTCCAGATCGGCTTCCAGCGGGTTGTAGCACCAGTCGCCGTCGAGGCTCAGCTCGACGTAGTCGTCGCCGCGGCCGCAGCCCCCGAGGATCCGCCGGACCTGATGGCAGAAGTCCCCCTTCACCTCCAGCACCAAGCCGCCGGCCCGGAGCCCGGGGTCGGCGGCGTGCCAGCCCAGGATCTGCCGGGCGTAGGGGTACATGCAGCCGGAGGTCTTGCCCGAGCCCACCGCTCCGAAGACCGCTACGCCGGCATGCAGGCCGCGGCGCGGCACGGTTAGCCAGCCGGGCCGCGGGCTGCGGCCCGGCCGCGTGCGACGGTGGACTTCGCCAAGCACCAGCACGGGCTCCGCCGGCTCCGGCCAGGGCGGCAGCTCGCTGTCGGGGCTGCGCCCCGAACGCCATTCGACCAGCAGACCGAGGGCCGCCGCGGCGAGGCGCACCAAGCAGTACGGCGTCGCGGTCCACGCCACCGCGTAGCCCCAGCGGAGCAGGTCGCAGGCCAGCGGCGAGCGCTGGGCGGCCAAGGCCAGGAACGGATCCGTCGCGGGCCAGGGCGCCAGCCAGCGCCAGGCGGCCGCTCCGCAGGCCGCCGCGGCCAAAGCGAGAAGCCGCGTCACGGGGCAGCCTCCACCGCATCGGCCAAGGAGTAGTCGAAGTCCAGCAGGACTTCCCGGTAGCCGCACTGCGCGGCGCAGCCCGCGCCGTCGGGAACCGGCGGCTGCCCGGCCTGCAGCCAGGCGCGGTAGCGCTTCTCGGCTCCGTCGCCGTCCAGCCGGGCGCGCAGCTCCGCGCAGCGATCCAGCGCCGCGACGGAGAGCTCCCGCCAGCGGTTGCGATCCAGGAGCGCGCGCAGGCCGAACCACTCGCCTTCCTCGGCCTCCCGCCGGGCTGCGGCCTGCCAGCGCCCGAAGGCGTGCCGCAGCCGCAGGAACTGCTCTTCGGTGTCGGCGAGGACGACCCACTCGAACGCTGCTCCGCGGGCCGCCAGGGCCGCGCCCAGCGGCTCGTGCAGGCGCAGGTGCCTCTCGAAGCCGGCCGCCGTCGCCCCGGCGTGGGCGTAGCTGCACCGCACGGTCGGCGGATCGCCGGCCAGCGAGACCGGGAACCCTCCCGGAAACCGCCGCCCGGCGCGGCGGCCCGCCCGCGGCGCGGTCGGCCAGCATGGCTCCGGGATGCCCAGCTGGCGCAGCGCGGTCGCCTTCGCGGCCAGGTCCAGCAGCCAGCGAGCGCCGCTCCTGCGCTCCGCCAGGTAGTAGTCCAGCGCCAGCAGCCGCTGCTTGACCCCGCGCCGAGCGCCCTTGCGCGTGGCATCCAAGCCCAGGGCTCCGTGCAGTTCGCGGCCCGTGGCGCGGTAGAGCGACCGGCCGCCGACCGCCTGGATCTGCCCGAGCTCGGTCGCCCGCCGGACGAAGGCCGTCACGCACCCGCCCGGGCCGCGGCCGGCGTAGGCGCCGTATTGGCGCCGGAGGAAGTACCCTCCGAGGCGGACCGCATCCGCCAGAAAGCCGGCGTCGTGCGCACTGTACCCGAACCGCTCCAAAGGCAGGCATGTCGCGGCCGCAACAAGGGAGGGCCGGTTCGCTGCGCTCACCGGGCCACCTCCAGGCCCGGCTCCGGACCGCGCAGCGAACCGTCGGCGCCGAGGGCGTAGAGCCGGAATCCGGCCGCCGCCTTGGCCCGCAGCGCGGGCCCGCGGTAGGCGGCGGTGGTCACCTCGACATCCACCGCGGAGCTCGAGCCCCCGCCGTCTGCCCGGGGCTCCTCGCACTCGATCCGCACATCGGGGAACAGCAGCTTCCCGGCCCGCACCTCCAGGCCGAGCGCGACCGCGGCGGCGGCTCGCGCCGTCTCCGGCTCCATCCCGCCGCGCCGAGCCCGATCCATCAGACACCAAGCCCCGGCCTGCAGGTCGTCGTCCAGCACTACCCGCAGCACGCGGCAGCCCCGGCGCTCCAAGGCGTCGATCTCGATCTGCGCCGCCCGGTGCACCGCCGTGTCGTGCAGCACCTGGGAAGCTCGCGCCGGTCCCGCCCGATACCCCTGGACGGCCGTGTCGCCTGGCGCACGGGGATCGATCGCCCGCAGGAGCAGCCTTCTGCCGCTGGCTGTCGGCGAAGCCGCCTCGACGATCCGCGAGCCGCGCCGGAAACGCTCGACCCGCAGCAGTCCGGCCGCCTGCAGCGCCCGCACGGCCCGCCGCCCGCGAGCCGCAGGCGCGGTCCAGGTCCGCGCAGTCCACGGCGCGGAACATCCCCGCGGTTCGCAAAGCCCGCACGCTGGCCGCGTCCAGCCGGTAGCGGCCCCATTGCGCGGTTCCCCGCCCGGCCCTGGACCGGCCGCCGGGAGCTGTGGGGCGAAAAACGCTCAGGCGCGGGCGGCGGTTCCCGAGCCGCTCGTCGCGGACCTCGGCCTCCGCGGCGCGCCCGGGCTGGAGCACCGGCTCCCGGGGCCCGGGGCGCTCGGAGCGATCCGGCAGCGGCGGGCGGCGGCTCACGCGTCGCCCTCCCGCTGGTCCCGGAGCCGCACGGCCAGCTCGCGGTCGAAGGCCTCGCCGCGGCGGACCTCCCGCTCCAGCCGCCGCAGCTTGCGCCCGGAATCGCCCTGGACGAGCCGGCGGCTCAGCCAGTAGAGGAGCGCGAACAAATCGAAGGCCAGCGCCGCGACGAACGCGGCGAGCTCCGCCCCGCGGCGCGCCGCCAGAGCCTCCCGGTACGGCGCCAGGTAACGGAACTCCTCCAGCGCCAGCCAAGCGAGCGCCCCGCCGATCGCGATCGTCAGCCCCAAAGCCACCCGCGCCATCGCTCACCCCGCCACTGCGTCGCAGCGGAAGTACGTGATCGCCAGCCCCAGCGGGTTGACGCCCAGCAGCTCCCGCGGCGGGCGCTCCAGAAACCGGAACTCCAGCTCCGCGGTCCACCGCCTCCGGGCAGGCGCCGGCGCGCCGGGCTCCTGCCGCGTCTCGGTGAAGTCGATCCGCGCCCGGTAGGGCTCCTCCCGGGTCGGCTGCACCTGCACGGCGTCGATCGCGACGCCGACCTCGCCCGCCTCGCCGGCCAGGAAGCGGGCGAGCTCCCCGCCGGCCTCCTGCTCCTGCATCAGGCGCTGCGCCAGCGGCCGGTCCAGAAACAGCAGCGAGCGCTTCCAAGCCTCGAGCGCCGCCCCGCGGCGGCGCTCGCGATGCAGCACCAGGAACTGCCGCAGGAAGTACTTCACTTCCGGCTTGGCCACATCCGGGCGGTAGGCGGCCGCCTCGTAGGCGACCGCCTCGGCGCGCCCGACCTCGTCGATGCGCACCACCAGCGGGGCCAGGTGCTCGAAGCGGTCGAACGTGCGCCAGCACAGCGCCAGCAGCCCGACGCAAACGAGGGCCAGCGCCCCGAGGGCCAGCTTCAGATAGCGGTTGACGGCCAGCAGCTCGGCCCAGATCTCCGCGTACGCCTCGTGCGGTCGCATGCCTCCGTCCCCTTTCCCGGCGCTCCCCGCGGCTCCCTCCGTCACGGCAGGCGGCGGCGCAGGGCCCCGGCGGCGAACGCGCCGAAACCGGTCGGCAAGCTGCCGCCGCCGTGGAAGATGGCGTGGGTCAGCGAATGGACCTTGAAGAGCGCCAGCACCGCCACCAGCAGCACCGTCGCCGAGTAGAAGAACCAAGCCACCTGGGCGGCCAGCCCGGGCGGCGCGGTGCTCCAGACGCCGACCAGCATGCCCGAGCACAGGGCCAGGAAGGTCCAGCCGACCGCCGTGTAGAACGAGAACTGCAGGTAGGAGCGCAGCCAGCCCCAGAACAGGAAGTCCATGCGCGGCACGAACAGCCAGGGGATGAACAGCGGACCGAGCACCGCGCAGGCTCCCGCGGCGACCCTCCCGGCCGCGATCGCGGCGATCAGCAGCGCGGCGCAGGCGGCGTTGAACAGCAGCAGGACGAACGTCCAGATCAGCGCCCCGGCCCCCTGCAGGAAGTCCAGGAAGCTCCCGGAGCTGAGCTCGACCCACGCGGCGTGGAAGGCCTGCGCGAAGCGCCAGTCGATGAAGGCGTCGAGCTGCCGGGCGTAGAAGTCGGCCGCCCGCATCGGCAGGGTGGCCAGCGGCAGCCCCAGCCCCGGCAGGTCGGCGGTGTAGAACCGCAGCAGCCCAAGGCTGAAGGCCATCGCCAGCGCCAAGGGCAGGAAGCGGCCCCACGGCACGCCCTCGCCGGACAGGGCCACCTGGACCCCGAACCACGCTAAGGTCAGCGCGGCCAGGGCCCGGAACAGCTGCAGGCCCTCGGCGACGAACAGCGGGGCGAGCGCCGAGATGGCGGCGTCGATCGAGGCGTAGGCCCACAGCAGCGGGAACTCGCCGGGATCGGTCGGCGGGACGGGCGGCGGCGTCGGCAGCAGTTGCATGGAGGCTCTCCTTGCGGCGGGCGCTCAGGGCATGCGCCAGGCCGGCGCGGGCACCGCGGCGGCGAGAGCGCGGTAGTCGGCGGCGGCGCGCATCGAGCGCGCCAGCCGGTCGCGCTCGCTCTTCAAGCCGGCGAGCTCGGCCTCGAGCAGGGCGTCGAGCAGCTGGTTGGCCTGCTCGCCGGACCGCAGCTGCCGCACCTGCCCCACCGACACCTTGCCGAGCAGGGCGGGCAGCGCGTTCGCGTCGGCGCCCGGGTCGAGCGCGGCCTGCTCCAAGGCGTCGGCGGCCCGCCGGGCCTGCGGAGCCAGCCGGCGCAGCTCGCCCAGCACGGCCATCCCGCGCACGGCGGCGGCGTCGGCCAGCTCCAGCGTGGCGTGCTCCCGCCGCACGCCGTCGCGCCAGGCGGCGGGCAGCGTCGGCAGCGCCGCGGTCCAGTCCGGCACAGGCGCGGCGGCGGCTCCGTAGGCCGCGGCCGGCCCGCCGGGACCGGCCCGGCCGTTCAGGGCCCGGGCCCAGGCGCCGGAAGTTCCGTGCCGGTCGGCGACCGCGCTGCCGAACCACGCCGAGGCCGGGGCGCGATAGCGCCCGAGGCCGCCGAGAGCGCCCAAGGTCCCGGCGAGCCCCCGGTAGTACTCCAAACCGCGCTGGACGCCGGCGTCGATCCCCTCCAGCTCCTCCAAGCGCTGCTGCGCGGCGTCCAGCAGGGACTGCGCCGCTTCGATCTTGACCGGCATCAGGCCGGCTGCGGCCGGATTGCCGGAACTGAAGCCGATCGCCTTCCCGACGGCCTTGCCGATGCCGGCGAAGAACGCGCCCCAGAACGGTCGGGCGGGAGCGGCCAGCAGCGCGAGCAGCAGGCCGCAGAGGAGGGTCTTGCGGATCATGGCTGAACTCCGGGGACCGCCGCCCGCCGCCCGCTGTAGGCGGGCAAGGCGAGGTCGGCGGTCAGGTAGATGCGCAGGCGGTGGCCTTCGCGGACGGCGATGCGCGGCAAGCGGTTGAGGTATCGGTCGAGGATGCGCTCCGCTCCCCGAGCGAGCCCCGCCCCGGTCGAGAGCCGCGCAGCCCCGAGGCGGGAGAGCGCCGGGTCCGGCGGCGCAGCCGCCTGCGACAGCCCGGCTAGCGCGCCGACGGCTCCCGCGGCCCCGAAGGCGGACAGGTAGCGCCGCCGGACCCGGTCGCGGAGGCCGGTCTCACCGGCTTGGCTGAGGGCCGGGAACCCGTCCAGAGCGATCGAGCGGCCGTCCGGCAGAACCAGCCGGTGGAACGAGACGGCGAGACGGCTCTGGTCCCAATTCGAGACCAGCGCGGCGGAGCCGAGGGCGCGAGCGCCCCGGGGAACGAGCACGCGCCGCCGCTCGCGGTCGTAGGCGTCGGCGGAGATCATGGCGTTGACCGGCCCCGCGAATTCGCCGGAAAGCCGGTTGGCGAGCACGGCTTCGAGGAACTCCCCTTCCCGCAGCCGGAAGAGGGCCGCAGGGCGCGGAGCTTCCACCTCGGGCATAGGCTCGGGGACGGCCGCCGGCACCTCGAAGTCCGGAAGCTCGCCCCCGGCGCCCGGAGGCTCCGGGGCTGGGCGGCCCGGGAGCCCCGGCTCCCCGCGCACGCTGCGCACCAGCGGCGGAGTCCGCAGCGCACGGTAGCGGCGCAGGCGCTCTTCGCGCTCGATCTCCTCGGCGGCGGTGGCCGGACGGGAGGCGTAGGCCGCGCCGGAACCGGGCTGGCCGGACTCGGAGTAGCCGTAGCCGCCCTGCCGACCCGGGAGCGGCGCGCAGCGGGGCCGGGCTGGGCGGCAACCCGGCCGGCGGCCGCTCCGGCAGGCCCAAGTGCTGCTGCAGCCGCCGCTCGGCCCGGCGGGCGGCGGCCTCCCGCAAGCGTTCGGCGCTGTCGTCCACCGCGCCGACGGGCACGGGCGTGCCCTCCGCGCCAGCCGGAGTCCCGGCAGCCGACGCCAGCGGGCGCGGCCCGTCGGCTTGGCCCGGAAACGCCAGCAGGATGACCGCGATGCCGATGGCGAGCGCCGCCAGCACCCACGCCTGGGCCCGCGGCGGCAGCGCGCCGGGCGGCTGGGCGATTTTGTCCAGGATGCGCTTCATCGCTTCGTCTCCGCGCTCACGGCCGGCGGCGGAACCGCAGGCGGCGCTTGCCGAGCTGCAGCCAGCCGGCGCTCAGCTCGCGCCGCGCCACATACAGCCCGTCCAGGAAGTCGTACGGCACGAGGGACGGCTCCCCGTCGCGCTCCTCGTAGAGCGCCGGGGCCTCCTCGGGATCGGCGGCGATGTAGGTGAAGCGCCCGTCGCGCCACATCGCCCGGACGCCGAACGGCGGCGCGGCGGCGCGCCGCTCCAGCTCGTAGTCGAAGCGCAGCGTCGCCGGATACTCGGCGCGGAAGGCGTCGAGGCCGGCTTCCAGCTCGGCCCGCGCGGCCTCCTGGGCGGCCCGGGCCCGCTCGCGCGCCCCGGCCGCTTCGCGGGCCGCGTCCCGCACCGCCGCGTGCGAGGCGAACCGCAGCGGGCGCAGCAGGCCGTCCGGCTCCGGCTCGCCAGCCGCGGCCGCGGCGCCGCCGGAGCCCCGGGGGCGCAGGACCACCTTGAGGTCGGGATCGCCCTCGGCGTCGCCGAGCTCGGCGAACAGCAGCGTGTAGACCTGCCCTCGGTCGGTGACCAAGGTGACGTTGGTCCGCAAGCCCTCGGCGCTGGGCTTGACGAAGGCCAGGTTGGCGGCGCCCTGGACGCTCCAGTACTCGGCGTCGCCGCAGACCCAGTCCAGGATGGTCTCCTCGGGCGGCAGCACGACGGCCGTGGCGAAGCGCACGCGCGCCCGCACGGCAACGGTCTCTTCGGGGCCGACGGCGACGGTGCGCGCCGCCAGCGGCGCGGCCCACAGCCCGGCGGCGGCCAGGGCCAGCATCGGCAGGGTGCGGAAGGGGACGGTCATGCTCAGTTCTCCTCGGCTAGGACATCGAGGCCTCCCGCCAGCCCGTGCTCGCGGATCGCGGCGCGGCGGCGGGCGGCCTCCAGGGGATTGGTGGTGTAGAGCCAGTACCCGCGGGGGTCCACGCTCAGTTCGAGCACCTGGGCCAGGCCGGGCCGGTGCAGCAGCAGCTCGCGCTTGGGGGCCAGCCCCCGCACCGCCGCGGCCTCGGCGGGGCGCAGGCCGAACGCGGCGGCGTACTCCGCCTCGTCCAGCTCGGGGTTGGCCAGGAAGATCTTGGTCAGGCAGCTCTCCGCCACCGTGCGGCAGAGGTCGGCGTGGCGCATGGCGTCGCCGGGCGACTGGGTCGCCAGGACCACGCCGGCGTTGCACTTGCGCCAGGTCTTGAGGCCCTCGGCGAGGTAGGCTCCGATGCGGGGGTCGGCCAGGAAGCGCCAGGCCTCGTCGACCACGAGCAGCTTCCAGCGCTCGAGCTCCTCGGGCGCGGCGACGGCGGCGCCGAGCCGGTGCAGCAGGTAGAACAGCAGCGCCCGGGCCAGCTCGGGCTGCCCGGCGGCCCCGGCCAGGTCGAAGGCCTGCCAGTCGGCGAGCGTCAGCTCGTCCTCGGGATGGTCGAAGACGGCGCCCCAGGCCCCGCCTCGGGTCCAGGCCGCCAGCGGCCCGCGCAAGCTCGCCGGCAGCAGCCCGCGCAGCGAGCCGAGCGTGCGGGAGGCGGGCTCCAGCTCGTAGAGCGCCCGGATCTGCTCGCGCACCTCGGCGCGCTCGGCAGCGGCGCACGCGAAGCCCTCCAGCTCGAGCAGCAGGCGCACGAAGGTTTCCAGGAAGCGCAGGTTGGCGGGCTCCGGCGCCAGGGCCCGGAAGGGATTGAGGCGGCGGGCCGGCGCGCCGCCGGCGGGGGCGAGCTCCAGGTAGGCGCCGCCGGCCACCTCGGTGAGCTGCCGGTAGGAGCCGCCGAGATCGAGGATGCAGACCCGCGGACCGTACTTGCGCGCATGGGTCAGCAGGAAATTGAGCAGGAAGCTCTTCCCGGAGCCGGTGGCGCCGACGACGAGCGTGTGGGCGATGTCGCCGGCGTGGGCGCTGTAGAAATACGGCGTGCGGCGCCGGGTCTCGAAGACGGCCAGGGGCTCGGCTCCGAGGTGGGCGTCCCGGCGGTCGCCTTCGGGCACGGCCCACAGGGGCGCGAGGTCGGCCGCGGCGGAAGCGGGCAGGTAGCTGCGCCGCAGCTGGCGGCGATGGTTGCCGGGGGCGAGCGCCAGGAAGGCGTTCAGGCCGTTGTAGGTCTCGCGGTGGAACCGGGCGTCGGCGGCGGAGGCGATGCGCAGCAGCTCGGGACGGACCGCATCCAGTTCGGCGGCCGTCGCGCCGCGCAGGGCGACGGTCAGCGAGTGCTCGCCGAAGGGCACTCCGTCCACTTCCAGTTCGCGGAGGGCCTCGCCCAGCTGCGTCGCCTCGGCTTCGGCGGCGCGGTCCTCGAGCGCGCCGCGCGCCTGGGGCGGGCCGTCGCCGGCGGAGGCGTGGGCCAGCATCGAGAAGCGCTGCTGGTGGTAGTGGCGCTGGGCCGAGCGAATCCGGCGGCGGGAGCGGGCGGCATCCTCGCGCACCCATTCCGCAGTCAGGTCCAGGGCGGCGGGGAGGTCGAGCACCGCCCCGAACAGTCCCGCCCGGGTCAGCGGCGGCGGATCGAGCAGCGCGTACGTCTCGACCCGCTCGCCGTCGAGCAGCACATGGTCCCGGTGGGCCTCCAGGTCGCTGAGGGCCAATTGGCGGTCGAGCCCGTGAGGCCCCAGAGGACAAGCCAGCCGCGCGGCGCGGGCCGAGTTGGCGGTGGCGGCCAACTCGGCGAAGAGCTCCTCGCCGGCCAGCGGCTGCAGCGGGGTCACGTCTTGGACGAGCCCCCGGAAGGCTGCCGCGGCGGCGGCGAACCGGTCCCGCGCCTCCGCGACCTGCGAGGCGATCAAGCGCCGGGTGCGCTCCTGGGACAGCCGCAGCGCCGCCCGCTCCCAAAGCGCCCGGGCTCCCCGACCTCCGCCCCGCCGCGGCGGCGCGGGCGCGAGACCCGGATCCCAGACCCAGTACACGGAGGTCTCCACCCGGAAGAGCCCCCGGCGCAGCAGATGCTCGAAGCGGACCTCGCGCGCCCGGGAGGCGAGCCGGTCGGCGGTTGCGGCTTGCGGCAGGTGCTCCAGGCGGCGCTTGCGGGCGTGCCAGCGGATGCGCCAGCCCGGCTCGAGGCTCTTGAGGGCGCGCACCCAGCGGAGGGCCACGGCATCGACCGCCTCGGCCCCGCAGCATTCGAAGGGAGCGCCCTCCAGGCGAGCTCCCGCCAGGAGCTCGCCGGCCTTGGTCAGCACGCAATCTTCGGCCGCAAACCCGAACCAGGGCAGTTCGGGATGCAGCGGCGCGGCCGTCGGGGAGTTCACGGCGAGGCCTCCCCCGCCAGCTCCAGCGGCGCCGCGCCGCCGGCCCGCAGGGCCGGGTCGTAGCGCCGCCGGCAGGCCGCCGAGCGCAGCAGGACGGCGGGCAGGTCGGGGTCGCGCCGGGTCGCGAGCAACCCGGCGCCGTAGCCCGCGGCGAACAGCAGCAGACCCGCGAGCGGAGCGTCGAAGGAGGAGAACGCGGCCGCGCCGACGCAGGCGGCGCCCAGGAACAGGCGCCGCTCGCAGCCGAGCACGGTCAGGGGACGGCTCAGCGCCGGGTAGGCCTCGTGCCGGGCCGGGACGGGACGGGAAGCGCTCACGGGAACAGCCAGCGCAGGAAGTTGACGGCGCCCACGGCCATGCCGACGCCGAAGATCAGGCCCGCCAAGGCCCGTTTGGAGCCGCCCTCGCCGAAGGCGAACATCAGTCCGCCGAGGACGATGGCGATGAGGCTGAGGCCGCGGGCGATGGGCCCGGTGAAGGCGGTCTGCAGCACGGTGACCGCCTGCAGCCACGGACTGATGGCCTGGGCGAGGAGGGCCTGCGGGAGGGCCGCCGCGACTGCGACCAGGCCGACGAGCCGGCGGGGTATGCGGCCCGGACGGCGAACGGAATTGGGCATAGGGATGAATCCTCCGGAATGCGGGATGCGGTGAGCGGGGTGTGCGGGTTCCGCGGGACCGGGCGGCAGGCCGATCGGAGCCGAGGTTGGGAGAGTTGGAGCTTCGCGCCTGCCGGATCCGGCCACCGGGGAACCCATCGAGACCAGAATAATCTATAAATAGATATTTTGTCAAGCGATTCGGGGGGATTTTTTTATCTACGAATATCTCTATGAGTAGACAGGGCTTGCGCTGCGTGGGAGCGGGCGCGACCGCCCGGGGCCGCCTCGCCCAGGCACTCGCACACGCCGGGATCCGCCTTGCGGCGGGCCGGAGAAGCGCTGCCGGTCGCTAGGCTGGTCTGCACAGCGCCGGGCCCAGTCAGTGCCCGGCTGCGTGCCGATGGCTGCTCGCAGCGAGAGTGCGGCGCGCAAGGCTCGCTAGAACGCCTCGCGCAGGGAATGCCTGCCGCAACGGGCCGAGGACCGCTAGCTATGGCCAGCGTCTGCGCCGCGTCCTGCTGGAATCTGCACTTCTACCGTACAACAGGGCATTGAGAGACGAACACAGGACAAACATTGGGCGGACGCTGGGGTTTGCGCCGCCAAACCCCAATGCCGTTTGGCCTGCCATCCGCAGCGGTGGCCTCGGAAGCCTTTGGCTGGCCTAGGCTTGGACCTAGGGAACCGCAACCAACTGGTTCCGGCGGACCGCGAGCCTAGTGCTGGCTCAATGCAAAGCGGGCATGGGTTGGCGGGCCTTGCGGAGCGGCGCAGTGCGCAGGCTGCGCCCGGCTGCAACTTGAAAAGTCCAGCGTGCGATCCAGCGTAACGCGGTGTTGGATGCCGAGGATCTGGTCGTCTTCGGCGAACACCTAGCGCTGCTGGGCTACAAACTGGACCGTCGCGACGAGTTGGCCGCCGGATCGAAGCGCTAGCGCTGGAGTCAACCTACCAAAAGTGGCCGGTAGCTTGGGCTGCCTCAAGGGGCCTAGATTCCCGGTTAATTTCCTGCAATGGGGGTTGCGGGGCCGTAGGGCTTGAGCGGAGAGCCCGGCGTACCCGGCGCGGGCCCCTCAGCCCGTCGCCGAGCGACTTGGGCACCCCCGCAGGCGCCTTGCGCCGGCCTGCGCCCGCACCGCAGCCGCTGCGCCCCCGGCTCCGGGCGCACCGAGCCCCCCGCGGGCTCCGCGTCGGTCCCCTGCCGCTGGGCCCGGCTCCCTCCGGCTCGCCGCGGGCAGCCGCCAGTCCAGCCGCAGGTTGCTCCTGCTGCACAGCCGCCCCACGCTGCCCACGCCGTACCGGATCAGCGGCCGCAGCCCGGGCTGCCGCGCCGCGGACGGCAGCGCCTGGTACTGCAGCAGCCGCGCAATCTGCCCGCCCAAGTAGAAACCCTGATGCGCCGCGTGCGAGCGGCACGGCGGATGATGCAGCCCCAAGTCCGTCAGCGGCCCCTGGAACGCATGCTCCTGCCCCTGCTGGCCGCGGTGCCGCCGCACCAGCTCCGCCACCGGCAGCCGGTCGCGGCTCACCGGAATCACTGTGCATACCGGCTCCAGCAGCCGCTGCTCCCCGTCCCCGTCGCGCCGGATCACCACGCACACCGGCTCCTCCGGCCCCCGGGCCGGCCGGTACGCCACCACGATGGCCCGCTCCTTCCCCGCCGCGTCCAGGGGCTCCCCCTCGTCCTCCCGCAACCCCCTCGCGGCCGCCAGGCGCAGCATCGGGGCCTTCTGGCGCGGATCGGTCACGCTCCCTGAATCATCCCAACCCTTCCGCCGGCAGGAGCTCCCCAGATCCTGGCAGGAGTCCGCGCTGGCGGCCCGCAGCCACACCGGCTGCCGCCCTGTCAGCCAAGGCACCACATCCTGGTCCAGCCGCTCCCGCCCATCCCCCCGCATGTCCGTGCCGCCCGCGTGCAGCCGGGCGCTGACCCACGCCACCCCCACGCACACCGAGGGCAGCCAGAACTGCTTCTCGCCGTTGTAGCCGCGCTCGGCGTTCTCGAACAGCTGGCCCTCCACCTCGAGCCCCGGGCCGTCCACGAACACCGGCACGGACCCCCACCGCTGCCCGCACGCCTGCGCCACCAGCCGCGCGCACTCCCGCAACCCCTCCAGGGCCGCCGCGTGCATCCGCTGCAGGTCTGCGCCGAGCCGCCGGCTGGCGGGCACGGCCCGCAGCCCGCACGCTCGGCGGGCGACCTCATCGGCCCCCAGCGCATCGACCGCGTGGAGGTGCCCCCGCCGGCGCAGGCCGAGTAGATCAGCGCCAGCAGCCTCTGCATGTCGCTGCCACCGCGCCGGCGGCGCTGGAGGCGGACCGAGACGGCCAGCTTCTCGGGCAGCCCGAGGAACCGGGCCAGCCGCACCACCACGCCGAGCCCAGCCAAACCCGTCAGGTGGTCGTCGCAGACGCCGCAAGCCAGGCTGGGAGCGCTGGCGGGGGCATGGGCCAGGAGGCCTCCAGAAAAATCAAGAGGCACCCCCGGAGTGCAATACAGCGGTCACTCCAGAGGACCGTCTAAACCATTGTAGAACAAACACGTTCCGTCTGGCAACCGGAATCCTTACCCGGGAATCAGGGTTACGGCATCAGAGATCGGAAACATCCGATATCCGGTATACTTGCTTTCTGGACCGCGTCCTCCATACGGAGCTCCCGGGGTCCGGACGGTGCGAGCGTGGCTCCGATCGTTCTCGATTGCCTGCTAGCTGGAGTTTTACTGGCATCGATCATCGTCGCAGCCCGTAACGGGGCCACGCGGGAACTGGCTCGGATCGCCGCCTTGGTTCTGGGTGTCCTCTTTGCTATGTGGGGGCACGGACTGCTAGGGCGGGAGCTCCAGGCCTGGATCCCAGACCCCCGCTTGGCCTCAGCAGCGGCATTCGGGCTAATCCTGCTTGGCTGCCTTCTCGCCGGAGCGTTAGTTGCACGGGTACTGGTGGGGGTTTGGAGCCTCACCGGGATGGACTGGCTTGACAAGCTCCTCGGCGGTGTCTTCGGCGCTCTCCGGGGCTTGCTGTTCGGGGCCGCCGCATTGCTAGCACTCCTCGTATTCGAGCCGATCCCCAACTCTTCCCAAGTGGTGGATCGGTCGAGAATCGCGCCGTTGGTCATTCATCTCGCGCGCACCATGGCATCTTTCGCTCCAGCAGGGTTCCGGGAGGCCTTTGCGGAGGAAATCGACGGAGGCGCCCGGGAGGCGGAAGAAAGCAGGATCTGATATGCCCACATCGGAGTTGCAGCAGCGAGCAGCCGGGCGCAGGCGCTTTCTGCAGGTCGGGGCCGCGGCAAGCCTCACGGCGGTATCGGCCCGTCGGGTCCGCGGGGCCAACGCACGGCTGCGAATCGCTCTGATCGGCTGCGGCGGACGGGGCGGCAGTGTCGCCAGAAAAGCAGCTGCGGTCGGCGGCGTAGAGTACGCCTACTTCTGCGACGTGTACGACCGTCAAGCCGAGGCTGCCCGCGCAACACTCGGCGGCGGCTCGGGGAAAGTCGGCAAGGACTTCCGCCGGGTCCTGGAAGACCCCGACATCGACGCCGTCCACATCGCCACGCCTGACCATTGGCATGCCCTTCCCGCCGTCATGGCCGCGGAGGCGGGCAAGCACGCCTATGTGGAGAAGCCCTTGGGGCACAACGTGCTGGAGGGCCGCGCCATGGTCGAGGCGGCGGCCAAGTCCAAAGCGGTCTTTCTCACCGGCACGCAGCACCGCTCGGCACCCCACCTCGCCGAAGCGGCCGAGATAGTCCAGGGCGGCAAGCTCAAGGACGTACATTTCGTGCGCGTTTGGAACTACGCCAACCTGATGCCCGCGGGCCCAGGCCGGAAACCGGACTCCGAACCGCCCCCGGGCCTGGATTGGGACTTCTACCTCGGCCCAGCGCCCTGGGTCCCATTCAACGAAATGCGGTTCTTGCGGACCTACAGGTTTTTCTACGACTACGCCGGCGGATGGATCACGGACTTCGGCACCCACCGCTTCGACACGGTGCATCAGATCATGGGCCAGGACCGCCCGCTAAGCGTGGCCGCCGCCGGAGGCCGGTTCGCCGTGGCCGGGACAGGCGACCAGCCGGACCTACTGCAAGCGACATACGAGTACCCTGGCTTCCTACTCAGCTACGAGGCATGCAACATCAACTCTTTCGGCAGCATGGGGAGGCTGACGCCGGGGATGCAGTTGCACGGGGCGCGCGGCGCCGAGAACCGGCCCAACGGCATGGCCTTCTACGGAAGCAACGGGACCTTGATCGTCGACCGCCTAGGGTACGAGATCATCCCGGAGCACGGGCCGTACGGAGGCTCGCTGGGCAGCCGCGACGAGTTTGTGCCGAGCGAGCTCCGCCGGATGCATAGGAACGGAGACGAGCCCTCGGCCCTACATGCCCAGCATTTTGTGCGCTGCATTCGAGACGGCGAGAAGCCGCGAGCGGATGCCGAGACAGGCCACCGCTCGTCGCTCGTGGCTCACTTGGGGAACATCGCCTACCGAGCCGGGCGGAAGCTAATCTGGGACGCCGAGCGGGACGACTTCGTCAACGACGCGGTGGCTTCGCGAATGCTCGGGCGGAAAGCCCGCAAGCCCTGGGACGCGATCAGCTTGTGAGCGTCCAGCCGGCCTCGGACCCACCCACTGCAAGCCGGCCCGGCAGCGGTGCGAAACCGCACCGCCTGGGCGGCCGTCTTCTCCTTGCAGCATGAGACCCCTCGCGATTGCGCTGCTGGGCTTGGCTCCGCTGCACATGGGCGACGCCCAAAGTGAAATTGCCGACGCGTCTGGGGACGAAGCGACCTTTGCGCTTGAAGTCAAAGTCGTCAACGTCTTGGCGACAGCCAAGGACCGCCAAGGCAAACTGCGGAGCGACCTCGGGAAAGAGGACTTCATCCTGGAGGAGGACGGAGTCCAGCAGGACATCCGCTACTTCGCCCACCAGGCGGACCTGCCATTGACCATTGGCCTGCTCATCGACACGAGCGGAAGCCAAGAAGCGCTGATTCCCGAAGAGCAGCGGGCCGGGGCGTTGTTCTTCCAGTCGCTGCTCAGACCGGAGAAGGACTTGGCGTTCCTCATGAGCTTCGACCGCAATGTGGAGTTGCTCCAGGACTACACCAGTTCGCTAGCGCTACTGCAGCGCGGCTTGGAAGAGCTTCGCGTCGAATTGCCCTCGCGCGGCTACCATCCGAATCCGACCGGCCGACAGACCCAGCAGACCAGCACTGCGCTCCACGACGCCCTGTTCCTGGCGGCAGACGAGATGTTCCGCAACCAAGTGGGCCGGAAGGTGATCGTGGTGATCTCCGACGGCTACGATTTCGGCAGCAAGACGAAGCTCAAGGAGGCCGTCGAGGCCGCCCAGAGGGCGGACACGGTGGTCTACTCGATCCAGTACCTGGACCGCGCTCGCGCTGCAGCTTCCTATGTCACGCTGGGCGCGGGTTCCGGCGCATTGAAACGCATTGCCGAGACAACCGGCGGCACTTTCTTTCGAGCAAACCGCGGGAAGCGGCTGACTGCGATCTTCCGCCAGATCGAGGAGGAGATGCGAAGCCAGTACAGCATCGGGTACACGCCGAAGCGGGACTTGGAGAACGGCGGCTTCCGCAGAATCAAGCTGAAAAGCCCTCGCAAGGGACTCACCATCCAGGCTCGCGACGGCTACTACGCAGACGCGATCTAGACTCCAGCATTGCGAGCGGCTCCGGGCGATCGCCCTCGGCCGCTCCCGGGAGCAGCCGAGGCGGCGAACAGCGGAAGAAACCAGCGCCGGATCAGCGACTGGAGCTCGTCCGTGCCGAAAACCGCGAGTTCCTGCCAGGCCAAGCGAATCTCGAGAGCCCGCACGATTCGCTTGAGCTCTGTCACCTTCAGTGCCTGCGCGCCATGGTCGTTCTCGGCCACCTCCGCCAGGACCGCCACGAGGGCCGAGCGCAGGCGCGAGTCGCCCACGACGGAATTGCGGGACACCACGAACGAGATGAGCTTCTCCCAATACTCCTGCGAGCTTCGCAGCACCCGCATGACGCTCGCTGGCTGCGCCCCGCTCTCCCGGCAGATCTCGCGGGCGAGATACTGCCGCCACCACGCCCTGGCGAACGGGCAGTTGACGTAGACGCTCCGATTCCCGCGGGCTTCCGGAAGACCGCTGAGGCGGCGCAACGCGGTGCGCACGGCGCTGTCGATTTGCTTGGCGCCCCCTTCGCGCAGGACCGCTTGGACCTGCTCCGCCCCGGTCTTCCCCGCCCCCTCCCTAGCGCATAGGTAGCTGGCGGCGACCCTGCCGGCGGCGATGTGGCGCATGGTCACGAGGCCCCAAAAGGGGGCGCGGCAGGCCTCGGCGGGCTTGACACCGCCCCAGGCGGCGAACAGATCCGCCTCGGTGCTGCACGAAGGCCTGGCGAATTCCGCTTCCGTCAGCGGGTCGGCCGCCAGCGCGAGGGCCTCGCCTGCGACAACCTCGACCCGCTGCCCAGCCCAATCCAGGAACTCCGCGTTCGATTTCAGAGTGCTCAGGAACTCGCGCTGCAATGGGGACCCCTTGGTGCGCAGCAGTTCCCGCCGCATTCGCGCATAGGAAGCGTCGTCAAGTTGCTCCCAGAATGTGCCGTCCGGGCGACCGCGGTCAGGATGCAACTCGAGGAGCTGGCTAACGGATGAGTTCATCCGCAGATACTCGTGAACCGCAAGCCTCGCCCCCCTCGGGATCGTGAGAGGGAAACCCTGCCAAGCTGCGACGACGCCGGCCTCTGGTCCGAGCACCCGCTCGACCTCTTCCATAGCGAGGATCATCGGCCTCAGCATCGGCGGTTCCCCGATGAAGCCCACGTCCCAGCGGACGGTCTGCCTTGGCTCGAACGAGGTCTTAAGGCGGCGGTACCCCGTGACAGGCACGGACACCAAGCAGGCGTACCGCGCCTTGTCCTCCCGCAGCAGCGACTGCACCAGGGGCGCGCCCGTGACGATGTGAGTTAATTCGACGGAGGCACCGTCCGCCCCATGAGAGGAGACCTCGTACGAACCGCGTTCGTACGACAGGTTGCCGGACTCCAGCACTGGGTACGGCAGCGTACGGACCGCATCGGAGGCTTTCTTCACTCTCCTCCCTCCCCTGCGAGCGCCGCGACCGCCCTGTTCCGTTTGGCGCGGCGGAACACAATCGTCTTGAGAACGACCCTAGTGCCGTCTGGAACCTGGACGCTTGCGGGCAGCCGGAAGCCGAACTCAAGGATACTGGCCTGGCCGGCGGACTAGCCCTACGCCCACGGCCTCGGCCGTTCCGTTCTTCATCAGCACCGACGGATCGACGGTTTGGCCATCAAGCTTCACATCGTGGATCAGAACGTAGGTCTCGTCGCCGATGCGGTCGTACATCTCGTCAATGCTCTCGTCTAGCGCGAAGCGAACCTCCGCCACAGCAAAGGACTCGGCGGGCCGCAGCTCCACCCGGCACGAGCGGGGGGCCAAGTCGCTCGGCGACGGGCTGAGGGGCCGGCGCCGGGTACGCCGGGCTCCCCGCTCAAGCCCTACGGCCCCGCAACCGCCATTGCGGGAAATTAACCGGGAATCTAGGATCAAGAGGCGGAAGGCGCGAAACCGGGAGTGTGACCCAGTGTGCCGTCTGATCACACCGGGACCGGGGCTGAACTTACATGATTGGAGTCACGACAGGGTGTAAGAGGGATGATGTGACCAAATTACACGCCCCGTCACACCTCCAGCCCTCCCCGTCACAGATTTTCTGCTCTAAACCATTGATTCCATTGACAAAATCGGAAATGTACGTGCCATCAACAGGGTCGGGTAAAGGGTCAGGGGAGAAGAGGGGAACGACCCACCGGAAACCTGCCGGTTTCCGGACCCGGCACATGTTCCTCCGTCACACCCGCCGGATCGGGTCGCTCCTCCCGAAATCTTCCTTGGCAGGAAGGCCAGCACCGCCGTCCTCACGGTCGCGCCGGGCACGGTACCGCCCTGTCGCCGTCCTCGGACCGATTCAACGACCAGACTGGATGCGTTCACGACGCGAGAGGACCATCAAGCGACGCGACGACGGTGAGCCACCCCCGATAGCTTGGCAGGTGGTCTCGCGGCGCTGGGGTGACACCGGCGAGACCGGCCGGCGCAGATGATGTACGATCCCGTCCGGTGGTACGGTTGAGACAGGGCCACCGAGGACATTCGGTCGAGCGTGACCCGTACGTTCAGCGCTCGGGCAGGCCGTGCTGTTCTAGTCCAGCCAGCCAGACACCATGTCTATCGAGACCCGCTTCGACGTCTCCTTGACCGCGAGGATGGCGCGGCGCGAGAAACAGATCCAGCAACACTACCGTCCGATCATCGCCGTCCACAAGTGGTTCGCCAGGCGGCCCGGCACGCTGTTTCGCAGCCTCACACTCGCTGAATTCAGCGACCGGCCCCTTTCCGAGAGCTTCTTCGCCGCCAATGATTTCTCCGGGCGAACCATCGCGGATCCCTTCATGGGCGGCGGCACTCCATTGCTCGAAGCGAACCGGGTCGGCTGCGACGTGTTGGGTTTCGACATCAACCCGATGGCGGCGTGGATCGTGCGCGAAGAACTTGAGTACGTGGATCTCGCCGCCTATCGGCGCGAGGCCGACGCGCTGGTCCGAGAACTCGCAGCCGAGGTCGGTACCGCGTACGTCACGGACTGTCCGATCTACGGCGATCCCGATGTGCCCGTGAAATACTTTCTGTGGGTCAAGACGATCGCATGCGAACATTGCGGCACCGAGGTCGATCTCTTCCCCGGGTATCTGGTCGCCGGCAACGCCCGCCACCCGAGACATGTCGTGCTGTGCGCCGACTGCGGCGAACTCACGGAGATTGCCGACCGCGACCACCCAGGTCCGTGCCGGCAATGCGCTCGACCGCTTGCCATCGCGGGTCCCGCACATCGTCGGCGCTGCACCTGTCGCCGATGCGGCCGTGACACACGCTACCCGCGGTGTGAACAGGGGCCACCCCGCCACCGGTTGTTCGCGATCGAGTACTACAACCCGGCCCGCAAGGCCGAGCATAACGGCCGGTTCTTCAAGAAACCCGACGCCAGAGACCTAGCGCACTACGCGTCCATCAACGACCGCTGGACGGCGAGCGTTCCGGAGTACGTCCCCGAGCAGTCGATCCCGCCGGGAGACGAGACCGACCGTTTGCATCGCTGGGGCTACCGTCGGTACCGCGAACTCTTCAACGAACGGCAACTCCTCGGGCTGGAACTCGCCGCACGCTACATCGCCGCGGTCGGCGACGAACGGATACGTGACGCTCTGGCTACCAACCTCTCCGACCTGCTCCGGTACCAGAACATGCTATGCCGGTACGATATCGCGGCGCTGAAATCGCTTGATGTCTTCTCAGTCCATGGGTTTCCCGTCGGACTCGTGCAGTGCGAGTCCAACATGCTGGGGATCACGACCAGCGGCGGCGCTGCTGTCGGCTCCGGCGGTTGGACGAACATCATTGCCAAGTACGAGAGGGCGAAGCGGTTCTGCAACGATCCCTTCGAGGTCGACCATAGCGGCGGGCGCAAGACGATGGTGCCAATTCGGGGCGAATGGATCGGCCAGCGTTACGACGGCAGGCGCCCTCGCCGCGCCGTCATTCGTTGCGCCAGCTCGACCGAGTTGGATGTTGCCCCGAACACCCTCGACGCTGTGCTCACCGACCCGCCGTATTTCGGCAACGTCCAATACGGTGAGCTAATGGACTTCTGCTTCGTGTGGCTTCGGCGTCTGATCGGCCACGATGCAGAGGGCTTCGACCGCGAGTCGACCCGCTCACCGGACGAACTGACCGGCAACGCGACCGCAGCGCGAGACCTGGAGCACTTCACTGACGGTCTCGCCGCAGTATATCGCACAATGGCTAGAGCCCTCAAGCCTGGAGCGCCGCTCGCTTTCACTTTCCACCATAATGAGATTGAGCCCTACCACGCGATTGGCGTCGCGACACTCGACGCCGGACTCGTCTGTTCGGCGTCCATCCCCTGCCCGGCCGAGATGGGAGGCTCGATCCACATTCACGGCACCGGCTCTTCGGTCGTCGACACCGTCTTCGTTTGCCGCGAACGCGGTCAGGTCCGCCGAGACGCGCTCTTTGAGGATCGCGATAGGCTGTCCGCAGTGATCCAGACGGACCTTGCTCAGCTTCGCGCCGCAGGCGTGACACCGTCGGCGGGCGATATCCGCTGCATCGTCTTCGGCCATCTCACACGTATGGCCATCTGGCGATTGCGCCGCAGTTGGGATACAACTCGTCCCACCGCCGACCGCCTCGCTCGTGTTGCGGCAGCGGTCGCCGTCCTGGGCGACCCGACGCGGTTCATCGAAGCGCTTGCCAACACCACTGTCTCTCCGGCGGCCACCGCTCGTGATCTGCCACTCGTTCCTAGCGACCAGCCGCAGGGGTTCGATGCCGTTTCCTTTTGAAGTCCCCTTCGAGGACGTCGAAGCCGACCTCGATACGTTCGTGGACGCTGTATTCGGCGCGCTCCGTTCGGAGTTCCTCACGATGTCGAAGGGCAAGGGTTTCGTCGAGTATCCCGTGTTTGAGCGGGGCTATGAGACGCTCAAGCGTGCGACGAACGGCTTTCGCCGTTTCGCCCCGGAGGCGGTGATTGACGCCGTACGTGAAGCGCCGATCGCGCTGATTGTGCTGCGCACCATGTTGGGATTCACGCCACCGGAGTGGGCCGAAGTCACGACACGTCAGTCCGACGTGAGTGTCACACAGAACGCGGCGCGTTCCCTTGACCGGGCAGTTCGCCTCGCGCCTTCCAAACAGCTCCGAGCCAACGGTGGGGCCCCTGATCGGCAGCTCCGGGCGCTCGTCACGACCGCATGCGCACTACTGACGGAGGGCGCACCCGAAAGCCCCCTTGGATTGATGCACCGCCTCGACAAGGCCGACACGAGAGACGGTGTCGACAGCGTCTCGCTGTCGGCCGATTTGGGCGTTCCCTACGCGGTCGTCCTCTATGAGCGGTTGCTCGGTCGCCCGTTCGCCAGCCACCGGGATTCCGTCTCCGAGCTGATCGGTGACGTGATGGAGACGGCGATTGAGCGCGTGCTCGATGAAGCTGGAATCTCGTCTCGCAAGACCAAGCGCGCCGAGAAGGTCACCGGCTTCGACCAAGCACCGGACTTCATCGTGCCGGACGAGTTCAGCCCAGAAATCGTGATCGAGGCGAAGATTGCCGAGGACGACGGCACGGCACGAGACAAGGTCACTCGTATCCAGCACCTCTACAGCCTGTCACGCAAGGGTTGCGCACCAACTGAGCCGCCACGCTTCGATGTCGTCGCCTGCATTGGGGGCCGAGGCTTCAAGATCCGCCGCGAAGACATGAAGAAGCTGCTGATCTCGACCCGTGGCAGGGTCTTCACGCTTCGGAATCTCGATCGCCTTGTCAACAGCACCCGGCTTGCCGAGTTCCGCACCCGAAACGACCCGTAACCCGATGCCGCAATTCCACAGCCGGAATGAGGATCGGTGCGTTGCCGGCGGGCCGGATCCGTTCTTGGACAGCTTCTGCGGTCCACCGAAGTCCGATTCGGCACGGAAGGCACACCGAGGGAAACGACCGACGGGCATGGAACGCAACACCGTCGGAAGCCCCGGCCTCGTGACAGCAAGAGATCAACCTTTCGGGCCACTGGGACGACCGATACTGTCTCACTCTGACTCTTCGCAGTTCTTCACGTAGGCGACCATCTCATCAATGGCCTCATCAGCCGTACGCTGGGACCGAGCCTCGATACACAGCCTGACAGCACACTCCACGGCGGCTTCCATCGTCGTTGCCCAGCTTCCCCAACCGTTCGGGAGCCGAACATTGTAGTTGCCAGAGTTCCAGGTGATGGTAACCCCAATGCCGCGCTCGTCGGTGACTGTCGTTGTCTTCTGGTCCTCCGACACCTGGACGACGAAGTGTTCGTCCTGGCGCTTGATCTTGCACTGCCTCGGTTGCCCTCCGCGACGCCCGCCGCTTGAAGCTCAAGGCGAGCCGGCAGATGTCCGAGATCTCGGCTACCAACCCGGGGCCTCTTGCGTAACGAGTCTATCCTACCGCCTCCTGGCGCGGCAGGTACTTCGCGTCCGACGGAAGCGGGCGGCTACGTGCTGAACGCGGGGAGCGGAAGCTCTTCTCGGTCCGTCCACAGACGGCGACATTCGTCTGCTTGAAGCCGATTCGGAACGAGGGATGGAACGGGCACCCCCGAGAACGCAACAAGCTCCTAATTATCAATAATTTACAAGCTATATGCGTCGGAAGCCCTGTCAGCAAGAGCACCGCATCCTGTCCAGCTGCTCCCGCCCATCCCCCTGCACATCCGTGCCGCCCGCCTGCAGCCGCGCACTGACCCACGCCGCCCCCACGAACACCGCGTGCAGCCCGTACTGCTTCTCGCCGTTGCAGCCGCGCTCGGCGATCTCGAACAACTGGCCCTCCACCTCGATCCCCTTGCCGTCCACGAACACCGAAACGTACCCCCACCGCTGCACGCACTCCTGCGCCACCAGCCGCCGGCTGTGGGGCCCGGCCTGCAGCCCGCACGCTCGGCGCGCAACGTCATCGGTCCCCAGGGCGTCGACTGCGTGGAGGTGCCCCCGCCGGCACAGGCCGAGTAGAATCTGCATGTCGCTGCAACCGCGCCGGCGGCGCTCGAGGCAGACCGCCGCGGCCAGCATCTCGGGCAGCCCGAGGAACTGGGCCAGCCGCGCCACCACGCCGAGCCCGGTCAGACCCGTCAAGTTGTCGTCGCAGACGCCGTAAGCCCGGGTGGGAGCGCTGCCGGGGGGCATGGGCAAGGGGGCCTCCCAAAAAATCGAGAGGCACCCCCGGAGTGCGGTACGCGGCCACCCCAGAGGACTGTCTAACCCATTGCAAAACAAACACATTCTGGCTGACAACCGGAATCCTCAACCGGGAATCAAGGCAGAACGGGGCGCTTGCGGGCACTGCCCTGCATCTGCGACAATAGCACCGCTTGGCTACGCGCATTGAGGATTTTCACCGAGTCGCGCTGTGCAGGATGTGGCATCTCAACGGCGTGGCCTCGGTCGTCGGCCTACGGCGGTTCGCAAATGGTCGAGTTGACTTACAGCCCGGGGCACCGACGAGATGCTCCATTTCCATCAGGAGACTCGGCTTGAGATCGCGGCTCCTGAGGTGGCCGTGAAGCCCGCGTTGTGGGTGTCTTGTCCGGACGGTGCCGGAGGAACTAGTAGTGGCCGCTAGGGATATCCCGACCTGCACCGAAACCGACATCTACCTCGACTACGCTGCGACAACGCCTGTGGATCCTGCGGTTGCCCGCGTGATGAGCGATTACCTCACGGTCGATGGCGTCTTCGGCAACCCCGCTTCTGCGACGCACGGCTTTGGCCAAGCCGCGGCCGAGACTGTCGAGAGGGCGCGGCGGGAGGTGTCCCTGCTGCTTTCCTCGATGACCGAGGAGGTCGTCTGGACCTCTGGCGCAACTGAGGCCATAAACCTCGCGCTGAAGGGAACCGCACTGGCTCGCCGTAGCCGCGGCAGGCACTTGGTTGTCTCCCAGCTAGAACACAAGGCAGTTCTCGATTCGGCGAAATGGCTCGAATCACAAGGATTCGAGATCGGCTACGTCGAGCCGGACAACGAGGGACCAATCACGCCGGAGGGCCTTTCAGGAGCACTAAGGGCTTCAAGCCCCACCCGGCTCGCTTCCCTGCCGAGTTGCCCGAGTATTTCATCCGCATGTTGACCGGACGCAGCGACTTGGTCATTGACCCCTTCGCTGGAAGCTGTGTCACAGGCGAGGTCTGTGAGCGTATCAAGCACCGCTGGATCCGCATTGAGCTGTTGCGGGAATATTGCGAGGCCGCCTGTGGCCGCTTCATTCGCGACACTCAGGAGACCGCCAAGCCCGCCACAGAACCCGACGATCCGTCCAACTGCTACCGGGTAGCTCACCCCGGCATTCTGTGGAACGACGAAGTCGCTCCACCCTCGTCTAAGGAGGGCAGCAGGAAGCGCCGCCTCAAGTTCAAGAAGCCCCCACCCGAAAGAGTCCGAAGAGTGCGAGCGGGTGACAGTGGTAACCCGGTCACTCTTACCGCGGCACCATCTGGGAGCGAACCCCGAGGTTTCTGATGGAAAACAACCCTTTCCAGACCCGCAAGCCATTTATCCACGGCAATTCCCGCCTCCGCACGCCCCAGAGGGAGGCATACGCCGAGCTTGCCAAATTTTCCGGGGACCCGGACCAGCAGGACCGTGAGGTCGGGATCGTCCTGCCAGTCGGTTGCGGCAAGTCCGGCTGCATCACGATTGCACCGTTCGCCTTCCACCCCACCCGCACCCTCGTCGTGGCACCAAGCGTTAGGATCTTCACCCAGCTACTCGACGACTTCAACCCGGCCCGTCGGGACATGTTCTACATCAAGTGTGAAGTCCTAAACGGCCAACCATATCCCGAGCCGGCGGAAATCCGGGGACGGACTACCAACCGGGCCGACCTTGAAGAAGCTGACGTTGTGCTGACCAACATTCAGCAGCTCCAGGGTGAGGACAACCGTTGGCTCACAGACTTGCCGGACGACTTCTTCGACCTCATCGTATTCGACGAAGGCCATCACAATGTAGCGCAGAGTTGGAAGAGTCTTAAGGACAAGTTTCCTGCTGCCCGGATCGTCAATTTCAGCGCCACGCCTTTGCGTGCGGACGGTCAGCCCATGGCAGGACGCATCCTGTATTCCTATCCTGTGTACCGAGCTATTCAAGAGGGCTACCTCAAGCGCTTGACGGCCGTTGTCCTTAATCCCCGGACCCTGCGGTACGTTCGCCGCGAAGACGGCCAAGAGATCGAGGTCAGCCTTGAGAAAGTACGCCGCCTTGGGGAGCAAGACGCCGATTTCCGGCGGAGCATCGTGACCTCAACCGAGACGTTGAACACCATCGTTGACGCTTCGATCCGCGAGTTGGACAAACGTCGCGAAGCCGCCGCTGACAACCGGCTCAAGATCATCGCCTCGGCGCTCAACTTCGAGCACTGCCGCCAGATCGTCGAGGCTTACAGTGCCCGTGACCGCCGAGCCGGCTATGTGCATTCCCGCGTGGACAGCGCGGTCAACGACCGTGTGCTGCAACGGCTCGAAGACCACGAGCTGGATGTGATCGTGCAGGTCCGTAAGCTCGGCGAGGGGTTTGACCACCCGTTCCTTGCCGTGGCTGCCGTGTTCAGTGTATTCGCCAATCTTTCGCCCTTCGTACAGTTCGTTGGCCGCATAATGCGCGTCATCAAACAGAATTCGCCGGGCCATGTCCTTAACCACGGGAGTGTCGTTTTTCATACTGGGGCAAATATCGCCAGACGGTGGGTCGATTTTCGGGAATACAGCGAGGCCGATCAGGAGTTCTTTGACAAGCTTCTCCCCATAGAAGATCTCGACTTCAGTTCTGCTGACGAGCTTAAAGTGGAACCAGTGCCTCGCGAGTTCGGCGACAGCAAGCACTTCGACGTGCTCAGCCAGACCGCCATCCAGCTTGAGGAGATTCCCCTGATCACGGACGACTCCGAGGCCCTCGCGGCTCTCAGACTCCTTAAACAGAAAGGATACATGTCCGAAGATGTGAAGCAAGCCTACGACGAACTGGAGTCAGTTCCCGTAACGCGCGTTAAGAAACGGCAGGCTATGCGCCACAGTCTTGACATTCGCGTGCATAATGAGACAGGGAGAATTCTCGCTCAGCGCAGAGTTAATCCCAATGGATCTGACCTCGACAAGCAGCGCCTCGGCCGGACAAACTTTGTCGTGCTCAAGTCCGCCATCGACCGGCAGGTGAATGCCGCCGTGGGCCGCACGCGCGCTCAGCGCCACCAGTTCACTCGTCCCGATCTGGACCAAATCGATCAGGATTTTCCCGCTATCGTCGAGCAGGCTGTCGAGGAGGTCTTCCGTGCCGCGAATTAGGTCACTTGTGATCCGCACCGAGGTGGATGTAGCCCAGCGCGCCCACAACTGCCACGGCAACGCCCGGCACCGCATTGAGCGTGGCGACAAACGCCTCAAGGTTCGCAGCGGCCGCAGCTGGGATCACTACTGCCTTGAATGCGCGGCGACCATTGTCCGCCGCGACATGGCCGCACTTAAGACACTCTTCCGCAGCCTGACCCCACGAGAACCCGGAAGCCACACCCGTCACCATATCGGCTAGCCTGAACCTCCTAGACAGATATTGACGTAAGTCATTGGTTTGTTGGAACTATCCCTGATTCCCGGGTAAAAATTCCGGTTGCTATCCGAAACATGTTTTTATTGTAATGATTTAAATAGTCCTCCGGGGTGGCCGCGTATTGCACCTCGGGGGTGCCTCTCGATTTTTTGGAGGCCCCTTGCCATGTCCCCTGACAGCACTCCCACCCTGGCCTACGGCGTCTGCGACGACCACTGGACGGGCCTGGCCGGGTTCGGCGTGGTGGCCCGGCTGACCCGGTTCCTCGGGCTGCCCGAGAAGTTAGCTGCGGCAGTCCGCCTCAAGCACCGCCGGCGCGGTGGCAGCGATGGGCAGATACTGCTGGCGCTGATCTATTCCGCCTGCGCCGGCGGGGGGCACCTCCACGCGGCCGACGCCCTGGGGACCGATGACGTCGCGCGCCAAGCGTGCGGGCTGCGAGCCGTGCCCGACAGCCGGCGGCTCGGCGCATACTTGCAGCGGATGCACGAGGCAATGTTGGAGGGGTTGCGACAGTATGCACGGCTGGTCAGCCGGCGGCTGGTGCCGCTGGTGGCGCAGGCGTGCGTGCAGCGGTGGGTGTCCGTGCCGGTGTGCGGGGACGGCTCGAGGATCGAGGTGGATGGCAAGCTGTTCGAGAACGCTGAGCGCGGCTACCACGGCGAGCAGCAGTCCTGGCCGCCCTCGGTGTGCGTGGGGGCGGCATGGGGCAGCACCCGGCTGAATGCGGGCGGGCACGGACGTGAGTGGGGATTGGCGGGAGCAGCTGGGCCAGAATGCGGCACCCTGGCTGACAGGGCGGCAGCCGGTGGGACTGCGGGCCGCCAGCGCACACTACTGCAAGGTGCTGGTGAGCTCTTGTCGGCAGCGGGGCAGGGATGATTCCGTGAGCGTGACCGATCCGCGCAAAAAAGCCCCGATTCTGCGTCGGGCGGCCGCGATGGGGTTGCGGGATGACGAGGGGGAGCCCCTGGATGCGGCAGGCCAGGAGCGGGCGATCGCGGGGGCGTACCGGCCGGCCCGCTGGCCACCAGCCCGACGGGGTTCTGACCGCACGGGCCCCAGGTGCGCCCGGACACGCTCTGCGCAGCTAGGCCGGACTCGTCGGCGCAGGCGATCATGGCTCCCAACTCCCGGGCACGACGAAGGATCTGGGGGAACTCTGCGTCTTTCCACCGCTGCACGGCAGCGGGATCGTACTGGGTGGCACGCCGCTGGGGCCGCTGCGGCGGGAGTCCGAGCCGCCGCAGGATCCGGCGCACCATGGAGACACTCAGGACGCTGCCGAACTTCTCCCCAAAGGCTCGGCGCACTCGCTGCGCAGTCCACAAAGCGAACTCGAATTGGTATTGATTGGGGTCTTGGTCTAGGACGCCGAGGCCGATCCAAGCAAGGTGCCGATCTGTCCATTGGAGTGGTCTTCCCGCTCTTTTACGATCCCGAAGGCTTTCCATGCCTCCCAGGATGAAGCGTGAGATCCAGCGATAGATCGTGCGTATGGAGAAAGGGACGCAGGACTTTATCTGAGCCACCGACTTTCCCTCGAGGAACTGCAAGACCACCTTTTTTCGAATCTTGAACTTCTGGTCTTTAGTAAGGCGTAGGAAGAAGAAAAATCTTTCTTTTGTCATACTAATAGGGTACAAAAAATCCACCCTGCAGATCAATCGACGAAGGGATTCCTGAGACACGATTTTTGACGCGATCAGTATGCACGGTGATTCCGGTGAGCCACGACCGGCTGCCACTGGCGGAGCTGGTGCGGCGGCACCGCGGCCAGCCGGTGCCGGGACCTGCGTTCCAGGGGCCGTTGACGGACCTAGTGGGCCTGCAGCCTCCGCCGTGCCGCTCGCACGTGGCGCATCAGGGGTTCTACTTGGGCGGGCAGATCGCGCAGCTGCTGCTGCGGCTGCTGCAGGACCAAGTGCTGCCGGACAAGGCGCGGCAGCACGGGCTCCGGCCTCTGATCCGGTACTGCGTGGGCAATGCACCGCTGCTACGGCTGGACTGGCTGCTGCACGCAGCGAGCCGGATGGAGCCGAGCCCAGCGGCAGGGGACCGACGCGGAGCCCGCGGGGGATCGGTGCATCCTGAGCCGGGGGCGCAGCGGCCGCGGTGCGGGCGCAGGGTGCCTACGGGGGTGCCCAGGTCGCTCGGCGACGGGATGAGGGGCCCGCTCCGGGTGCGCAGGGCTCTCCGCTCAAGCCATACGGCCCCGCAACCGGGGTCCCGGGGGGCGGTCATGCGGCACCCCGGATCCGCTCCGCTCAAGCCATACGGCCCCGCAACCCCTATCTCGGGAAATTATTCGGGAATCTAGAGATCGAAGAGGAGATGCGAAGCCAGTACAGCATCGGGTACACGCCGAAACGGGACTTGGAGAGCGGCGGCTTCCGCAGAATCAAGCTGAAAAGCCTTCGCAAGGGACTCACCATCCAGGCTCGCGACGGCTACTACGCAGACGCGATCTAGACTCCAGCATTGCGAGCGGCCCCGGGCGATTGCCCCCGACCGCTCCCGGGAGCAGCCGAGGCGGCGAACAGCGGAAGAAACCAGCGCCGGATCAGCGACTGGAGCTCGTCCGTGCCGAAAACCGCGAGTTCCTGCCAGGCCAAGCGAATCCCGAGGGCCCGCACGACTCGCTTGAGCTCTGTCCCCTTCAGTGCCCGCGCGCCATGGTCGGTCTCGGCCACCTCCGCCAGGGCCGCCACAAGGGCCGAGCGCAGGCGCGAGTCGCCCACGACGGAATTGCGGGACACCACGAACGAGATGAGCTTCTCCCAATATTCCTGCGAGCTTCGCAGCACCCGCATGACGCTCGCTGGCTGCGCCCCGCTCTCCCGGCAGATCTCGCGGGCGAGATACTGCCGCCACCACGCCCTGGCGAACGGGCAGTTGACGTAGACGCTCCGATTCCCGCGGGCTTCCGGAAGACCGCTGAGGCGGCGCAACGCGGTGCGCACGGCGCTGTCGATTTGCTTGGCGCCCCCTTCGCGCAGGACCGCCTGGACCTGCTCCGCCCCGGTCTTCCCCGCCCCCTCCCTAGCGCATAGGTAGCTGGCGGCGACCCTGCCGGCGGCGATGTGGCGCATGGTCACGAGGCCCCAAAAGGGGGCGCGGCAGGCCTCGGCGGGCTTGACATCGCCCCAGGCGGCGAACAGATCTGCCTCGGTGCTGCACGGGGGCCTGGCGAATTCCGCTTCCGTCAGTGGGTCGGCCGCCAGCGCGAGGGCCTCGCCTGGAACGACCTCGACACGCTGCCCAGCCCAATCCAGGAACTCCGCGTTCGATTTCAGCGTGCCCAGGAACTCGCGCTGCAGTGGAGACCCCTTGGTGCGCAGCAGTTCCCGCCGCGTTCGCGTGTAGGAGGCGTCGTCGAACTGCTCCCAGCTTGTCGACTTTGCGGTCGCCTTAGTCATGCCCGGCGGCCTCCGGCACTTGGTGCGGATAGAGCCTAGTCGCGACATCGGACGCATCGAAGCCGTCGTCGTCCCAGCAGGGCAAGCCGCGAGCTTGCAGCTCGGCGGCCAATGCTTTGAGATTCCGATAGGACTTCCAGTCGTTGTCCGGATCGTCCCGTCTTTCCGCCCCGTACTGCCGTTGCAACAGTTCCAGGGAGCGACTCGTCACGTGGGTCAGTATGCTCCGCCGATGGTGCTGGTGTCCTCGGGGCTGTCTTAGGAAAGCGAACAAGTCCTCCGCCATCTTCACCCGAAAGTAGTAGCCTTCCTCGGAGCACTCGGCGACCTCGAATGTGCCGTCCGGGCGACCGCGGTCAGGATGCAACTCGAGGAGCTGGCTAACGGATGAGTTCATCCGCAGATACTCGTGCACCGCGAGCCGCGCCCCCCTCGGGATCGTGAGAGGGAAACCCTGCCAAGCTGCGGCGACGCCGGCCTCTGGTCCGAGCACCCGCTCGACCTCTTCCATAGCGAGGATCATCGGCCTCAGCATCGGCGGTTCGCCGATGAAGCCCACGTCCCAGCGGACGGTCTGCCTTGGCTCGAACGATGTCTCCAGTCGGCGGTACCCCGTGACAGGCACGGACACCAAGCAGGCGTACCGCGCCTTGTCCTCCCGCAGCAACGACTGCACCAGGGGCGCGCCCGTGACGATGTGGGTTAATTCGACGGATGCACCGTCCGCGCCATGAGAGGAGACCTCGTACGAACCGCGTTCGTACGACAGGTTGCCGGACTCCAGCACTGGGTACGGCAGCGTACGGACCGCATCGGAGGCTTTCTTCACTCTCCTTCCTCCCCTGCGAGCGCCGCGACCGCCCTCTTCCGTTTGGCGCGGCGGAACACGATCGTCTTGAGAACGACCTTGGTGCCGTCTGGGACCTGGACGCTAGCGGGCAGCCGGAAGCCGAACTCGAGGATCCTGGTCTGGCCGGCGGACCAGACCTCTAGCCCTACGCCCACCGCCTCGGCCGTTCCGTTCTTCGTCAGCACCGACGGATCGACGGCTTGGCCATCAAGCTTCACATCGTGGATCAGCACGTAGGTCTCGCCGCCGATGCGGTCGCAGGTCTCGTCGATGCTCTCGTCTAGCGCGAAGCGGACCTCTGCTGCGGCAAAGGATTCGGCGGGCCGCAGTTCCACCCGGCACGAGCGGGGGGCCGTTGGAACGGCCAGCGCGTGCAGCCGGACGGGCCGACCCGTAGGTCTGGCGGTCCTCCCTCCCCCACCGCCATGCGACTCGGATCGACCGCCGGCCCGACCGTCCTCCGAAGCCTCATCGGCTGGCTCCGCCTCCGGGTGGTATAGCCGCATTTCGGCGAACATGCCCCTCCGGGCGGACTGGCGCCCCCCGAGTTCCACTCCCTGCGTGTTGAAAGCGAGGACATCGTCGACCCGGACCGGATCGTCGCTGAAGGCCCCAATGTTCTCGCGAATGGCAGCGGCGATCTGCTGAAACGCACCCTCCAGCTTGTCCCGCTGCTCTTTTGGCAGCCACTTCCGCGCTTCAATGTGGTTGTGCAGCGGGCCTTCCGCCGCACGTACCAACTTGTAGATCTCGTGGTGCCCGGCGTTGAGGTCAATGACGCAATGGAAGGGCTTGAGGTCGGACAGCTGGGATCGCCTCAGCTTGGGCAGATCGTCCGAGACCCACATCCCGGCGCGGCAGAGGTCTACCCGCGAGACGCCGCCGTCCAAGAGTTCTCGCAGCTTGATCGACAAATCTCCCGCGGCTGTCTTGACTTTATGGGTCCGCCCGAGGACCAGCGTGTCATAGGCGCCCTTAGCCCGGGAGCCGGAAAGGAACGCTCGGGACCGCTTCTCGCTGGCCGCATCCTGCAGTTCGGAGGCAATGGTCCTGTCATCCAGGATCCGTTCGCGACCGCGCTCGACCACCTCCAGACGCAAGCTGCCTTGATGGATTGCCGCGAAGAAGCTGCAGGCTGCCGGGCGCACCACCAGGCCCCACAGGTCCTTTTTCTCCTCTGATACCCGGAAACGGTTGAAGGCCGGCACGGCAACTACCGTGCCTGGGCCCCAGTTCTGGGCGATCCACTGTAGCTTCTGCTCGAGATAGCGAGGGACTTGCTCGCCCCTGGCGAACTCGTACCTGTCGAATAGGGCCCCTTCGCGAAAACTTTTGATGAGATAGCCGTCCTTGCCGCACACGCGTCCGTCCTGCTCGTGCGAAGCGAGGATGGCGTGCCCGGCGCAAATAGCGGTCTCGTCCCGGCTCAGACCGCCGTAGAGGATATAGCGCAGGTCAGACGCCGGGATCACCGTGTAGTGGCCATTCCCGAAGGCCCCAGCGCCCGAGTCCGCCTTGACGCTGAGGCCGTCACCGAGCAGACCATTCATGCGCTCGGCATTAAGGCCGACACCGTTGTCGAGCACGAAGAGGCTCTGGCAGCGATCCCTTTCCAGGGCTTGCTGGATCGCCCGAACCACAGGCCTCGCCTGGCTAGGCAGGCCTCCGCTACCTAACCTTTTCTGGGTTTCGCACGCAGACCCGAACGCCTCTCGAAACTCACGGATGCCCGGCACAAGATCAATGCGGTGTTCGACTACCTCGAACCGCACGCACGCGATCTTGCGCCCTGCCTCCCGGGCGGCGTCGAGCGAGTTCTGCACCAATTCGCGGACTACTGCGGCGGGATTGAGATCCTGGAACCCGGCCACCCCAACCGACGTGAAACCCGCTGGTTCGCCCGGGCCGAAGCGCAGGGCGAGATGCTTGGCGGGGGATGAATTGCTTTCCCGACCAGGCGTCATGCTCGCTCAGCCCCGTCCGGATGGGGCAGTTCTCCGTGGGCGAGAAGGATGTCGATCCGATCCTTGATCTGTCGCGCTCGGGCCTGGCAGAAGTCGTCATAGACCTGCGCCAAGTCATCAACCCACTTCGCCCTCGCGTTTACGAGGGTCTCCGTCGGCACGAGATGGGACTCAAGGGACCCGGCAAGCGAGGCCATGGCTTCGGAGCTTGGCTCAGATCCGTCAAGACCCGGCACGATCTCGGCAAAGAAGTCCCCTGGCAACATTCGCCGTAGCGTCCGGTTGCTCGGGGCGGGAATGGACATGCAGTTCACCGCGAGGCGGTGCTCGCGGTTGCGCCGCCTGAGTTCCGCCCTGGGAAAGATGAAATGGAAGTCGGCCCGGCTGTCGGGCCCTAATGCCTGCCCGGAGGCGAGGTCCCGGGCCCCACTCTGATTGCACGCCGCCAGAACGCCCTTGGCCAGACGGCCTCTGGCCTTCGGCCAACCCGCATGGACGATGTCGTCGACATCCGGGCTTGAGGCGTGTAGGGCCGGGACCCGCGGCTCGCGTCCGAGATCCTGGAACGCCTCGACGAGCGCATCGTAGTCCGTTTTCAAACGGTCATTGGCTTGGCGGTCGTACCGGTCAGTTAGGAACGCGCTCCAAAGGTACCGCTTGATGAGTGCCTCGGCCATCTCGCGTTCAACGCTGTCCCCGGGAAGATGATCGATAAGAGCTGGCACGACACGGAGCGGGACTGCGGTGGGCAGTTGAACCGCCTCCCAGATCTTCAGGCCATGCAGAATCTCAACGGCCCAGCGAATCCCTTCTGTGCGAGCCTCTCGGTGATCCTTCAGGATCTGGAAGTTGAGTCTCAGGTAGCCCGAAAGGGTCGGCTTCTGGCCCTGATGCATGCACTCCAGCTTGAGCACCAAGTCTTCCACTTTCGATGGTTCCAGGTCCTTTATCCCCGGTATCGACTGGGAGACGTCATCAACATATTCCTGCAGGGATTGCTCCGTAGCTTGCTCCATCTGGGCCACGGCAAGGTCGAAATGGGATAGCTTGACGGACGAAGTGTTGGTTTCGATGAAAATTTCGATCGCTTCGTCCTGTCCAATGGACTGGTCGAGCAGCAAGTAGGGAATCCTGGCCAATCCAAAGCGCGAGCGGAGCTTCTCGATCATCCCCTCGACGCCCTTGCGGTCTTCCGGCTCGAAGAGAGCTTTTTCGCGCCAATCAACGACCTCGACCACCCGGTCGTACTGTGGAGCGAGGATCGCAATAGGAATCCACTTTTGCTCATGCTCCAGCGAAGCGTTCCCGATCTTGGAAGAATGCCGACCCTTTCTGGGGACCGCCAGCACCTCAACGTTTTCGGGGGCGTCCCCTAAGGACTCATAACGAGCATAGAAAACATGCTTGTCGTACAGGTCGTTGAACGCCTTCAGCAAGGCGGTCAGCCTTTGCTGGCCATCCAGAAGATGCTCCCGGCATTTCTCGCCGTAGGATCTGATCCCAGCAACTGGTCTCGTCTCGAACGGAGGGGCGTCCGGATCGGCGTCCAGTACCAGGAACACCCCTAAGGGCCGTTGCTTGAGGATCGCAGTCAGGAACTGCGCGACCCTGTCAGGAGTCCATACCTCTTGGCGCTGAAATCGCGGGAGCCGCAGCTTGCCCCGCCGGACATCCTGCATCCACTCCTCTACAGTTTTGTTTCTGGCTTCCATCTGTCCCTCCGACCGCTAGCAGCCGGCCGCTTGGGCGAGGAGCGTGGCGGCTTCCTCGATTTCCGGCTCCTCGTTGAACCTGCCGATCCCGATCCGCACGCCTTGGTCCGCAGCTGGGCCGTCGGGGTCGAGAGCAGCCAGCACATGGGACAGTTCCGCTGTCGCCGATGAGCAGGCCGAACCGGTCGACACTGCGAGGCGCTCCCCCACACCGTGAACCACTTCCTCTCCCGGCACGCCCGGGAAACCGACATTCAGGCTCCCGGGCAGACGCGATGTGGGATGGCCGTACAGGGCCAATCCCGGCTCGTGTTCCCGGAGTCGGCATAGCAGGAGAGCGGCGAGGCGTTTGGCGTGGCTCATATCACGTTCTAGCTCCGTCGCGGCGAGTCTGGCCGCCTCGCCGAAACCCACGACGAGAGGCACGGCGACGGTTCCGGGCCGCAAACCGCCTTCCTGATGCCCGCCCGCCATAATCGGCCGGATCGCATCGGATGCAGCCCACCGGACAAAGAGCGCTCCGATGCCCTTCGGTCCGTACAGCTTGTGCGCCGAGCAGCTGAGAAAGTCCACTCCTAGAGATCGAACGTTGATCGGGACACGGCCCACCGCCTGCGTCGCATCGGTGTGCAGCAGGGCTCCGGAAGCCCGGCAGAGCGCACCGATTTCCCGAATGGGCTGGATAACTCCGATCTCGTTGTTGGCGGCCATCACTGACACCAGCAACGTCCGTTCGTCAACAGCCTTACGCACGGCTTCGAGATCGACGAGTCCGTCGCTTCCGACGGATAGGGCGAGGACCTCGAACCCTTCCTCCGCCAGCGCAGCGCAAGTCTCCAGGACGCAGGCGTGTTCGGTGGCGACAGTCACGATTCGGGGTCTAGAAGGAGGGGCTTGACGGCAGGCTCCCCGCAGCACGATGCTGCAGGATTCCGTCGCGCCAGCGGTCAAGACGATCTCGCGAGCGTCCGCGCCGATCAGCTGCGCCACCTGCCTGCGGGCCCGCTCGACCGCATCCGAGGCCTCCCAGCCGAAGCAGTGCCCGTCCGAGTGGGGGTTCCCATAGGCTTCCGTGAAGAACGGCAGCATCGCCTGCACTGCCCGAGGATCCGCCGGCGTGGTCGCATGGTGGTCCAGGTAGATCCGGCGCATTGCAGGAACTCAGTCAGTGCAGTCGCACGGCTGCATGCTGACGGCGTCGGGGGGCAGGACCGTTAAACCGCCGGCGGCGTCCCGCAGCGTCCTGTAGGTGAAGGTGCGCTTGGGACCGAAGAACCCAATGAAGTTGCTGGGCACTGCGGTTCGGACGCTGCGGTTCTCAGCATCCAAGTCGCGCCCGTACTTCTCCTCCAAGGCAATCCACCAGTTGATGTCGCAGGGCGTGTTGGCGTGACCCGGTTCCGCTTCCTTTCGCAGCGCCCGGTTGGCCGCCTGGAGCCACCGCGCACCTTTGAGGAAGCAGTAGGTGCAATTCGAGAGCGAGTCTTCCGGCCTCAGCTTCAACCCCCAGTCGCGGCGCGCCCAGAAACTGTCGACATCCGCCTCCGTCAGGCCGAGCGCGTGCAGGGGCATGTAGACATGCTCCCCTTCGTACCCCCTGGATGCCGGCCCGCCGGCGTTGCGCCGCCGCACCTTGACGACCCTGCGCTGTTCGTCGCGCCGCAAGCCCACGAAGGCCAGGTACTCGACGCCTCCCTTACCGAACGATGCCCCCTCGTCGCGCATTTTCGCCGCGACGTGCGCATTCCCGAACGGCTTGGCGCACGCCGAGTAGTCGCGGAACTTCTGCGCGGGGCGAAAAATCGGCCGCGAACGGAGAAACTCCTTTTTCCGCAGGAGAATATCCCTCGGCACGTTGCCGCCGCTCCGTTTATGAGCGGCGTACAGGTCGTCGTCCGCAATGCGGCTGCGCCGCCCGAAGTGGCCTAGCCGGCTAGTGCGTTCCTGGTTGCGGAACCAGTCCTGCAGGAACGCGCGAGTTGCCTCGAGCTTGAGGTGCTTTGTGCAGGTGCGCTGGAACAGGCTGGGCAGGTAGCCAGACCAGGAGAGCAGTTCCTCGAAGGCCTCGCCCCGTCCCTGGTAGCCGTCGGGGTTGGCATCCGACCGGGGTTCGGGCCGGACCAGGCGGTACGACGGCAAGCGGGTCCACCGGCCCCGCCGCGCATCCTCGTAGGTCTGAAACTCGACCCAGAAGAACGGGATGCCGTAGTCTTGCTCGACCCGCTCCTTGCATTGCCGCGAGAACCGATAGGTCTCGGGATGCTCGGCGGAGGTGTTGTTGAAGACGACAACATCGCCGCGAGCCGCGTCGAGCAGGCCCGCCTCCAGGAGGAGGAAGAGCAGCATGCCGCTCGACCGCCCCCCGGAGAACTTGACTACATGCGGGAATTCGGAGTGGCTAGCCGCCTCGTACGCAAACTCACGGCCCTGCGCTTCAGGCGAGTCAGCCGAAAACTCGGGGGGGGGGGGGGGGGGGGGGGGGGGGGGGCTGCAGGATCAGGTGCTTCGTACATGCCGATGCCCACGGTTGGAGTGCCCCCTGCGCTAGCCTACCAGTTTACCGCCGTGTAGACTTCTCGCGCACACTACGCCAGCGTGCCGCGAGATGGACAGAGACCGCGGCGAGGATCTCTACCCATGCCAGCGCTTGCCTCCGCCCCGTGCGTTGCGTACTGATGGTATCGCACGCCCGCCGCAACAGCGAGCCTGTCCGTGCTCCACGAACGACTGAGCCGCACGGCCCGCTCCCTAGCCACCGTGAGGAACATGGACGATCCACCGCGGCCCATACCCGTAATGCCCATTCCTGGCCTCGCCAGGCATCCCTGCACGGAGGCTACCGTCGCCGGCGCAATCATCACCGCCATCCAAGTCGAGGCGCTCACGATCTCCGTGGGCACATCCGGCGCTGACACGGACGCTGCCGCATCGCGGATCCTGTGCGTTGGGACGCTCACTAGCAGCATCGGGCCAGCTCGGATCAGCAACAGGTACAGCGACTTGTTGACCAGCAGGCGCAACCCGGGAACCGGACGGCCCAGCCACTCCACTGCCTCTCCTGCAGGCGGGTCAGCGCGAACCGCCTCCACGATAACGTTTTCTCGAAAGGCCCTACTGGCCCCAGCCTCAGAGGCTGCGAACGCCGAGCCGCACAATGTCGTCGACTCGCATGGTCTCCTTCACCACGAATGCTTCTCCGTAGGCGACATCGATCATCGCGCCGTAGGCTTGCGCCACCGTGCGGAGCCGCTCCGAGACCTCTGCCTCCGACGGGAACAGCCCACCGGCCTGCTCCTGGTCGGCGTACTGCGAGCGGTAGCTCAACAGCGCGCTGAGGCGGCGCTCGAACTGGACCGAGATATCGACCACGAAGCTCGGCCGCACAGCAGCGTACTGCGAGGCGTAGAGCACCTTCCTGGGGCGGTGCGGAATCCCTGCCAGGTCCAACTTCCGTAGACCGGCCACGAAGCATGCCTCGGCACCGATCTCCGAGCACCGTGCGTGGTCCGGATGGCGCGCTTCCCAGTAGGGGAGGAGCACGACCTGAGGCCGCAACTCCCGGAGGATCGCCGCGACACGCATCCGGGCCTCCAGCGTGTTCTCCAACCGGGCGTCCGGAAGCCCGGCATTGCGCCGCTCCGCAACCCGCAGCACACGGGCCGCCTGGGCGGCTTCCGCCGCTCGGAGCTCAGGCGTCCCGCGGCTGCCCATCTCCCCTGCGGTCAGGTCGAGGATCGCCGTACGGTAGCCGCGCTCGGCCATGCGCAGCAGCGTGCCCCCGCAGGTCTGCTCGATGTCGTCAGGATGGGCCCCGATCGCTAGGATGTGGGAGCTTGCGTCGCGCTCCATGGACTCGCCTCCGGGTCGAACCGACGGCCGGCGTGATGCAGGAAGACATCCTCGAGGCTGGGCTTGGAGACGGTCACCGAATCGATGCGATCCTCAAAGCGGCCTGCGAGGCGGTAGGCCCACTGCCCGCCGTCCGGATGCTCGAAGCGAACCTCCCGGCCGTCGACCTGCGCGTCTCGCACCTCAAACTCGGTCTCCAGTGCCGCCGCCACCTCCGCCGGATCGTCGGCGGATACCCGCACGACCGCCCCGCCGATCTCGGCCTTGAGCTCGGAAGGAGCCCCCTCACGGACCAAGCGCCCGCGGTCCAGTATCGCGAGCCGGTCGCAGCGGTCGGCTTCCTCCAGCAGGTGCGTCGTGAGCAGCACGGTTACGCCCTCGGATCGCCGCAGCTCCTCCAGGCAGCGCCAGAAGGCCAGGCGCGCGCCGGGATCCACACCCGTGCTCGGCTCGTCGAGCAGCAGGAGCCGCGGGAGGTGCAGCAGGCACTTGGCGAGGTCCGCCCGACGCCGCAAGCCGCCGGAGAGCGTCTCGACCCTGTCCTTGCCGCGGTCACCCAGGCCGACCTTATCCAACGCCTCGCCAATGCGCTCGGCCAGCAGTGCGCCCCGAAGCCCGTACAGATGGCCTTGGTGGGTCAGATTCTCCTCGACGGACAGGCGTCGGTCCAGGCTCTGCGACTGGAACACCACCCCCATCCTCCGCCGAACCTCCAGAGGCTCTCCGGCAACATCAGCACCGAATACCCGGGCGTGACCGCTGTCCGGGGCCAGCAGGGTCGCTAGAATCCGAAAAAGAGTGGTCTTGCCACTGCCGTTCGGGCCCAGCAAGCCGAAGATCGTTCCCTGGGGCACGGCGAAGCTGACGCCTGCCAGCGCGGTCGTCTTCCCATAGCGGAAAGCGCACTCGGAGACTTCGACTGCGGACGGAGCGGCCATAGCGGGGACTTCGATTTGACCGTAGCACAGAGGCGTTCGCGCCCTAGCGGGCCCCGAGCCGGGCATGTTCCGGCCCACCAGACGGCAAATGCCGCTCAGGCCGAATGTTGCAGCGTCTGCAAGATGCCCTTGATGTACCCAAAGCCGTAGGCGAAGGCTTGCCGCCCGTTGGGATCCGCATCGTGCCGCGGCATGTGGTCCGGCATCAGCATGTAGGGGTAGTCGACCTCCCAGAGCGTGCGGGCAGCCTCCACCATGTTTATGTCGCCTTCGTCAGGGTAGACCTCCTGAAAGTCGTCCCGCTTGCCGCGGATGTTGCGGAAGTGGATGTTGAAGATCTTGCGCTCGCCGCCGATGCGGCGGATCACGTCGTGGATCTCGGCGGCCGGGTCCTGGAGCATCTCCGCTGTGGTGCCGAGGCAGAGGTTGAAGCCGTGGAACGGGCTCTCCTCAATGCTCATGAACCTGTAGAGCCCCTCGGGCGTCCCCAGGACGCGTGCGACGCCCTGGTAGCCCTCCGGCGGCACGCCCGGGTCGTGCGGGTGGCACGCGGCCCGGATCTTGTACTCGTTCGCGACCGGAATGACCCGCTCGAGGAAATAGGTGATGCGCTCCCAAGCCTCCTCCTCGTTCACCCGTCCCGCACGTGTCAGAGACGGCTCCGCATGGGCTTCGGCCAATCGCCAGGTGGAATAGGTCGAGCCACCCCGGCCAGGCGTTCGCTCCGTGCGCAGGACGCCCAGGATGCTCATGTTGTACTTGAACGCAGGGATCCCGACCTCGGCGCAGCCCTGGATCATCTTGTGGATGTCTTCGATATCGCGATCCCGCTCGGGCGACTGGCCCAGCATGATCGCGCCCCGCTTCTCGCGATCGATGTGCGACGAGGCCAGGAACGGTAGGGCCACCATGTCGAGCGCTACTCCCTCACGCTCGCAAAGCTCGCGCGTCTGCTCAAGCTCCTCGCGCAGCCAGTAGCCGCGCTCCCCGGGGTGCGGCGGGTAGCCGCAACAGTGGTTCACGCCGTGCCGTTTCAGGAACTGCAGGATCTCTAGGTTGGTGGGGCTGCGCTGCGCCCCCACATGCATCTTGAGAGGTGGACGCGAGGGCTCCGAGGCCGACTCGGGGGCTGCCTCGCAGGAAGCGCCAGCAACGCCGAGCGCGGTAGTGCCGAGGAACGATCTGCGTTTCATTGGGTGGTGCGGACTCCTCCCAGTCCGGTTCATTGTAGGTGCTTCCGGGCCGGAGGCGGCTGCCGGCCCGCAGCCTCGTGCGTGGCCGCGCGGCGGAAGGCCCGCGATCCGCAGGCGAGAATAGGAGTCAGGATGATTCTGGTCGTCGACAACTACGATTCCTTCACCTTCAACCTAGTCCAGTTCCTCGGCGAACTGGGCGCCTCCATGGTGGTCAGGCGCAACGACCAAGTCACGTTGACGGAAGTCGAAGCGCTGCGGCCGGGCAAGATCGTGATTTCCCCGGGACCCTGCAGGCCGTGCGACGCAGGCATCTCGGTCGACTTAGTCCGGAGGATGGCCGGCAAGGTTCCGATCCTGGGCGTCTGCCTCGGCCACCAATCCATCGGCGAGGCGTTCGGCGGCCAGGTAGTCCGTGCCCCGTATCTGATGCACGGCAAGACGAGCCCCATCCAGCACGACGGCAGGACAGTGTTCCGGAGCTTGAACCAGGGCTTCATCGCCACGCGCTACCACTCGCTCATCGTGGAGCGCTCGTCGCTGCCCGACGAATTGGAGATTTCGGCGTGGACCTCCGACGGCATCATCATGGGCCTGCGCCACCGCCGACATCCCGTCGAAGGCGTGCAATTCCACCCCGAGTCGATCCTGACCGAGCCCGGCAAGCAGCTGCTCGGGAATTTCCTGGCCGGGTGACCGCACCATCTCCGGACCCCGGCTAGCCGACGCCCCGGTAGCCCTAGCGCCATGACTGCTTCCCAGCCAGAACCCCTGCTTGTCGACTTCCGGAACATCACCGTCTATCGCGGGGAGACCCTGGCGCTAGACGGGATCTCGCTCGCGATACCCTGCGGGCAGCACGTAGCGATCATCGGGCCGAACGGTTCGGGCAAGTCCACCCTGATCCGCACCATGATGCGCTACGACCATCCGGTGCGACGGTTCAAGCCGGTCATGAAGGTCTTCGGGCGCTCGGACTGGCATGTCCACGACATGCGCAGGCTGATCGCGGTCGTCTCAAACGAGATGGTCCAGGCGTGCTCCAAGAGCGCGACCGGCCGCAGCGTCGTGCTCTCCGGCTACTATTCGAGCTTCGAGTTGTGGCCCCAGCACCCCGTCACGCCCGAGATGGAGGAACGGGGCGAGGCGGTGTTGCGCCTGATGAACGCCGGGCACCTCCGCGACAAGCCCGTCAACGCAATGTCCACCGGCGAGGCCAAGCGGGTCGTGATCGGCCGCGCCCTTGTCAACAAGCCGCGGGCACTCCTGCTGGACGAGCCCTCCAACGGTCTAGACATCCGGGCAGCCCTGGAATTGCGCGATACGCTGCGCAGAATCGCCTCCCTGGGAACGAGCCTGATCTACGTCACGCACCACCTCCCGGATATCGTGCCGGAGGTGTCGCGGGTCATCCTCCTACGCGCGGGAAGGGTCCATGCCGATGGCCCGAAGCGCGAGCTGCTGGACTCGGAGGTGATCTCGCGGGTGTACGGCATGCCGGTCGACGTGATCGCTCGAGACGGGTACTACAACTTCTGGGCGTAAGAGTCGCGCCGACGCGAGCAGGGAGACTGGGCTGGAATGGGAGTCGGAGAGCTCGGAGACCGTGAGGCTCTGCCGTGGGCCAGAGTCCTTCGCGTCTACTCCATCGAGAGCATACTCAGCCAAGGTGGCTTCTCGATTGTCTGTCGCGCACGGCGCACGGAGCTGGGCAACCAAGTCGCGAGCAAGGAGTACCTGCCGCCGCACCTAGCGTGCGCCAGCTACCGATCAAGATACGCCCGGATCACCTCGGCGCGCTTGGCGTTGACGACCGTAGCCAGATCCTCGACCTTAGCCTTGCGGATCCCGTCGAGACTCCCAAATTCGCGCAGCAGCTTGCCGACAGTGCTGACCCCCACGCCCGGCACAGCCAGCAGCTCCGTCTTCAGGCTGCGTTTGGCGCGACGCTGCCGGTGGAAGGTCACCGCGAACCGGTGAGCTTCGTCGCGGATCTGCTGGACCAGCTGCAATATCGGGTTAAAGCGGTCGAGACGGATCGGCTCGTCCTCCTGGCCGAACACATACAAGACCTCTTCGCGCTTCGCTAGCGCTGCGAGCGGCTGCATCACCGACCCCAGTTCCTCCAGCGCATCGGCCGCCGCATGCAGTTGGCCCACTCCGCCGTCCACCAGCACCAGCGCCGGAAACGGCGTTCTTTCCTTTTGGAGGCGCTTGTAGCGACGGCGGACCACCTCGCGCATCGCGGCGAAGTCGTCGTTCGCCTGCTCGCGAACGATGTACTTCCGGTAGGCACTCTTATTCATGCGGCCGTTTTCCCACACCACCAAGGAGGCAACTACGTCAGTCCCTTGGGTATGGGAGATATCGAAGCATTCGATGCGGCTCTTCTGCGGTGTGCTGGGCTCGGGAGGCGGCAGATTGAGCGCGTCGCGCCAAGCCTCCATGATCTGGCCAGCGCTCGGTTTGCGCACGCGGAACCGCTGCTCAAAGCCCTGGCGTGCGTTGGCTGCAACCAAGTCCAGGAGGGCCTTCTTCGAGCCCCGGCGAGGCACAGCGACTTCGACTTTCTTCCCGCGCCGCTCCGCCAGCAGCTCCGCTAGAGCATCCATCCCGTCGAACTCTTGCGGCACCTGCACGAGACTCGGCACGTACTGCTGCCCCAAATAGATCTGCGGGAGCAGCGTGGCCAAAAACTCGGCCGCGTCGAAGGACTGGACTTCCTCCCAATAGAACTCCCGCCGGTCGACGACCCGGCCGTTGCGGACATGGAACAGATTGGCGGCGACCAGAGGGGGCTCGGCATGGATGCCGAAGAAGTCGATGTCCCGCCCCTCCGCCGCCGCCACCCGCTGCCGTTCGGCTATCTCCTCGACGGTCGCCAGCAAGTCGCGCAAGCTGCCGGCCTTCTCGAACTCCAGAGCCTCAGCGGCTTCCAGCATGCGTCCCCTCAGTTCCTTGACCAGGGTGCGGTGCCGACCCCCCAGAAACGCCCTAACGTCCTGGACCGCCCGCTCGTACACATCCTCTGCGACGAGGCCCTCCACGCAAGGCCCCCAGCAGCGCTGGATGTGGTACTCGAGGCAGGTCCGCGGATGCCGACGGGTCAGGTCGACGCGGCAGGAAGGAACCTTGAAGTGGCGGTGGATGAAATGGACTAGCCTGTGCGCTAGATTGCCGGGAAAGTAGGGCCCGAAGTAGGTCGAGCCATCCTTCTTGAGGCGTCGCGTCACGTAGACGCGCGGGTACTTCTCGCGGGTCAGCTTGATGTAGGGATAGGTCTTGTCGTCTCGGAGCAAGACATTGTACTTCGGCTGGTGTTCCTTGATGAGGTTGTTCTCGAGGGCCAAGGCCTCCTTCTCGTTGGTGACCAGAATCGTGCTGATGGAGACCGTCTCGCATAGGAGCCCGCCGCGCTTGACGTCGGCTAGCGCATCATTCGAGAAGTAGCTCCGCACACGGTCTCGCAGGCTCTTCGCCTTGCCGATGTAGAGAACGCGCCCCCCCTCTCCCAGGAACTGGTAGATGCCAGGAGCACTAGGAAGCGCGGCGGCAGCCTCCGTGAGCTGCTCCCAGTGGACCGGGCTGGACATGACTGGAGGCGCGGGAGCGCGACCGCAAAGCGGGGGCTCAGATCAGTATAGGCAAGGCCGGTCGTGTCCCTAGGCGTGGTGTGGGAGCCTAGATTCCCGGTTAGTTTCCCGAGCGTCGGTCCCCTTCCGCTGTGCCCGGCGCGGCCCTGGCCGCGCTGACCCAGCCCTAGTCCGGCTCCCTCCGGCTCGCCGCGTGCAGCAGCCCGTCCAACCGCAAGTTGCCCCTGCTGAACAGCAGCCGCAGCTGCCGCGCACTGCACGTCAACCGCCCCACGCTGCCCACGCAGTGGCAGGCCGGAGACGCTCGGCCAGATTCCGGAGCGGTCGGTGGGCGCGGCCCGCAACGTGATCGACGCCGCGAGCCGCAGCACCTCCGCGGGCCTCCCCATCGCCCTGCAGGTGGGCGCGATGCGGATCACGTTCGTGGGCCTCATCGGCGTCGTCAACGGCATCCTGCACGCCATCCGGGTCAGCCCCTGGGGTATCTTGGATCCCCGGCAACCTGCAGAGCATCCTCGGGCCGCTCTTTGCTCCGGTCGCTTGGCTGCTCGGCGTAGCATGGGTTGACGCCGTGACAGTAGGCAATCTGCTCGGCACGCGGATGGTCCTCAACGAATTCATCAGCTACGCCGAGCCGGCCAGCCCGCAGGACGCGCTCCGGCCGCACTCCCATCTCATCGCTAGCCACGCCCTGTGCGGCTTTGCCAACATCGGCTCGGTGGGCATCCTCATCGATGCCCTGGGAGCCCTCCTGCCCGGCCGGCGCGCCGAGCTGGCCGCCCTCGGGCTCCGCGCCATGGTTGCGGCTACGCTGTCGAACTTCATGACCGCAGCCATCGCCGGCCTCATCGCGTTCACGCCACTCCTGGAGTTCTGAACCGACCATGCCTCTCGACATGCAGCCGATCCTCGAATTCGTCGCCAGCTTCCTCATCGGATCGGTGCCCTTCTCCGTGCTGGCGATGTGGGGCTCCGGCACCGACATCCGCTCCATCGGGTCGGGCAACCCGGGATTCAACAACGTCCTGCGCTTCAGCAAACCCCGAGCGCTCGTCGCGTTGCTCGGGGATGCCGGCAAGGGCTTCCTCCCGGTATGGCTTTTCCACGAGCCCGGAGAGTTCATCAACCTAGGCTGGCTACTGGCCCTCTGCGCGGTGTTCGGGCATTGCTACTCCCCCTGGCTCCGCTTCCGGGGCGGCAAGGGCATCGCGACGTCCGCAGGGGCCATGGTGCCCCTCTACCCGGGTCTGGCCGCTGTCAGCCTGGGATTTTTCGTCATCGTCCGCCTGCTGGGGAGCCGCTTTCAGATCCACGAGCGCGGCGCCTGGGCCTCGCTGCTGACGTGGATCTTCTTCACCGCGGCAGCGCATGTGCATCTGGGCATGCCCCACACGAGGTACGCCGCCCTCACGACGGTGTTCCTGATCTGGCGGCACAAATCGAATGTCCGCCGGATGCTGCGCCGCTGACCGGGCGCCGGGCGGCCCGGCTGAAAGCCTCCTGGTATCCTGTCCCATGAATACGAACCTTGATGGTTTCAGTACGGAGGAAGCAGATAAATGCCCGGATTACTGGAAAGAGACACGCACTGCTTCCACTTTGGTGCGTATAGGTTTTGGCATCATAGATTATCAACGCATGCAGTATTACAGCGACATGGGAAATGAGAAGTTGATGTATTTTGAGAAGCTGTTTGCCACTTCCGGCGGTACTATCGATTTGTATATCAGGGAATAGGAAAATATGGTGTAAATCCGATTACCGAGGACATCCGGTGGAGCGTCGTCGACATCAAGCCGATTTGGCCCCTGCCCCGGCCCGTCACGCTTGCGAGAATCAAGCGCGACCCTAGGTTGAGCGAAATGCAGCTCGTCCGCCGCTGCGCCTCTCGGTCACGCCGGTCGCCGCAGGCGAGTTTCCGGCGGTGCTCGAATTGAGCGAGACGGACCCGGCCTAGACGGTTCCGCCTCCGATGCTCGGGCTAGAGCAACGATCCCGTGCAGACCACGCCGACCTCCCGTGCATGCAGAGCTAGCCGCAAACGGTGATTGCTTCCGCTTGGGGCACGAGCTGCAATCTTGGACTTCGCTTGGAGCTGCAAGACGAGGGTCCCGATGCCAACCACACGGCCAATGAGGTCGCCCGGATGCCATGCGGGCGAGCCCTCCCTCTGCACCATAGGGTCCGCGAATTCCCAATCCTCCAGCAGCCCAACCGCCCTGAGTCAACTCCCGGGGACAGCCGCCTCGGCCATCCTCGTCGGCCAAGAGCAGCAGGGCTCCCTGCTCCTGGACGAGGGCGGGGTAGGTTTCTTCGATCCCAGTCCGCACCGCGGCGGCGTTTGGCTGGTAGGCCCTGCACCAGGGGCGCTGCGGAGTCATGCCGAGGCGTCCAGGATCCTGCCCACCGTCGCCAGGGACAACTGGACTTGGAACTGGTCGAGGATCCATGGCCCGGCAATTTTCAGCGACCGGCAGGCGAACTCGAGCTGGAGCGGGTCGGGAGATTTGTCTCGCAGAGTTTCGAGGATCATTTTCCTGCGGTTGTGGGAGAGGCAGGGGGGCGTCCCGGTTTAGGTTGATGTCCGAGAGCCCGGAACCCGCCGCAGGCATCGAGCCGAACCTAGGTGCGGATTGTGCGGATACCCATGCCGAAGTCCTGCGACAGGTTTTGGAGAGGTTTGCCGCGGCGGGCTTGGATCACGACCAACTTCCCGATGGGAGGCCGGGCCCGATGGGGGATGCGTCGGAAGTCGGCATGGTGGGGAAGCTCATGTAGTAGCAGGAACTACGGGCAGGTTACATGCGACAATGTCTCAGATACAAAGCATCTCTAGACCGGTTTACATGTGTGTTGATGCGGGGAGCCGCTGGGAGGTTGGGAACGGCCAGGCCTGCAATTACTTTCGGCAAAATTAGTAAAAAGTCATGGTTTCCGTGGAACTTGCATGCGCGGCGCTCAAACGGGCCCGCAACGGCCGCAGAATAGACACCCAGGATCGCGCAACTGGCCAGTATCGGTGATTTGAGTGCGCTGCTGCACCACCCGACGCCAGCTGAGTACGCCGGCCGGACTTTTTCAACGAGTTCCTAAGCCCCTGCCCCCAGTTCGCCCAGCCCAAGCTTCCCGGCCAGAGCTCTCAGATTTCGCAAAGGCGGCTTGGCACGGCAGGTGGCATTAGGAGGACCGGACTAGACGTTCCCGCCGTGCGAGTTGCAGGTCCGCTCGGTGGGCCTTGGCGGAGAAGCACTGGCAGACATTACGGAGCTGGCGTGCGGCGACTCTGCCCAGCGGGGCCCGCGACAGCTTGGTGGCTTGCAGCGCACACGCTCGCCAACAACTCGTGTCTGGTGCTACCGCCGCCGGTCGCCTCCATACCGCGGCACCAGCCACTGGCCGCCGCAGCCACGGTGCTGCCCCGCACCCGGGACTAGCACCCTGCATTCCATCAGGGAAGCGCTCGACGCAGACCGCCTCGAGCTGCTGCTGGCCAAGCAGACAGCGGCGCGGGCGGACGGGCCCCTGGCGGCCGCCGGCAAGCACCTGCGGTGGTCCTGCTACCGGACCTGGACAAACCGACGCAGTAGCCGGCAGTGGTGAGAACTGGACATCGCCCAACAAGACTTCCGCGGAAAAACAACGGCGCTGCGGATGGCGCTGGACCCGTACGCAAAGCCGGGCGCTTCCCGATCGCCGGTGCCTTGCGCGGGCAGAGCGGGACGGTCCTACGCATCCCGGACCCGAGCCTGAACTGACCGTCGGGATCCAGGAACCAGTGCGGGCGATGGACAGCTGCCACCTACGCCCAGGCGACCGGCCGCCGCAACCAAGCCTGCTGCCCAAGGGCAGCTCTGCCTTGTCAACCGTGCCTGCAGGAGCATCGAACTTGCTTGGCTCATCGGCTGGGTCGGCGCAAACAGCTTGCAACCTTTTCCCAGCCGACTTCCGTCCAAGCTCAAGCAGGAGCAATCGGATGAACTTGACACCAGCCATCCTCGCAACATGTCGCGGGTTAGGCTCGGTAAGGTTGGGTGTCGACGGGCTCGTTCAGCTCGAGCTCGGAGGATCGACCCTGTTGCTTAGCGTGGCTCAGTTTCAGCGCTTAGTCGTCATGCTGATGGATAGCGCAGCGAACTTCGAACTGCAGTGCCAGCACCTAGCCAGCCTCGACAGCCCCGAAGACAGCCACGCTTGACGGACTTGTAGCCCAGCGGGCTCCTCAGCATTGCTAGCGACCGGCGGTGCGGCCCGTGGTGTATCTCGGCGATGCTGGCGGCGGTCCCCCAGATCTGCGCTCAGTACGGGTCGCTCGTCAGCGATCACTTCACGGCCCTTCGCCCGTGCTGGCGGCAGAAGTCCTGGATCGCCCGCCTTTGGCGGGGCATCCGGACGTGCAGGGCGGCTTCGGCCCCCCGAACCCGAGGATGAAACGGGTGGCGCACAGCCAACGGCAGTCGGCTTCCGCAGATTGCCTCCGGGGCTGCTACTGACTTTGCCATAAGTCCTTGCAGAATGCGACCAGAAACAGTCTAGGCGCAGTCGGCCTCGCGGAAGAGCCCTGGCACCTTGGCGGGGTCGGCCTCCAGGGCTTGCAGAGCCTGCTCCCAGCGCTCCCTGAGCTGACGAACCGTCCGGACCGGCAGCTTCCCCACCCGGCGCTGGACGACCGACCGGACTGGCTCCGTAGGGTTCCATGCCGGAGAGTACGCCGGCCATAGATAGATCTCCACCGGTGCCTCGGTCCGCTTCTTCCAAGCTTCCATGGGCTTGGATGTGTGGATGCGGCGGCGGTCCACTATCACGTCAAGCGGTCCAGCATCCGTCCGGCCCGGAATCCGCTGCGGGAACTTTGCAAACGTGACTGCGGTGGCGGTTCCGGGATGGATCATGGCATACATTGCTCCCGAGGGACTGCTCGCGGACAGCCTGTGCAGCCGGAGCCGCCTCCCCGTGGGCTGGACGCCGGGCGTCCGGCCCCGGCAGCCCCACGGAGTGCCCCGGGGGGAGTGTGAGGTCCTGCCGGCCTCGTCGGCCCAGGGCAGCAGGGCTCCCTGCTCCTGCGCACGCCGGGCGAAGGCGGGGTAGGTTGCTGCGATCCCAGTCCGCACCGCGGCGGCGTTCTGCTGGGAGGCCCGGAACTGAGGGCGCTGCGGGGTGAGGCCGAGGCGTCGCAGGACCCTGCGCACCGGCACCAGGGACAGTTTGAATTGGAACTGGTCGAGGATCCCTGGCCGGACAATTTGCAGCGACCGGGAGGCGAACTCGAGCTGGAGCTGGTCGGGGGATTTGTCCCGCGGAGTTGCGAGGATCCTCTGCATTGGGTCGGGGGAGAGGCAGGGAGGGCGTCCCGGTTGGGGTTGCTGTCCGAGAGCCTGGAATCCATAGCAGACCTAGAGCCGAATCCAGGTGCGGATTGTGCGGATGCCGATGCCGAATTCCTTGGCCAGGGCTTGGAGGGATTTGCCGTGGCGGGCTTGGATCACGACCAGCTTCCTAAGGGGAGGTCGGGAGCGATGGGGAATGCGTCGGAAGTCGGGAGAGGTTGGAACCGTCATGAATTGGCAAGAGCAGAAATCACAGGCAGATTCCATGTGGAAATGTCTCAGATAAAAAACATCTATAGACCAGTTTACGTGTGTGTTGGCGTGGGGGAGCTGCTGAGAGATTGAAAACGGCCAGACCTGCAATTACTTTTGGCAAAATTAGTAACCTCCTCCGCGCCGAGCGCGTTGAGGAGATCTTCACCAAGAGCTGAGCGCCGCGGGAGCGGCTCGGGACGACACCCGCCGAACTGCCGAACGCCGAGAGCCAACATCGGCGGGGCCCAAGGGCCTACGACGAAACCTGCGCCAGCCGCAGGACGCATCCTGCGCACCGTGTTCTTCTTGCCGGCGGACGGTGCCGGCGCGGATTCCCGGGACCGCCAGCGAGACATCGGTTGACCGGGAGGCGCTGCGCCTCGCGACCCGGCTCCTGGTCTCGGGTGCCGAGGGGTGCCGCGCCTCGATCGCCGCTGCGGTTTCGCGCGAGCTCTTCCGGCTCATCCCGTGCAAACGCGGCGTCGACCTCGCCGTGCGCGACCGCAGGGTCACCGGGACTTTCGGCGAGCCCGCCGAAGAGGGCCGCAATGAGCGGACCGTTCCCGGTGCAGCGCGGATATGCCGGCTGCGGCTCCGCTACAGACCGGTGCATAAGTCCTGTCGCACAAATCACGCTAGATTTCTAGCATTTTCAATAGCTTACAGGGAAAGACCCCTGACACGACTTTTGCACGGATCAGTATCGCGCAGGCCCAGCCGGCCGGTGCCGGCCAGTGCTGAGCGCCTCCGCTACCTCGCCCGCGAGGAGTTCAGCCCCTTCGGCACGGGGCTCGCCTGGCTCGGGGAGGAACACCCCTGCCCGGCGGCAGCCGCTGACGAACAGAGCACCGCTGGCCGAGCTGGACGCAGCGCAGGCGGCCGGCACCCTCGCCCAGCCTGCGGCCGGGCGAAAGCGCTGCCAGGATGCATGCGATGATTCAGAGAGCCGCGACCGCCGTCGCGGGGCAACCGCGGAGACAACCAATGCAGCAGCCGATCCACCAGCCGCACGACACGCTTTTCCAGGCGCTCGCCTCCCAGAGCGCGCGCGCCGAGCGGCTGGTCCGGGCGATCCTGCCCCCGGAGTCCGCGGCGCTGCTGTCCCGCCAGCCCATGCGGCTGCTCAACAGGAGCTTCATCACCCGCAAGCTGCGCGCCGTCGAGGCGGACCTGCTGCTCGAGGCGGAGTTCGAGGACGGGGCGGGGGTGCTGATCTATATTCTCGCCGAGCACAAGAGCGCACCGGCGGCCGACACGCCCCCGCAGCTGCTGACCTACATCGCCGCGATCTGGGAGTGGCTGCTGCGGGAGCAGCGGGGCGGGAGCCCGTACGCCGCGGTCATGCCGGTGGTGTTCTACCACGGGCAACGCCGCTGGACCGTCGAGCGGGACCTGCCGGCGGGGCTCACCGCCCGCCAGCGGCGGACGGTCGCCACGCTGCCCTACACGGTGTACAACTTGGGCGAGGTTCCGCCGGAGCGGTGGCCGACAGGCGATCCGGGCCTCGAGGCAGCCTTCATTTTGTTCCGGCGGACATGGCAGCGCCGGCTGTCGCTGGACGAGGGGCGCCGCGTCCTCAGAGCCGTGCAGGCGCTCGCCGACAGCGACTTGCTGTTCCCCGCCGCGCTGCGGTATTTTGCGGAGAGGTTCGACAACCCGGCGGAGCAGGTCGAGGAGATGCTGCCGGCGGGCGAGAGCGCGAGGAGGAGACTGATGCCGACAATCGCCGAACAGTACGAGGCCCGCGGCGAGGCCCGCGGCGAGGCCCGCGGCGAGGCCCGCGGACAGGCTCGCGGAGAGGCCTTGGGGCAGGCCCGCGGAGAGGTCCTTGGGGAGGCCCGCGGCGAGGCGCGCGGGCAGGCGAGAGCGCTGCTGCGCCTAGCGCGAGGGCGGTTCGGGGCCGTGCCCGCCGACGCCGCGAGGCGGATCGAATCCGGAACCATCGCCGATCTCGACCGGTGGCTCGATAACCTCCTCCGCGCCGAGCGCGTCGAGGAGATCTTCACCACAGGCTGAGCGCCGCGGGAGCGGCTCGGGACGCCACCCGCCAAACTGCCGAACGCCGAGAGCCAACATCGGCGGGACCCAAGCGCCCACGACGAAACCTGCGCCAGCCGCAGGACGCGCCGGACGGCCCGCCAGCCGAAGCCGCAGTTCCCGACAGTTACTGATTTTGCCAAAAGTAATTGCAGGTCTGGCCGTTTTCAACCTCTCAGCAGCTCCCCCGCGCCAACACACACATAAACTGGCCTATAGATGTTTTTTTATCTGAGACATTGCCGCATGGAATCTCCCTGTGGTTCCTGCTCTTATCAATTCACGAAGTTTCCAACTTTTCGCGACTTCCGACGCATTTCCTATCGGTCCCGGCTCCCCCTTACTAATTTTGCTAAAAGTAATTGCAAGCAACCCACCAATAAAATCAATAGCTTGCGGAGTTTTTTCGTGCAATTACTTATGAACACATCAGTAGGAATCTGGGCGTGATCCAAGCCCGCCACGGCCAAGCTCTCCATGCCCTGCCCAGGGCACGGCAGAAGGTCACTCTCGACTGGTGGGAGACCCAGCGGGGCAGATTCGCTCTCTATACGTCCGAAGTCACAGTACAGGAGGCCGGCCGGGGGATCGAGAGGCGCGGGCGCGGCGGCTTGCGGCGTTGGCCAACATGCCGCTCTTGCCGATCACGGAAGCAGTCGGCTCGTTGGCCATCGCGCTGGTTCGAGGACCGGCGCTTCCAGACAAGGCCGTGAACGACGCACTTCACGTCGCCGTTGCGGCAGTGCATGGCCTCGACTACTTGCTGACCTGGAACTATCGACATCTCGATAATGCAGAAACGAAGCCAGCCATACGAGACACCTGCGCCCGACACGGATATGCTGGGCCCGAGATCTGCACGCCTCGGGAACTGCTGGGAGGACCGAACAATGGCGGATGAGGTGATTGAGCAGCTGTGGCGGATCAAGGACGCCATGGCCAAGGAGCACGGATACGACATCGTGCGGCTTGCCGCGGATCTTGAGGGCAGACAAGGGAAAGAGGGGCACCGAATCGTGAATCTGCAGGCCTTGCGCGAAGCTGGCGAACGACGGGTGACGGGGGTGCGCGGCACCCCCCGGGATCGCTCTGAGCCGTCCGGGACAGGCTCTTGAACTGCATCTGCGTCCACTTTGGAACGGGGGGACACAGTGAAGGGGACAAGCTTCGCCTTTCTTCATAATATCCTTTATTTCCAATGAATTAGCGTGCTTTGGTGTCGGATGCCCTGTCAGCCAGGGCACCGCATCCTGGTCCAGTTGTTCTCGCCAATCCCCCTGCATTTCCGTGCCGCCCCCACGCACATCGCGTGCAGCCAGGACTGCTTCTCGCCGTTGTAGCCGCGCTTGGCGTGCTCGCACAACTGGCCCTCCACCTCGGAGCCCCGTGCCGTCCACGAACACCGGCACGGCCCCCCCCCCCCACCGCTGCACGCACTCCTGCGCCACCAGCCGCCGACTGACCAGTCGCGCACACCGCCGCAGCCCCTCCAGCGCCGCCTGGTGCAGCCGCTGCAGGTATGCGCCGAGCCGCCGGCTAGCGGGCATGGCCCGCAGCCCGCGCGCTCGGCGGGCGACATCATCGGGGCCTAAGGCGTCGACCGCGTGGAGGTGCCCCCTGCCGGCGCAGGCCGAGTAGATCAGCGCCAGCCGCATCTGCTACATCTCTGCCACCGCACCTGCGGCGCTGGAGGCGAACCGAGGCGGCCAGCATCTCGGGCAGCCCGAGGAACCGGGCCAGCCGCGCCGCCACGCCGAGCCCGGCCAGGCCCGTGAGGTGGTCATCGCAGACGCCGCCAGCCAGGGTAGGAGCACTGTCGGGGACAGGGGCAAGGGGGGGCTCCAGAAAAACGGAGAGGCACCCCCGGGGTGCAATACTCGGTCACTCTGGAGAACCGCATAAATCATTGCAATACAAAATGTTTCGTCTGGCAACCGGAATCCTTACCCGGGAATCAGGGGCCGGCCGAGACCGACTCTCCTTCCCGTGGGCTAGGATGCATTGCTCAACGCCTTGAACGGCGAGAGGAGGATGCTATGGTGGAATTCGCTCGTCCTGAAGCGCTAGTCAGCACCAACCGGGTCGCAGCCCAAGGCTGACGCCGCAGATGTGCGGATTGTCAAAGTCTCCAGCGGTGCCCAAGCAGACACAGTGAAGCTTGAGGACGCCATTCTGACCGAGGCCCGTGAGCGACTCGCTGCCATGCATTGAGACTCCTGAGCAGCGGCGACAGGCCCATTGAGGTAGCGTGCGAGTCCAGATCTTCGCCGACATCCACGGCGACATCCCCGCTTTGCGACGCGCCGTGGCCGTGCCCGCAGATATCTACATCGCCGCGGGCGACCTCGTCACTTGGCCGGCTCCTCTCGCCCCCTGCGCCGCACCCTTGGCACACCTAGGCGATCGGCTGTGGATCCTGCCCGGCAACAACGAGACAGACGCGCAGGTGAGGGACTTCTGCTCCGCCCACGGATTCCGGGCCTTTCACGGGAAGTCGGTCGCCTTCCAGGGGGTGCGCTTCGCGGGCCTGGGCTACTCAAACCCCACGCCGTTCGACACCCCGGGCGAATACACGGAGCAAGAACTCGCGGGGCACTTGGAGCGGCTCGACGCCCGCGACCTACGCGTCTTGGTCTGTCATGCGCCGCCGTTCGGCACAGCCCTAGACGAGGCAGCGCCCGGGCTCCATTTCGGCAGCAAAGCGATCCTCGACCACCTCCAGGCCCGGCAACCGGAGTTCTTCTTTTGCGGCCATGTCCACGAGGGTGCGGGCCGGGTCGAGCGGCTCGGCGGAACGACCGGCGTCAATGTCGGCAAGGCCGGCTACCTGCTAGAGCTCTAAGCGGATTCCCAATCTCGTAGAATGAGGTAGCGGCCTCTCGGGAGCCGCGCCCTCAGCACTCGATGTCCGTAGCGCCTCCAGGGGCCGTTGCCGCGATGCCCGTGGCAGGTGCCGCAGCCGGGTCGGCCCCCCGCTTCTGGCTGGTGGTGGCGACCCTCTGGTTCCGGGAGTTGCGCGGGTTCTACCGCCAGCGCAGCCGGGTCGTGGGTTCCCTGTCCACGCCGCTGCTGTTCTGGTTCGTGCTGGGATCCGGATTCGGCTCGTCCATCCTTGCCTCCGGCGCAGGCTACGCGCAGTTCTTCTTCCCCGGCACGCTGGCGCTGGTGGTCCTGTTCACGTCGATCTTCGCCAACATTTCGCTCATCGAGGACCTCCGCGAGGGCTTCCTGCTGGCTGTGCTGGTAGCCCCCGTGTCGCGGCTGGCGCTGATCCTCGGGAAGGTCCTCGGGGGGACGACACTCGGCCTGATCCAGGGCCTCCTGCTGCTGCCCCTCGCTCCGCTTGTCGGCCTCGCGCTTGACCCCCGCACGCTGCCGGCCGTGCTGGGGATCGTGTTCCTGACGGCGCTCGGCCTGACGGCGCTCGGCTTCTTCTGCGCTTGGTGGCTCAATTCCGTCCAGGGCTTCCACTCGATCATGAATCTCGTGCTGATGCCCATGTGGCTCATGTCGGGCAGCGTCTTTCCCGTGGAGGGGGCCTCGGCGTGGGTCCGCTGGCTCACCGCCGCCAACCCTCTCGCCTATGGCGTGGCGGAACTGCGCCGCTTGTTGGGGGCATCCACACCGGCGGAGGCCGCCGCCCCCGCAGTCTCGTGGCTCGTGCTGGGCGGCTTCAGCGCCCTCATGCTGGCGCTAGCATGGCACCGCGCCTCCCGCACGGAGGGGACGCGGCTCGCCTAGGCGCGAGAACCACCGCGCCGCCTGCGCCCGCCGTATGGCCATCACTGATCTCCCCGCGCTCAACGCAAGCCTCAACCTGCTTGCGACCATGCTGCTGGCCGCCGGCTACTACTGGATCCGGCGCGGGCACCGAGAGCGCCACAAACGCTGCATGGTCGGCGCTTGCGCGTGCTCCGCGGCCTTCCTAGCCAGCTACTTGGTGTACCACTGGCATGTCGGGTCGGTCCCATTTGAGGGGCGGGGCTTGATCCGGCCGATCTACTTCGCGGTCCTGGTCAGCCACATCGTGCTCGCCGCAGTCATCGTGCCGCTGGTCGCGCTGACTCTGGCGCACGCCTGGCAGGGCTCCTTCGAGCGCCACCGACGGCTGGCTCGCTGGACATGGCCCCTGTGGATGTACGTGTCCGTCACCGGCGTTGCCATCTGCGGAATGCTCTACCACCTCTAGCCCGCATTGCTGGTTACGCTCCGCACTCTGGTCCCCTATCTGCTGCGCTACCGCTGGGGGTACGTCGGGGGCCTCACCATGCTGCTCCTCCGGGGCCTGCTGGCGGCTGCCCTGCCCTACCTGCTCGGCCGCGCCGTCGACGCTCTGGCGGCCATGGACACCGAGGATGCGGTCCGGATCGCCAGTCTGCTGCTCGGCGTCGCCGCCGCGAAGGGGCTGGCGCAGCTCGGGATGCGCTGGACCCTGATCACGATCTCCCGCGACATCGAGTACGACCTGCGCAACGACCTGACGGCCCACTTGGTCGGCCTCGACCGCCGCTTCTACGGGCGGTACAGCACGGGCGATCTGATGGCGCGTGCCACCAACGACCTAGCCCAGGTGCGCTCGCTGCTCGGACCGGGCCTCATGTACACGGCCGAGATCGGCGTTGTGACGCTCGCCGCGCTCTCGGTGATGGCCTGGACCGACTGGGGCTTGACCCTGCTCGTCTTCGCGCCGATGCCGCTGGTCTCGTTGAGCGTGTCGTACTTCGGCGGGCGGGCGCACGAGCAGTTCCAGCAGGTGCAGGAGCGCTTCTCCGGCATCAGCACGCGGGTGCAGGAGCACCTCGCGGGGCTCCGCATGCTGCGGGCGTACAACCAAGGCCGCCAGGAGGCGGAGCGGTTCGGCCGCGCCAACGAGGCGTACCTCGAAGCGAGCCTAGGCCTCGTGCGCATCTGGCAGAGCTTCTACCCGGCCCTGGAGCTGCTGGTTGGATTCACCGGCATCGCCGTGCTCGGCTTCGGCGGCTGGCGCGTGCTCGAGGGTGGGATCACCGTGGGCGACTTCACGATGTTCCTGTACTTCCTCGCGATGCTCACCTGGCCGATGGTGGGCATGGGCGTGGTGGTGAACATCACGCAGCGGGGAGTGGCCTCCCTAGGCCGCCTGAACGAGTTGTGGCAGGCGCGGCCCGAGATCGCGGACGGCCCGGACGCCCTTCCCGGCGACCGCTCCGCACGGGGCCACATCGCTTGGGACAACGTCACGGTGCTCCATCCGGGAGCGGCCTCGCCGGCCTTGCACGGCGTGTCCATCGAGATACCGTCCGGTGAGTCTCTGGCCGTCGTGGGGCCTGTGGGCAGCGGCAAGTCCACGCTCGCCAACTTGGTTCCGAGGCTGCTCGATCCAACCCGGGGGCGCGTGGCTGTGAACGGCTTGGATGTCCGCCGGCTGTCGCTGGCCGCGCTGCGCGATTGCATTGGCCACGTGCCCCAGGAGACCTTCCTCTTCAGCCGCACGATCGCGGACAACATCCGCCTCGGGAGACCCGATGCCTCCCGCACGCAAGTGGCGGAGGCCGCCGCGACCGCGATGCTCGGCACGGAGACCGACAACTTCCCCCATGGTCTGGAAACCATGGTCGGCGAGCGGGGGATCACGCTCTCGGGCGGACAAAAGCAACGCGTCGCCATCGCCCGGGCGTTGGTCTGCGAGCCGAGGATCCTGATCCTCGACGACGCGCTGTCGAGCGTGGACGCTGAAACCGAGCATCAGCTCCTGCGCCACATCCGGCCCGAATCGGGGCGACGCACCGTGTTGTTCGTCACGCACCGCATGTCGGCGGCGCGCCTCGCCGACCGGATCGCCGTCCTGGACGCAGGGAGGCTGGCGGATCTGGGCACCCACGACGAGCTGCTGGCTCGCGGCGGTCTCTACGCCCAGTTGTACGATCGCCAGCGCATCGAAGAGGAACTGGCCCGACGATGAGCAGCGGACGCTCGATCGGAAAGGACGCGGCGCGGGCGGCGGACACCGCGGCCGCCCTGTACGACACGGCCCTCCTCCAACGGCTGTGGCAGTACCTGCAGCCCTATGCGCGTACGGCGGCGGCTTCGCTAACGCTGCTGATGCTGAGCTCCGCGCTCGGCGTGGTCTGGCCTTTCTTAACCCAGGTTGCAGTCGATCGCTACCTCCAGCCCGATCCATCGGGGGCGTCATTCCTGGATCCGCTGCTGCCCGCGGAGCCATTGAACGGCATTCTGTGGCTCGCGGCGGCGTACGCCGCTGTGCTGCTGCTTGCAGCTGGGACCCGGCGGGCCCAGATCCACACGATGAACTACACCGGGCAGCGGGTTATGCGCGACATCCGCAGGGAGATTTTCGCCCACTTGCAGCGCCTGCCCGTTCCGTATTTCGACCGCACCCCCAGCGGACGACTGGTAACCCGGGCCACCACGGACGTGGATGTCCTCAACGAGCTCTTCACCTCAGGCCTCGTGGCCGTGGCGGGCGACATCCTGACTCTGGTCTGCGTCTTCGGGGCGATGCTGTACCTGAGCCCCCGGCTGACGCTGGTCTACCTAGCGGTGGCCCCGCTGGTGCTGGTGGTCAGCGTGATATTCCGGAGGCACGCACGGAGCAGCTTTCGCGATGTCCGGGCGGCAGTGGCCAAGCTGGCGTCGTTCCTGCAGGAAATGTTTGTCGGCATTTCCGAGGTGCAGCTGTTCAACCACGAGCGCCAGGCCCTGCGGAAATTCGACGACCTCAACGAGGAGCATCGCCAAGCGAACTACCGGGCCGTCCGGGCGCACGCGGTGTTCTTCCCGGTGATCGAGTGGATCAACCTGCTCGGCCTGGCCGTGCTGATCACATTCGGCGGCGAGTGGGTGGTCGAGGGCACCGTGTCGCTGGGGGTCCTCTTGGCTTTCGTGCAGTATGGCACGCGGGTATTCCGTCCGATCCAGGACCTTGCCGAGAAATACAACGTGCTCCAGTCCGCCATGGCCGGAGCTGAGCGGATCTTCGAACTGCTGGACACCAAAGCCCCGGGCAAGCAGCCCCAGCCGAGCCCAGGAGTCGCCCTAGAGCAGCCGAGCGTGGAGTTCCGCAACGTCTGGTTCGCCTACCGCGGCGAAGAGTGGGTGCTGTGCGACGTCAGCTTCTCCGTCGCGCCGGGCGAGTCTCTAGCTGTCGTCGGGCACACGGGCGCAGGCAAGAGCACCCTAGTCAACCTGCTGCTCCGGTTCTACGAGATCCAGAGAGGCAGCATCCTGGTCGGAGGCCACGACATCCGGGAGTGGGACGTGGGGGCGTTGCGGAGGCAGTTCGGAGTGGTCCTGCAGGATCCGTGCCTCTTCTCCGGGTCCATCGGAGCGAATATCGGCCTCAACGACACCGAAGTGCCGCCCGAGGCGGTGCGGCGGGCGGCCGCCGATGCGCACCTCGCCAAGCATGTCGAAGCGCTGCCGCGGGGCTACGACGAGCCCGTGCTGGAGCGTGCGACAGGCCTTTCCACGGGCCAGAAGCAGCTGGTCGGCTTCGCCCGTGCCCTAGCCCGGCGCAGGCCGTTCCTGGTGCTCGACGAAGCCACGTCCAGCGTCGATCCGGAGACCGAAGCGAACATGCGCGACTCGCTGACCCGCCTGCTAGAGAACCGCACCTCGATCGTCATCGCGCACCGCCTGTCCACGATCCAGCAGGCCAACCGCATCCTGGTGCTCCATAAGGGACGGGTAGCCGAGAGCGGCACACACCGAGACCTGCTCGCAGCCGAGGGCATCTATTCCCGGCTGCACCGCCTGCAGTCGCTGGCAGCAGTACTTCCCGGCCATAGCAACGGGTAGGCGGCCGGGCGCTCAGAGCCGGCTGGCGATGAAGTCGGCCACGTTTTCTGGCGTGCTGAGCAGCTTTTTGCTGCGAAAGAACCGCTCGACTTGCTGCTACCTTGCTCATCAGGGACGCCACAGGCAATCTGGAACAAGGTCCAGAACGCCGTCGGGATGCGCTTCGGGCAAGTGGTCGGTGCAGCCAGTGGGCCGCAAGTGACACCTACGGCCCACAACTGCCCACTACCACCCCGGCGGGCGGTGGGTCACCTGAAAGGCCGGAACGAAGTGCAGGAGCCGCCTGCGGCTTGACGCGCTGCCCGATGGGGTGGTTCCACTCCGCGGGCTCTTGTCGGGACCTCGATACTCTGTCCCCGATGGATACACACGCGGACATGAGGACGCTGATCGCCGCAGGCGCGGAGGAGGCGCTTGCCGTCGCCGTGGTCGATGTCGCTCAGAACGCTGCCGCCGACCACGGACGCAAGTTGACCACTTGCTCCGACCTCGCCCATCTGCATGAAGGGCATCGGACGGATCTGGCCGCCCTCGCAGCCCGCCTGATATGGCGTTTCGCCGGTGGCATGCCGGCGCAGACACGCACGATCCTCGGCGGCGTGGTCGCGATCCTGTGCCTCCTGGGTTGACCCCTACCGACTGACGGCGGCCGCTGAGGCTTTCGGGGAACGAGACCCGAGCGCGGGCCGCCGACTTCGCCCATGAGTGGGCCGACGCCACACACGGGAAAGGCGAAACCCAGAGCTTCTACAACGAGTTCTTCGAGATCTTCGGCAAGCGCCGTCGAGCCGCCGGCGCAGGCCGCGTAGAGCAGCGCCAGCAGCCTTCGCCCTGTGCTGCCCCCGCACTGACGGCGCTGGATGTGGACCGCCGCGGCCAGTCTCGCGGGCAACCTGAGGCACCGGGCCATCCGTACCCCACGCCGAACCCGGCCAAGCCAAGGCTCGTCGCAGACGCCGCCAGCCAGGGCGGGAACGCTGGCGGGGGAGCAGGGGGCTTCCCGAAAAACCGACAGGCACCCCCGCGGGGGCAAGACCCGGACACCCCGGAGGACCACCTAAACCATGGCAGCACAAACACGTTCCGGCTAGCAACCGGAATCCTTGCCCAAGCATCTAGGATACTCCGCCCGGGGCGTCGAGCACCCCTGGAGCGAGTAGGCGTGTTCCGCGAACCGCGGCGTCCTCCGGGGAATGCCCCGCAACCGGACTTCTTCCGGGTCCGCGCCACGCTAGGGGCGCGGAAGCCGTCGCCAAGATTGGGGGCGGAGGGGAGCCTGGGCGGGCTCCCGGATTCGTCGGTTCCCCGCCGCCGGAGCGGAAGCCTGCGACCTGCCCCGCGCCTCCAACCTGCAGTCCGCTGCGCCGGAGAGACGGCGTCCCTACTCCCTTGCAGCTAGCGCGCCGCAGTCATCCGCTGGCGGCTCGCCCAGTGCGCAGGTCCAGGGTTCTCGCTGCGGGACCCTCGCGCTAATCGTGCGGGGGTGGGCTGGCGGGGGGCGGCCCGCTAGCAGACTGAGCGAGCTTCGCCCGCAACGCGGCGAGCCGGGCCTCTAACTCGCGGCGCTTGCGAGCCTCGGTGTCGCGTTCCTGCTCGGCGGCCCGGCGCCTGCGGCTCTCTTCCTGCCGCGCCGGCTCGGATTCCTCCAGGATGGGGATCAGCAGCCCGGTCGCCGGGTCCCGGAACCGCAGCAGCCGGCCCTGCACCTCCAGCTCCAAGCCCAGCACCCGGCTGCGGCCCGAGCCGTCCGGCCGCAGCCGCAGCGGCTCGTAGCCGCCCGCCCCCAAAACGTGCCCCTGCAGGCGCTGCCCCGCCAGCCGGCCCAGCGTCTCCCCCGTCGGATCGAACTGCCAGTACTCCCGCACCCCCAGCCGCTCGTACAAATCCCGCTTCCGCTTCAAATCCGCCCCCACCGTCGACCGCGACGCCACCTCCAGCACCCACTGCGGCACCCGCCCCTCGAGCCACACAAAATACGAGTCGCGGTCCCCGGCCGGCACGCCCAGCACCACGAACACATCCGGGGCCACGCGGGCCTGCGTATCGGCCTCCCGGTAGTACACGAACGTGTCGCTCGTCACGTACACCCGGTCGCGGCGGTCCCGGAAGTGCAGCCGCAGCGCAGCCGTGGCCTCGCGCATCGCGTTGGCCTGGGCGTCGCTGTCGGCCATCGGCAACCCGTCCGAGCAGGGATACTCCAAGGGCGGAGCCGCCGCCGGCCGCCTCTCGGAGACTGCCGGCGGAACCGGCATCGTGGCAGTCATCCCGTCGCGCTCCCCCCGCACGCCCGTTCAGTCTAACACCCCAGCGGGCGACCGCTCCTCCCCCGGAGGATGCGGCGGGTCGCCGCGGAGGCCTCGCTGCCGGACCGCTGGCGGTTCGGCTTGGCGGCCCCCCTCCGAACATCGCGACAGGTACTGGCCAGTGCCCAAATCGTGTCCTCGGAATGCAGGCAAGAAGAGACTGGCAGTCTGCCTCGCGCCAGAAGGCTGGCACCTGTTCCGGAGCTCCTGGCCCAGACTGGCAAGCAGCTTCCAGGTTGGCGCGAAGCTGTGCTTGGGTCTTGCCCAGCTCGCGACTGGCCCGCCTCTTGACCAAGGCCCCTAGCAGTTCCACCGGATTGACTTGCGGCGAACAGGTCGGCTGAAAGTACAGCTCTACCGCGGCTTGGTTCGCTTCCAGCCACTCCTGGATGATCCGGGCCCGGTGAATATTGCAATTATCGACTACCGACAGAATCTCCCGATCCGCTTCCTCCGCGATCCGCTCCAAAAACTCCCGGAAGACCTCCGCCGTGACAGGACCTTCCCGCACTGTGTCCTAGAGCTGGCCCTCCGGGCTGCTGGCCGCCAGCAGGGGGAGGCGGAAACGCCCGCCGGCCACCCGCACGACGGGGGCCTGGCCGCACGGGCCCCCGGTGCGCACGGACACGCTCTGCGAAGCCAGGCCGGACTCGTCGGCGCAGGCGAGCAGGGCTCCCAACTCCTGGGCACGAGGAAGGATCTGGGGGAACTTTTCTGTCTTTCCACCGCTGCACAGCAGCGGGATCGTACCGGGTGGCACGCCGCTGGGGCCGCTGCGGGGTGAGTCCGAGCCGCCGCAGGCTCCGGCGCACCGTGGAAACGCTCAGGACGCTGCCGAACTTCTCCCAAAAGGCTTGGCGCACTCGCTGCGCGGTCCACCAAGCGCACTCGAATTTGCATTGAGCGGGGTCTTGGCCTACGACGGCGATGTGGATCCAAGCAAGTTGCCGATCTGTCCCTTGGCATGATCTTCCCGTTCTTTTACGATCCCGCAGACTTTCCATGCCTCCCAGGAGGAAGCGTGAGATCCAGCGCTAGATCGTGCGTATGGAGCAAGGGACGCAGGACTTTATCTGAGCCACAGACTTGCCCCCAATGTACCGCAAGACCACGTTCTTTCGAACCTCGAATTTCTGGTCTGCAGTAAGGCGCAGGAAGAAGAAGAATCTTTCTTTTGTCATACTAATAGAATACAATAAATCCACCCTGCAGATCAATCGACGAAGGGATTCCCGAGACACGACTTTTGACGTGATCAGTAGCCTGTTCGCCTTCTACGAGCGCCTTCGGGCCCCGTTGGCTGCCCAAGCAACCGGCAGACGATGCATGCGCCGCTGGACACGCCATTCGTGATAGACTGGAGAAAATCGATCCGGTGGGCGATCTGCAGCGGGGAGCCAAGCTGATGAGCGACATTCTGGTTGCGGTTGTGGGGGCTATTGTCGGGAGCCTCGTATGGACCTTGGTACTCCGGATGTTTCCGTCCGTCTTGACTGCAAAGCTGACCAAGGGAATCGAACACGGGTACGACACCAAATTATCGCAGTTCAAGGCAGACTTAGCCGCAAGGTATTCGACGCTGAAGTCGTCTGTGGACTTCTTGTCAGCGAGCTAGGCCGAACTGAGGACGAGAGCGATTACATCAGTCGAATCCCTCTGGACGGCCGTTCTCGAAACCGAACGTGAGTACAGCGACTTGGTGTTCATGGACAACATTCTGACCCTGGAGGAAATCCACGAATTCTTTGTATCGGGCAAGATCAATAAGTACATTGCGGACTGTCTTGCGGACTATAGCGATACAGAAGTTGTGACCAAGAAGATGGATCGCCTTAACCAGCTGACCTCCGAAAGAGAGCGGTTGTTTTCGGGTGAGCGACTATGGCTCCGCTATTCCACGTTCTGTGGAGCCCATGGGCGCATGGCCATGCTGACGCACTTCTCTTTTGAGAAGGGAACCTACATCGATTGGAGGACCGACGATCAGATGGGCAAGATTCTCCGCACGATCCTCTCTGAGGATGTACTGGAGCAGGCCAAGAAAACGAGGGACGGAGGGTTCCAAGAGGTCATAGTTCACCTCAAGGCGGAGTTCCTCAAGGAGGCTTTTCGCGTCATGTCCGGTTCGCAACACGTCGCGGATTCACTGTCCGATCTTCAGTCCACGTTGCTGTCCGAACAGCAGATGCTGAAGCCAGATCGATTTCAGCTGGAGTTAAGGTGAAGGCCCGGATCGGGTTCAGAGACGGACCATTCGATAAGGATGTTGATGGTGCCGGGGAGCTGTTCCCCGATGCATCTCAACGCTCTTGACGCCGCTGTAACTGCCGCGTACGGTGGGTTCGCCAACGCCCCGACGACGATGGCCCTGACGGGTTGGGGGCTGGCCAGTGTCGGGCGGTGAGCAAGCAAGCGGATGCGGTGCGCTCCAGCGACGACTTCGCTGGTCCCGTGGATTCCCGCTCGAAGGGGGCGACGAGGGAAGCACAATCAACGTGTGGATAGCAAGTCATTTATTATGAATGATTTGCGAGTATTCTGCAACTAACCCGGCCTGAGCGCGCCGGATCAACATCCGCCGCAGGCTGGGAGCCGCAATGCGGATGTGGCGGATCTCGCAACGCTCCGGGAAGTGTGGGCTGACTACTCGGGCATGGCCGCTCCGCCTGCGGCTTCCGATGTCCAGACCGGACTAGGCGGCATCCCCTCTCGATACACCCTGCCCCTGCGCGTAGGGAGGTAAGTCCACGGGCCACCTGGGCTTGCGCATGTGCCTCAGCAGTTGGCTGGACCCGGACTCGCTTGCCGTCGGGCGAGCTAACCGGCCCTGCAGCTTCGGCGACCCCCAGCGTCTACGGCACTAGTTCCAGATCCCGGGCCGCCAGCCAGCAGCGCCTGCCGTCCGGCAGTTCGACGTGAAGCCAGTCGGGGCGTTCCTCCAGCACCTCAAATTCGGCCCCGGAGTGCAGCGGATCCTCGAAGGAGGGCTCATAGCCTGGGCCGTCGCCTTGGCGGGCGACCGTGTCCGGGGCCACCACAACCCCAGCAACCGCTTGCCCTTCCGCTGCGGCTTCGTAGGCCATCGAGACGAGGAGCAGGCACGCCGCGAGGCCCAAGCCCAGCAGCGCTTCGCGCGGAACCCACGCCTTGCCCCAGAGGCGCACTAACAGCCCCCCCCAGAACAGCACCCAAGCCCCGGCGAACAGCCGGACCCGAGCCGCCGGCGAGAATTCGTAATGCCAGAAAAGCAGCGTCTCCAGGGCCTGCCCGCCCCCAGCCCGCTCCAGCCGGTCCTGGCGTCGCGTGCGGGCGTAATCCAGATTCCGTCGGACATTGGCGTCGTTGGGGTCGAGGCGCTCCGCCCTGCGGTAGTGCAGAATCGCCCGGCCGATATCTTCCAACTGGTGGTAAGTGTTCGCTAGGTTGTAGTGCAGCTTGGCGCTTTGCACGCCCAGCTCCCCGAGCAGCTGCTCGTACCGCAACGCGGCCCGCCGGTAGAGCTCGGCGGCCCGCTGCGGGTCGGTCGCCCGCTCTAGGTTGGCCTGCCGGAAGAGCTCGTTCGCTTCGCCGAAGACCGCTGAGGCGTCCGGCACAGGGCCCTGCGCCAGTGCCGTGCCGACCAACAGACCCCACGCCAGCAACCGCCCGCACGTCAAGCCAAATACTCCTCAATGCCGTCCACTGCGGCCTTCGCGTCGGCGACCAGCTGCCGGTTCCAGGCTGGGTCGAGACCTCCGCCCCCCGCGTAGCTAGCCGCTTCGCACCGCTTGAACACCTCCTCCAGCACGGCCAGCAGCTCCTTCTCCCGGCTAGCGTCTCTGCCGTTGCGCCCCGCGTTCCGGCTTCGCAAACGGCTGGCCGCGTCGGCATAGGTCCAGACCCCCTGGCCTGAGTCGGCCGCGCCAAGGCGGCGGGCGAGGTACGCCCGCAGCGCGGCGAGCACCGCGGCGGAAACCTCGGCACCCGGCGCTCCCTCGACATCCACGGCGTCCACTTCCTTGCGCCACCGAGCATGTGCTAAGCGATTCCGCCGCCAGGGCACCACCCCGTGCTCTCGGCCTAAACGGACGGCGAGCACGCCGAGCGCCAGCAGCGGAGGCAGCCCGAGCAACCCCCAGGCCAACGGCGCGGGACCCAACGGCTCGACCCACCGGCCCCAAGCGCCCGGGGCGGGCCGCAAGGCCGCTGCATCCACATAGTTGTGGGCTATGCCCTGCTCGCTAGACTGCACCGCCAGTTGGCGCAGCCCGGCCTCGCCCCGGCCTTCAGCATCCTCGGCCGTCACGATGCGCGCCGCTTCGACCGCCAGCGGGATCGCCTCGGTGCGGGCGACGCGGTAGGCCTCGGCCTCGGGGTCGAAGTAGTGCAGTTCGACCGGAGGGATGCGCTCCACGCGGGCGTGTTTCGCTCGCAGGGTCTGGGTGAAACGGAGCGCTCCACCACGGGTCTCTCCGGCGGCGATCTCCCGCGGAATGCGGAAGTCCCGAGCCAGGTCGAGCTGCTCCCCGAGCGGGGGCAGCTGGGCGGTCGGCAGCAGGTCCGTCCCTTCCACCTGCAGGCTCAGCGTGATCGGCTCGCCCACGGCGACGCTGGTGGGCACCGCCTCGGCCGCAATCCGAAACCGGCCGATCCAGCCGCTGAAGGCCGCGGGCCGGCCGGCGGAGGGCAGCTCGCGCACTTCGAGCCGCGGCCGGTTCGAGGGTATCGCCAAGGTCTGCAGCACCGGCCGCCCGAAGGCTCCGGAGAACAAACCGCCTCCGAAAAAGTCGTCGAACAGGCTCCGGCGGCCGCCCTGAGCCCTCCCGAGCGCGGAGAACGTTACAGTCGCCGCCGGCAGCCTGATCGAGCCCGCAGTGCGCGGCACCAAGAGCTTCCGAAAGCGCAGCACGACCGGATACTGCCGCCCGTCGAGCTCGCCGCGCCCCCGTTGCGCACTGGCGCGCCGGTCGCCGAGAGGGATCTCCATCGTTCCGGCGCTGCCATCCCCGGAGACGGTCTGGGCCGGATCGCGGTCCAAGACCTCGAAGCGCCGGTCCTCGAGGAGCGGGAATGTGAACGAGAAATCCTGGACCTCGCCGCCGATGTACCAAGCGGTCGTCAGTTCCAACGGCTGCCCGACATAGGCCCGCTCGGCGGCTAGCGAGAGCCGGAGCTTGAAGTCCGCATTTTCTTCGGGCGCGCGGACCCGCAATGGGATGGGCTGCGTGCGCACTGTGCGGCTGTCGGCCCGGACCGTCAGGGGCGGAATGGAGACCTTGCCCGGCTTGTTCGCTGCAAGGCGGTAGTTGAAGTTGTAGCCGCGCAGCACCTGCTGGCTCATCCTCCCGTTGACGATGCTCACGGATGTGCTGCTGGTCGCCCCGCCGCCGGCTTCCGTCACCGTGAAATCCGCCTCTAGCGGACTGATGTCGATGGGGTCGGTCTGGTCGGTGCCCTCGACCTGGATCTCGAGCAAGAACTGCTGGCCGACATAGACATCGCGGCTCGCGACCGTGGCCCGCGCCTGCAAAGCCTCCTGCTGCGCTCGCGCCGCCCACGGACCTGCCAGCAGGGCCAGCGCAACGACCGCCTTGGATGCCGGTCCAGCCATCTACCAATCCCTCTCCACTGGAACGGCTCCAACTCGCTGCATCGCTTGCCGGCGGCGGCGGTCGAGTTTTTCCTTGGCCAGGATTTGCTCCGCCGTCATGTCCCGCTCATGCTCTGCCATCTGGGACGGCTGCTGTTGGGGCTCGCCTTCCGCAGCCGGCGCGGCCGCGGTCTCCTGCTCCTCCGCGGCGGCGTCCGCAGCAGCTTGGCGCAATGCCTCCGCCGCTTGGCGCTGGGCCTGCTCCGCTGCGCCAGGCCGGTCCTGCTGCAGCTCCTCCTGGGCCTGCTGCTGGTGCCGGGCTGCCTCCTCAAGTTGTCCCCGAGACTGGGGATCGCCGCCTGCGGCCAACTGGCCGGTCTGTTCGCCGAGACCGCGCTGCTCGTCGGCCAGCTGCTGCGCTTGCTGCCGCTGCTCCTCCCGCGATTCCGGGTCGCTGCGCTCGTTGCGCTCCTGCTGCAGCTGTTCGCTGCGATCCGCCAGCTGCTCCTGCTCCTCGGCTGCCCGCCGCAGGGCGTCTTGACGGCTCTGGTCCCGATGCGGCGGCGACGGATCGTCTTGGCCTTGCCGCCCCCCGGACTGCGGCTGCTGCTGCGCTTGCTGCCGGAGCTGGTCCATGAAGCGCCTGGTGATTTCGAGGTTGTGGGCCGCGGCCGGGGAAGCCCCAGCCGTGCGCAAAGCATCCCCGTAGGACTTCGCTGCTTGGCCGAGCAATTCAAGCGCCCGGCGCGGGTCCGTCCCGGCGGATTGCTCGGCCTGGCGGAACAGCGCGTTCCCGAGATTGTGCATCCCGGCCGCCTCCAGCGCAGGCAGCTTCCGCTCCAAGCTCCGCCGGATCGCCCGTGAATATGCCTCCGACGCGGCGGTGAAATCCCCGCCGCGATAGAGCGCGTTCGCCCGGTTCAGCGCGGCGTACGGCGATCCGGGGTCCCGCTGCAGGGCCTCCTCGTAGGCCCGCAGCGCCTCTCCGTAGTCCTCCGCCCGGTACGCCTCGTTGCCTTCATTGACCAAACCCCGCACCGATGCGGCGGCAGCCGCGGCTGGCAAAAGCGCTGCGAGCAGCAGCCCGGCGGCCCCGCCGCGCCGAAGCGGCGGTCGGCGGCGTTCCCGCAGCAACATCTCCAGGGCGAGCAGCAGCAGACAGGCCGCCAGGAAAATCTGGTACTTCTCCTCCAGGCGCTCTAGCGTCCGCGTCCCGGTCTCGCGATCCTCGGCGGCGGCGATCAGCCGTCGATACACCTCGCCGAGGTCCACCGCCCCCCTCGCGACATTCAAGTACCGTCCGCCTGGGGTCGCAGCCGCCATCCTCCGCAGGGTGTCTGCGTCGAGCCGGGACCACACTTCCCGACCTTGATGGCGGAGGAAGCTGCGGCCGGCCGCACCGGGGGCGGCGGCATCCTGCGCCGGCACCGGGATCCGCTGACCGACCCGCTCGTCGCCCAAGCCGATCGCGATCAACCGCACGCCCAGCTCGCCCGCCGCGGCAGCCGCCTCGACGGGAAAGCTCTCATGGTCCTCCCCGTCGGTGATCAGCACGATGTCGCGATGCGTGCTGCGCTTGCCGTCGAAGACATCCCGCAGCACCTTCCGCAGAGCGTCCCCGATCAGCGTGCCGCCCCGCGCCACGCTCAGCGGCGACACATCGTCCAGCACGAGACGGAAGAAGCCGTAGTCGAGCGTCAGCGGGCACCGAACCACGGTCGCGCCCGCGAACACCGCCAGAGCGACCCGGTCGCCCTCCAGGCGGTCGACGGCGTCGAAGATGGCCAGCTTGGCCCGCTCCAGGCGGTTCGGCGGCAGGTCCTCGGCGAGCATGCTGCGCGAAACGTCCAAGAGGAACACGACATCGCGGCCCCGCTCTTCGACCTCCCGGCGCACGGGGTCCCACGCGGGCCGGGCCAGGGCCACGACCAAGCAGGCCAGGGCCAGCAACGCGAGCGCGGACTTCAACACCCGCCGCCCGGGGATGGGCTGCGACGTCGGTCCGAGCCGAGCTAGCAGCCCCGCTTCGACAAAGCGGCGCAGCGCCTCGCGCCTCCGTCGGGCGGCGTACAGCATCAGCGCACCCAGCGCGGGCACGAGCCAGAGGCCGTGGAGCATCGCCACCTCGTGCAGGCGCAACTCGTTCATGGCGCGGTCCGGAATACCGTTAGACGCAGGAAAAGCTCGGAGGACAGCAGCACCAGCGCCGCGAGCGCCCAAGGGCCGAACCGCTCGCGGTAGTCGAAGTAGCGCACAGCTTCGAACTCGCTTCGCTCAAGACGGTCAATCTCCGCATGCACCCCGCGCAGGGCGTCGGCATCGGTCGCCAGCCGGTACAAGCCGCCCGTGACTTCCGCGATCTCGCGCAACGGCCGGTCGTCGAATCCGCGGCGCAGCGGCGTGGTCAGGCGACCGAAGGGGGTCTGCAAGCCCCGGGCGTCGCCCACCCCGATGGCGTAGACCTTGATACCCCATTGGCGGCAAAGCTCGGCGGCGTCCCGGACGCTCCGGTCGCCCGCGTTGTTCTCCCCGTCGGTGAGCAGAATGACGACCTTGCTCTTGATCTCATAGGTCGGCACCTCCCCGCGGCGACCGGCCAGGGCGTCTTCTGCCTGCCGCAGGCGCGCTGCGGCCAGAGCGACGGCATCCCCGATGGCGGTGCCGTCCTCGCGCCGGTCCTCGACCAACTGCACCGTGTCCAGCAGTTCCAGCAGCGTGTCGTGGGATAGCGTCAAGGGGCAAACCGAGTCCGCGTACTGGGCGAATGCCGTCATCCCGATCAGGTCGTTCGGCCGACCCGCCAGCTCGCCCGCGGCGGGATCGATGAATTCGCGGAAGACCTGCTTCACAGCGTCCAAGCGGGTCACAATGCGCCCCCCGAGGCGCATCCGCTCCCCCATGCTGGAGGAGCGATCGACGACCATGCCGATCGCGATGCCCCGGGAAATGTCGCGGACCCGCTCGGTGCCGTACTGCGGACGGGCGAGCGCCACGACCAAGGCGACGAGCGCCAAAGCGCGGAGCCAAACCGGCAGCGCAGCCAATCGCACGCGCCAGGACCGGGCCACCGAGCCAGCGACAGCGGTTGACGAGAACCGCAGGCGGACGGCATCGCGGCGGCGCCACGCCAGCAGCGCCGCCACGGGCACCAGCAACAGCAACAGCCACGGCGACTCGAACCGGAACATGGCTCGTCTATACCTATTATTTGCGCCGGGCCGCCGGGCCGCAATCCGCAGCCCCCGGGGCGCGAGCGCACCGCAGCCCCCGCCCGGGCCGGTCCAGCCTAGGCCAGCAGTCCCGTTCGGCGTGCGGCTTGACAGCCACGGTGCGAACCTGTACACTAGGATTTCCGGAACTTGATAGCAACAGCATCAAGTTTCGTGAGCAGCGCGACTATCGGTTCGCGGCTTTAGCCACCACAACTGAAGGAGGAGACCCTCACGATGAGTCTCAGACCACTGCACGACCGCATCCTCGTCGAGCGGCTTGACGAGGCGGAGCAGAAATCGACCGGCGGGATCATCATCCCCGACTCGGCGAAGGAGAAGCCGCAGCAGGGACAGATCGTCGCTGTCGGCAACGGCAAAAAGAAGGACGACGGCACCGTCGTACCCCTGGACGTCAAGGTGGGCGACAAAATCCTATTCGGGAAGTACTCGGGCAACGAGGTCACCGTCGACGGCAACGAGTACCTGATCATGCGGGAGGACGACGCTCTCGCGATCATCGGTTGAGAGAGAAGCTGAAAGGAGCAATCGCAACATGGCAGGAAAACAGATCGTCTACGGCGAAGACTGCCGTCAGGCCATCCTGAGCGGCGTGAACAAGCTCGCCGACACCGTCCGCGTCACGCTCGGCCCGAAGGGCCGCAATGTCGTGCTCGAGAAGAAGTTCGGCGGTCCGACGGTGACCAAGGACGGTGTCACTGTCGCCAAGGAGATCGAGCTGTCGGACAAGCTCGAGAACTTGGGCGCGCAGATGGTCCGCGAGGTCGCGTCCAAGACCTCCGACGTCGCCGGCGACGGCACGACCACCGCGACAATCCTGGCGCAGTCGATCTACCGCGACGGCCTCAAGAACGTAGCCGCCGGCGCGAACCCGATGGCGATCAAGCGCGGCATCGAGCAGGCCACCGCGGCCCTGGCGGAGCGGCTGCACGAGATGGCCAAGCCCGTCGAAGGCGCGGCGGTCGCCCAGGTGGCGTCGATTTCGGCGAACAACGACCCGGCGATCGGGGAGATCATCGCGGAGGCGATGGAGAAGGTGGGCAAGGACGGGGTGATCACGGTGGAGGAGGGCAAGACCATCGACACGGAGCTGGAGGTGGTGGAGGGCATGCAGTTCGACCGGGGCTACGCCTCGCCGTACTTCGTGACCGACCAGGACGCGATGGAGTGCGTGCTGGAGAACGCGCTGGTCCTGATCCACGAGAAGAAGATTTCGAGCATGAAGGACCTGCTGCCGGTGCTGGAGACGGTGTCGCGGCAGGGGCGGCCGCTGCTGATCATCTCGGAGGAGACGGAGGGGGAGGCGCTGGCGACGCTGGTGGTGAACAAGCTGCGGGGGACGTTGAACGTGGCGGCGGTGAAGGCGCCGGGGTTCGGGGACCGGCGCAAGGCGATGCTGGAGGACATCGCGATCCTGACGGGGGGCAAGGCGCTGATGGAGGAGACGGGGATCAAGCTGGAGGGGGTGCAGCTGGGGGACCTGGGGCAGGCGAAGCGGGTGGTGATCGACAAGGACAACACGACGATCGTGGAAGGCGCGGGGGGCAAGGCGGCGATCGAGGGCCGGGTGAAGCAGCTGCGGGCGCAGATCGAGGAGACGACGTCGGACTACGACCGGGAGAAGCTGCAGGAGCGGCTGGCGAAGCTGGTGGGCGGCGTGGCGGTGATCAAGGTGGGCGCGGCCACGGAGACGGAGATGAAGGAGAAGAAGGCGCGGGTGGAGGATGCCATGCACGCCACGCGCGCGGCGGTCGAGGAGGGCATCGTCCCCGGCGGCGGCGTCGCCCTGATCCGCGCCGCAGCGGCCTTGGAGGCCCTGGAGGGCGCGAGCGAGGACGAGCAAATCGGCAGCAGCATCGTCGCCCGGGCGATCGAGTCCCCGCTGCGGTGGATCGCGCAGAACGCCGGGCAGGAGGGCGCGATCGTCGCGGAGAAGATTCGCAACAGCGATAGCGACAGCTACGGGTACAACGCAGCGGACAACTCCTACTGCGATCTGGTCCAGGCTGGCGTCATCGATCCGGCCAAGGTGACCCGCACCGCCTTGCAGAACGCTGCCTCGATCTCCAGCCTGATGCTAACGACCGAGGCCACGGTCCACGAGATCCCGGAGAAGACCCCTCCGCCGCCTCCCGACCCGCACGGCGGCGGCGGCGAGTTCTAGCCCCGGATCCCAAGTCCCAGCCAACTTTAGCCCCGTCCGCCAGCGGCGGACGGGGCTTTCTCTTCGGCACCGTTCCCCTCCGCTACGCTGAGGACATGCGGCACACCAATGCATGGAGGCTCTGCCTCCGGCTCGCCTGGCGCGACCTCGGCTCGTCCCCGGCCAAGTTTCTGCTGGCGGTGCTCGCGATCAGCATCGGCGTCGCCGCCTTGAGCGGAGTGCGCGGCTACTGCGCCGCCTTCTTCGACATGCTGCTCCGCGACGCACGCATGCTGCTGGCAGCCGACGTCAGCGCCTCGCTGAGCCGAATGCCGACGCCGGAGGAGTTGGAAGCGCTCGACGCCCTCACCGCTCGCGGCTTGCAGATCACGCGGATCACCGAGCTGATGACCATGGTTGGCGGGCCCGCGCTGGCCCGGCCCCTGCCGGTCAACCTCAAGGCAGTGGATCCCGCCCACTACCCGTTCTACGGCGAGACCGAGCTCGACCCG
>CBDBZZ010000054.1:0-4830 GCA_965213745.1 Bryobacterales bacterium | reverse complement strand
GACGCTGCAGGCAGCGAGCTCGATGTCATGCTACGCATCAAGGCCGACTTCGACCCGCTGCACCTGCTCAACCGCGGCCGTCTATACGGGGTCATCTAGCCTCGAAGTGTTGCGGAATCGATACACTACAGTGACAGTAGGTCCTTGACTTTCAAGGAGTTGGGCAGCGTTATCCGAACTGCTATAAAGGGGGGATCGCGGTTCGGCGCATGCCCTCGCCCCGAGAAGACGCCAATTCCGCCTTCGAGCACACGATCGCCGGGCCGGTTGCCGTGGCCGGGTTCGGGCTGCATAGCGGAGTGTCGGTGAACATGCGCCTAACCCCGGCCCGGGCGGGCCGGGGCGTCGTCTTCGTCCGCACAGACCTGGACGGCTTCGAGATCCCAGCGAGTTGGCGGCATGTGGCCAAGGTCAGCTACGCCACCAGCCTGATGCGGCAAGGGGTGCTGCTGTCGACCACGGAGCATCTGCTAAGCGTGCTCTACTCGCTGCGGGTCGACAACATCCGGGTGGAGATCGACAACCTCGAGGTGCCGATCCTGGACGGCAGCAGCCAGCCCTTCGTGGAGCTGCTCCGCCAGGCGGGCCTGAAGCAGCAGCGGCGGCACCGACGCTACCTGCGCATCAAGCAGCGTCTGGAAGTCGCCGACGGGGACAAGCGTATCGCGATCGAGCCCGCCGACCGTTTCGAGGTGCTCTGCGAGACCCGCTACGACCATCCGCTGGTCGGCGAGCAGAGGCTGCGGCTCGCTGTCACCCCCGAAGCCTATGTTGGCGGGGTCGCGCCGGCGCGGACGTTCGGCTTCGAACGCGACCTCGACGCCCTGCGGAACATGGGCCTGATCCGCGGCGCATCGCTGGCCAACGCCGTGTGCTTCGGCAGCGCGGGCGTACTCAACGAAGGCGGACTGCGCTTCCCCGACGAGCCATGCCGGCACAAGCTTCTGGACCTCATCGGCGACATTGCCCTGCTGGGCCGGCCGCTGATCGGAAGGCTCGTGGCCAAACAGGCCGGGCACGCCATGCATGTCGCCTTGGTCGACCGCATCATGCACAACTCCGCCAGTTACGAGATCGTGACCCAGGGTCAGCTCGAGCCGGCAGGGGCGTGAGCCGCGGAGCGCTCCCGAATCCGCTCGAGGGTGAGCGTGGCCTGCTGCGCCACTTCCTGGACGAGGCCGTCGCGGGGCCGTTGGTAGGGCCGGATCAAATCGACATCCTCGGCCGTGCCGACGAGGTACAAACCGAGGAGCGCCTGCAGCACATGCGTAGACTCCGGACGGACCACCGTCACCTCGTCACCGCGGGAGACCAAGGTTCCGTCAGCGTGCAACTGGCGATCCACGATTCCCGGCAAAGGGGCCCGTACGTCCTGCACCTCACCCCCGTCGGGCGGCTGGATCCGGACCAACAGCGCGCTGGTGTCGAACGCGTCCCCCGGCCGGAGGCGGTTCGTGACCGTGCCGCCGTAGTCGCTCTGGAGACGGTACGGCCGCAGCATGGCCCGCATTGCGGGCCGGCCGGCCGGATCCCCGAACTTCGCCAGAGCCAGCGCCGCATTGCGGCGCACCAACGGATTGGGGTCCTTGACCAAATCCAACAGCGTCTGATGAAACTCCTCGCTCGTCGGGTCGTCGCCCATCAGCCAAGCAACGGTAATGCGGAGCTCGGGCAGCTCGTGCCGGGCCAGCCGGAGCAGTTCCGGATACCAGCGCTCGACCGAGGCGTCCCCGGCGGAAATGCGCTGCGAGATCTGCGCCATGGCGTGCTGCGCCTTGCGAGGGTTCTCGGCGTCAGCGAGATATTGCCCGATTTGGTCGTCGTCGAGCGGCTTGCCGAACCAGGTGTCCATCCAGAACCAAAATGGAATCGCAATGCTGGCAGCAGCCAGGGCGGTCGCGATCAGTGTCGCCTTGCGGGACGCGAATGCGTCGCGCTGCTCACTAGCTTCGGGCATGTGACCATTGTCTTACGGCAGGGATGCATCCGTGCCGCTGGGCGGGGCTGGATCAGGCAACCGCCGGGCGGGAGCCTGCGGCAGCGGCCGCGATAGCTTCCAGCTTCTCGCGGAGCTCCGGATCGATCTCATCTGCCGGAAGGCTGTCGGCCAATGCTGCGATGTCGGGCAGCCGCAGCCGCCCTGCGGTCCCGAGCTTCTCTTGGTACATCGCGAAGACGGGAGCCGCGAAACTGTCGCGTACGTTGGCGCCTGGGCTCAAGGGTTCGCCCGAGCCGCTCCGGGCGTTCTCGGCCAGAACGTGGTCGATTGCCCGTCGCATCGCCGCCCGGTGGGCCGCGACGCGCTCCGCGGCAAACAACGGCCCCGGCCCTTCGGCCTCGCCCTCCCGCCGGGCGAGCTCCTCCAGGGCGGACCGCGTGCAGAGGTAGTTCCAGATCCCGGACCGCCGCCACCTCAACAGCTGCAGCGAGCCGCTTCCGCCGATCTCGCCCGCTTGGACACCGGGGCCCTCGAGGAGCGCGACGCCTCGCAGTGCGGGCAGGACCCCGACCAAGCCGAGGAAGTGGCGTTCCGCGGCGGCGAAGCGGTTGGCAACATACTGCACGAACGGACGCTGCAGAGCCTCGGCGGCTTCGTCGAAGCCAAGTCTGCGCGCCAGCACCTGCAACGCGGCGAGGTCCGTAGGGCTGTTCAGGTACAGCGCCCACCCGGTCTGCTGCGCCTGCAAGTAGTGCTCGAACCCCAGCTCCCGCACGGTCCGCAGCACATCTTCGCGCCGGTCGCGACCGATCCGGTGCGGCTCCCCGACGAAAGCAATCGCCAAATCCCGGTCGGCAGCCTCGTTGAGCAGCACATCCGAATGGGTCGCCGCGATGATTTGGCAGCCGCAATCCCTCGCCGTCTCGCGAACCAGCCGGTACATTTGCCGCTGCCGGAGCGGTTCGAGGTGCGCAGCGGGTTCGTCGAGCAACAGCACGGAGCCAGGATTGCCAGCGATGAACGAGAGGAGCAACAGAGTCTGCTGGAGACCGCGACCGGCCGCGGATATGTCCAGCGAGAGCCCTGCGGGCCGGTAGGTCAGGTCGACCTCGCCCCGCTCCGAGCGGTGGCGGGGAGGGTCCAGAGCGACCCCGAAGAGGCTGTCTATGCGTGCGGCAAGCTCCTCCCACCGGTCCGGCCGATTCCTATGCAGGTGATAGCAGAGATTGCGGAGGACCTCGGACGCACGCCCTTCTGCAACCCGGACGGTCGCCGCGCCGGGGTCCAGCAGCGTCTCCGTTTCCGCTAAAGCCTGGAGCGGCAAGAGGTAGTTGACGCGAACCTTGCCGGCTTCTGCAGGTACGGGCATGCGCGGCGCGTCCTTCCCATCCCCCATGCGGAGCGGGCGGCAGTGAAAGGACTCCTCGTTCGCGTAGTCGAACTCCATGCCGCAGCGCCAAGCCGTCCCGGCTGTCGAGCCGTCCACGACGACTTCGATCCGGACAGTGCTCGTGCGCTGGTGTCCGGCGAGACGGCGCACATCGCGCACATGCAGATTGCGCCAAAGCAGGTTTGCGCTGGACACAGCCAGCGGAGCCAAGTCCCGCCGAGTGAGCGTGACCCCCGGCCGTTGGTCCACCTCCTTGGCGACCGGCCATTTCTGGTTCCAGCGCCGGAGGCCCACAGCCCACAGGAGGAGAGCTTGCAGCGCCGACGACTTCCCGGAGTCGTTCGGGCCCAGGAATGCTACCGGGTCGCCCAGCTCAATCTCGACCCGGTCGAAACGCCTGAAGTTGCGGATTGCCAGCTTGGTCAGCATGCGCGGCACCAACGCCGGGACTGGGACGACCGCTCCCGGACGGCGCTCGCGAACAGTGTAAGACGGCCCCGGGCGGAGGCAGCGTCGGAGCGGGCCGGGGAGCGGTGCAGGCACGGCCGACAGCTCGCGGGCCGGCCGGTCGCAGACGCTAGGCGATGTGGGAGAATCTTCGGAGACATGGACAGGCGGATCTTCTTCCTCTCCTCGGCGGGGATGGCGTTGGCGCAGCCCCCGAACGCCGCAGTGCGGTTGGCGCTCGTCGGGGCCGGAGGCCGCGGGCGCCGCGTGATGACCGAGTTCCGCCGGGACCCCCGATCTCAAGATTCACGGGGTCTGCGATGTCTACGAGCCCAACCTCGAGGCGGGGCTTTCGGCGGCCGGTCCCGGCACGAAGGCGTACCGAGACTACCGCAAGGTGCTTGAAGACAAGGATGTCGACGCAGTCCTCATCGCGACTCCCGAGCATTGGCACCACCGCATGACGCTCGACGCAATGGACGCCGGCAAGGACGTCTACGTCGAGAAGCCGCTGTGCCACACCCCGGAAGAGGGCAAAGAGCTGGTTGCAGCGCAGCGGACGTCGGATCGCATCGTCCAAGTCGGGATGCAACGGCGGAGCTACAACCTCTACCTCGAAGCCCGGGACCTGCGGCGCGAGGGCAGGCTCGGTACGGTGCGTATGGTCCGGACCTACTGGCTGAACTCGCGCACCGAGCCGCGCCGAGCTGCATTCCAGGGGCCGATCGACTGGCAAGGCTGGCTAGGGCCCGCCGCAAACGTGCCCCAGGACCCGCTGGTGTTTTTCAACTGGCGGAGCCTATCCGCCTACTCGGGCGGCATCGCCCAGGACCAAGGCTGCCACATCTTCGACTCGATTCACCTGATCATGGACGCGGGGTACCCCGTGTCGGTCACCGCAACGGCCCTCGCGCCGCATGTCCAAGGCATGGACCTCCCCGAGTCCGTGGTCGTGGTTGCGGAATATCCGCAGGACTTTCTGGCGGTCTTCACGATCAACTACAACGCGATGCGGTACGCCATGCGGGCAGACCAGCTCAATGCCTACGACGGC
>CBDBZZ010000053.1:0-60131 GCA_965213745.1 Bryobacterales bacterium | reverse complement strand
CTAGCTCTGAGGACTCTTGGGATTAGTGTCTCACCCACTGGAACCCAACTCGATCGGCCCCCGCGATTCCAGATCCCCGGAGAATCCCCCGCGAGGGGGGGCGGGGCCGTAGGGCTTGTGCGGAGAGCGACTTGGGCCCCCCGCAGGCACCCGGCTCCGGGCGCCCGGGCCCCCCGCGGACTCCGCGTCGGTCCCCTGCCGCTGGGCCCGGTGCCGCCCCAGCCCTAGCCCGGCTCGCCGCGGGCAGCAGTCAGTCCCACTGCAGGTTGCTCCTGCTGCACAGCAGCCGCAACCGCAGCTGCGAGATCCGGGCACCTAGGTAGAAGCCCTGCTGCGCTGCGGGCGAGCGGCCCGGCGGATGCTGCAGGCCCAGGTCCGGCAACGGCCCCTGGAACGCAGGCTCCGGCCCCTGCTGGTCGCGGTGCCGCCGCCCCAGCTCCGCCAGCGGCAGCTCACCAGAATCATCGTGGACACCGGCACCAGCAGCTGCTGCTCCCCGTCCCCGTCGCGCCGGATCACCCCGCACCCCGGCTTCCCCGGCCCCCGGGCCGGCCGGTACTGATCGCGTCAAAAGTCGTGTCTCGGGAATCCCTTCGTCGATGGATCTGCAGGGTGGGTTTGTTGTGCTCCATTAGTATGACAAAAGAAAGATTCTTCTTCTTCCTGTGCCTTACTGCGGGCCAGAAATTCGAGGTTCGAAAGAACGTGGTCTTGCAGCACATTGGGGGCAAGTCGGTGGTCCAGATAAAGTCCTGCGTCCCTTTCTCCATACGCACGATCTATCGCTGGATCTCACGCTTCCTCCTGGGAGGCATGGAGAATCTTCGAGATCGTAAAGGAACGGGAAGACCACGCCAAGGGACAGATCGGCACCTGGCTTGGATCCGCATCGTCGTCGGAGACCAAGACCCCGCTCAATACCAATTCGAGTTCGCTTGGTGGACCGTGCAGCGAGTGCGCCAAGCCTTGGGGGAGAAGTTCGGCAGCGTCCCGAGCGTCTCCACGCGGCGCCGGAGCCTGCGGCGGCTCCGACTCCCGCCACAGCGGCCCCAGGGGCGCGCCACCCGGTACCATCCCGCTGCTGTGCAGCGGTGGAAAGACGAAGAACTCCCCAAGATCCTTCGTCGTGCCCAGGAGTGGGGAGCCCTGCTCGCCTGCGCCGCCGAGTCCGGCCTGGCTGCGCAGAGCGTGTCCGGGCGCACTTGGGGCCCGTGCGGTCAGACCCCCGTCGGGCGGGTGGCCAGCGGGCGTTTCCGCCTCCACCTGCTGACGGCCAGCGGCCCGGAGGGCCAGCTCTATTACACAGTGCGGGAGGGTCCTGTCACGGCGGCGGTCTTCCGGGAGTTTTGGGAGCGGATCGCGGAGGAAGCGGACCGGAAGATTCTGTTGGTAGTCGATAATTGCAGTATTCACCGGGCCTGGATCATCCAGGAGTGGCTGCAAGCGAACCAAGCCGCGGTAGAGCTGTACTTGCAGCCGACCTACTCGCCGCAAGTCAATCCTGCGGAACTGCTAGAGGCCTTGGTCCAGCGGCGGGTCGGTCGCGAGCTGAGCAAGACCGAAGCACAGCTTCGCGGCAACTTGGAAGCTGTTTGCCAGTCTTTGCAAAAAGCTCCGGAACAGGTGCGAGCCTTCTTTCGAGAGGCAGACTGCAAGTGTATTCTTGCCTGAATTCTGGTGACACGACTTTTGACGCGATCAGTAACCGGGAATCTAGGAGCCCTGCGCTGGTATCGGGCGGCGGACTAGAATAGGAGCATGCCCGCACCAGCGCCGGACACACAGCTAGACGCACCGACCCTCACCGGCGAGCAGGCGGTATTCCACGCCTTCCGCGATGCTGGCGTCGATGTGGCGCAGGCCTACAATGCGACGCAGAGCATACGAGACATGGCAGCCGTCAACCTCATCGCGCGGTTCGAAGCCAAGCTGGACGCTCAGAACGCGTTGATCGCTGCGCAGAACGCCAAGCTGGACGCCATGATCGCTGCGCAGAACACCAGGATGGACGCCGTGATCGCTGGGCAGAACGCCAAGCTGGACGCCGTGATCGCTGTGCAGAATGCCAAGATGGACGCCATGGCAACCGCGCAGGCAGGCATGCTGGCCGCCCAGAACACCAAGCTGAAGATGCTCATGTGGATGCTCGGCGGCGGTGCAATCGGTATCGTCGGCATTCTGATCCGCCTGTTCGTGTAGCGTCCAGCGCTGCGGTGGTGCGCTGTCCCCGGGCGGCGCAGTCGGGAGCTTTGGAAATTGCGCCGTTCACCTTGCCCAGCTAGGCTGTCGACATGCGGCTCTTTACGTTATGGTCAGCCTGTTCGTCGGTTTGATCTGCGGTCTGATTGCATGGTGGGTTGAAAATGCGTTGGAAGCCCTGCGAGAGCGAGCGGCGGCATTGTCAGATGTCATTGTCCGGCAATGACTTAGATCTTCTGTTCTAGGACTGAAGCAGCAAAGTAATTCGGTCAGGCAAAGCGATATCGTCTGCTTGAAGCCGACATCAGACGAAGCATTGGGTGAGGTCTATCTCGAAGTCTGGATGCTTTAGATGTCAGTCTATTTAATTGACGATTAAAGGCTCGATGGTTTTGTCGCTTACTACGAGAATTGGTCGGCCGTCAAGCGGCTGCGGAAGCGGTATGTCAAGGAAGGCAGTAATCCTGAGAGTGCGGTATTTACTAATTTTCCCAAAAGTAATTGCAAGCAACCCACCAATAGAATCAATGGCTTGCGGTGCCTTTTCGGGCAATTACTTATGAAAACATCAGTAAGCAGCAAGGGTGGCTGCCTAGATTGCGTCGGGCGCTGGATTTGTCCTAGGTAGCTCGCCGCGGGTCGGGCAAGCAGCCTAGAGGGCCGCTGGGCGTGTTGTGGACGATCCGAACCACGACAACACGAATGTGGCGATCTGCAGAACTGGCAAGTTTGTGCCGCCGGACGAGCGCGATGCTGCCTAAACCTGAGAAGGAGTACGGCAACCCCCGGGGCCACAGTCAGTTCCGGCGGTTCCGTCAAGGCGTGCTGGCGGAGAACCCGTTATGCGCCAGATGCGCTGAGCTGGGCAAGACGGTGGCCGGCGAGCATCTGCGCCGTGTTCGCGAGGGGGCCTTGGGCGGCGATTTGATGGACGAGCAGAACGCGCAGGTGCTGTGCCGCGCTTGCCACGAGCGGCATCACCGGGATGCGCGGCTGAGCGGGCGTCGAATCAAGATCTCGGTGGACGGGGATGTAGCGCCCCGTCATGTTCGTGGCGGTCGGGCCGAGCGGCTCGAGGAAGTCGACGCGCCGATTTCCGGAAAACAAGGGTACTCGGCCCCGTTGCGGTCGCCCGGGCCAATCCGGGCCTCGGGGCACTGGCCGCATCGCTGCCCAGCGACATCCGAAGCTGTCGAGACGCGCCGATCTGTCGCCGTCGAGACCGCGTTGTCCGGAGCCTCGCTCCTGCACCCAATGGCGCGGGCCAGCCGCGCCCGCGCTCCTGCGCCGCCTGCGCGACGAAGGGCCCGCCATGGCTTCGAATCTCGGTCTAGGGCCTTTTTTCGCCCGAATCCAGTCAGTGCTTCTCGGCAGTCCCGACAGCCCACCAGGAATCCTAGCTCGCCACGCAATCCAGCTGCTCAGGGCAAGCAAGCGCTCGGCCTCGGAGAGGCCCGCGGCAACCGCGAGGGCCCGCGGCAGGATTAGCAGCAACGCGGCCAAGCCTGATTCCTGACAGCGGAAGTGCCCGTGCCTGGCCTGCCAGTGCAGGGCGCAGCCTCACTGGGTCCGAGTTAGACAAGGGGCGACTCGGAACCGACCTGGGTGCGTCTGCTGGCAGGCGATTGCTAGGGCTGCTGGTTGGCTGCTGGGCAGCCATCCGCGAACCTCAAACGGGAACCACGGTAAGCGGTCAGTCGACACCAGCTACATGCGGTGGAACATGGCCTTGAGCGCCGGATAGAACTCGCGGAAGAGAGCGTAGGACCGCCCGTATGCCTCGGCCAGGCGCTTGTCCGGGGTGACACGGTCCCGCTCGCGGATGGCGGCAGCGCAGGCTTCGCCTACCGAAGCGTAGGCTCCCGTGCCCACCATTGCCAGCAAGGCAGCTCCGTACGCCGAGCCTTCCTGCGTCTGGAGCGTAGTGATCGGCCGCCCGAAGACTCCGGCTAGAATGTCGCGCCACAGGCCGGATCGCGCCCCGCCGCCAGAGGCCCGTACGGCCTGGACTTCGGCGCCGAGCGACTCGACGAGTGCTAGGCAATCCTTCAAGCTGTACGCCACGCCCTCGAGGATCGCCCGCACCAAATGCGCTCGCGTGTGCTTCGCGGTAAGGCCCATCCAACCGCCGCGGGCGTAGGCATCGAGGTGCGGGGTTCGCTCGCCCATCAGATAGGGCAGCCAGAACAGGCCTTCGCAGCCTGCCGGCACACCAGCCGCCGCCGTCCGTGAGCAGGTCGTAGACTTCGGCCCCCCGCCGCGAGGCCTTCGCGGCAAGGTCCTGCGCCAAGTGGTCGCGGAACCACTGCAGGCTCAAGCCTGCCCCCTGCGTGACTCCCATCACGTGCCACTTGCCCGGAACGGCGTGGCAGAACGTATGCACCCGCCCCGCAGGGTCGTAGGCGGCCTGGTCGAGGTGCGCGAAAACAACGCCCGAAGTCCCGATCGTGCAGGACACCAGTCCGGGCTCGACAATCCCATTGCCCACCGCGCTGGCGGCTTGGTCCCCCCGCGCCGCCTACAACCGGGGTGCCTGCCGCTAGGCCGGTCGCGTCCGCGGCAGCGGAACTGACCGAGCCTGTCAATGCGGTCGATTCCACGACCCTCGGCAGGATCGAGGCGTCGACGCCGAGCTTCTCGGTCAGCGGCAACGCCCAGCGACGGCCGACGACATCGAAGAGCGCGGTCCCGGAGGCGTCCGAGACCTCGCTGGCGAATTCACCGGTCAGGCGGAATCGGATGTAGTCCTTGGGCAGCAGCATCGATCGGACGCGCTCGTAGCTGGCGGGATCGTGGTCGCGCACCCAGAGCAGCTTCGGCGCGGTGAAGCCCGTCAGCACCGGGTTGGCGGTCTGCGCGAGCACCATCTCCTGACCAGCCTTGGCGTTGATCCAGTCCACTTGCTCCTGGCTGCGCTGGTCGCACCAGATCAGCGCAGGTCGGATCACCGCGTCGTCCGCGTCGAGCAGCGTGAGTCCGTGCATCTGGCCGGACAGGCCCATCCCGGCTATATCCCGGCCGGTAGCGGAGGCCTTGGCCAGTACCCCTCGGACGGCCAGCACCGCCGCGGCCCACCAGTTCTCGGGTCGCTGCTCGGCCCACAGGGGCCGCTCCATCAGGATGTCTTCGTGCGCCGCAGTGACACCGCAAGCAACCGCACCGTCCCGCTCCGACGAGCAAAGCTCGGGAGCCTCCGGTACCGATGTCGAGTCCAAGCCAGTACTTCACGGGGTCCTCCGGCGTTCCTCGCTGGCCCGGCCGGCGGCAGGCAGAGCCGCCAATCGGGAGATTTCTAGTCGCACTCGCTCCGTGAGGGCCTTCGCCGCAGGCCCGTCCGGGCGGTCTGTGGCGATCGGCTCCCCGATGCGCAGTTCGGCCACGCCGGGCCGCAGGTGCCACGAGCCCGGGGGCAGGATGCTGCCGGTACCTGCCACCGCCATCGGCACGATCGGCACGCCCGCCTGCATGGCGATGTGGGCGGCACCCGTCTTGAAGCGCCGCATCGCCTTGCCTCTTCGCCGCCCTCCTTCGGGGAAGAGCAGGATGGATCGGCCGGCCCGGACCCGGTCGGCGGCGGTCGCGATGTTACGAGCCGCGATGCGGGGGTTGGTGCGGTTCACCGGGAGATGCCCAGCGCGATTCAGGTGCCAGCCGATGAAGGGTATCCTCCACAGGCCGGCGCGGGCTAGGATGCGGAACTGCCTGGGCAGGAAGCCGAACATCAGCGGCGTGTCGAGCAGGCTGAAATGGTTGGATGCGAAGACATAGGCTTGGCGGGGATCGAGGTTGTCGCTGCCGACGAGGCGAACCTCGACCAGGAATACCCGCATCAGCATCCGGCCCCAGCGCCTTGCGATCCGATGCTGGAGTGCGCCTGTGCTGTCGAATAGGGAGGATAGCAGCGACAGGAACCCCATCGCTTTCGTGATTCCAATGAGCAGGGGAATCATCCAGCAAATGGAGCGCAGGAAGCTGAGCGTTTCCCGGAGCCGCTGCAAGAGTCGATTCTAGCCGAGCAGCGCACGGGCCTCTCCGACCAGAAAGAGCGACCCGGCCACGACGATCCAGCCGTCCTCGCCGGCGGCCGCGGTTGCCAAACGCATCGCGTCGCCGACGGCCGGGGCTGTCGCGACCGCGGGGTGGTGGTGACCAACCGCTTGGAGCAGGGCTGCAGGTCTGGCGGCCCGCTGCACCCGCGAACTCGTCAGCACGATGCGGTCGGCACAGGGGAACAGCCAAGCCGCCATTTCGTCGACGGCCTTGTCGCGGGAAGCCCCGTACACCAGCGCGACCCGCTTGTTGCTGGCCTCCTGCCGCAGGAAGTCGGCCAGCGCACGGGCGCCGTGGGGGTTGTGGGCCGCGTCGAGGAGCACCCGCGGAGCACGGTCGAAAAACTCGAGGCGGCCCGGCCAGCGGGTCCGCCGGAGCCCGGCTGCGATGCGGTCGGCAGGTACGCCCAGAGCATCCAGCGCGGCGACGGCGATCAGGGCGTTCTCGATCTGGTGTGCGCCAGCTAGGGCCAGTTGGACCGGAACGGTCAAACCTGGACCGACGGCGTCGAACCGCCAGCGCCCGCCAACACTGAAGGCGTTGCATGCCCGCCAGTTGCGCTCGACGTCGACCACGGGAGCCCCTGCCTCAGCGCAGCAGCGCAGCAGGACTTCCCGGGCGGCGGGCTGCTGGGGGGCCCAGCACCGCAAGGCATTCCGGCTTCACGATGGCGCCCTTCTCGCCGGCGATAGCCCTGATGCCCAGGCCCAGGAAGCGCTCGTGGTCGCGGTCGACCCGGGTCAAGACGGCCAATCGCGGCCGAAGCACATTGCTAGCGTCGAGCCGCCCCCCGAGGCCGGTCTCGACGATCCGCCAGGCCGCGCCCGCCTGGCGAAACAGAACCAGGGCCGCCGCCGTGGCGGACTCGAAGAACGTGGGATGGGCTCCGCCGCCGTGGCGGGCCACGATGCGTTCGTTCGCCCGCCGCACGGGTTCGACGGCCACCGCTAGGGCTGAGGCCTCGGCCGGGCGGCCGTCCAGCAGGAAGCGCTCGGCCAAGCGGCAAAGATGGGGCGAGGTGTACAGGCCGGTCGAGCGACCCGCGGCGCGCAGGCCGTTCTCGATCATCGCCGCCGTGGAGCCCTTGCCGTTGGTGCCGGCGACATGGACCATCCCCGGATCGCGCTCCGGATGCCCTAGGGCGTCCATTAGCCGCCGCATGCGGTCAAGACCGAAATCGCTGCCGCGGATCGAACCGAGCAGCGAGAACAGGTAGCGCGTGGCCGGGTCGGGAGACTCCATCCGCGCCTAGCCGGAGCGGCCGAAAAACTCCAGAGCGCCGCCGAGGTAGCGCTTGAGCTCGGGGCGCGGGACCACAGCGTCTAGCATGCCGTGCTCCAGCAAAAATTCAGAGCGCTGGAAGCCCTTGGGCAGCTTCTGCCGGATGGTCTGCTCAATCACCCGCGGCCCGGCGAAGCCTATCAGCGCACCTGGCTCCGCGATATTCAGGTCTCCGAGCATCGCGAAGCTGGCCGTCACGCCGCCGGTGGTCGGATCGGTCAGCACGCTGATGTAGGGGACGCGGGCGCGGTCGAGCTTCTTGAGGGCCGCCGAGACCTTGGCCATCTGCACCAAGCTGACCATGCCCTCCATCATGCGCGCCCCTCCAGAGGCGGAAACGATGACGAGGGGCACGCGGTCGCTGGCCGCGAGTTCGGCGGCCCGGGTGAGCAGTTCCCCCACGACCGCCCCCATGCTGCCGCCGATAAAGCGGTACTCCATCGCGCAGATGATGCTGTCGCGGCCCTCGAGCTTGCCTCGGGCGCACAGCACTGCGTCGTGAAGGCCTGTCTTGCCTTGGGCGTCCAGCAGGCGCTCCTCGTAGGGCCGGCGGTCAGTGAACCGCAGCGCGTTCGTCGAGCGCAGCTGCCAGCCGAGGCTGGTCCATTCCCCGGCGTCGAACAGCAGGGCGAGACGTTCCCTGGCCGGGATCTTGAAGTGAAAGCCGCACTTGCCGCAGACCATGCCCTGGGCTTCGAGATCCTTCTTCCAAATCGGGGAGCCGCACGAATCACACTTGATCCATAAGCCCTCGGTGCGAACGCGCTTGGGCTCGTCTTCCCGGCGGAACCAAGGCATTGGCGGCGAGCCCCGAAACGGAGAGGGCGCAGTATGCTCCGATCATAACTCATCGAACAGGGATTGCTGGCGCGGAAAGCCGGACGGAAAAGCCGTCCGCGCCTGGGCCTCAGGACGCGCTGACTCGCAGCGATTCTCTTGCAGGCCATGCCGTTCGCGGATCCTCGCAACCCTGGCTGCGAGCCAGAGCCGGTAATCCGGGGAGACATAGGCGGACCGGCGATAGTGGGCCTTGTAGCGCCCGGCCAAGTGCGGAAACTCCCGCGAGATGACGGGCAGCAGGCGCTCTCGGGCTGCAGGCTGGAGGAACAGCGGGTGCGCATGCCAGAACCAAGCGCCGACCTCGCGAGCCGCCGCCGCGACGCCTTCCAGCAGCTCGGTCGAATCTGTCAGCAGGGGCAGGACGGGGGCCGAGAAGACGCCCACCCGGAGGCCCCGCTCGCGAAGCCGGCGGACCGCGCCGATCCGCAGGTCGGGTCGCGCCGCGCGCGGCTCAAGCGTCCGCGCCAGCGACGGGTCCATAGTGGTCACGGTGATATTGACATGCAGCTCGTTGCGGTCCGCGACAGCTTCCAGCAGGTCCAGGTCGCGGAGAATCAGGTCGGACTTGGTGGTGATGCCGACCGTATTCCCGCCGTGCTGGGCGAAGGCCTCCAGGATGCCGCGGGTGGTCTCAAACCGCGCCTCGGCGGGTTGGTAGGGGTCGGTGCCGGTGCCGATCGCGATGGGTCCGTCCACGCCTCGCCGCAGCTCGCGTCCGAGCAGCTCCCGGGCGCTTTCCTTGGAGAAGATGAGCGTGTCGAACAGGCGGGGGTCGTCGAGCCCCAGGTAGGTGTGGGTGTAGACCGCGTAGCAGTAGTGGCAGCCGATCTCGCAGCCGCGGTAGGGGTTGATGGTCCAGCGGAACGGCAGGCGCGGGTTGGCGCAGCGGTTCAGGATGCTTTTGGACGGGAGGCTGCGGTACTCCACCCGGCGCTTGACGGCGAGCGTTGCGCCACGGGCGGCTTGGGCCGCGATCCCGGTCGGCTGCGGGGGCATGCCCCTTATATTCGCATTTTATTCTGAATTGTGCAAGACCTAGGGCGAAGAGTCCGCGGTGCGGCGAGGAAAGTGCCTACTCTCCCACAGCTTCCTGCGCTTCGCGCCAGGCGCTGATCTTCAGGCGCCGACAGATCCAGCACAGGCCGTCGGAGCGCTCCGTGGCCCCCTTCTTTCCACAGACCCGGCAAGGAAACTCCTTGACCGGCGAGGACTGGAATACATGCTCTTTGATGGGATCGAGCACACGGGCGTCGACGACCGCGCCGTCGAACGCCTCGGGATTGGCTTGCTTGCTCATCTAGTCCCTCGCGGGGGCACCGTCTCATGCTTAGCGTTTAAGCCGATTTTGAGTGTAGCAGAAGGATTCGCCTTCTGCGAACCTCGGGCGAGGGAGCACTCCCCGAACTTCCGATCCGCTTACTAGTTTTGCCAAAAGTCATTGCAAGCAACCCACCAATAGAATCAATGGCTTGCGATGCCTTTTCGTGCAATTACTTATGAAAACATCAGTAAGCCAGAGCCGATCCGCCGAGCGCGCCCAGGGAGCCTCTCCGAGCCGGCCGGGCGCTGGAGATACGGCAGCGGCATGTAAGGGTTTGCCCGCCTGTCGCGGGAACGGAGTAACGAATGACCGCTGCCAGGAGAACCTTGGCAGCCGTGTGTCGCATTTTGCGGCGCGGGCAGGCCGCGACCGCTACCCTTGTCCTGCCGAGACCGGCTAGGGAACGCCCGGCCAAGCCCTGGTGCCCGCGTGACGTTCGCGGGACTAGCAGCCAGCGTCCGGCACGGACGGAGGCAATCGCCGAAGAAGGCAAGAGCGACATGCGATGCGGGATCTGTCGCACGGTTCCTGGGAGCCTGTTGCCAAGTCCGGTAGGCGAGGTCAGCTGGTGTCGGGTGGCGTGGCAGCGAGTGCAAATCATCGATCCTGGACGGTGGCGCGGTTCCGGGGGCCTTCGGCGCCCGTTGCGGGCCAGTTGGGGTGCCGCGTACGCAAGCTCCACGGCACCCAAGACATTTCCGACAGGCTCCTGCCTAGCCAGCTGCTGCGGCAGCCCGGCCAGCTCGCTGGATTCCTCGAGTGGGCAGATTCCCTGTCGAAGCCCCGCTTAGGAGCCCGTTGATAAATGGCGCTGTCCGAGTCACCGCCGAGACGCGGCGGAACGCAGCGAAGGCTCCTGCGAGCTAGGCTCCGAGCCCGAGCGCGGGCCGCCGGGCGGCCCAGACGCTCGAGAACGCGCTCAGAAGCCGTTCTGGGGCCTTCCCGAGGCCTTCTCCAGGCCGAATTAGTGCCAAAACGGCCAGGGAGCCGCCGCCTTGCAGGCTTCGGGGCGTACCGATCCCCGTCAGCGACCGCATCAGGACGCCCAAGTTGTACCCGCAGGCGTGGATGAGCAGTCGCTTCAGGATGTTGTTGTGGCCCCGCAGGTGGACCCGCCGCATCCCGCCAGTCCCGTACATGTGGGCCATCGACCGTTCGACCTGCTCGCAGCGCTGCCGCCCCAGCTGGCGCCCCCGCTCGCCGGCGACCCGCTCCCGGTTCGCCTCCACCGCCGCGCGCTCGGCTTCCTGCCCCGGCTCCCACTTGCGGGGCTTCCGCTGCGGCTCCGGAATCACCGGCTCCTGCCCGGACTCCTCCAGAGCCAGCACCGTCGCGCCGCTGTTGTACCCCTTGTCCGCCACCACCGTCTGCGGCTTCCCGCCCTGCGCCTCCGCCACCGCCGCCAGCGTCGGCCCGAGCGTCGCCGTGTCGCCCCGGTCCGCGGCCTGCACGGTCAGCCCCACCAGCGCACCGCTGTCCAGGTCCACCGCGTGCTCGGCCTTGTGGGCCATGTCCGTCGCGCCGTCCTTCATACGGGCCACCCGGGCGTCTGGATCGACCGGGTGCTCCCACTCCTGGTTCGACAGCGACTTGTTCTTGCGCCGGCGGTCGAACTCAATCAAATCTTCCTTCGTCGGCGTCTCAATCCCCGCGGATGCCGCCAAGCGCTCGATGAACTCCCCGTAGCCCTCCCGGGTGTTCCGCCGCTGCAGCGTGTTCAGCGCCGCGTTGGCTTCCAGCGTGGTGGCGTCCACCCCGACTGTCTCGCCCTTGGCTAGCCCGGCGGCGCGCAGCCTCTCCAGCACCCAGGCGAAGACCTTCTTGTGCGTCTCGAGGTCGATGCGCTGGCGCGTGCGGCAAAGCGTGGAGTGGTCCGGCGTCGACTCGTGGAGTCCGTAGCCGAGGAACTCGCGGATCGAGAGGGTGTCGCTGGCCTGCAGGGCGATGGCGCGCTCGGAACCCAAGCCCAGCAGGTAGCCGAGCAAGAGCATGCGGAAGTAGACGCCCGGCGGCAGCGAGGGGCGGCCCAGCTTGGCGGCGTAGAAGGGCCGGCAGAGCCGCTCCAGGCACTCATCGAAGCCGGAGCGCTCGAGCACCTCGTTGAGCTTCTCAAAGAACGGGACGGTCGGGGCCTGGGGGAGTTCGTCCGCAGGGAGGAAGACGAGCCCCTGGATCCGTTTGCGAGCGCCCAGCGACATGTGAACAAGTATCCCACGGAATGCTCTCGTACCGCAACCCCCCGAGCACAGCGCCGCTCAGCCGGACTTTATCAACGGGCTCTTAGGCCAGCAGCTTCTCGACGACCCGCCCGCCCACATCGGTCAGCCGGAAGTCCCGCCCTTGGTGTCTGTAGGTGAGCTTCTCGTGGTGGAAGCCCAGGCAATGCAGCATCGTCGCTTGGAGGTCGTGGATATGCACGGGGTCTTCGACCGGCTTGAGGCCGATTTCGTCCGTCCTGCCGACTGCCCGCCCGGCCGCGAAGCCCCCTCCGGCGAGCCACATGCTGAAGCAATCGGGGTGATGGTCCCTGCCCGGCGCCTCGTCTTGGCGGTCCGCTTGCGCCATCGGCGTCCGCCCAAACTCGCTGGCCCAAATCACCAGCGTGGAATCCAGCAAGCCACGCTGCTTCAGGTCCCGCACTAGCGCTGCGGTCGGCCGGTCCACAACGGCACAGTTCTGCGCATGCCGCTGGTCGAGTTCCTTGTGGTCGTCCCAGTCTCCGTGCGTCAGCATGACGAACCGCACCCCTCGCTCGACCATGCGGCGGGCGAGGAGGCAGTTGGCGGCGTAGGCGTGCGTCGGTTCCCTGCCAACCCCGTAGGAGTCCAGCAGATGCTGCGGTTCGCTACCGAAATCGAGCAGTTGCGGCACCGCGAGCTGCATCCGGAAGGCTAGCTCATACGAGGCGATGCGGGCGGCGATCTCCTGGTCCCCGGTTCGCTTGAAGCGCCGCTCGTTGAGGTCCCGGATCGTGTCGAGGCGCGCCCGCTGCAGCTCCTGCGTGAAACCGGGCTGGTTGGACACGTACAGGAGCGGGTCGCCGACGGTCCGGAAGCGCGTGCCTTGGTAAGCAGACGGCAGAAAGCCGTTTGACCAGATATTCGATCCGGCATTGGGGCCCTTCCCCGAGCCCAAGACGACGAAGCCCGGCAGGTTCTGGGACTCGCTGCCGAGGCCGTAGGCGACCCAGGAGCCCATCGCGGGGCGTCCGAACTGGGTCGCGCCCGTGGTGAGCAAAAGGGCGCCGGGGTCGTGGTTGAAGGCCTCGGTGCGCATCGTGCGGATCAGACACAAGTCGTCCGCGCAGCCGCCCAAGTGGGGCACCCAGTCCGAGAACTCCGTACCGCTCCGGCCATAGGGCCGGAACTCGCGGGCGCTGGGCATGATCTTGGCGTTGGGTTTGATGAAGGCGAGCTTGAGGTCCTTGGTGAGCGACTCGGGCAGTGCTTGCCCGGCCCACTTGGCGAGGCCGGGCTTCGGGTCAAAGAGGTCGAGCTGGCTCGGTGCCCCCGATTGGTAGATCAGGATGGCGTTCTTCGCCCGGGGAGCGAAGTGGGGCTCCTTCACCGCCAACGGATTCGGGCCGGCGACCGGGGCTCCGGGCGTACGCCCCTCGAGGCCGAGCAGGTGTGCCAGCGCCGCCACGCCCAATCCGCCCGAGCAATTGTCCAAGAACCGGCGGCGGTCGATGATGCGGCGGTAGGCGAGCCAGTCCATCGGGCTTACTCCCGGGTGAGGAACTCGTCGAGATTCAGGAGGGCGCTGGCCAGCGTTACCCAAGCGGCTCCGTCCAACCGCGAGACGCCCGGCAGCTCGAGTGCGAACAAGTCGTCCGCCGACGAGGGGTTCCGCTCCAGAATCCCCTGCTGCTTGATCCAGGCCGCCCGCAGGGAATGCAGTTCGTCTGGGTCGGGCGACCGGGCTAGGCAAAGTTGGAACACCTGCCGAAGCCTATCCTCCAAGCCGCCCTGGAATTCGGTGACGGCTCGGGCCGCAAGGCCCTGGGCGGCTTCCACGAAGGCGGGGTCGTTGAGCAGCTGCAAAGCCTGGAGCGGCGTGTTGGTGCGGCCTCGTTTGCAGGCAGCTTCATAGGTGTCGGGCATGTCGAAGGCGCTGAGCAGCGGGTACGGCGCCATGCGCTGGTACTGGATGTAAAGCCCTCGCCGGTAGCGGTCCGGGCCCTCGCTCACCTCCCAGCCGCCGGCGTCGCTGCTGCCCAGGCGCCGGGCCCCCTCGGGCTGCGGGGGCCGCACGCTGCGGCCGCCAACCCTGGTGTCCAGCAATCCGCTGACCGCCAGCGAGGCGTCGCGGATCAGTTCCGCCGGCAGGCGCAGGCGCCCCTGGCGGGCTACCAGAGCATTGTCGGGGTCGCGGGCTTCCAGGGCGGCCCTCCGGTCGGAAGCCTGGCGGTACGTGGCGGACATGACGATCGTCTTGATCAGGCCCTTCCAGCTCCAGCCTCCCTCCGCGAAGTCGGCAGCAAGCCAGTCGAGCAGCTCGGGGTGGGACGGCGGGTCTCCCTGGAGGCCGAAGTTCCCCGAGCTCGGGACGAGACCGCGGCCGAACAGCTCCTGCCACACCCTATTGACAGCGACTCGCGCCGTGAGCGGATTCTCAGGCGACACCAGCCAGCGGGCCAGTTCCACACGGGTAAGCCTCGTCCCGCTGTCCGCCGCGGGGAGCCACGCGGGCAGCCCGGGCTCGACCGGGCCCCCCGCCGACTTGTAGCTGCCGCCGAGGTGGATGTGGGTCTGGCGCGGGCGTTCCTCCACATGCACCGCCTGCGCTTCGCCAAATGGAGGGAGTGACTCGTCCAGCGCCCGGAGCTCCTGGGCGAGCTCGGCGTAGCCGAGCTCTGCGTACTCGCTCTTGGACAGGACGCGCCCGTACTCGCGCACGAAAAAATCCGTGAGCGCCTTCTCGTGCCGGACGGAGCGCCGCTCCGGGGGGGTGCGGATGATCCGCTCGCCGAGGTTGACGTAGGTGCGGAGCTCGTCGAAAGTGACATCCCATGCGGCGGATTCTCCGGGGTGATCAGCGGCCCAGAGCACCTTCGCTTCCCAGGGCGGCTTCCGCTTGAAGACCTCGTGCTGCCCCAGCAGATCGCGCCGTCGGCGCTGATAGTCCGGCAGGGCCCGCAGATACGCGCCACGCTCGCCGGGGAGCGGCGCGTCGATGTCGACTTCTTCGAGGTCATTGAAGAAGGCGAAGAGCTGGTAGTACTCGCGCTGCGTGAGCGGATCGTACTTGTGGTCGTGGCATTGAGCGCACCCCACCGTCAGCCCGAGCCACACGGTGCCGACGGTGTTGGTCCGGTTGACCACCTGCTCAAAGCGCCACTCCTCGGGGTCGGAGCCGCCTTCGGTATTGGTCGGAGTGTTGCGGTGAAACCCGGTCGCGACATGCTGGTCGACCGTCGGATTCGGCAACAGGTCTCCCGCCAACTGCTCCAGCGTGAACTGGTCGAAAGGCATGTCCCGGTCGAAGGCTTGGATGACCCAGTGGCGGTAGCGCCAGGCGTGCGGGCGGAAGTTGTCCCCGCGAAAGCCGTCGCTGTCGGCGAAGCGAGCTAGGTCGAGCCAGTGCCGGGCCCATTTCTCGGCATAGTGCGGCGAGTCCAGCAGCCGGTCGACCGTCTCCTCGTAGGCCTGCGGACTACGGTCCGCTAGAAACGCCTCAACCTCGGCTGGGGTCGGCGGCAAGCCTGTCAAATCCAGACTGAGGCGCCGGACCAAGGTGGCCGGGGGTGCTGGCGGCGACGGCTCGACGCTCTCCTTCTCCAAGCGGGCCAGGACAAATCTGTCGACTGCAGGCAAGGGCCAGGAATCGCTTGCCACCGCCGGAGGCTCGGGGCGTCGGACGGGCTGAAAGGCCCAATGGGAAGAGGTCGACTGCCCGGCTTCCTCGGCAGAATCTGGCTGGGGCCATTCCGCCCCCTGATCGATCCAGGCGCGCAACAGGCCGATTTGGTCGGAAGTGAGCGGATCCCCGGACGGAGGCATCCGCTTGCCGTCGACGGCGCCCGCGACCATCAGGACCAGCTTGCTCTCGGCGCTATTGCCGGGGACTATGACGGCACCGGCGTAGCCTCCGCGGAGGGCGTCGGCCGCCCGGTCGAGGCGCAAGCCGTTCATCTGCTGGCTGGGACCGTGGCAGACCTCGCAGCGGTCGGCAAGGATCGGGGCGATGTCTTCCCCGAAGCGGATGCGGACCGAAGCCGGCTGCGGTAGATCGGGGGCTTCGGCAGCCCCGGCGGGCAAGGCGGCCAGCAGCGCCACGGCGGCCAGCGCAATCGGGCAGGCGGTCGCCCGGCGGGCACGCGCCCGTCGCATAGCCAGGCAAGAGTTCGTCCTCGGTGCCACGTTCTGCAGCGGAGCGCGTTCTTCAAGATCCTTCCGGGGGCGCTCCCCGCCTACCGAGCTCGGGATCCGGATAAAACGCTGTGCGTCCAATATAGAACAGCGCTTGGCCGGATGCATGGTCCAGCGACGGTTTTTGCGGCTAATCGATGGGCCCCGACTGCCCAGCGGAGCGAGATGGGATCGGTGCCCCGGCCCTGCTGCGGACAGTTACGCTTGGCACCGGCCGCGTTGCTCCGTGCAAATCTGCAGCCCCTCCGGCAAGGAGTGCGGCGCAAGACCGAGACCGCCGCGATGTCGCGACAACTCGCGGCCGACCAGCGCCAGGGTCTCGCAGCCCGGGCAGCGGTGCGCCCGGACGAGCGCCTGCCAGCGCACCGGCACCTGGGGCAGGGCCACCTGCTCGTTAGCCGCTGACCGCCTTAGCGCACATCCGACCTGCTGGTCCGCTCCTCCCCGGCTGCTGAGCTCTCGGTTCCGCCTCCGCTCGGCCAGGGCATGGCTCCGAGCTCGTGGCCTGGGGCGTCTCTCGCCGTGGTATCCTGCATGGGTAAGCTCCAGATACGGTCGCTTTGGGCTAGGCAACCTGTTGCGGAGTCCGGTTGGCGATTCTCCAGCCCCGATGGATCGGGCGAGGGTCGGCTCTCGTAGGTTGCATTCGCAAAAGGCTGGAAGGTGCCGGGCGCTCCGGCTCGCGGCGCATGGGATTCGGCACCCCGGTCAGGAAGAGCAACCCAGCGGCCGGATGTGGCCGAACGATAGGCAATGCAGGATACACACGCTCCTTCCCCCGAGACTCAGCGGCCGCGGCAGTTCATTCGAATTCGAGAGCTCCTGCGGATGTCCGCCTCGCTGGAACGTCCCCAGGAGGCGCGCGAAATCATTCTTGAATGGTTAGAGAACGAATCCAGGACTGATCTGCCCGAGCACGCCTGGCGAGGCCGCGCCTTCCACCATCGCGCCGACAAGCAGGTCTTCACCGCAGTGCGTGCAGCGGTGAAGGGCTCGGACACCTGGGCGCTCCGGTTTGTCGAGCCGGACGACAGCCCGGCGCAGCGCACCTGGACCATCGAAGTTGCGATTCGGGAGCGCGCCGACCGGCCGACGCAGTTCAGCATCCGGACGCTGGTCGGCTCGGGCGAGATGAAGCTGCGGCTCCAGCCGTCGGTCCCGCGCTTTTTGGAGCATGTGGCTGCGGATTGCGGCCTCGAGCAGGGAGGCTCCAAGATCGACAAGGAACCGTGGCTGATCGACTCGGACTACGAGGCCGGCAGCCTTGCCGAGTACCTCACCGATCCGGAGCGCCGCATCCCCGTGTTCGTCCTGACGGTGCCGGAAGAAGCGCCCCGTCCCGACGAGCCCCTGCTCGACCCGGATCCGCTCGCGCTCGACACTCTCGGCATCGCCAAGGTCGTGATCCTGCCCGCCGAGTTCACCTGGAAGCTCACGAACCGCTTCGGCAAGCGGCTGTCGGTCTACCGCGGAGCGATGCGGGTGTACCTGCCGGGCTTCACGGACGACGCGGACCCGGAGGGAGGGCACGACCTGTTCATGCCGCACAGGATGGACACGGAGGAAACGGCACAAAAGCTCGGCACGCTCCTGCGGTGGATCGCGGCGCGCGAGAGCCTGCGCCGCTTCCGTCTGGACCACGACACGCTATCGTTCGCGTCGGTGCTGATTCCATCCATCGACATCGAGGGTGCGAAGCTCGAAGAGGAGGGCGCGAGTGAAGCGGAGCGCTTGGCGGCGGCCAAGGAGCACCTCAGCATCTTGCGCGAGGAGCTGAAGCTGGCCATGGATGTGCAGCAGTGGCTGACGGAGGAGAACCGCGCCATCGAGAGCCGCGTGCGCGAGTCGGAGTCGAAATTCCGAGGGGCGCAGCAGCGCGGCCGCCCGCTGTCCGACCGGCCGCGGCCACGTCCCCGGCCCCGGTACCAGACGCCGTATTAGGGCTCGCCGACTGCACCGAGAACTCTTTCCGCGAGCTATGTCCGTCCGCGCGCCGGGACCGAGAGAGCTGGACGGCAAGTCTGCGGTTGTCACCGGCGGCGCGCGGGGGATCGGTCGTGCGGTCTGCTTGGAGTTGGCCCGGCGGGGGGCTGGGGTTGCGGTCAACTATCGCCGTCAAGCCGGCGCGGCGCAGGCGGTCGCGGAGGATGTGCGGGAGCTGGGTTCGCCGGCGATTGCCGTCCAGGCGGATGTCTCCGTCAAGGCCGAAGCGGCCGGTCTGATCCAGCGCGCCGCGACCGAGCTGGGCGGTCCGGACATCCTGGTGAACAACGCCGGCCTGCTCCGCATGGGCTCGCTGCTCGACTACGACGAGGACGCCTTCGACGCCATGTGGCGCACCAACGTGCAAGGGGTGCTGCACTGCTCAGCGGCAGCCGCGCCGGGCATGATCGAACGGGGCTGGGGCCGGATCGTCAATATCTCCTCCAACGCGGCCATCGGCACGGCGTTGCCGGGGACGACGCTCTATGCGGCCACCAAGGGGGCGGTGCTGACACTGACCAAGCGGCTGGCGTTCGAGCTGTCGCCCCGCGGCATCACGGTCAACGCGGTGCTGCCGGGATTCACTCGGACCGACATGGTTTTGGCGGGCAAGACCCCGGCTGAAGCCGAGCGCCTCGTGGCCGCAGTGGCGGCCAAGTCCCTTGTCGGCAGAGTCGGGGAGCCCGAGGACATCGCAGGCGTTGTGGGCTACCTGTGCTCGCCTGCGAGCGGGTTCATGACCGGGCAGTTCCTGCTGGCCGACGGCGGTCGGCAGGACTACCTCACCCGGGTCTAGCCGGCCGGCCGCCGCCTTGCCGTGCTTTCCTAGCCTAGGTCCGGTCGACACGGTAGGGAAAGCGGTCCTGAGCTAGGCGCAAGTAGTCCAGCACCTCACCGTCAAGCTCCCGCATCAGGGCGGCGCGCGCCGGATCGTCCGCTAGGTTGCGCAGTTGATAGGGGTCCTCCTGGTTGTCGTACAGGCACCAGCGACCGATCTCGCCGCAGGCGTAGGTGTGCCGCAGCGTGCGGATGCCCCGGAACACAGGAGCCGGGTGGTTGATGCTGCCGCTCGCGTGGGACTTGGCGACATGCATCAGGAACTGGTGCTCCGGGCCGTTGACCGCGAGGCCCCGAGCTGCGCCGGAGAGGTCTCGTCCCATGCAGCTGTCCGGCACTGGGATCCCAGCCAAGCCGCACAGCGTGGGGTAGATGTCGATGGCCCCCAGCAGCGCCTCGGTGCGCAGGGCGGCCGGCACGCCCGGGCCGCGCACGAGGAACGGCACCCGGCAGGACTCCTCGTGCGGCAGCCGCTTGCCCATCCGGTTCTGCGCGCCCAGCATTTCGCCGTGGTCCGAGGTGTAGACCACGATGGTGTTCTCCGCGAGTCCGCGCTCGTCCAGGCAGTCCAGCAGCCGGGCCATCTCGAGGTCGATCCCTTCGATGTGCGCGTTGTAGCCGGCTAGGTCCCGGCGTACCGAGCGCCCGCGCTGCCCGACCCCGCGGGTCACGGCTTCAACCGTGTTGGGTCGCAGCTGCAAGTCTCCCGGCGGATAGTTGCGCACCAAGCCGGGCGGAGCGTCTCCGAAGGGGGGATGGGGCGGGTTCCAGGCCACGACCAGGAACCAAGGCTGGTCGCGGTTGCGTTCGATGAATCCGACGGCATCGTCGGTCATGCCGGTGGCGTTGTAGCCTGGGGGCACCTGCTGGCGGCCCGTGCTGGGGTCGAACGTGTGCGACCGGTCGAAATGTGGGTTCGTGTTGTACCAAGCCCGCCACGCGGCGAATCCATGGCGGGCGTCGCCCTCCGGTTTGAGGGCGTGCCCTTCGGCTCCCCGCGCGTCGAGATGCCACTTGCCGACGTATCCTGTGCGGTACCCCGCGTCCCGGAAGGCCTCGCCGAGGCTGTACTCGGACTCGGGGAGCGGAAACGAGTTGTCGATCACCCCGGTTTGGTACGGCCACCGACCGCTCAGAAGGATCGCCCGGTACGGAGAGCATACCGGGTAGTTCGAAATGCACTGCGTGAAGGTCGCTCCTTCGGCCGCGAGCCTGGCGAAGGCGGTGGCCGAAGCGTCGTTGAACGGCTCGCCGGGCAGCGAGCAGGCGCGATGCTGGTCGCTGAACACGAAGAGCACATTGGGTCTCCGGGCCTGTGCAGCGGCTAGGCCCAAGCTCCCCAAGCCCCCGAGCAACTCGCGGCGGGTCGGCGTCTGCGCTACCATGGAGCAGCCATTCTACCAGCGCCGAGAGTGTTGCGAGTCCCCTTGGGGTGTGGCTCTCGCCGCGATGCCCCTTGCCATGCCGTTCCGGGAAAGCGAGGCGCTGGTGTTGCGCAGCTACCCATTCCGGGACGCGGATCTAATCGTCAGCTTCTTCACCCGCGACCGGGGCAAGCTCCGCGGCGTGGCCAAGGGCGTGCGGCGGCCCAAGAACAGGTTCGGCTCGGCGCTGGAGCGCCTCGCGCACGCCCGTCTTTTTTACCGCCAGAAAGACAATGTCGAGCTGGTCACGCTGGAGCGCGCCGAGCTGCTCGGGCCGGCGAATATCTGGAAGGCCAGCTACGCCAGCAGCGTGCTGCTGGACGTGATTGCCGAGACGGCCGACCAGCTGCTACCTGACGGAGAGCCGCAGGACGCCTACTTCCGGCTCCTGAACTTGGTGCTGGACGAGTTTCGCCGCGGTATCGCGGCGGGCGAGGCCCAGCAGCAGGCCGTCCCCGCCTGGGGGCATCGGGCGCTCGTGTACTTCCTGCTGTGGTCTCTGCGGCTGGGCGGCTGGCTGCCGCCCCTGGACCGATGCATCGAGAGCGATCGGCCCTTCGCCACGAGCGAGCCGGCGTATTTCAGCGCTCAGCGGGACGGCCTGTTCCTTGCCGAATTCAAGGACTCGAACTCGTGGCCCCTGCCCCCCGAGGCCCGAGCCCTTGCCCAGGCGATGCTGCGCTCCCGAGTGGACCGCCTGGACCTCGCCGCGTGGAGGACATCTCCCGCTACGGCGCTGCAGCAGTATCTGCTGCAGCGGGTCCACCTGCAGCTGGAGAGCCGGCTGCGGGGTGCAGGCGCCTTGGACGGGCTGTGGCGCGACGAAGACGCGCCGCCACAGGCCCCCCTGCGGTCGGAACCGGCTCGCAGCGCAGCGGAGGCCGGCTAAAGCGGTGCCGAGACCGGGCGCGGCGCTTGCGCCCGCGGGGCGGGCCTTGGGGGCGCTTCCAGCTCGAGGATGTGTTCCTGGCGGTCGCGCATCACCGCGAGTTCCACCCGCCCGCTTGCGGACCGCCTGAGCGCCCGTCCAACCTCCCCGCCTTCCGCGACCGCCCGCCCTTGGGCGGACACGATCACGTCCCCGGCCCGCAGCCCCGCCTGCGCAGCGGGGGATCCGTCTGCGACGCTCCGCACCAGCACGCCGCGGTCCACGCCGAAATACTGGGCCAACTGGCCTTCGACTCCCTCGAGCCGCACTCCCAGGAGCCGGTCGCGATGGACCATATGCACATGGGGCAGAGCAGGGAAAAGGTGCAGTGTGCGGAGACCATCGTCGGTCCACGCCCCCTCGAACTCGTGCTGGAGCGCGCCGAGGCGCCCCCTGACGAATCCCATGCGCTCCCTTACGGAGTCGAGGTGCTCCCGCATGGCGTCGAGATCGAGCCGGAGCGACCGGGCCTGGCGAAGCCCAATCTTGACCTGGACGGTGCTGCGGCGGCCGTCGCTGGCGATGTTCAGCGAGACCTTGCGCCCAACCGGCGTTTCCCGCACTAGGCGGGCGAAGTGCTCAATGCCACGGACCGGCTCACCGTGGTAGGCGAGCACGACATCGCCGACCCGCAACCCGGCCGCCTCGGCGGGGCTGCCCTCGGCGACACTGCTGATTTCCACTCCGTGCGGTTCGACGAGGCCGATCTTGCGGGCAGCCTGCTCGCCCGCCTCGACGATGCCGAGGCCGATATAGCTGGCAGGCGGATGCATCCACGCACCCGGTTGCGGCGAGGCTTGCTCGGCGGACACGCCCGCCGCAACTAGCGTGCAGACGAGAATCGGCAGAATCGTGCTGGCGTGCATGGCTGTCTCCCCGCGGCCCGGGCCTCTGGCCCTAGCGCTGCCTCCTGATTTCGATATGGCCCACGCCGGAGCGGATGCGCAACATCGCGCCGCCTCCGTTGAGGTTCCCCAAAGCCTTTACGGAACGCGGGCCGAAGCTGTTCGCCGTGCGCTGGACTGCGATGGCAGGGAAGTCGCTGAGGATACCGCCCAGTCCCTTGGCGAGACTCACCTTGGCGTCGACCGTGAGCGGCAGGGATGCCGGTACCTGGACGATGATCGAGCCGACGGAGGTTTCCAGCGCCGAATCCAGCAGGCCGGGCTCGGCTGCTAGCGAGGCCCGAATGTCGCCGGTGCCTGCGGTGGCGAGGAGGGTGCCGCCCGCGCCCCGGATCTCGATCTCGCCCGCTGCGGTTTCGGCTCGCATGCCTTGGACGGCGGCGACGGCCGTGATCGAACCCGCGCCTGCCGCAGCCCGGATGCCGCCGCGCACGTTGCCCAGCCGGATCGACCCGCTGCCGGTTGTTGCCCGCAGGTCGCCGCCGACGCTCCTGGCCCGAATCCTGCCTCCGCTAGTCGCGGCGTGGAGGTCGCCGCCTACGGAGCCCACCTCGATGTTGCCTAGCCCCGTCTTGAGGTCCGCGGACCCTTGCGCGCTCGCGAGCTGGATGCTGCCTCCCTCGGTGTGGCCGCGGACGGTGCCTCCCACGGTGCCGATCGACACTCTCCCTCCCTTGGTCAGGGCCTCCAGGTTCCCCCCGATCGAGTCCGCTTCGATCGGGCCTGCCGCGGCCCGGATCCGTACGGAGCCTCGCAGGTTGCGCACTTCCACCCCGCCGCGGCTCGTGAGCACCGCAGTGGCGCGGGTCTGCGCGGGAGCTTCGACTGCCAAATGGGCGTGGAAGCGGCAACCCTGGCAAGCAGGCTTGCGCAACGACAACGCGACAGTGCCGTCCGTTCGCCGCTTTACGCGAACTCCGACTGCGCCCAGCCTCGCCCGGGCCCAGGCTTCGTCGCCGTCGGCCCGGATCCGGAGATGGACCGCGTAGCGCAGCTCTGCGCGGTCCATGCCGCGCACCTCGACCGAACCGGAGGAGAGGATCTCCAGCGCTGTGCCGGCTGGCACCGTGCCGACTTGCGCTGCGACCCAGAAGCCACCCGACCGTCGCGGCATCAATTCCGGCTGGGCCTCCAGGCTGGCGGTCAGCCCGGCCAGAGCCACCCAAGCGGCAGCGAGGGCCAGCCAAGCTCTGCGGGCGGTCAGCGGCATCTCGTCCTCCTCCGGGCTCAGTAGCGCTCCAGCGAGGCCCCGAGTGCTTCCAGGATGCGCTCGCTCTGCTCCAGCACATAGGGGTTCGGCTCCCGCTCGCGGATGGCCTGCAGAGTGCCGGCCAAGTCGCGGCCGGGATGCTCGCTCAGCGTTTGGATAGCCTGCACGCGCATGCCCGCGTGGGGGTCTGAGCGGAGGGTCTCGAGCAGCGCTTCCCGCACGTCGGGCAACGCGGCGTGACCGCGAACCGCCTCCAGGGCCTGCAAACGCACGCCCGGGTTGTCGGCCTCGAGCAGCGAGCGCAGCACAGCCCGGCGGACGCCTTCGTCGTCGGCGTGCTCCCGCAGCGCCTCGAGGGTGGAGAGCCGCGCACCCTCATGCGACATCTGCATCGAGTCCACCAGCATGTTGCGGATCGCCGGGTCTGAGGAGGGGCCGCTGACGACCCTGCGTTCCTCGACCACGATCCGCACGTGACCGGCGTCCGGGTCGAGCTGGACCGCGTGGACACCGGTCAGGGTTGGCAGCGCCTCTCCCGGGGACATGCCGCCGGGGGCGCTCCTCAGGGTGCCTGCCGCAAGCCCGTCGGCGTGGGGAGCGGAAATCCGGCCGGTCAGGAATCCGGCTGCCAGGAGCAGCGCCGCGGCGACCGGCTGCCAAATGAGCCGTCGAGCGGCCACCGCCGCTCCCCAGCGCCGGACCGCGTGCTGCAACCGGCGGGCGGGCGAGGCCTCCGGGCCCAGCCGCTCTCGGTGCGCCACGGCCTCCAGGAGGCCGCTGCGGCACTGCGCCAGGAGGGAATTGAGCTCCGCCTCCAGTCCGGTGTCGTCCAGCGTCCGCAGGAACGCCTCCTCGTCCGAGAACAGGGCGGCGAAGGCGGGGTCCTCTGCGCGACAGCGTTCCACTTCGCGGCGCTCTTCCGGGCTGAGCTCGCCGTAGAGGTACAGGCAGATGCGTTGGCGCAAGGCTTCGCCTTCCAGGAGCGGACGATTCCCGCTAGCGGACATCGCGCAACTCCCTGCGCAGCTTGCGCGTCGCCCGGAAGAGGGAATGCTTGGCCGCCTCCTCGCTCATCGAGCAGACGTCGGCGATCGCCCGGAGCCGCAGCCCTTCGTAGTGGCGCATGGTGAAGACTAGGCGCTCGCGATCGGAGAGCGTGTCCAGTGCCCGCCGAATCCGCGAGGAGATCTCGCCGCTGCCGGCCACCCTGTCCGGTGAACCGTCTGGGCGGGCGTCGGCGGCGAGGTCGAGCGGCGACGGCCTGCCGTTCGCCTCCGGTACCGAAGCCGTGAACTCGGGCCTCGCCTTGCGCCGGCGGAGATGGTCTAGGCAGACATTTTTGACGATGCGGTAGATCCAGGTTCGGAACTGGCATTGAAAGCGAAAGGTGTCGAGCTTGCAGTAGACCTTCAAAAACGATTCCTGGTAGGCATCCTGCGCATCTTCGGGCGACCGCAGCAGCCGCAGCGCCAAGCTCAGCACACCGCGGTCGTGGAGCCTTACAAGCTCGGCAAAGGCGCCTTGGTCGCCCCTGCGGGCCGCCTCGATCAGCTCGCGCTCGGCCAATCCTTCGCGGGTCGGGTCCCACCCGAGAGCCGCCGATTCCGCCTTGGCTGCCTGCACCGCGCCGGGGAACTCCTGCAGTGTTGGACGCCCGGGCGCGGGAATCGTTAGCAGGCGCGGGGCCGGCGGCGTGAGCTAAACGATCCAGCCACCTCCGAGCACGAGATCGCCGTTGTAGAACACCGCCGCCTGCCCCGGGCTCACAGCGCGCTGGGGCATGTCGAAGACGACCTCGGCGCGATCCGGCTGGCCGGACATCGGCCGCACTTCGCCCGGGGCGGGCACCGCCCGGTAGCGGATTTGGATCTCCGTGCGCAAGGGGCCCTCGAGGGCCTGGAAGGGGATCCAGTTGGGCGCGCGGATCTCGAAACGGTCGCGCAGTAGCGAGGCCGCCGGACCGACCACGACCTGGGCCTCGGCGGGCCGGATCTCGGTCACATAGAGCGGCTCCCCGGCGGCGATGCCGAGGCCGCGTCGCTGCCCGACGGTGAAGCGATGGATCCCGCCGTGGGTGCCGAGCACCGCTCCGGACTCCGAGACCACCGCGCCGCGCGAGACCTCGGAGCCGCTTCCGCGCTCCTGCCGGTAGCGCTCCACGAAGGAGGCGTAGTCCCCGTTCGGCACGAAGCAGATCTCGCGGCTCTCAGGCTTCGCGGCAATGCCCAGGCCCAGCTCCTCAGCCAGCTGCCGTACGACGTGCTTGCGCAGGCCCCCCAGAGGAAAGCGCGTCCGCGCTAGCTGCGCCTGGGTGAGGCCGAACAGGAAGTACGACTGGTCGCGGGCGGCGTCCGCGCCGCGCAGCAGCAGGTGGCGTCCGCTCTCTGCGTCGCGTTCGACGCGGGCGTAGTGCCCCGTCGCGATGGTCTCCGCACCGACCTGCCGTGCCGTGGCCAGGAAGCGGTCGAACTTGAGGAAATTGTTGCAGAGGGTGCAGGGGATCGGCGTGCGACCGGAAAGGTAATCCGAGACGAAGGGCCTGACCACCTGCTCTTCGAACTCGTCCTCGTAGTTGACGACGTAGTAGGGGATGCCGAGCTGGCGGGCCGCCCGGCGTGCGTCGTAGACATCGTCCAGGGAGCAGCAGCGCCCGGATGCGCCGCCCTCCGGGATCAGCTCGGGCAGGCGCCGCTGGTTCCAGAGCTGCATCGTCAGGCCGACGATAGGCCGCCCTTCCCGCTGCAGCAATCCCGCAGCGACGGAGGAGTCGACTCCTCCGCTCATCGCTACGGCCACCGGCGGATCGGGCATTTCCTTCAGCGTAGCGCTAGGCCGGAGTGCCCGCGGCGGCTTACCAGCCGACTTGACGCCCTTGGTTCTCCTCTTCCAGATACGCCACGAGCGGCTGGAAGTATTCCAGCATCGCCCGCGTCGAGACCTCCTCGCCGGTCTTCTCGCGCAGCACCTCGCGCCAGTCCCGCGTGGCGCCCAGCCGCAGCAGGTCCCAGAGGAATTTGCCGACCTCCTCGTTCCCGTAGTAGTTGCAGTTCCGCGGGTCCTGGCCGAGGATGTTCTTCGCGATGTAGGTGTGCAACTGGTACTTGATGACGAATGCCATAGCGTAGTCGTAGTACTGGCCCGGATCGTCGGTGATGTGCGTCTTCGTGCAGGCGTCGCAGTACTCCTCCCCGCGCTCGGTCGGCGGGGCGATGCCTTGGAACCGGCCCGCATGCTCCCACCAGCGCCGGTTGAACTCTGCGGCGGGCAGTTCGTTTTCGTAAAGGTCGCGTTCGAAGAACGACATGGTGCCGGCGGAGAACGGAATGAACACCACCGCTTGGTCCAGGGCCTCGTCCAGCAGCCAGGCCACCTCGTCGAGCTCGGCTTCGGCGTCTAGCAGCCCGATCTCCCGCAGGTAGGCCGGCTGCCGGGAGGCGATCCCCAGCAAGTCGCCGATGGCCTCGTGGAAAGCCCGGTTGGCCCCGCCGCGCAGCATGAGCGGGACGCCCGCCTCGGTGTAGGCCAGGTAGTAGTAGATGTGGCCGAGCTCGTGGTGGGAGGTTTCGAACCAGCGCCAGTTGTTCTCCACGCTCATCAAGGAACGCACATCGAGCTCGAGATCCATATGCCACGCGGAAGCATGGGTGTTCTTTCTGCGCGCGGAGCTGGCTGGCAACGGGTACAGGTCCGACTTCGCGTAGAACGAGGCCGGCAGCTGCGGCAGGCCCATCGACGTGTAGAAGGCCTCGGCTTGCTTGACGATCCACTCCGGCGTGCGGTCCTCGACGAGGCTGTCGAGGTCGATGCCCTCGCTCAGGCCCGGCCAGGCCTGGGCCCAGCGGTTGCCGATCCAATGCGCCGGAATCCGCTCTGGGACGGGTTGCCCGAACCGGGCGGCGAGCTCGTGCCGGGTCCAGGTGTGCAGCTGGGCGTAGAGCGGCTGCAGGTCGGCGACGAAGCGCTCCATCATCGCCATCATTTCGTCGACCGTCATGCCGTAGTCCGCGACCTGCAAGGCGAAGAAGGAGTCGTAGCCCATTTCCCGTGCGACTTCGTTGCGCAGATCGCGCATCTCGGCGATACCCTCCTTCAGGGCCGGGCCGACCTGCTTGGACACCTCCCAAATGCGGCGTCGCTCGGCCTCGTCCCGGGAGTTCACGAGGGTCCCGTCGATCTCGTTGGGCGTGATGGGCTGGCGGCAGCTCGTGCCAGCCCGCTCCGCGCAGAACTCGAACGCATCGAGGATCGCGCTCTGTCGCGCCTCTGCCGCCACGCGCGCCGCGACGACATCCGGAATCGTGCCGGGATACTCGGCCGCCGCCAGGAGAATCTTGCGGAGCTGTCTCTGGGTGGAGTCGTCGAGCCGGGCCTCCCTCTCCAGCAGTCCGCGCACCGTGTTGATGGCCCACGGGCTGCCGCTGACGGCTGCCATGGCCTTCTCCGCTCCAATCCGCTCGCCGACATGGAGGTCTGTCACATCGGTGGCTGAGTTCCAATACGCCTCGGCCGTGATCGCGTAAAGCTTTTGGGTTAAGTCCGAATAGATCTCCAGGAACTCGTCCGCTTGCTGCTGAGGGCTCTGGCCGCAGGCGGAGAGCGACAGGCCAGCCGCGAGGGCTAGGGAAGCGGAGCGCATAGGAGGATTCTCGCACGGCGGGGGCCCTGAGCCGGGCGGCTTACGGCCGCCAGCCGCCCACCATGTAGGGCGCGCCTAGTTCGCGGCGGCAGTTGCGCCCGCATCATATCCAGCCCCGGCAAGTCGCAATGCGCTCAGCCCGCAGCGCTTCGCGGAGGCGGGACTTGGGCCCCGCGGCAGGCAGGCCCGATTCTCGGACGGCTTGGTCGGCATCCCTCGGTCGCCGGCCGCTGCTGGGATCCGAGGACATCCTGCGAAAAGGCCCGGGGCGGCCACCAGGCCTACCCTGCGTCCGGCGAGTCTAGCGCGCAGACTCGCTTAGATACGCCACGATGGCGGCGATCTCCTCCGCCGTGTACACCGAGCCCAGATCGTCGGGCATCGCGGACCGCTGCTGCGTCCGCTGGCGCAATACGCCCCGTTTGGCCACGAACCGGAGCGGCGGCGGCACGGACGCCGAGTCGTAGATCCGGATCTGCGACTCCGTTTCCTCCTCCAGCACGCCTTCGAGGCGCTCCCCGGAGCGCAGCTCCAGCTGGACTTGTTCAAAGCCGTAGGCGATCTCCGCCCCCGGGTCCAAAATGTCGCGGGTCCATTCGTCCGCGGTCTTGGCGCTGGCTGCGAGCGCGAGGTTGGGCCCGACGGACGTGCCTAGACCGTCGAGCTCGTGGCAGACTCCGCAGCGACGCTGGCGCGTCAGGTCGAAGAAGAGATCCTTTCCGCGGGCTGCCTCGGCCGAGAGAGCTGCGCGAGCGGCTGGTTCCGCCCCGCCCTCCAGCTCGATCAGGGCCGACTGGCCGGAAGGCGGATCGTTCGCAAGGCTCAGCACATAGGCGGTGACGGCCCACACGCCCAAGTCTGGCAGCACGCCCTGCCACCCCGGCATGCTCGTGCCGGGCAGCCCGTTCGCCGTGATGCGGTGGAACTCGTGCGGATCCCAGACGCGGTCGCGCAAGGCCGGTCCGCGCGCCGCGCGTCCCTCGGACCCGTGGCAATAGCCCACGGCGCAGCTCTTGGCGAACAGCACCGAGCCCTCGGCGATCAACGCTGGGGACGACAAGTCCAGAGACTCGGCGGCGCAAACCGACCCGGCCAGCGCGAGTGCGGCGAACCAACGCGTCATTCGGCCTCCTGCGGAAGCGCGAAGACAAAGACGCTCGATCCGGAGGGGAAGTCCTTGGCTTCCGGCCACAGCTGGGCCGTCAAGCCCGCGAGGGCCGAGCCCCAGCCGCTCGGCGTTGCGATGTACTGCCTCCCCTGCACGGAGAAGGTCACGGCCGAGCCGCGGTGCCCCGAGCCCGTCCGAAAGCTCCAGAGCTCGCGGCCGCTCTCCGCGTCCAGCGCGAAGAAGCGGCCCGTCGCGTCTCCGCTGAAAACGAGGCCTCCGGCGGTCGCCAGCTGCGACGCTAGCAGGGGGTATTTGTGCTTGTAGCGCCACATGACCTCTCCGGAGACGGGATCGTACGCCGAGAGGTGGGCATGCGCCGTGCCTCCCTTGGGATGCGCCATCTCGAATTCGCCCCCGAAGAACGGCAGGCCCTCGCTCGGGTCCTCTTCCCTGACGGTGACGGTCTGGCACCATTCGAGCCCGGTCGAGTAGAACCAGCCCGTGTCCGGCGAGTACGCGCCGTGGTTCCAGCTTCTGCCGCCGCCAATCGCCGGGCAGATGAAGCTCGGCACGCCGACGGCGGGTTCGTTGCGTCCGATGAGCTCGCCCCCCGGACCGATTCCCTCGATCCAGTTGGAGTGCTCGACCAGGGGCCACGCGCCGAGGAAGTCGCCGCTCGCCCGGTCGAGCAGCCAGACGTATCCCGACTTCGAGGGGTTGAGGAGCGCCTTCCGCGGCTGGCCGTCTACCTCGAGATCGAGCAGCACGAGCTCGTAGGCTGTGTCATAGTCCCAGACGTCGTGGGGTATCTGCTGGTAGTGCCACCGGAGCTCGCCGGTGTCCGGGTTGAGGGCCACGACCGAATCGGTGTACAGGTTGTCGCCTTCCCGGGCGCCGCCGTAGAAGTCCGCCGCCGGATTGCCGACGGCCCAGTAGAGGAGGTCGAGCTCGGGGTCGTAGGTTCCGGTGACCCAGGTCGAGCCGCCCCCGTACTTCCACGAATCTCCTGCCCAGGTTTCGTGGCCGGCCTCGCCCGGCCCGGGGATCGTCCAGAAGCGCCACCGGTGGCGACCGGTCTTCGCTTCGAATGCGTTCAAGTACCCGCGATGAGCGGAGTCCCCTCCCGTCACGCCGGTGATGACCAGGTCCTTCACCACGAGCGGTGCCGAGGTGATGTTGCACCCGCACTGCTTGGCGTTCTCGACTTCGACGCGCCAAACTTCCTCCCCTGTGCGCTGATCCAGCGCGACGACATGGTTGTCCAGGGTGCCCATGAACACGAGGCCGTAGGCCAGGGCGACCCCGCGGTTCCAGGTGCCGTACGTTCCGGGGATCGCGTCCGGTTCGGGATAGTCGTAGCGCCAGAGGCGCTGGCCGGTCGCAGCGTCGAGGGCGAACACGTGGTTCCAAGCTGTCGAGATGTACATCACACCGTCGGCCACCAGCGGGGCCGACTGCATGCCCCCGTCGGGGAAACCGCTCTCGAAGGCCCAGACCGGCCGCAGGTTCGCCACGCTCGAGCGATCGATCTCGTCCAGCGGGCTGTAGCGCCAGCTCTTGTACGTTCCGTAGTAGGTCAGCCAGTTGGCCGGCTCCTCATCCGCTCGGTTGAGGCGCTCGGCATCGACCTCGGCGCCGGAAAGCGGCGCGGCACCGAGTAGGGCGGCGACCAGGATCCCCGGCGTGATCGCGCAGGCGGCGGCCTTCAGCGCACAGGCTGCGACGGCTTCGGAGACCGCCGCAGAGCGGTTCGGGTTCCCGGCGGGTCTCCGCCGCCCGCGGGGTCTCATGCCAGTTCCTCGTGCGGGACGAACGCCACGGCCCGCGCCGGGCCGCCGGACTGGCCGGCGACCTTCCAGGGCCGGGCAATGCAGTACGCGCCGCACATGGGCCGCTCGGCTGGATTCGTCAGCAGTTCCTCCCAGCTCATGCCGTGTCGCAGGTCCGCTAGGCGCGCGGGCTGGCCGTCCTGCACCGGGCCTACGGAGGCCTCATCGTCGATACCGAGGCGCCAACCGTCCTCGCCTCCCGCGCAGCCCCGGTCGGTCACGAGCAGGCACCGTTTTCGGAAGCTGCCCAGCCCGAGATCGTTCGCGGGTGGAGCACGCTGCCATCCTCGCCCGGGCAACGACTCTTCCACCATATCGCATTGAGCGGCGAATCCGGACCTCGCGCCCGGTGGCTGCCCGCATGGCGCAGGGGCCGGAGGAGCCGCATCGCCATGCGCTCCGGCAGAGCCCCTGGGGCCGCGCAGGGCAAACCGGCGCTGCGGGATCCGACGAACGCGCTGAACTCGGGGATTTGCGGACCGTCCCCAGGCCATGCAGCGAGATTCCAGCTGCGCCTGCGTTCGCCGCGTCGGCGGGCTGGGTGGCCAGCGCGCTCCCGCCCCGACTGGGAGCGGAAAGGAACTTATGTGTTCGCAACAACCTACAGCACGATTCTCGCGCATTGGCGGGCGTGGGTTGCAGGCCGGACGCTCCGTAGCCTATCCTAGAAATGGCTGCCCGTTCGACACTGCCGTCGCGGGGTGCCTCTTCTTTCCCGCTGTTGCGCTGGCTCCCCGCCAAGCGGGGTCTTGGAGACCTCAAGCCATGAAGAACGCTTTTGGGACGGTCCTCGCCGGTTGCCTTGCACTCTGTGCGCTGGCCGCCTGCGGCCCGCCCGAACCTGAATCCGCGACGCCGACGATGCCCGTCGGCGACACCATCGTCATCGAAGCCCCGCTAGGGCTCCCGCCTGTGCCGATTCCCGCGGACAACCCGCCGACCGCCGCGACAGTCGAGTTGGGCCGCAAGCTCTACTACGACAAGAGTCTGTCGGCGGACAGCACCATCGCCTGCGCCAGCTGCCACGATCCCGAGCACGGCTTCGCCGATCCGAACCAGTTCTCCGAGGGGGTGGGCGGCAAGAAGGGCGGACGGCAGTCTCCCCCGGTGATGAACGCCGCCTACTTCACGACCCAGTTCTGGGACGGGCGGGCCGCCAGCCTGGAAGAGCAGGCGGGCGGGCCGGTGGAGAATCCCGTTGAGATGGCCTTCACCCACGAAGGCGTGGTCGAGCGCCTGGAGGCCGATCCGGTCTACGCCGCACTGTTCAGCGAGGCATGGGGCCCGGGCCCGATCGCCTTCGACTTGGTCGCGAAGTCGATCGCGAGCTTCGAACGCACTGTGCTGGTGGGGAACTCCCCCTTCGACCGGTACCTGTTCGGCGGCGACGAGCAAGCCATGACGGCCGAGGCCGTCCGCGGCCTGGAAGTCTTCCGCGACTCTGAAAAGGGGAACTGCGAAGTCTGCCACACCATCAACGAGGAGGAGGGCTACGCCCTCTTCATGGACAACAAGTTCCACAATCTAGGCGTGGGCGCTGAGCTCGACGGCTCGCTCGCCGACATCGGGCGCTTCGAGCAGACGCAGGTCGAGGCCGATCAGGGCGCCTTCAAGACCCCCCACCTCCGCAACATCGCAGACAGCGCCCCCTACATGCACGACGGGCACCTCACGACTCTCAAGGAGGTGCTCGACTTCTACATCGGGGCCGGCAATTCGAACGACTTCCGCGACGAGGAGATTCACGAACTCGACCACCTCACGGCGGAGGAGCGCACCGACCTGATCGCCTTCATGGAGGCTCTGAGCGGCGAGTACCCGCAGAACGTTGGACCGCCCGACGGAGACATGGCCTACCGCGATGCGCCTCTGGCCTCGCGAGAAAGGGGCTGTTTCCGCAGCGACCTGTAAAGCTGCGGAGCGACGGGCGGCATTGGTCCGCGCGAGGCCCCCGGGGCCCGGCCCGTCGCTATCCTCTGGGTGCATCCTTCCAACCTCATTCTGGCCGTGCTTCTCGGCGGTGGTGCGCTGGCCTTTTCCATGCACGGCCAAGGTGGGGGCGTGCTCTACACCCCGGTCCAGCTGCTGTTCGGCGTGCCGTACCACACGGCTGTCCTGCAGAGCCAGTGGTTCACGCTGCTCACGGCGGGCTCCGCGCTGTACCATTTCCGGCGCGCCCGGACTGTGGACTGGAGGCTAGCGTTCGCGCTTGCGGCGAGCAGCTTCGGCGGGGCTTTTCTGAGCGGGTACCGCGCGCGGCACTTCCCCTCCGAGCCGCTCACCGTCCTGCTGGTCGTTCTGGTGGGGACTTCGGCCGTGGCCATGGCGCTCGACATACAGCCGCGGACGCACCATGTCGAGAAGCGCAGCCCCTGGGACTGGCTGCGCCGCTGCGCCGGCCAGACCTACCGCGTCAACTTGGCGTGGGGGCTGCCCTTGTCTTTCCTCGTCGGCGTGTCCGCTGGGCTGACCGGAGCCGCCGGGGGCTTTCTGATGGTTCCGATGCTGGTGCGCCTGTTCGGTGTGCCCATTGCCGTAGCCTTCGGCTCGTCGGCCCTCATGGTCGCGCTGAACGCCGCGGGAGGCCTGCTCGGCCAGCTCAGCTCCGGGGCGGCCGTTTGGCACGAGCCGCTGCTTCTGAGCCTGTGCGTGGCGGCCGGTTCCCAGATCGGGCCCCGGCTCTCCTTCCGGTCCAGTGCGCGCACGATGAAGCGCCGGTTCGCGTTCTACCTCTTCGTGCTGGCGCTGCTGCTCATGACGAGTTTCGGCTTTGTGTCGGCGAGCAGCTAACCCAGGCCGCCTGTTTGCCGGGACGGCCCGGGGGCCGGACCTGAGGCTTCACGGGAACACGATCGCTGGATGGAATAGCCGGGGGCTCACGGCCTCCCCTAGGCACAGCAGGCGGCCGTCCGGCCCCACCGCCTTGACTACCCGTGCGTCGTCGCACGAGCCGAACGGGCTCACGCGGAAGTCGTGGCCCTGCCCGATGCGCGCGGCCATGGTGGCGTCGACGCGATGCACAGGCACGCCGGGCAGCAGTTCGACCGGCTGGACGAGCGCATCCTCCAGCCGGCCCTCGGAGCGCAGAGCTTCCAACTGCTCCAGCGTGTGCGCTTCCGCCACGTGGAAATCCCCGACCCGGGTTCTGCGCAGGGCCGCCACATGGGCTCCGCAGCCGAGCGCGGCGCCTAGGTCGTGCGCCAGGGACCGCAGGTAGGTGCCTGCAGAACACAGGCAGCGGACGACCGCCTCGGCGCCCGCCGCCTCCTGCAGCTCCAGTTCCATGACCTCGACTTCGACGGCCTCCAACTGCATCGGCACTTGCTTGCGGGCCAGCTTGTAGGCCCTCACGCCATCGATCTTCTTGGCCGAGACGGGCGGCGGCACTTGGCTGATGACGCCCCGGAACCGGTCGAGCGCCTCTTCCAGGGCTGTGGCGTCCAGCTCGACCTCCGTGCGCTCCTGGACCGGCTCTCCGTCGGAATCGTAGGTCGAGGTCGCCCAGCCGAAGCGGATCGTTGCCACGTACTCCCTCTCGTGGTGCAGATAGAAGCGGGCCAAGCGCGTGGCGCGACCGATTAGGAGCGGCAGCACGCCCGTGCCCAGCGGGTCGAGCGTGCCGAGGTGGCCTACCTTGCCGCCCCCGACAAGCCAGCGGACCTTGCGCACCGCGCCGAACGACGTAATGCCGCCTGGCTTGTCCAGGATGACCGCCCCGTCCATGGGTCTCATTCTATCGGCAGGCTCCGTTGCCCCGAACCCCGCTCGCGGCGAGCAAGGCGCGGCCCGCTTCGACGACGCGGGCGGCGGAGACGCCGGACATGCAGGGGTGCCCTTCAAGCGGGCATGCCCGCAATAGGCAAGGTGCGCAGGCGACCGGCTCGCGCACGATCCGGGCCCAGCCCGCGGCGGGGCCTGTCGCCTCCGGGTCGGTGGCCCCGAACACGGCCACCGTCGGCACTTCGAGCGCCGCTGCGGCATGCATCGATCCAGAGTCGTTCGTGAGGTATAGGCGGCAGGTTGCCGCCAGTTCGAGATACTCCGCCAGCGTGGTGGAGCCCGCCAGGCTGTGCGCCCGGGGGCCGGCCAGCGCCGCCGCCGCGGCCGCCAGCGGGGCCTCGGCCGCGGAGCCGAACACCGCGATGTGCGCACATTCCTCTGCGGCTAGGCTCCGAGCGGCTGCGGCGAAGCGGTCCACGGGCCAGCGCTTGGCGGAGCCGAACGCGGCCCCGGGGCTGACGCCGACCCAGGGCCCGGCCGGAAGCCCGCGCCGCCGCCACTGGGCGGCGCCACGGGCCTGGAACTCGCGGAGCCCGCCGAGCCGGATGTCAGGGCAGGGCGGCAGCTGCGGAATCAGGCCCGTCCGGCGCAGCAGCTCCAGATAGTAGAAGCGTTGATGGGCTGGTATCTCGCCGGGCCGCGGAGGCTTCGCGCGGTCGGTGAGCAGCAGGCCGCGGCCGTCGCGGGCGTAGCCGATCCTCTCAGGAATGCGGGCCCTCCAGGCCAGCCACGCCGCGTCGAAGGCGTTCTGCAGCAGGATGGCGCGGGCGTAGCGGCCTCGTCGCAGCTGCCGGGCCAACCGCTCCCGGCCGGCTAGGCCTCGATGCTCAGCGTTGCGGCGGTAGAGGACCAACTCGTCGCAGAAGTCTTCGCGGGCGTACAGATCGGCAATCCCCGGCAGAGCGAGGATCGTCACTTGCCAATCGGGATGGGCGCGCCGGATCTCGCGCAACGCCGGCACGGCCATCACGGCGTCGCCCAGCCAGTTGGTCGCGCGTACAAGCAGGCGAGGCATCGCGGCCCTGTCCTTCTATGGTAGGAACAGGCGCTGCGGGGCAGGTTCGGCGCCTGCTCCCCGGCCCGGCCTTCCGGTCCGCGCTCGGTAGAATCTCCCTATGCTTCGAATCCTGTCGGTGGCTGTTGCGTGGGCGGGCCTGGTCGGGGCGCAGGAAGTGCCGCAAGCCTTCCTCGGTGCGCAGGTGCTGCCCGTTACCTCCGCCCCCATCGACAACGGGGCGGTGGTCATCCACAACGGCAAGATCGTGGCCGTCGGCCCCGCCGCGGAGGTTGCCGTTCCAGACGGAGCCGAGCGCCGCGACGTCTCGGGCAAGGTCGTCATCCCGGGCTTCGTTGACACGCACAGCCACGTGGGGAATGTCGAAGGGGGCGACGCAAGCGGCCCGCTGCACCCGGAGGTGCGGGTCCTGGATTCGATCAACGTGCGCGACGCCCGCATCCAGAAAGCTCAGGCGGGCGGCATCACAACCGCCAATATCATGTCCGGTTCGGGCCACCTGCTCAGCGGCCAGACGCTGTACGTGAAGTACCGCGACGCCAAGGCGATCGAGGACCTGGCCATTCGCCGCGAGGACGGCTCCCTGGCCTTCGGGGTCAAGATGGCCAACGGCACGAACTCTCGCAGGGACCCGCCGTTTCCCGGAACGAGGGCCAAGTCAGCAGCTCTCGTCCGGGAGCGGTTCGTCGAGGCCGCCGAGTACCGGGGCAAGCTGGCCCGGGCAGCTGCCGGCGACGAGGAGCCGCCGCCCCGCGACCTGGGGCTGGAGCTGCTCGTCGACATCCTGGATGGCAAGCGCACGGTCCACTTCCATACCCACCGGCACGACGATATCGCGACGATCCTGCGTTTAGCGGAGGAGTTCGACTTTCAGGTGGTTCTGCAGCACGTCAGCGACGGCTGGCTCGTGGCGGACCGGATCGCCGCATCGCCGCATGTTGTCGGAGCTTCCCTGATCCTCATCGACAGCCCGGGCGGCAAGCTGGAGGCCAAGGACAATCGCTTTGAGACCGCGCCCATCCTCGACCGGGCAGGCGTGCTGACTGGATTCCACACCGACGACGCAATCACCGACTCGCGCCTGTTCAACCGGATGGCGGCTCTGGCGGTGCGCGCCGGCATGCCGCGCGACAAGGCCCTCTTGGGGCTGACCATGGCCGGTGCGGTCATGCTCGGCCTCGAGCACCGCATCGGGTCGCTGGAGGCGGGCAAGGACGCGGACCTAGTGGTCCTCTCCGGCGATCCCCTAAGCGTCTACACGAAGGTGCTCGAGACCTGGGTGGAAGGCGTCCGCGTCTTCGACCGTTCCGATCCCGCCGACCGGCTCTACGCCGAGGGCGGGTTCGGGGCCAGCCACGATCAGGCCGCCGACCTGCACGCGGTGGCGGAGGGGGAGTACCAGTGAGGGCCCTCCAAGTCTCTGCGGTTGCTCTAGCCTGCCTCGTTGCTGTCGGGCTCGCGAAGGCCCAGGTGGCCGTGCAGGGCGGTACCGTCCACACCGCGGCCGGAGCGCCTCTCCGGAACGCGGTCGTACTGATCGAAGCCGGCCGGATCACCCAAGTCGGCCCGGCCGGCTCCGTCGCAATCCCGGATGGATTCCGCACCCTCCGCGCCGAGGTGGTCACGCCGGGGCTGATCGATGCCCGCTCCACGCTGGGTCTCAGCGGCTACTTGAACCAGCCGCACGACCAGGATCAGTTCGAGCGGTCTGAGCCGATGCAGCCGGAGCTGCGAGCCATTGACGCCTACAATCCGCGCGAGCTGCTCGTTGGCTGGGCTCGGAGCTACGGCGTTACGACGATTCACACTGGGCACGCCCCGGGACCGCTGGTCAGCGGCCAGACGGCGGTCCTGAAGACCCGCGGCACGACGGTCGAGGACGCCGCGGTCAAGCCTGTCGCCATGGTCGCTGCAACTCTCGGGGAGCGGGCCCGGGCTCGGCAGGGCAAGGCTCCCGGGACGCGGGCGAAGATGGCCTCCTTGCTGCGGGCCGAACTAGTGAAGGCCCGGGAGTACGCCGCCAAGCGTGCCGCGTCCGGCGGCGGCGACCGTCCCGCCCGGAGCCTGCGGCTCGAAGTGCTGGCCCAGGTGCTGGCGGGAGACCTGCCGCTGCTAGTCTCGGCTCATCGGGCGCAGGACATTGCGACGGCGCTCCGGATCCGGGAGGAGTTTCAGATCCCCATGGTGCTCGCCGGGGCGGCGGAGGCGTACGAGATCCTGGACCGCATTCGGGGTGCAGGCGTACCGGTGATCGTCCATGCCACCATGGCGCGCGCCGTCGGCGAGGCCGAGAACGCCAGTTTCGAGACGGCCGCCAAGGTCCGGGCCACCGGGATCCCGATGGCCCTGCAGAGCGGCTACGAGACCTATGTGCCGAAGAGCCGCTTGGTGCTGTTCGAGGCCGGGGTTGCCGCAGCGCACGGGCTCGGGTTTGACGACGCGCTCCGGAGCATCACGATCGACGCCGCCCGGATCCTGGGCGTCGAGGACCGCATCGGTTCGCTCGAACCGGGCAAGGACGGCGACCTGGCGCTCTACGACGGCGATCCGTTCGAGTACGCTACGCATTGCGTGGGCGTGGTCATCGAAGGCGAGGTGGTCAGCGAGGCGCGGCGATGAAGCTTGTGCTCTACCCGGAGGTGGAGGCCCCGCGCCTCGCCAAGATCGAGGCCGCTGCCGCGCCGATGCGGGTGGCGAACTGCGGTAGCGAGGCCGAGGCGATCGCCGAGGTGGCCGCCGCCGACGCCTTCTTCGGCAAGCTCACCCCGCCGATGCTGGCGGCGGCGCGGCAATTGCGCTGGGTGCAGTCTCCCACCGCCAGCCTCGAGCACTACATTTTCCCCGAGCTTGTCGAGCATCCCCTGCAGCTCACGAATATGCGGGGGTTGTTCCACGACAACATCGCCGATCACGTGTTCGGCTGCATGCTCTGCTTCGCTCGCAACCTGCACATCTACATTCGGCAGCAGACGCAGGCGGTGTGGCGCCCCTACGGCGGAGTCAAGCAAGGGCAGGTCTTCCGGAGCGGCCCGGCCGTGACGACCGAGGTGGACCTAGCGCACACAACCCTGGCGGCCGCGACCCTGGGCGTGGTGGGGCTCGGATCGATCGGCAGCGAAATCGCCCGGCGGGGCGTCTGCTTCGGCATGCGGGTGCTGGCGGTGGACAGTGACCCCCGCGAGCCGCCTTCCGGCGTCGTCGGGCCTTGGGGCCCGGAGCGGCTCGACGACCTCCTGGCGGAGAGCGACTACGTAGTGATCGCCGCGCCGCACACGCCGGCCACCGAAGGGCTGTTGCGAGCCGAGAAGTTCGTGCGGATGAAGTCGAGCGCCGTGCTCATCAACATCGGCCGGGGGGTCATTGTCGACCTGTGCGATCTCACGGCCGCTCTAGAAGCCGGCGAGATCGCCGGCGCGGCCCTGGATGTCTACGAGGTCGAGCCGTTGCCTGCGGATCACCCCCTCTGGCGCTTGGAGAACGTCATTCTGACGCCCCACATCGCGGGCCACTCACCCGCGATCGCCGAGCGCCACCTCAGCGTGCTGCTAGAGAACGCGAGACGGTTCGCCTGCGGCGAGCCCCTGGCGAACGTAGTCGACAAGCGCCGGTGGTTCTAGCTCGCGGCGGCGCCGATGCGCGCGGCGCGGGACGCGTAGTTGCGCTCGTAGTAGGTCAGGTATTCGCCGGAGCGGACGCGGGCGATCCAGGCCGGGTTCGCTTGGTACCAGGCGATCGTCCGGCGGAGCCCCGCCTCGAAGTCTGTCTCGGATTGCCAGCCGGCCGTGGCGGCGATCTTGGCGCATTGCAGCGCATAGCGGCGGTCATGTCCAGGCCGGTCCGGCACATGCCGGACGAGCGACTCCGGTTTCCCGCAGTGCTTGAGGATGCGGCGCACCACCTCGAGGTTGGTCAAGGCCGCACGGCCCCCGATGTTGTAGACCTGCCCGGGGGAGCCGCGCTTGATGAGGGACTCGAGTGCGCGGCAATGATCCTCCACATAGAGCCAATCACGCACCTGGAGCCCGTCGCCATAAACCGGCAGGGGCCGGTCGTCCAGCGCGTTCGCGATCATCAAGGGGATCAGCTTCTCGGGGAATTGGTACGGGCCGTAGTTGTTGGAGGCCCGGGAGACGATCACGGGCAGGCCGAAAGTGATGCCGTAGGCCAGGGCCAGCAGGTCCGCGCCCGCCTTGGAGGCCGAGTACGGACTGGAGGGGCGCAGCGGTGCGGACTCGTCGGCGTAATCCGGGGCGGCGATGCTGCCGTACACCTCGTCGGTCGATACGTGCAGGAAGATGCGCGGCGGATGCTCCCGAGCCGCTTCCAGCAGCGCCGTGGTACCGGCGACATTGGTCGAGACGGAGCCGGACGGCTCCAGGATGCTCCTATCGACGTGAGATTCGGCGGCGCAATGCACCACGGCGTCGGGCCGGAAGCGCCCGAACAGCCGCCGCACGCCGTCGCAGTCCCGGATGTCGAGGCGCTCAAAGCCGAAGCCTGGCCGGCTCGCGACAGGGGCCAGGTTCTCCAGGTTGCCTGCGTACGTCAGCGCGTCGACGACGAGCACATCGGCAGCGGGCCGGTGTTGAAGAGTCCGGCGCACGAGCGCCGACCCGATGAAGCCCGCCCCGCCTGTGACGAGCAGCCTCACCGGCGCTGCGTCTCCCAGTCGTACGCCAAGCCCGGGTGGTCGTACGGGAGGCGACCTTCGTCGTCCGGGTTGTAGTGGCGGTCGGTGACGTAGACCAGGAGAGCCGGGGATTCCCCGATCACCTTGTAGCCGTGCGCCACGCCCGGCGGGATCAGGACCTGCCAGGGGCGCAGAGCGCCCACGTAGAGCGTGTTGCGCATGCCGAAGGTCGGCGAGCCGTCCCGCAGGTCGGCTAGCGCAACGTGCAGCATGCCGCAGCTCGGCACCCAGAGATCGGTCTGCTCGGCGTGGTAATGGAACGCCTTGATCGTGCCTGGGAAGCTCAGCGCTGCCGACACCTGCGTGGTGTCCGCCGGGAAGCCCGCCGCCAAGCCTCGCCCGAGCCGGGCGACTTCCAGGAAGTAGCCCCGATCATCGGGCCACAACGCGAACGACTCGAGGCGCACGCCATCAATCAGGCGTGGAGCGTCGCGCCGCAGGATGACATCGCCGAGGCCGAGCCGGCAGGTTGGCAGGCGCAGCCGGAGGCCGCCGGATTCCCGGAGCACCGCGCCGTCCGCAGCCGCCACTGGGCGCGCCCCTCAGGCGATCGCGTAGGCGGGCTGGGGCCGGTGCATCTTCCAGAGTTCGATGTACGGTTGGAGGTCCCGCATCATTTGGGCGAACGCATCGAAAGTCAGGGACTGCGCCCCGTCGCTCCACGCCCGCTCGGGATCGGGGTGGATTTCGACCATCACGCCGTCCGCCCCGACCGCCGCGGTCGCGCGCACGAGCGGCGGGATCAGAGCACGCTTGCCCGTGGCGTGCGCCGGGTCCAGAATCACTGGCAGATGCGTTAGCTGGTTCAACACCGGCACGGCATTGATGTCCAAGGTGTTGCGGGTCGCCGACTCGAACGTACGGATGCCGCGTTCGCAAAGGATCACCTTGGGGTTCCCGTTCGTGACGATGTACTCGGCGGATAGCAGGAACTCCTGGATTGTTGCGCTCTGCCCGCGCTTCAGCAGCACGGGAGCGGAGGTTTTGGCGCCCACTTCCTTGAGCAGGGGAAAGTTCTGCACGTTGCGAGCGCCGATCTGCAACATGTCCGCGTAGTGCTCGACGAGTTCCACGTTGGTGACGGTCATCACCTCGGTCACCACCTTCAGGCCGTGCGCATCGGCGGCCTTGCGGAGCAGCTTGAGGCCCTCCTCCTCCAGCCCCTGGAAGCTGTAGGGGCTCGTCCGGGGCTTGTAGGCGCCGCCCCGCAGGAACTTGCCGCCCGATGCGGCCACGGCCTTGGCGCAGGCCATGATCTGGGGTTCCGTCTCCACGGAGCAGGGGCCCGCGATGACCGCAAACTCATCGCCGCCGATCGAGGCTTGGCCTAGGTCTACGATTGTGGGTTCGCTCTGCACCTGCTTGCTCACGAGCTTGTAGGGGGCGCTGATCGGCACTCCGTTCTCGACTCCTTCCACGGAGCGCAGGGCTTCGATCGCATGGGTCACGTTGCCGAGGCCAACGGCCGCGATGACGACTCGCTCGTCGCCCTGGATGGAGCGCACCGAGAAGTCCATCTCTTGGATCCGGGCGCAGACGCGTTTGATCTGCTCGCGCGTCGCCCCCGGCTTCATCGAAATGATCATGAGTCTACCTTCGGAATTGGAATCCAAACAGATTCATCCGCAGGGCGGACGGAGAATCTTTCGCTGTGCTGCCAAACTAGCCCTAGCCTAGGCTCAATGCCGAGCGGATCGGAGTATGCATGCCCACCCGAAGCGCTGCCTGGAGCTGCGCCGGCGGGGCGGCGGAAAGCGCTGGAAAGCTCAATCTAGCACGGGGGCCGCTCCTGCGTCCAGTCCCGGCGCGTAGCGGTCCGGCGAACCGAGCGGCCGGGGCTCCCCGGCCCAGGCGACCGGCTTGGATCGGTAGACCCGGCCGGCGGCCCTCCTGTAGGCTGAGAGCAACGCGCACCCTCGGTGCGCTGCCCCGAGGCCGCAGAGTTTGGGCGGGCTCGCCGCCGGCCCTAGGGCGGTCCGGCTCACACCGATGCCACGAGAAACGCGAACCTTGGCGCTAGGCGGCATGACGTGCGACCACTGTGCATGGACGGTGGAGGAGTCGCTTCGCAGTGTGGCAGGGGTCTATAGCGCGAAGGCCGACTTTCGGACCCAGTCGGCAGTGGTGGAATTCGACCCGAGCGCGGTCGGGGCCAGGGCCTTGGAGCAGGCGGTAGCTGCCGTCGGCTACGCTCCCAGAAACCCCAGCGGCTTGGTCAGCCTCGGCGAGGCGGTCCCCACCGCCCCGCCGCTGGCTGAAGCTCCGGCCCAGCCGGAGCCCCCGGACACCGAAGAGGTGCGCCTCGCAATCGAGGGGATGACGTGCGCCAGCTGTGTTCGGTCGGTGGAGAGGGCTGCGGAGCAGGTTCCGGGCGTAGCCGTCTGCGAAGTGAACTTGGCGGATGCGACGGCACGGCTAGAGTTGGACCTGGGCCGCGCCGCGGTCGATGACGTAGTTCGCGCCATCCAAGAGGCCGGCTACGGTGCGGCGCTGGAACCTGCGGCCCCGACCAATGGTGCTGAAGCAGGCGCTGCCGGAACGTTGCGGCGCCGGTTCTGGGTTTCGGTCGGGTTCACGGCCCCGTTGCTGCTGCTGGCGATGTCGCACGGCCGAATCCATGTGCCAGAGGCCGAGTGGGTGCAGCTCGCCCTGGCGTTGCCGGTTGTGATGGGCGGAGGCGGACCGATTTACGCGGCCGCCTGGAAGGCCGCACGCCGCTTGCGCAGCGACATGAACACGCTGATTGCGGTCGGGACGGGGGCGGCGTTCGCATACAGCGTGGCGGCAACGCTGGCCCCGGGGGTTGTCGTGCCCGGCGCGTCGAGCGCACCCGTCTACTACGAGACCTCGGCGGCGATTCTGACGCTGGTCCTGGCTGGTCGCATGCTCGAATCGCGGGCCCGCAGACGCACTACAAGCGCCATCGGCAAGCTGCTGGCCCTGCGGCCCGACAGGGTTCGAGTGCGGCGTGAGGGCCGGGAAGTGGAGATTCCGCTGCGAGAGGTCGCTGTAGGCGATGTCGTCGTGGTGCGGCCGGGCGCGAGGATCCCCGTGGACGGCGTAGTCTTGGAGGGGAGCGGCGCTGTGGACGAGGCGCCGCTTACAGGGGAGAGCGTCCCAGCCGATAAGGGACCCGGGTCCCAGGTCCTGAGCGGCGCACTCAATCTCGACGGACTCCTAGCCTTCCGGGCCGAGAGCGTGGGGCGGGATACCGCGCTCGGGCGCATGATCGAATTCGTGCGGCGCGCCCAAGGCACGAAGGCCCCAGCCGCGCGTCTGGCCGACCGGATCGCTGCGGTCTTCGTGCCGGTCATCCTAGTCGCCGCTGCGGCGACGTTCGGGGTTTGGCTGCTTGCAGGAGCGGACGAGGACCGGATCCGCATCGCCCTGACCAACTCCGTGAGCGTGCTGATCATCGCCTGCCCGTGCGCGCTCGGGCTCGCGACGCCGGCGGCGTTGGCGGTGGGGATTGGGAGGGCGGCCGAACTCGGGATCCTGGTGCGCGACGGGGCAGCCCTGGAATCGGCGTGTTCGTTGACCGCAGTTGTGTTCGACAAGACGGGCACTCTAACCCGCGGAGAATTCGCCTTGACGGATGCAGTGCCGTTCGGGGAGCTCTCTCGGGACGAGCTGTTAGCAGCCGCCGCGGCAGTCGAGAGCGGTAGCGAGCACCCCCTGGCCAGGGCCGTCACCGCTGCGGTTTCCGGCGAGCTGCCCGTGACGAAGCACTACCGCGCCCTGCCCGGATCCGGTGTCTCGGCGCAGGTCGGAGGAGACGAGTGGCTCCTCGGCAAGCCCGACTGGCTCTGCCAAAGGGGGGTGGACGCCTCGGAAGCTACTGGGCTGCTGGAGCGCTACGCGGAAGAAGGCAAATCCGTCATCCTCGCCGCGAGGAACGGCGAGCTCGCAGGGTCCCTTGCCTTGCGGGACGCGGTGCGCCCCGAGGCCGCCGGAGCCGTGGCGGCGCTCCGAAGCCGAGGCCTGCAGATGCTGATGATCAGCGGCGACGGCTTCCCCGCGGCCCGTGCGACGGGCGACGAAGTCGGAGTCGGCGAGGTGCTTGCCCCCGTGCGGCCGACGGAAAAGGCCACCGAGATCGAGCGGTTGCAGCGTGCCGGGGAAGTTGTGGCGATGGTCGGGGACGGCATCAACGACGCCCCCGCGCTGACGCAGGCGGATCTGGGCGTCGCCATCGGCGCCGGCACGGACATCGCGATCGAATCGGCGGATATGGTCCTGGTGCGCCGACGACCCCGCGGGACATGGATCGTGCGGTCGAGCTAGCGCAACGCACCCAAGGAGCGATCCGTCAGAACTATTTCTGGGCCTTCGGGTACAACCTGCTTGGAGTCCCGATTGCTGCGGGTGCGCTGTATCCCTGGACGGGCCTCCTGCTATCTCCGATTCTAGCCTCCGCCGCGATGGCGCTGTCCAGCGTCTCCGTGCTCTTGAACAGCCTGCGGCTCAACCGGGCGCTGCGGGTGCGCAGTTGAAAGGCGGCTGGGCACGGCGCAGGCGTCCGAGCGCATTGCGCACCGCACTTGCCGTGGCGGTCTGCGTGCGCTCGCTCCTCGGCCAAGCGCCGTTTGGCGGCATCGGGCCGGTAGCCTCGTGACGAGACCGCGGCGCCCTGTGCCGACGTCACTTGTGCCGGCGGTCGTTTGCAGCAAGGCCGACGGGAGCACGCCAGCCCCTGGGATCGCCTCCGCAGAAAGCTGCCCCCTTGCGTTCGCGCCCTAGGCCGAGGGGCCCGGAAGTAGAATGGGGAATTGGGGCCAGCGGTTCAAGTCGGCATCGTCGGGCTGGGCAACGTAGGCAGCGGGACGTTGCGCCTGCTGCATAGCAACGCAGCGGCTATCGAAGCCAAGCTGGGTTTCCCGTTGCGAGTCGCCGCGGTCTGCTCGCGGCGTGTGCTGCGATCGCCCGGCGAGGCCGTGAAGCTCCACCCCGCGGCGTTCCGCACGCCCGATTGGCGGGAGCTGGTCGCTCGGTCCGATGTGGACATTGTCGCTGAGCTCGTCGGCGGCACGGGCGTGGCGCAGGAGATCCTGGAAACCGCCCTTGACGCGGGCAAGCCGGTGGTGACGGCCAACAAAGAGCTGCTAGCGGAGCAGGGTGCGGCTATCTGGCACCTCGCACGGGAACGCGGCGCGGGCCTGGGGCTAGAGGCTTCGGTTGCCGGCGGCATACCGATTCTAACCGCGCTGCGGGAAGGAATCGCCGGCGATCGAGTCGAAACTCTGATCGGCATCCTCAACGGCACCTCGAACTACATCCTGACGAAGATCGAGCGCACGGGAGCTCCATTGGACCAGGTGCTTCGCGAGGCGCAAGCCCTCGGCTACGCGGAAGCCGATCCCAGCGCCGACATCGACGGCCACGACGCTCGCTCGAAACTCGCCATCCTAGCCGCCCTGGCCTTCGGCGTCCAGGTCGCTCCCCAAGAGATTCCGGTCGCGGGGATCCGGCGCATCCGCGCCATCGACTTTGCGTACGCGAACCGACTGGGCCATACAATTCGTCTGTTGGCCACCGCGCATCTCGAGGACGCAGGCTTGCGGCTGGCTGTGCGACCCGCTCTGGTTGCCCGGAACACGATTTTGGCCGCGGTGACCGGCTCGTACAACGCCCTCTGGGTTGGAGGCCGAGGAGGCGACACCTTCTACTACGGCAGAGGCGCCGGGCCCGAACCTACCGGCGTTGCAGTCGTCAGCGACCTGATGGCCGCGGCCAGGGATGTGCGCACCGGTGCATGCGGGCGCACCGTGCCGTTCGCCCATTCCGACCTCGCCCGCCATAAGCCGGTTGCCTCCGGATCGGAAGTGCGGCAGTTCTATCTTCGGTTTCGGGTCCGGGACCGTCCCGGAATCCTAGCCCAGCTAGCCGCCATCCTGGCCGAGCAGGGCGTCAGCATCGAGGCCGTGCTCCAGGAGCCGCATGCCGACAAAGACGACCTGCCGTTCGTGACGACCATCGAGCCTGCCGCCCAAGGTGCCCTAGGTGCCGCGCTCGAGGCGATGCGCGGGCTGGACTTCCTGGTCGACGAACCATTGGCTCTGCCCATCGAGCCCACGCTGACCTCTGCCTAGCGCCCGCCGGAGAATGTGCAGAAGCATTGTGCAAACTAGAAACATGCCCATCCGCTCTGTCGGAAAGAATCTCCGCCTCCGCCGCATCCTGCGCAACGGGCGCGCTGTCATCGTCGCGATGGATCACGGCAACGCCGCCGGTGCCGTCCGCGGCCTCGAGCGTCCCGCGGAATTGGTGCGGAGCCTCGCCCCTGCCGGGGCCGACGGTGTCCTGGTGACGCCCGGGGTCCTGGAGCAGGTCTGGGAGCATTTGGGGGACCTTGCCGTGCTGCTGCGCATCGACGGCTGTGTGAGCCCCCTCGCGCCCGGCCCGATGAGGCTGTTTGCGACAGTCGAGCAGGCCGTCGCCCTGGGCGTCGACGCGGTGGTGATGAATGCCACGCTGGGCGCTTCTTTCGAAGCCGATGAGCTTGAGAAGGTTGGCCGCGTCGCGAGCGCCAGCCGCGGGTGGGGCCTGCCGGTAGTGGCGGAGATTCTCAGCCAGCGCATGATGGCCAACCACATGGACATGTCGGGCAGGGGCCAGGAGACCCTGCCGAGGGACATCGCGGACGACATCACGCTTGCCTGCCGGCTGGGCGCGGAGCTTGGTGCCGACCTCATCAAGTCGCGGTATTCCGGCGATATCGACGAGTTCCGCAAGAGCATCGCAGCCTGCGGACGCCCTGTGCTCGTGGCGGGGGGCCCGCGGCGCGGCCGGGGGCTCGGGGGGACCTTGGAAACGGTCAGCGAGGTCCTCGAGGCCGGTGCCTCCGGCGTAATCTTCGGGCGCCAGATCTGGCAGCACGACGACCCCGTCGATGCCGTCCGGGCGGTCAGCGCCCTGGTCCACGGCGGTGTCGGAGCCGAAGCGGTCGCAGCGTCCGCAGCATGATCGCGGCGGTGGGGAGTGCGCCCGGCTGGTGAGCCCGGCGGCGCTACAATCCAGGCTCGTGCTGGGCAGGACTCTCACGCGACGGCAGCTAGCGGCGCTGGTTCTTGCAGCTGCGCCGAGCCCTGCCGCCGGCCAGTCCCCGTTCGGATCCATGCTCTGGGACTTTCTGCGGGAATACCTCCGCGTGCTGGACGATCGCCGCGCCGCCCGCCTTGCAGCCCTTGCATCGTCCGAGGACTTCGAGCAACTGCGCCAACGGGTCCGGACCCAGCTCGTGCGGATGTGGGGTCCGTTCCCGCCCAGGACGGATCTGAAGCCGCGCCAAGTCGGCATCCTCGACCGAGGCGACCACCTCGTCGAGAAAGTCATCTTTGAGAGCCGTGCGGCGTTCCACGTAACGGCCAACCTGTACCGTCCTGCCGAGGCCGACGGCCCGCTGCCCGCAGTTCTGGTCTGTTGCGGCCATCACGAGGACGGGAAAGCTGCGGAGAGCTACCAGCGCTTCGCGATCCTGCTGGTGCGCCACGGCTTCGTGGTGCTGGTCTGGGATCCGCTGGGCCAGGGCGAGCGGCTCCAGTTCTTCGATCCGGGGGAGGGCCGGTCCCGAATCGGCGGGCCCACCTCCGAGCATCGTGTGCTGGGCAATCAGTGCTACCTTCTCGGGGACAACCTGATGCAGTACCGGGCTTGGGACGTGACCCGGGCGCTGGACTACCTCGAGGTGCGCCCCGAGACCGATGCCGGTCGCATCGGGCTGGCCGGGCAATCCGGCGGAGGCATGACGACGCTGCAGGTTGCCTGCTTCGACGACCGCATCCAGGCCGCCTTCCCTAGCTGCGCCGTGGCTAGTTTCCTGGCCAAGGCCGAAGCCCTCCTGATCGCCGACCCAGAGCAGATTCTGTACGGCACTTTGCGGGCAGGGGTCGACCATCCCGAGTTGCTGGCCGCTTTCGCCCCGAAGCCTCTGCTCATCGGGGCGGCTCTTCGCGACTACGTGCCCATTGACGGCGCTCGCCGCACGCACGCCGAACTGCAAGGGGTCTACGACCGCCTGGATGCATCCGGGAAGCTGCACTTCGCCGTGACCGACGCCGAACACGGGCTCAACCGGGAACTGCGCGAAGCCGGAGCTGCGTTCTTTCCTGCGGATGCTGGCCGGCCGCGAGGAACATGTCCAGGAGGAGGCTGGGGAGATTCTGACGGCGGCGGAGCTCGCCTGCACCGCTACCGGGCAAGTCTCCACAGCCCTGCAGTCCCGCAGCGTGGCGGGGTTCAATGCGGAGCGGGCCGACGCCATCGCCCCCGAGCTCCCCCGGTTCAAGACGGCCAGCGAGTTCGAGGGTCTACCGCAGCGAAATCGCGAACCGCATCCGCAACGTCACCCGCGTGGGGGCGTACAAGTCCGAGTACGGCGTCGATGTGCCGAGCCGGTTCCTTGATGCCGGCGTATACGCCAAGGGGGCCGTATTCCTGGTGGCTGACCGCGGCAAGGACCACCCAGCCGTCCGACGTTACTGCATGGACGCCATCGTGGCCGCCAACCACAGCGTGTACGGCCTCGACTTGCGGGGATGGGGGGCCACAGCGGCCGCCCTCCCCGAACTAGAGGCCCGGTTCGAGTGGGACGACTTCTTCGCCTACCGGAGCCTCGAGCTGGGGCGCCCTCTGCTCGGCCAGCGGCTCAAGGACCTGCTCGCCACAGCCCCCCAGCTCACCCGGAGGCGCGAGTGGCTTGTGGTGGGTATCGGAATCGGCGGCTTGGTCGCCGCGCACGCGGCCGCGCTGGACCTGCGCGTCTCGGGCGTGATCAGCATCGACGCTCCGCTGTCGTTCCGGGCCGTCCTCGACGACCCCCATGCGACCCAACCCGTGAGCAGCATTCTGCCGGGGGTGCTCGGAGCCTACGAAATCCGAGACCTGTACGCCTCCATCGCCCCGCGCCCGCTCCTCATTGTCAACGCGCAAGATGCACAACGTCGGCCCGTGGGCGCCGAGGAGGCCCGTAGCGGATACCGTCGCGTCGCCGAGACTTACGAAACGCTGGAGGCAGCAGAAGCGTTTCGGGTCGAATCCAGGCTTGGCCTCGGCGACCTCCGCTCATTGATTGGGGACTGGCTGCGGTCGGTTTCCGGCTGAGAAGGCGGCGCGTCGGCTCAGCTCATTCCCACTCGATGGTCGACGGGGGCTTGTTGGACACGTCGTACAGCACGGCGTCCACGCCCTGGATTGCCCGCAGGCTCTCAGCTAGCGCAGCCACGCGGTCGGAGGGTAGACGCGCGACCGCCGCGGTCATGCCGTCAACGGAGGTGATGGGCCTGAGCGCCACCGTCTCGCCTCCGGCGCGGCCCCACGGCAGGAGCACCACGGGGCACTGCCAAACCTGGCCGTAGAGCCCCTCGCTGCGGAGGAAGTCCGTCACGGCCCGATCCGCGCGCTGGAGTAGCGCGATCCGCCCAGGGGTCAGCGTGGCGGGCCGAATCGCCCACTCCGAGACCTCGATTGAGGCGGGGGAGAGGAGGGCCGCTATCCGATTGGTATGGCGGTGCGCGTTCGTGATGGCGGTTGAGAGCGGCAACAGCCGCTTGTAGTCGAAAGCACCGCCGTGCAGGACGGTCAGTTGAGCATAGCTCCGGCTGTCTCCCTGGACCCCGACGCTGCGGAGGGGCAGCAGGGATGCCTCGTAGCCCACTTCGTTGGCGAGGGCTCCGATGCTGTCGCAGGGTATCGCCGCTCCGCCTCCTGACGCGCAGAGGCAGCGGATCGCGAGGCCTGGCCCGGGGAACGGGTGGCGCTCCAAGAGGCTCGGCGGGAGCCCCAGCGCACGGCCCAGCTCACGGACTTCATCCTTGTAGAACTCGCTGAGCGGTTCGAGGACTCGGCCTGCCTCGAGCAATTCCTGGATGCGGTCGACGCGGTTGTGGTGCGTCTTGATGACCGCGGCGGACTGCGTCCCGCCGGACTCGATTGTGTCGGGGTAGATGGTGCCCTGGCCGAGCATCCAGTCCCGTCCAGCGTAGTCTGCCCCGTTCAGGATTTCGTCCTGCACATCGACGAAGGTTTGGCCGATGATGGACCGTTTGCGCTCGGGATCGACCACGCCTCGCAAGCGGCCCATGAACAGCTCTCCAGCGCGGCGGATGCTTAGGGGCCCTAGCTCCAGGGTCTGAAATGCCTCCTCGATTTCCGCGGTTTCTCCGTGGCGCATGCATCCGGTGTCTACGTACAAGGCTTTGACTTGGTCACGGCCCAAGGCCCTGACGGTCAAGGCGTACGCCACCGTGGAGTCTACGCCGCCGCTCAGAAAGAAGAGCACGCGGCGGGAACCGGCCTGCTCACGGATTCTGCTTGCAAGCGCGGTGACGCGGTCCCGGGGGCGCCAGCCCAAGGAGCAGCCGCACACGCCGCGCAGGAAGTTGCGCAGCATGTCCTCTCCGTTCGGCGTGTGGACTACCTCGGGGTGGAACTGCAAGCCAAACAGCTTGCGGCGGGCGTCGCCGATCGCTGCGACGCCGCACGCGCTTGTGTCCGCCAAGATGTCGAAGCCGGCTGGGGGCCGCACGACATGGTCGCCGTGGCTCATCCAGACTTGGTGCTCGTCGGCCAAGCCGTCAAACAGCCCCCAGTGTCGGCGTACCCGTAGAGTGGCAGTGCCGAACTCGTGCGTGCGCCCCCGCTCCACGCTGCCCCCGAGCAGGTGCGCGATCAGCTGCAGGCCGTAGCAGATGCCGAGAGTCGGCGTGCCGAGCTCGAACAGGTTTGGGTCGGGCCGCGGACTGCGGGGTGCGAAGACACTGTCGGGGCCTCCCGAAAGGATGATGCTCCGGTAGCCGACCAGTTTCTCCGCTGCGGTGCCGACTGGCAGAATCTCAGCGTAGACGCCGAGCTCACGGACCTTGCGGGCGATCAGGTGGCAGTATTGGCCGCCGGAATCGAGGACTGCGACTTTCTCCATCCGGCGCGGCTCCTGAGACCCAAACGGGCCCGCTGCCATGTTCGGCGCAATCCGAAACTTGCACTCGATTATACCCTTCGGCTGGGGAGCGGCTAGCGATCCGGCGCTCCGCTACGCGGATTCGGGATATGCCGGATCGGCACGTTCCCCGAGATCCGGGCATTGAGCCTCCCTTGCAGTGCGGACGCCTTGTTCGGCCGACTGTGTGATGAAGGGATACAGGTCCGCACCAATCCCAGGCTTTCGCCCCGGCACGGCCGGGCGTGGTGCCCCCCGCGCCAGCGGTCGCCGGGTGCTGCGGGGCTCGCTGGGCTCGAGACGATCCACCAACACGGCTCGTTCGCCCAAGCTTGGATGGCGGCGGAGCCGGGCCCACCGCTCGCGGCGGACCGCGAGGGCAATCGAATACAGTTGCTGCGGTCAGGTCGCGACCGCTCCGAAGCCTCCGGCTGGCTCGCGACGGGCCTTCAGGCGGTCCGCGCCCTCGATCCTGGGCCACCCGCACCCCCGCATCCCCCTCCCGGTAGTACACGAACGTGTCGCAGGTCACGTAGCCCCGGTCTCGCCGGTCGGCAAAGTGCAGCCGCAGGGCGGCCCGGGCCTCGGTCATCGCTCGGTTCTGCCAGTCTCTGTCCGCCAGCAGCAGCCCGTCCGAGCACGGGTAGTCCACCGGCGGCGGCACCTTGCGCTGCTCCAAGCCGGCCGTCGCCCGCGGCACCGTTCCAGGCATCCCGTCCCCTCAGCACCCGCTTAGTGTGCCATTCCGCCGGGGAGGGACGGTACGCCGGACACGGCCCGGTGCCTAGTGCGCTGCCGCGAGGTGCGCTGGAGCAGCGAGGAGTTCTTGGGCCTGCTCCAGAGCGGCACGCGGCTGCAGGACGCCCGGAGCCTGCAGCGCTGTCTGGCCTGCGACGCGCTCACCGCCTGGCATGTGGGTGCCCTCGGGCGGCGGACCCGCGAGGAGCCCGCCCGCGACGCCTTCGAGCCGCTGGAGCTGGAGGTCCTGCACCGCGTTTTGGAGCATGAGCGGATCCTGCCCGCGGCGCAGCGCGGCCGCTTGGCCTCCGCGAAGCTGTCGTGCGCCCCGCCCTAGCCGCCCCGTCCGCTGCGGCTCCGGGATCCATCTGCCATACCGCCAGCGGCACCTTGGGGGAGACAACACCCCGGGGTCAGGTGTGCCGTGGCGACAGGGTTGCAGGGGTGGGCGTATTCGTGGATACTAGAGGGAGGGGAGTTCTCCCCGGCTTCTCGGACCGCGCGAGGTGACCGTTTCGATTCGGTGGGCCGATGCGCTATTGGGCATAGGACGGGAAGTTCCATCACTGTCTCCCCGGGCGCGTAGGCAATATGTCCGTCCGGGAATCCTAGGCAACGGAGGAATGCTAGCACTATGGCAGCCATCCAACCACTCGGCAACCGGTTGGTCGCACAACGCATTGAGGAAGAGGTCCAGTACTCGGGCGGCATCATCATTCCCGACTCGGCGAAGGAGAAGGGCCAGACGGCCGCGATCATCGCCGCTGGACCCGGCTCCAAGAAGGACGACGGCACCCTCGTGCCTCTCGATGTGAAGGTCGGCGACACCGTCATGATCGGGAAGTACGCCGGGACGGATATCACCGTCGACGGCACGGAGTACGTGATCCTGACAGAGGACGACATCTTCGGCGTGATCGAAGACTAGCCCGGGCGATCGCTCGCAGGCGTAGCCCGAAGCGTGCCCACACACTGAACAGAGACCCAGGAGGAACCAGATTACGTCATGGCAGACAAGGAAATCGTGTACGGAGAGGATTCACGGCAGGCGATCCTCGCCGGCGTGAACAAGCTGGCCGACACCGTGAAGGTGACCCTTGGCCCGAAGGGCCGCAATGTCGTGCTCGAGAAGAAGTTCGGCGGTCCGACGGTGACCAAGGACGGTGTCACTGTCGCCAAGGAGATTGAGCTCGAGGACAAGGTCGAGAACATGGGCGCGCAGATGGTCCGCGAGGTCGCGTCCAAGACCTCCGACGTCGCCGGCGACGGCACGACCACCGCGACAGTGCTCGCCCAGGCGATCTACGCTGCTGGCGTGAAGAGCGTGGCAGCCGGCGCGAACCCGATGGCGATCAAGCGCGGCGTTGACGCGGCCACGGCCCGGGTCGTGGACAGCATCCACGCCATGGCGCGGCCTGTCGAAGGCCATGCCGTGTCCCAGGTGGCGTCGATTTCGGCGAACAACGACCCGGCGATCGGGGAGATCATCGCGGAGGCGATGGAGAAGGTGGGCAAGGACGGGGTGATCACGGTGGAGGAGGGCAAGACCATCGACACGGAGCTGGAGGTGGTGGAGGGCATGCAGTTCGACCGGGGCTACGCCTCGCCGTACTTCGTGACCGACCAGGACGCGATGGAGTGCGTGCTGGAGAACGCGCTGGTCCTGATCCACGAGAAGAAGATTTCGAGCATGAAGGACCTGCTGCCGGTGCTGGAGACGGTGTCGCGGCAGGGGCGGCCGCTGCTGATCATCTCGGAGGAGACGGAGGGGGAGGCGCTGGCGACGCTGGTGGTGAACAAGCTGCGGGGGACGCTGAACGTGGCGGCGGTGAAGGCGCCGGGGTTCGGGGACCGGCGCAAGGCGATGCTGGAGGACATCGCGATCCTGACGGGGGGCAAGGCGCTGATGGAGGAGACGGGGATCAAGCTGGAGGGGGTGCAGCTGGGAGACCTGGGGCAGGCGAAGCGGGTGGTGATCGACAAGGACAACACGACGATCGTGGAAGGCGCGGGGGGCAAGGCGGCGATCGAGGGCCGGGTGAAGCAGCTGCGGGCGCAGATCGAGGAGACGACGTCGGACTACGACCGGGAGAAGCTGCAGGAGCGGCTGGCGAAGCTGGTGGGCGGCGTGGCGGTGATCAAGGTGGGCGCGGCCACGGAGACGGAGATGAAGGAGAAGAAGGCGCGGGTGGAGGATGCCATGCACGCCACGCGCGCGGCGGTCGAGGAGGGCATCGTCCCCGGCGGCGGCATCGCCTTGGTGCGTGCGGCCAGCTCACTCGACGACTTCAAGCCGGAGGACGACGACGAGCGAACGGGTGCGAACATCGTCCGTCGCTCCCTGGAGTCCCCGCTGCGGTGGATCGCGCAGAACGCCGGGCAGGAAGGTGCCATCGTCGCGGAAAGAGTCCGCAACGCCACCGGCAACGACGGCTACGATGCCCAGGCGGATCGCTACTGCGATCTGGTCCAGGCTGGCGTTATCGATCCAGCCAAGGTGACCCGCAGCGCCCTGCAGAACGCGGCTTCTATCGCCGGCCTGATGCTCACTACCGAAGCGACGGTGCATGAGGTGCCGGAAGAGAAGAAGCCCGCCGCGGGGCCGCCTCCCGATCACGATTACTAAGCAGGGTCCGCTTATTCGCGGGCCGTAGGGGCCGTTCCTTGCAACGGCCCCTTTTGTCCGGCTTGCAGGGAAGAGGGAAGTGTCTGGCGTGCGCCTTACGATCCGGCTGCCGCGTTGCGGCATGAATGAAACCATTGCATCTGTTGCCCGCGCAGCGACCAGCATTCGTGGGCTCAGCAGTGACGTGCAACGGGCCTGACGGTTGCGAAACCGGGCTTCGAAGGCTAGGCTGAAGGCAGACATGAAGCGTAGAGTTGGGCCTTATCGCTCTGGCGGCAGCTCGTGGTGGTTCATCCCCGTGGTGTCGGGAAAGCTCCGCAAGCACCGTGCCGTGCGGTCGCTGACAGATGAGTTCATCGATATCCACGCAACGCCACTCGGCTTGGATGTAGACGAAGTCCCAGTGGGCTTGGCGGGCCTCCAGCAGGACTGGAAGCGCGTTGGCGAACTTCTGGGCGGTGCGATGGGGTGGTCGGTAAGTCGCGAGCCGTAACATCGCGATGCCCGAAGAAACCGAGGGTGAAGCCGGGCAGAGGCAGCAAAGCCAGCTGGCCAGGATCTCCGGCGAGGCGACATCGGGGGCAGACGGTGGGACGGCTATAGCAAAGTGGTTGCGCCCAGATGCGCCTACGCAGGTAATCAAGCGGGCGGAAGCCAGCATTGTAGCTGCGAGTTATCAAGGCCCCCTGCCGCCGGCGTCCGAGTTTGCAAAGTAAGAGAGCGTCCTTCCGGGCGCAGGCGACCGCATATTGAAACCAGCCGAGAACGAACAACAGCTGCGCAAAACAGCCTAGGGCAGTCGAGCTGCTGGGTGTCTCCGCCTATGGGGTTAATCTCGGTTTCGCCTTGGAAGTTATTCCGTTCGGCCTAGCTGGGCTGGCTACGCTACTGGGCCAAGGAATTCCGAGGGCTGTTCGGTTCGGAACATTAGGCCCCGCACCGCCGTTCACGGATATCTCGCTGCGATCGGTGCCTACCAGAAGCTCCCTAGGCTAGGCCTATTCCGAACTCGCGAGTGGCCGATACCGCAGCACGCCTCTGGAACCTCCAACCTGGGCTCCGAATATCGTGTTCCCGATGGTTGCAACCCCTTCGGCTCCGCTCGTCACTTTGCTCGCGTCGGGCCGGGGGTCCGGTATGAACGCCTCGACTACCCCCGTGCGAGCGTCACCGACGTAGATGCCCCGCTGGAATCCGGGATTGCGCGGATTGCCGGCTCCTTCTGGATCGAATCCCGAGTCCGAGTCTGCGACATAGACTTTGTCCTTGGCGTCGATGTAGATCCCGCTTGGGGAGCCGAACTGCCTCCAGGTCGCCAAGTATCCCCCTTGGCGGTCGAAGATTTGAATGCGTTGGTTCGCGCGGTCGCCCACGAAGAGCCGGCCTCGAGAATCGATGGCCAACGCGTGGATGCCGCGGAACTCCCCCGGACCCGAGCCGGCGCGGCCCCAGGCCCGGACGAACTCGCCGTCTGGAGAGAACTCGACGATGCGGTTGTTCCCGCCGTGGCCGTGGTTGTGGCCGTCCCCCACGAACACGGCACCGTCCGGGGCGACGACCACGTCAGCAGGGCAGCTGAGGGTGCGGTCGTCGGCCCCGGCCACGCCCGCGGTCCCCAGGCTCAGCAGCAGATCGCCCTCGGGGCTGAACTTATGCACCTGATGGCCCTTGCCGCCTTCCTTGCCGGTCTCGCAATTCGTATCGACGGCATCGGTTACCCAGACGTTCCCTCGGTGGTCGACATGCATGCCGTGGGGCCAGATGAACAGGTCCTTGCCAAAGCTGCGCGCCAGCTTGCCGTCTCTGTCGAAGAGCAGGATTGGGTCCAAATCGCTGCCTTGGCACTTGCTCGCGGCACAGCGCTCAGCCACCCACAGCATGCCGGTCAAAATCCCCCGGCTGTCTCGATGCGGAAAGACCGCGCTCGTCGATCCCCAGATGCGGCCGGCGGGGAGTTCTCCCCAGTGCTGGCCGGCACCGTAGGGATTCGGGGGGATCTGCTGCGCCCCTACCGGTGCGCCTCCAGCAATGAGCGCGAGGAGGGCTGCCGCGAGAAGCTCTTTCGTCATGGCATCGTCCTATCTGCGGCCATCCTGCTAGCGTTGCTGGGCCCGCTGGGAGGAGCGGCTCGGCCGTTCCGCCCAGCCCTGCCCGCTCGGCGTGCTGTGCGCCGCGCCTTGCGCGGCTCCGTCCGTCCGGTGGCCGTGCAGCCGCCTCGCTTGCCTGGCACCCTCTAGATTAGACCTTGACCGAATCGCCGGGCCCTGCTGTGCGGGCGCTAGGTGGCATCCGAAACGGCATGGTGTCGCGATCGCCAGCCGCACGCAAGAGCGCTGCCCGCTGAGCTCCGTCTGCTGTAAGATGGCGAAATCCGCGTTGCGGACGCCTAAGCAAGTGATGATGGTCGAAGTGCTGGCAGCGACAGGCCAACTGGGCTCTCGCGTCGTCCGCTCCCTGCTGGACAGTGGGGCCCGTCCGTCCGAGGTCGTGGCCGCGGCTCGGGTGCCCGAACGCGCACGCCACTTCGAAGATCTCGGCGTGGCTGTGCGCCGAGCCGACTACGACCGCCCCGACACCCTCGCCGCAGCGCTTCGCGGGATCGAGGTCCTGCTGCTGATTCCAAGCATGGCCGGTGTCGAACCCCGGATCGTTCAGCACGCCGCGATCCTGGATGCGGCTCGGACAGCGGGCGTTCGCCGCATCGTCCTGACTAGCTTCAGCGCGGCCAGGCCCATCTCGAAATTCGAGATGGCGCCCTATATGCTGTACGCGGAATCCAAACTGCGACTCAGCGGCATGGAGTGGACCATCCTGCGGAACGGCATGTACCTCGATCCGGTAGCCGACTGGGCCCCCGCGCTGGCCGAGCTAGGCCGGCTGCCCTATCCCGTCGCACGGGGCCGCGTAGCGTACATCAGCCGCGACGACATCGCCCGAGCCACAGCGGCGGCCTGCCTGAATCCTGCCTGTACCGGGCGAGTGTACGAGCTAACGGGTGCTGCGGCCGTATCGATGCCCGAGCTGGCTGCGGCGCTGAGCGCCGCCACCGGCAAGCCGATCCGCTTCGACCGGGTGACCGAAGACGAATTCGCCGCGATCTGCCGCGCCGACGAGGTTCCCGAAGCGCTGATCCGGATCCTCATCACGATGTACCGTGCGGTGGAGAACGGGGAGTTCGAATGCGTGAGCCGGGATGTGGAAGTTCTGACTGGGGAGCCGCCGCAGCCGGTGGCAGACTACCTGCGGAACGCCCTGGAGTCCCATGGGCAGCCGCTGCGGCCCGGCTAGGGGTGGGCGCGGATAGCGTCAGGCATCCCAATCGATAGTCTGGCGATCAGCCTCGACCTCGGCGAACCATTCCTCCAGTTCGCCGAGCATACGGCGGACGCGATCCGGGAACTGGGCCGCCAAGTCCCGCTCCTCGCCGGGATCCTCTGCGAGATTGAACAGCTGCGGCGGCTCCGGGACCTGCGGCCGGAGCCGGGGCACGGGCAGCGTGCCCCGCACCGCCTGCGGGTTCTCCTTGTGCCTGAGGTCGGCCTCGACGAACACCGCCGTCCTGGCCCGATCTTCGTCCGCCAGGCAGAGTTCGTCCCGGAAGAACCGTGTGCCGCGGATCAAGGGGCGCACCAGCTTCCAGCCGCCGTCGCGCATCGCCGCGTTGGTGCCCACATCCGGCCAGTAGAAGTTCCACTGCCAGAACCGCCGCGGCTCGACGGAACTCGTTTCTCCCCGCAGCGCGTGTCCCAGGTCGTGTCCGTCCAGCGGCGGGCCCGGCGGGCGCGGCACTCCCGCGAGCGATAGCAATGTGGGCATCCAGTCGGTGAAGTGAGCCACTTCGTCCCGGAAGACGCTAGGCGGGACGGCTGCCGGCCACCGCAGCACCAGCGGCACCCGGATGCCCCCTTCGTAGATCCAGCCCTTGCTGCCCCGCAAACCCGCGTTGTACCGCTCGTTGAAGGTGGCTTCGCCCGGGGCGAGCATGTACGGAGGGTTGAAGAAGGCTGGGCCGTTGTCGCTCGTGAACGCGACGACGGTGTTCTCGGCGAGGCCCTCTTCATCGAGGACTTCCAGCAGCCGTCCGATGCCGGCGTCCATCCGCTCGACCATGGCGTAGGTCGTCGCGACGATCCGGTTGAGACCTCGGGCTCTGTACGGCTCCACCCAGCTGGGATCGGCCTGGAAGGGCGAGTGCGGAGCGCTGTAAGGCAGGTATAGGAAGAATGGCTTGCGCCGGTTCCGCTGCACGAAGGCGACCGCCTCCTGGGTCAGCACATCGGTGAGGTAGCGTCCGTCGGACGGGGTGCTGCTGTCGTTATGGCGCACGTGGTAGTGGTAGTAGTCCGACCAGCCGCCGCAGAAGCCGGTGAACTCGTCGAAGCCGCGGGCGTTGGGCTCGTAGCGCCGATCGAACGTGCCGTTGTGCCATTTGCCGACGAGGCTCGTGGTGTAGCCGGCGGTTCGGAATGCGTCCGCGATGGTCACCTCGCGGAGGGCGATCCGGTCCAGCCCGTGGAGCTCGTGCTGCGTGATCGCCCCTGTGCGATGCGGGTAGCGCCCGGTCAGCAAGGCCGCCCTGGCCGGGGCGCAGATGGGAGACGCCGAGTAGTGCTGCCGGAAGCAGACCCCTTCGGCCACCAACCGGTCGAGGTGCGGTGTCCGGGCCGTGCCGTCGCTGAAGCAGCCCAGGTCGCCATAGCCCATGTCGTCGGCCACGATGAGGATGACGTTCGGTCGGGCGGCAGGCAAGCGCGGTCTCAGCAGCGGGCCCCTTTCCAGCCCGGCAGGCAGGTATCATACTCGGTTCAGACCTAGGGAGGCTACTCGTGCCGCAAGATCTCTCCAACCGCCGTCACTTTCTGGGGGCCGCCGCAGGCGGCCTGCTGACGCTTCCCGGGGCCCGCGCCGCCGCCGGTCCCCGCAAAGTCGGCGTCGTAGGCCCCGGCTGGTACGGCAAGGTCGACCTCTTCCGCCTCATCCAGGTGGAGCCGGTCGAGGTGGTGGCCATGTGCGACGTCGACAGCAAGTCCCTGGCCGAGGCGGCCGGTCTGACGGCGAGGCGCCAGAAGTCGGGCAACACTCCCCGCACCTATGCCGACTACCGCGAGATGTTCGCCCAGGAGGAGCTTGATCTCGCGCTCGTGGCTACGCCAGACCACTGGCACGCCCTGCCCATGATCGCCGCGTGCCAAGCGGGAGCGGACGTCTATTGTCAGAAGCCGATCGGGGTCGATGTGCGCGAATGTCAGGCGATGCTAGCGGCCGCCCGCAAGTACGAGCGCGTAGTCCAGATCGGCCTCCAGCGTCGCTCCACGCCGCACCTCGCCGAGGCCAAACGCCGCGTCGTGGAGGCCGGCCTGCTTGGCGACATTGGCCATGTCGAAGCCTGCTGCTACTACCACATGCGGGCCAACAGCAACCCGCCAG
>CBDBZZ010000052.1:0-78220 GCA_965213745.1 Bryobacterales bacterium | reverse complement strand
CCCGGCGACCCGCTGCCCGGTCGGCAGGAGGAACGGTTCTGGCCCGGCTCTGGGCCGCTGTTTATTGTCTGCGGTGCGCACCGGCTGGGGGCGCGCCTGCGCCCGGCGGACCGGGAGGCCGCGGCCGGCAGCCTCGCGAAGCTCCCGCGGGCCGCGGAGCCCGCCAGCGGCTAGGGGCTGGGTGGAGCGCACCAGGCGCGGCTGGTCCAGGCTCTGGACACCCCGTGGCAGGCAGCGCGAGACAGGCCGCGCCGCCCGGGCGGCGCGGCGCTCCCGGCGACTTCCTGGACCGCACGCCCGAGTCCGGGAGCCGTTGCCGGGCGGGTGGGGCTGTCATACTAGCAGGCCTCCCCTTACGCCGCCCTCTGCGGCCCAGGCGCTGGCGCACCTGCTCCGGGAAGCGCTGGGGGTCTCGTCCAGCTAGCTGGACCGCCCCCGCCACCCCAGCCCACCCCTGCCGTGCGGCGGCAGCCGCGGCGGCCAGGCGCGGGCCGCCCCCCGCCCGGCGGAGCGTGGGGCTCGCCGCGGCAACCCTGGCGGATCGCTGCAAGCCGGGTCAGACACGAGCTAATCGGCCCGCAGTGCCCCAGCGGTCATCCAGGCGGGCTAGCTGGGGATTCGCCAAGTCGCCTGGCGCAGCACGGCGCGGGCTGAACCCGCCAACCGCTCGTACCAAGCCGTCACCAAGGATCCGTCCTCAAGCTCAACCGTGGATGGGTAGCCCAGGTCTCCGCCGACGCCATCGTCCGAAATGGTCATTGGATCCGACCAAGTCGAGCCATGGTCCTCGCTCAGGCGGGCTAGGTTGCCGAACGGCTCCCGACGGTATCCGTAGGTCAGCAGAAGCCGTCCGTCCCTCAGGCGCAGCAGGTGAGGCGGCAAGCCCCAGACCCCGATTGGCCGCGGCACGGACCAGCTGCGCCCGCCATCGCGAGACTCGGACTGCAGCAGTTCGCGTTCGTGGGTCCGGTTGTGGTTGCGGATCTGAACCAGGAGACGCCCATCGGCGGCTTCCGCGGCGTGCAGCTCGTGGTACTCGGCGAAGTCGTCTCCAGGCCGCGTCGGAATCTCCGCCAGCCATCGCCAAGTCTGCCCGTCGTCGTGCGAATCGGCCACGCCGATGCGCTTGTGGAGGTCCCAGAGGCGTTTACCGGCGTAAAGCAGCCGCCCGTCCGACAAGGCGATCGGACCGTGCGGGCTGTTCACAGGTACGCGGTACGGCGCGGACCAAGTTGCGCCTCGGTCCGCGGATCGAAGCATCCAGGTCCCGAGCGAGCCCTCGCGCTCGGCCGCTGGTAGTCGCTCGTGGGCCGCCTTCCAGGCGGAGACCCTCGCGTGTGTCCACTTCCCGAACCGCCGTCCTGCCCCACGCGGGCCTCCGCGAGATCGTCCACGTAGGCCAGGCGACGTGAAAGTCGTGACCAACAGGGATCCGCGATGGTTTCCAGAACGCCCGCGTCGCGGTCGTCAATAGCCGTGTCCAGTAGGACGCGAGGCCAGCTCCACGTACGGCCTCCATCCCGGGACCGCATCAGCTCGACCCAACCGAACGGGCAGACATGGGCCTCCCGTCCGCCGGAGCACACCAGCAGCAGCTCGCCGTCCAGGCACCGGGCCAATGTGGGCCAGCCATGGTACAGATCGGGCCGCTGGCTGATTACGCGGATGTCCTCAATCCGGGCGGTCGGTGCGGATCTTGGTCTGCCCAGCATTGCGGCCGAGAGAGCGACCGGGGGCAAGGTGCGGAGCAAGCTCCGCCTAGTCTGCGGGCTGCGCATCGCGGGAAAAAGGGTAGCAAACCGCCGCAGGTTCCCACGCCGAGCCCCGCTACGGGTTCTAAAGCGTCGTCAGAAACTCCCGCAAAGCGGAGAGCAGGGCAGCCTTGTTTTCGCGGCGGACATTGTGCCCGGCCCCGTCGATATGCACGATCCGGCCGTGCGGCAGTGCCCCGGCGACCTCTTCGTTCCTCCGCCGCGTCTCGGCGTCTGCATCCGCCTTGAGGATCAGTGTTGGAACCGGAATCTTCCGGAAGAGCTCCGCCATCGGCGGGCGCTCGCCGAATCGCCGGAACCGGTAGGCGTTGGACGGATGGTGGAGCCGCTTGGAGGGTGCCCAGATGCGGCACTCCTCGAGCCCCCAGGACGGCGACCTAGCGAGGCATCCCTGGACGAGATCTTCCAGGCTGGTCTGGTTGCGTGCCAGAATCATGCTGAAGGCTGCCGACTCGTCCGGCGGGCGGGCCGGTTCGGGGCCTAGGCAGCAGCCCCAGGGTCTTTCCAGGATCAACGGCCCGGGGCAGGTCGGGATACTTCGCCGCGAACCACGCGGCGGACGACGCGCCCATCGAGTGGCCCATCACGATCGGCTTGTCCAGCTTGAGTTCCCGGACGAGGGCGGCAAGGTCCTCAGCTTGGGCATCCGCGGGGTCGTCGGGCGAGCCGGGATCGGACAGCCCATGGCCGCGGGCGTCGGGCAGAATGATGTCAAAGTCATCGGCTAGCTCGCCGGGCGAGGCTGGTCCAGCAGAGGCCGTCGTCCGACGAGCCGTGCGCCATGATCAGCGCAGGCTTCTCGCCACCGGTGCGCCAGAAGTTGGATGCGAATGCCGTTGGCGATGACGAAGCTGTCGGTCCAGCCTGCCGGCGGCCGCACTGGTTGCGCCGAACTCGCAGCTGCGGCAGCCAACATCGCAGCGCCCGCGAGCACCCGCCGCGTTGGGAAGTGTGGCAGCATGATACGCTTCCTCCTCGAACGCAATCCGACGCCGGAAGGCGTCCATCTTAGCACTCGTCGGCACGCGTTGGGGACTGCACCGGGTAGGGCCCTGATTCCCGGATAAGGATTCCGGTTGCTAGCCGGAACATATTTGTTTTGCAATGGTTTCAGGAGGTCCTCCGGGGTGTTTGCGGATGGCACCTCGGAGGTGCCTGTCGATTTTTCTGGAGGCCTCCCTGGCCCCTGTCCCCGCCAGCGCTCCGCCCCCGGATCTGCTAGTCTGCGGTTTTCCCGTGCTCCGCGTCGTTGCGCTGCTGCTCGCCACTGCCGCGGCGCAGGCCCACCCGAACATCGTTCTCGCCATGGCCGACGACCAGGGCTGGGGCGAGACCGGCTACAACGGCCACCCCGACCTGAGGACCCCTGTGCTCGACGAGATGGCCGCCTCCGGTTTGCGCTTCGACCGGTTCTACGCGGCTGCTCCGAACTGCTCGCCCACGCGAGCCGCGATCCTGACGGGCCGCCACCCCAATCGCTCCGGCGTCTTCGCGCCCAATCACACCATCCGCCCCGAAGAGATTACGCTGGCCCAGATTCTCCGGGAGGCGGGGCTACCGCACGGGGCATTTCGGGAAGTGGCATGTCGGCGCCGTCAAGGCCGCCTCGCCGACTAACCCGGCACGGATGGGCTACGACGAATACCTGGCCCACGACAACTTCTTCGAACTCGACCCGCCGCTCAGCCGCAACGGTGCCGAGCCTACAATCGTGCGGGGCGAGAGTTCCCAGATCTGCGTTGACGCGGCAGTCGAGTTTATTCGGGGGGTGCTGTCTGAGGGCGGCGCTCCGTTCTTTGTGACGCTGTGGTTCGGATCGCCGCACAGCCCGTACCGCGCTCTGCCTGGGGACGGCAAAGCTCTACGAGGATGTTCCCGGCGACGAGCTTGCCAGCGGCTTCGCCGAGATCACCGCCATGGACCGGGCCTTGGGCCTGTTCAGGAGTGCGCTGCGGGGGCTTGGCGCAGCCGAGGACACGCTCCTCTGGTACAGCTCCGACAACGGGATCACAGTCGAGGGTATTCCCGAGCCCCAGCGGGCTCGGCTGCAAAACGGAGGTTGGCGCCGGGGCATAAGGGGGCGCTCTACGAGGGAGGGCTGCGCGTCCCCGGTATCATCGAGTGGCCAGCGGTCATCAGGAGACCGCGCCGCACCTCTGTCCCGGCAGTCAGCACCGACATCTTTGCCACTGTGCTAGCCCTGCTGGGGCTTGATCACCCCGACCCGGCTCGCCCCCCAGGACGGACTCGAGCTCACGGCGCTGATCCTTGAAGGGTCGATGGAGGAGCGCCCCGCCCCCATCGGATTCTGGCGCTACGACCGAGGGCCGGAGGCGGAGAATCCCCGCTGGCTGCCCGAGGAACTGACCCGCGGCACAACTCCGACTACGCGCAACCCAGGGATCGACTTCGTCAACTTCAGGCATCCCGTTGCCAAGACGGCGGACTTCGGCGGCGTCGCTGCTTGGATGGAGAACCGCCACAAGCTGGTGCGGCAGGGGAGCCAACCCCCGGAGCTTTATGATCTGCTGGCCGACCCCTACGAGCAGATCGACCTCGCGGCCGACCAGCCAGGAAGAGTGCGTGCGATGCTGGAGAGCCTTGAGGCGTGGCAGCGCTCGGTAGAGCGCAGCCTGGACCGGGGCGGACTACTAACCGGGCATGCGGAGCGTGTCAAGCCGCCGGTAGGGGTCCACGGAGGGCGGTACTCGCGCCCGAGCAAGCGGTTCGCCTCGGCGTCGCCCCGGAATGTCTCCTGCTCGGCGTCGAAGTGCAGCTTGCGATCCGTCCGCCAGGCGATGTTGCCTAAATGGATCAGTCCTGAAGCGACATGGCCGGACTCGATGTCGCACGCCGCCCGCCCCCCGCTGCGGATCGCCTCGAGCATGTCTCGTTTGTGGCGCACATCGTCGTCGGTCTTGGTGCTCGCTCCCTAGGCGCACACCTGATTCCTCTCGTCGTAGGCCCTCCAGCTGCCGTTGCCGATCACGACATAGCCGTGCTCGCCGTTCACGGCGGCGGCCCTCCGCCTCGCCGTCCAGCGGCGTGGGCTGCCAATTGCGCATCTCGTACATCAAGGTCGCGCCCGGATAGTCCCAGGTCACGACCAAGGTGTCCGGCCATTCCTGGGCGTCGTCGAAGAAAAACTTGCCGCCCGCAGCCGAGACGGCTGTCGGCCAGCCCGGCAGGGTCTTGCCCATGGCCTCGAAAGCCGCGGCCAAGCCCCTCCAGGCGTAGTCCACGCGGTGAACACCGTCGTTGCCTAGGTCTCCGGTGCCGTAGTCGAAGAACCAGCGCCAGCTGCCGTGGAACCGGTTCCGGTTGAACGCGCGTTTGGGAGCGGGGCCCAGCCACATGTCGTAGTCGACTCCGTCTGGGGCCACCTCGTCCGGGGGATAGCCGATACCCTTCTGGCGGGCGCTCTCCCAGGCCTTGGCGAAGACTACCTTTCCCAGCGCGCCGTTGCGGACGTATGCGCAGGCCTCCTCGTAGTTGAGGCCGCTGCGCGATTGGATGCCGACCTGGACGACCCGGTTGTGCTTGCGGGCCGCCGCGAGCATGGCGCGGCCCTCGGCGATGTTATGCCCGGCGGGCTTCTCCACGTACACCTGCTTGCCGGCTTGGCACGCGAGGACGGTGGGAATGGCGTGCCAGTGCGTGGGCGTGCCCATGACAATCGCATCGATGTCACGGTCGTCCAGCAGGCGCCGGAAGTCGGTCTCCGCATCTGGCCGGTGACGCTGGCGGTCGTCCACGCCCGCGGCGGCTTCGTCGAACAGCCGGGTGTCGACGTCGCAGATCGTCTTGACGCGGACCTCGGGCAACTCCGCGAAGCCCTACAGCAGCTTGCGGCCGCGGCCGCGGAAGCCCATCGCAGCGACCGTGAAGCGTTCGTTCACCTCCCGATTGCTCAGGAATGCCGGAGCGGCTGCTCCGGCGGCAGTCTTGAAGAATGTGCGGCGGGTCGGCACGGCGCACTCTCGGGAATACCTTACCCGAACGGATCCTCCGGAGCCGGCCCTCGCGTGCGCGGCTGGCGGACAGGGCCGAGGCACCGCCGGAGAATCCGAGACCTCTAGGCCAGAGCCGCATGCGCTACGCGCAGCACGTTGCCACCGAGGATCCTGCGGATGTCCTCGTCTCGGAAACCGCGCTGGACCAACCCCACAGTGAACAACGGCCAGTTCGTCCAGGCTAGGCTTTGCGTCATCCGCGGAGTCGTCTGGAAGCCGTCTTCCGGCCACAGGGCGGCGAACCGGGTCCGCCGAGGGCCGCGCGGCGGGACTTTGGCGCTCTCCGCCGCGGCGTACTCCGAACGGTAGGCCACATCGGTGCCGATGGCGACCCTCTCCGGACCGAACGTCCGAGCTGCATAGGCGACATGGTCCAGCAGGGCCTGGATGTCTCCGGTGCGCCGCAGGAACCGGGGGATGCAGCAGATGCCCACGTAACCGTCGGTATCGCAGATCGCCCGGACGACCTCGTCGGGCTTGGACCGGATGTGCGGATAGATCGCCCCGCAGGTCGTGTGGCTGGCGACCATGGGCTTGGCCGACTCCCGGGCCGCATCCAGGCTCGTCTGCCAGCCCGAATGCGCCACATCGACGATGACGCCGGCTCGGTTCATCTCGCGGACCGCAGCACGGCCGAAGTCGCTCAGGCCCCCGTTGGCGGTCTCGGCGCAGCCGTCGCCGAGTCGGTTGCGCCGATTGTAAGTGACGTGCATCATGCGGATTCCGAGCTGGAAGAAGATCCGCACGTAGCGCAACTCATCCTCCACCGAGACCCAGTGCTGGGTCAGCGGCACTCCGTTGCCCGTGAAGTACAGGCAGCCCATGCCGTCCGCATGCGCCCGCTCCACATCGCTCGGCAAAACGGCTCGGCGCAGAACGCCTCGCAGGTGGTCGGTCAGGTACGTGAACCGGGCCAGCCTCTTGATCAAGCGGAGCGGGTCGCTGCTTTCCTCCCCGCAGTTCTGGAAGATGCAGGTCACGCCGGAGGCGTTCCAAGCGCGGATGAATTCCTCCCGCTCCGCCGCGACAGTCGCGGCGCGGGTCATCGCCATGTCCTCACTCCGGTCCTGGAGCTCGATGTCCGAGGCGCCCTCCTCGGCCAGGGCCCGGAGTGCGTCTCCGTCCAGGGCGGCCCGCGGCGAGAAGCCGTAGGAATCGAACACAAGCGAGTCGCGGTGCAGCCCCAAGCCGTAGTCGAGGTCGCGCTGGGAGGGTTTGAGGATGTCCAGCGCGATCTGCCGGTCGCGGTCGATCGTGTGGTTGGTTTGGGACCGGAGCTGCGCCGCAGCTGCGAGCGGCCCAGCGGCTCCGATGAACTGCCTGCGGTTCATGTGGCCTTCCTCCATCCGCAAGGATAGCCCCGCTTGGCCGGGCTGACTCCGAAGAACCGGCTGCGATGCCCGGCACTTGCGTGGCGGCTTCCCTAGTGCCTGGCCCGAGCCGATTCCTGGGCGGTCTAGGCGTGGCACCAGAGCGGCCTAGTCTACGAGAATAGATACGATGCGACCGATCGCCCTTGCTGCAGTCCTCGTGCCAGCCCTGGGGGCCCTTGGTTCCGCCGGCCGCGCCGCGCAGCCGGAGCTGATTCTGCATTCTGGCAAGGTCGTCACCGCCGACCATGCATTTTCCATCGCGGAGGCGCTCGCGATTCGGGACGGTCGTATCGTCGCCGTCGGCCCGGACGCCTCGGTGCGGGCGCTCGCCGGCCCCGGCACGCGGTTCGTCGACCTGCAGGGCCGGACCGTCCTGCCTGGCTTGATCGACACCCACACGCACCCGCTCGGAGCCGCCATGTACGAGTTCGACCATGCCGTGCCGGACATGGAGACGATCGCCGATGTGCTGGAGTACTTCCGTGAGCGGGCCAAGGTAGTGCCCGAAGGCGAATGGATCCGACTGCAGCAGGTCTTCATCACGCGGTTGCGGGAGCAGCGCTACCCTACCCGGGCGGAACTCGACGAGGCCGCCCCGAAGCACGCGGCATACTTCCGCACCGGGCCCGACGCGTCGCTGAACTCGCTGGCCCTCGAGCTCAGCGGCATCCACAAGGACTTCCGCATCCCCCAGGGGGCGCTGGGCCGCATCGAGCGCGATGGCAACGGAGAGCCTACAGGCATCATTCGGAGCGGGGCCCACCTGATCAAGTTCCGGGAGAGCCAGAGGCAGCCCACCCGGGCGGACCAACGACGGCGGCTCAAGACTCTTTTTGCGGGCTACAACCGGGTCGGCTTGACGAGTATCGCCGACCGCAACGCCAGCGCTGCCGCAGTCGCGCTCTACGAGGACCTACTGCGAGGAGACGAGCTCAGCGTGCGGGTCTTCGTCAGCCACGCCGTGGACGCGCAGCAGCCGCTGGAGGACATCGAGGCGACGATCGCCAAACTCGCCCGCCATCCTCGACACCGCCGCCATCCCCTGCTGTGGCTGCGCGGAGTGAAGTTTTTCATGGACGGCGGGATGCTGACCGGGAGCGCCTACATGCGCGAGCCGTGGGGCGTCAGCGATGTGTACTCAATCACGGATCCGGCCTACCGGGGCCTGCGGTTCGTACCCCCTGGGAAGGCTTATGCGATTGCCCGGCTGGCCTTGACGCACGGCTTGCAGCCGACGGCTCACTCGGTGGGGGACGGCGCGGTGCATGCGCTCATTGACGCCTACGCCGAAATCAACGACGAATTCCGCGTGCGGGAGATGCGGCCTTGCATCACCCACGCGAACTTCATGACCCCGGAGGCAATCGAAGCCATGGCCGAGATCGGCATCGTCGCCGACCTGCAGCCCGCTTGGCTGGAGCGCGACGGTAAGACTTTGCTCAAGCAATTCGGCAGGGCGCGGTTGCGCTACTTTCAGCCCTACAAGAGCCTCCGGCAGGCGGGCGTCACTGTTGGGGGCGGCTCGGACCATATGCAGAAGGTGGGCGGACTGCGCTCGATCAACCCCTACAACCCCTTTTTCGGCATGTGGGTTGCGCTGCGCCGCCAGCCGCGCTGGACCGATGCGGTCCTGCACGCCGAGGAGCGGCTGTCGAGGGAGGAGGCGATCCGCCTGTATACAACCGGCAGCGCCTACATCGTGTTCGGCGAGGACGAGAAGGGTGCGCTTGAAGCGGGCAAGCTTGCCGACTTGATCGTATTGGACCGGGACATCTTGACCTGTCCGGTCGACGAGGTCAGAGACATCGAAGTCGTGCGGACATACCTCGGCGGTCGGTTGGTGTACAGCGCAGCAGATTGAGCGCCTTCTGGGTCTAGGCCAGTTCGCCGAGCGTTCCTGAGGCGCGGCCTTCGTCCCCGTTCCAGAGCTGCGTCCCATCTGGGATGCGTTGGCAGGGCGGCCTAGTTCGCGCCCCTGCCTTGGTTCGGCGGCCTCTTGGTGCGCCTCGGCCTCGGTTGAGCCGGGGCTCCGGGGCCGCCGTTCCGCGCATGATTCGAACACAGGCTAGACGTCGCCATATTCGGGAAGTAGCCGATTGCGGGGCGGGGACGGCTTGGAGGGCGGGCGGCCGCACCTGCAGCGCCACACTTTCGCCGGGACCACCAGTTGCTTGGTCTTGCGCCAGCCGCAGCCGTCCAGCACCACCACCGCCTGCGCTCCCGCTTCGCCGTAGGCCTGCCCAGGAAAACATTACACAGGCTCTCCCGTCGCCGCGGCGGCCATGCGGTTGCGCTTCGGTAGGTGCAGTGTCTACCAGCCCGGCGAACCAGTTACGCAGACAGCGGCGGTGGACCATCCAGCGAATGTCTGGGGGCCAACGACTCGCTTGCAAGATGCCCCGGGCCGAATCTCGGCCGTTTGCGAGGAGCAGACCCCTGGCCAGACGAGCAAGGACTGTTTCCGCTACGCTGCCGCGACCGGAAGGCAGGGTAGCGAGGCTCCGTCTCCGGCCGACGAGAGCTGGTCTGCCGCCGTTGGTGCCGCCTGAGCGTCGGCGCTTGTGCAGGTAGCGCGGACGCTGGCATCCGGTCGCTCCGGATTCGGGGGCGTAGCCCCGTCGAACCCACGAGGAGCCCCCGACCGGGGTTCGGCACGAGAATGGCGTGCAACGCAACATTGGTCAACGAAGCACGAGCCCGACGGATAGGGCTGATTTCAACGCGAGCTGGACCCTGCCGGCGGTCGGTGCGGAGGCTTGGGTGCTGGGGCTCGGTTTTGCTGGTGCGGCTGAACCGGCAGCAAGGTCTGCCAAGCTCTCAGGCACGCATGCGCTCCGGCAGCCATCGTGATGCTGGCGCAGACGGACCGGACCCAAGGGGCGGGGGCGAAGCACGCGACCGCGGATGCTGCGGCTGCGCTCGCAGAGCGAGGGCAACCCGGAATGCTCCCAAGCATGTCAATGCGCCGCAGCGCAAGCCGGGGCGGAGCTAATCTCTACGGGGTCTTTCCGTCTTTGCTCCGCATAGGGCATCCAGCCGATTCGAATCAGGGCCAATCATGCATGGAGCCGGGGCGCGAGGGTCCGGGTCGCAGAGTCGGCCCCCCATGCACCAACCGCTCACGGGCACTCCGCCGCTGAGCCGGGGCTCCGGGATTGAGGTTCCCAGCGCGTGTCATCGACGGCCGCCGGAAGCTGCTTGAGGTGCGCCGTCACTGCATGGCCGACCGGAGCGAAGCAAGCTCAGCCTCCCATCTCCGCCGCGCCCGGGCTTCGGCATCCCACTCCGCCACGGCCGCGTCCCGCCGGAACTCGGCGGTCTCCCTGCACCGGTCCATTTCCTGCACGTTCCGGAGGTTGGAGCCTGTCTCAGGGTCCCGCAGCCGCGGTAGGTTGCTCTCCACCCGCAGGCCTAGTCCCAGCACTGCGCTCGGAAACCCCACCGCTCCGGCGGCCAGCCGCAGGGGCGGCACCTGATCGTACCGCCCGTGCCGCAACCTATATCCGGCCAGCTGCGGCACCCGCCGGCGCGGCTCGGGGAGAACAGTCAGTACTCCGGCACGCCGATCGCCGCGTAGGCCCGCTTCTTCCCCCGCCGGTCCCGCCAGAACGTCGCTATCGACGACACCTCCATCATCAAATCCGGCGGCTTGCCCACCTCCCAGACCTTGTACGAGTCCCTCGGATGCAACGGCACCCCGAAGGAGACGAACACATCCGGGCTGAGCGCATCCTGGGGCCTGCCTGCGGTGTAGTAGAGAAACATCTCCAGGCCGACGAACATGTCGGGGCGGTGCTTGAAGCGGAGCCGCAGCGCGTCGAAGAGGTAATCCGTGGCTTAGCCGTGCGGGAAAGTCGACGGGAAGAGGAGCCCGTCGGTCGCGGGGTACTGCCCGTGCGCCGCTGGGGCACCGGCTTCCTGGCGAGGTCGGCGGAACCGTGCGCCGTAAGGCCGGGACTTGGTTCCGAGCAAGAGGGCGGGGAACGGCGGGCTTCGGCATTCCAGATTCCAGGGCTGGCTTCGTCCGATCTGTAGTGTATCGGGGCAGTTTTGAGAGGTCCGCCCAGCGAGTCATCCGGGGCGGAGGCCGCTTCCGGCGTGCTGACTGTCGCTGCGGACCTGCGGCATGCTGGCGTGCGGCGGGGGCTGCGCACAGTCCAGCCGACGCGCCGGAGCCGACGGCGCGGTCTGGCGAGGAATAAGCCCGGATCTCTCCGCTTCGCGAAAGTCTGCGTCTCTGGCGGGGCGGATGTCCACCCGGTCGGGAGGAGTTGGTCGGCCCGTGGTTTCCGCGACCGGACTGTTGCTTTGGTCGCGAATGGCCTGACCGCAGCCCTGATTCAAGGTGCGCAGCCGGAACGCCGAGCGGGTGCGGTGATTCAGCGGGTCGGCTCGCGCCGGCAGCGAGCCTGGCAGGCAGGTGAGGCGCTGATATCGGAACAGGTTAGTTGCAGACAAAGCTAGGATGTAGCCGGTTGCGGGGCGAAGGCAGCCTGGAGGATGGGCGGCACGGCCCAATGGCGGCGCATCAGCGAGCGGAGCGCGGCCGGCTGGGACCGGTAACTCGCCTAGGCGTTGCCGCACGCCTCCCACACCGCCTGTGCCCACGGTGCAACCGCCTCGCCGAAGGTCTGCCAAGGCACGTTCATGCCGTCGGTGTTGGCGCGGTCAGGCATGGGGACGACCGCCGTGCCCCGCTCGCGGCAGGCCGTGCCGCACAGATCCACATAGCCGTAACGGCGGTCCCGCGGTAGCCCTGGAAGCGCCCATGCGCGCTTTTCTAGCCTAGCCCATGTTTACCAACGGTAGATCCAAGACATTTTAGAATCAATGACTTACGCCGATGGAACGGCTCGAGTGGCACTACACAGTGTGCCACACGGGCAGCGGGGGTGGGTCAGACGATGGTCTTGCGGAGGCCGCCTAGGTGCGGGGCGATGCCGAGCGCGTCGTAGAGGGTGCGCTGCGCGGGTTCGGCTTGGGTGGCGGTGCGTCCGGGCAGGGTGCGGCCGTCGGGCCGGCGGAAGGTGGCGGTGACGCGCTGCTGGCCTGCGACGAGGCGGCGCAGGGTGGCCCAAGAGGCGTGGCTGCCGCGGGCGCGCAGGCGGGTGCGGATGAGCTGGACGAGCTGCTAGGCGATGACGGTGAGGAACAGGTGGCCGTCGGTGCGCCGCGGCTTGCGATGGGAGATGGGTCGCAGGCCGAGTGCGGACTGGAGCGCACGGAAGACGGCTGCGCCGGCGGTGAGCGTGGTGGAGGTGCGCCGGAGCGTGTCTGCGTCCCAGGCGGTCTCGCTGCTGCGCAGGCAGGAGACGCCGGGGTGGGTGACCCTCGAGCCGTCCTGGGGGCGTCGGGTCCAAGTGACGGCGGCGGCTTGGTTGCCGGTCTCGTCGGCGGTGACGTGGACCTGGCAGTGGGCGGCGACGCGGGTATGCCTGGCTTGGAGGCGCCCGCTGCGTTGCCGGACTTGGTCGAGGCGCTTGTGGGCGTTGGGCCGTGACAGTCCGGCGGGGAGCTGGGCGAGGGCGGCCTCGCAGCGGGTGGCGCAGCGCTTGCCGAGGCCCCGTTCCTTCTCGGCCCGCTCCTTGGAGTAGCAGGAGAGGCGGACTGCGTCGGGATCGCTGGCGACGACCTGGTGCAGTGGCACGGTCTGGTGCGCTGGGGTGCGCCCGGAGACGGCGGCGTCGGCGTCGCACGGGCGGTGCCGTGCGCGGCTGACGACCAGGTAGCGATAGTGGTTCTCGCGGAGCTAGGTGAGGGCGGCCTCGGTGGCGATGCCGCGGTCGACGACCACGAGGGCGCCGGCCGGCGCCTCGAGCGTCTCGAGCCTGCCGGCCAGGGTGCGGTGTGCGCGGACATTGCCGGCGCAGGCCTGCGAGCGGCGCACGCAGCCTGAGGCCTCGAGCAGCAGGCCGAGGGTCAGCCAGGGGCAATCGCTGCGCTTCTCCTGCGAGTGCCCGCGCTGGGCCTGCGGCTGCTCGCTCGCCGCGCCTGCGAAGTCCGTGTGGGTCAGGTCGTAGAGGGTTGCCGTGGGCTGCCGGTCGAAGCGCCCGAGGGCGCGGTCGAACAAGTGCGTCTCGATCGCCTCGCGATGTTGCACCAAGGCGTCCGAGGCGCGGTGGAGCTGCATGGCGCCGACGGTCTCGCAGTCGACCCTGAGCAACTCGCCGAGGCCGCTGCGGGGCCGGAGCCAGCGAGGCGTCTCGCGCTCGGAGGCCGGGTGGGCCCTGCGCCCGACGAGGACGCCGGTGGCCGCCATGTGCAGCGCGCCGTTGCCCCCCAAGCGGCCAGCAAGTCCGGCAGGCCGACCTGGTCGAGCGCCCCCAGGCCGAGCTGCTCGACGCCGACGCTGCGGGGACGGACTAGGCGCAACGAGTCGACGTCGACCCGCTGGATGTCGGCCGCTGGTCCGGTCGGCGGGCTCGCCTGCGCCCCGCGAGCGAGCCACTGCGCGGCGCTGCGCTGGGCTTCGGGCTCGACGGCGGGCGGGCAATCGGCCATCAGCGGCGCCTGACCGCTGAGCATGTCGGTGCTGCGGATGCACAGCAGCGGCCAGTCTGCCTGGGGCATGTCGAAGTGGCGCCCGAGGTTGCGTAGCATGCACTGGCGCACGGTGCGGCCGAGGCGTTCGGTGTGGACTAGGCGGTGCGAGAAATAGGGTTTCCGTCGGCGGTCCGGCGGGTCTGGGTGCGCCGCAGGAACACGCTGCCACGCTAGCGGGGTGGACTACCGCGGCACAAGGGTATCTATACGATTATGGCACTACATCGCGTTCTGCCAAATCCCGATCATTTAGAATCAACAAGTTACAGGTGCTCACGCCTCGAAATACCGGCCAAATGGCCAAAATCGCCCGTCAACTTGGTAAACATGGGCTAGTCGTGCCTCGTCCGGGCTCCGGATCTCGTTCAGGACCTGCGGGGCCTCGTTCGGTTCCTGCGCGCCCTTGGGCAGAGTCTGCAGGGCCTGCGGCTCCTGAGCGGCGTGCCCGTCGAGCGCCTGTGGGGGCCGCGGACGAGACTGGTCTCGGCGGGCCGCCGTCGTGCTGGTGCCAAGCAGTGTGGCCGGGGTGCCGTTACAGCAAGCCTCCTGTCCACAGGCGCTCGGCGAACATCTTGGCGGGCAGGACATCGATACCGTCATCGGTTCTCCAAGCGCGCGGTTCGAGGCACACGACGATCCGGCGGCCCACGCGAGGGTGTTCCTGGCCAAGCGTCCGCAGACCCTTCAAATGGCGGTCGGTGATGCGGCGCGAGCTTTTGGCCTCCACTGCGAGATGCATCTCGCCGACTACGAAATCCACTTCGATGTCGCTTGGAAGGAGCCAGTGCGCCAGTTCAAGGTCCGTGTTCCGGTAGTTGAGAAAACTTGCCAGCTCGTGGTGGACCCAATTCTCAAACGCTTTGCCGAACGCGTCGGAGCCGGCCTCGAGCCGACCTCGGCGAGCGAGCCGGTTGACGACGCCGACATCCGAGAAGAAGAACTTCGGTGCGGCGATAACCCTTCGCTTGTGCCGTTTCCTGTACGCCGGCAGCCAGGTCCCGATTAGCGTGTCCTCCAGGATGCCGAAGTAGCTTTTCGCCGTGTGGTTTGAGACGCCGCAGTCGCGGGCGATGTTGGAAAAGTTGATGAGGGCCCCGTCGCTCAGGGCAGCGGCATCCAGGAATCCTGAAAAGGCCGGTAGGTTCCGCACTAGGCCCTCCGCCGCAATCTCCTCCCGGAGGTAGTCCGAGACATAGGCATCAAGCAGTTGGCGGGGTCGGCTCGCCTCGTACATCCGAGGCAGGTAGCCTCGGTTCAACAACCGGTCCAGGTCGAACGCGCCGGCCAGTTCACCCGCCGTCAGGCCTCGCAGCTCGTACCGCACGGCGCGTCCTCCGAGTAAATTGGCTCCTCCTCGCCGAACCTTTCGGGCGCTGGATCCGCAGAGAGCGAATTGCAGCCCGCGATTCTCCATGAGCCAATGCACTTCATCGAGCAGGGCCGGAACCTTTTGGACCTCGTCGATGACTATCTGCCGGGCGACGGCTCCGCCCTCTGCTTCGGTCTCCAGGCGCAGGAGCTCCGGACGCGAAACGTAGCGCCGGAACTCATCGGACCGCAGGAGGTCGACCCAGCGGCTGTCGGGATAGGCCTGCTTCAGGAGTGTGCTCTTGCCGGTTTGGCGTGGGCCCCACAAAAAGAACGTCTCCCTGCCCGGCGCTGGCAACTGGAGGCTCCGTTGGAACATCTACTACAGAATATCATGATGGTTGGAAGCAAAGATTCTAGATTTTACTGATCGAGTTAAAAGTCGTGTCCCTAGGATCCCTTCATTGATTGATCTGCTGGGTTAATTTTTTTCACACTATTAGCATAACAAAAGAAAAATTCTTCTTCTTCCCAAGCCTTACTACGGACCAGAAGTTTCCAAGTTCGAAAAAGCGTAGTCTTGCAGTTCATTGGAGGAAGTTCTGTGGGCCAGATAAAATCCTGCATTCCTTTTTCCATACGCACGATCTATCGTTGGATCTCACGCTTCTGTCCGGAAGGCATGGAAAGTCTTCGAGATTGCCAAAGAACGGGAAGGCCGCGCCCAGGGACGGACCGGCACGTTGCTTGGATCCGCATCGTCGTCGTAGACCAAAACCCCACTCAAGGCCAATGCGAGTTCTCTTAGCGGACCGCGCAGTGAGTGCGCCAAGCCTTGGGGGAGAAGTTCGGCAGCGTCCTGAGAGTTTCCACGGTGCGCCGGATCCTGCGGCGGCTTCCGCTCCCGCTGCAGCGGCCCGAGAGGTGTGCCGCCCAGTCCGAGCCCGCTGACGGGCAGCGGTGGCAAGACCCAGAGTTCCCCGAGATCCTTCGCCGGGCCCGGGAGTTAGGGGAGCCCTGCTCGCCTGCGCCGACGAGTCCGGCCGGGCTGCGCCGAGCGGGTGCGGGCGCACTGGGGGCATGCGCGGGCAGACCTCCGGCGTCGGGACAGTCGCCAGCTGAGCAAAACCAAAGCACAGCTTCGCGACAACCTGGAAGCTGCTTGCCAGTATTTGCCAGGAGCTCTGGAACAGGTGCAAGCTTTCTTCCGAGAGGCAGACTGCCAGTATATTCTTGCCTGAATTCTGATGACACGAATTTTGACGCGATCAATACTACCCTTTGGCTCGGTCAGGCGAAAGATACTCCAGGCTTCCGACCGCACCGAGGCCCGATCGCGGCCAGTTCTCATGCAGAGCATGACCGGGCGAAAGCACTTCCGGTTTCCGCGTGCGCCCAGAGCGAACGACAGATGTGTTCTCGGGCCCTGGCTCCCGATCCTGGACCCGCCCGTCCGGCAGGGTCGGCACGATTCGTCCCTTACAACGCAGTGAGGTTCGCGGTTGATTCGCTGCGGGAGGCGCGGATGCTGCCCGGTATGGTCGCGGATGGTTGCCGCGCCCCATCGCAAGACCCAGTAGGTCCGCGCTGCCGCGCCCTGTGCCAGTTCCGGTTCTCGCTCTCCAGCAGCCAGCCCCCCGGGTCGGCGGGCCGCAGCGGCTTCTTCCGCCCGATTCTGCCGCTCCGTTGCTTCCAGACCGTGAATCCTGGCCACGGCAGGGTCGGCGCAGGCAAGCATCCGCGGCAAGACGGGCGCGGGTCAGGCTGCCCGGACCGTCCCAGGCCTGCACACCGCCACTTCAGTCTGCTGCGCGAAGGGTGTTGTGTCTCTCCGGATTCTGGCCGACCTGCATTCCCCCAGAACCCGTTGAAACAGTGCGACGGGCGGTCAACTGGTGTCAGGTGGTGCAGCAGTGAGTTGAAATCACCGATACTGCCGGTTGCGCCGTCCTGGGGGCCTATTCTGCGACCATCGCGGGCCCATTTGAGCGTCGCGTGCGCAAGTTCCACGGAGCCCGCGACTTTTTCAACGGGCTCCTAGGGCAGTCCGACAGGTTGCTTGGTATACTGTGTTGCCCGTGCGAGGGAAACCTGCGAGGAGTGGTTAAGACGATGAAAAACAAGTGTGCCCACCGCACCGCCTTCGGCACCACTAGGTACCGCCTGCTGGGTGTCGCGGGAATCGCGGTCATCCTCGCGCTCGGATTATTTCCGGCGCAGGCGCAGGCGGCCGCTGAGGGAGAGGTCGAGTACATCCTGAACACCTTCGCGTTCCTCATCTGGGGCGCGCTCGTCATGTGGATGGCGGCGGGCTTCACCATGCTTGAGGCTGGTTCGGTGCGGACCAAGAACGCTTCGGTGATCTGCCTGAAAAACATCGGCCTGTACTGCATCGCAGGACTGACCTTCTACGTGATCGGCTACAACCTGATGTATGTCGGCGTGGCAGACGGCGGCTGGATCGGATCGTTCCGGTTCCTGTACACGACCACACCCGACGAGGTCGCAGTGCTGGCCGGGGAAAAGGATGTTTCTGTCCTCTTGGAGTCCAACTACGCAGCGATGTCGAGCTGGTTCTTCCAGATGGTGTTCGTGGGCACGACCGCTTCGATCGTGTCAGGCGCACTGGCCGAGCGAGTGAAGTTGTGGTCGTTCTTTGTCTTCATTGCAATTCTGACAGCATTCATCTATCCGATTGTCGGCGCTGCGACATGGGGCGGGGGCTGGCTCGCCAAGCTGGGTTTTCAGGACTTCGCCGGATCGACGATCGTCCATTCGACTGGCGGCTGGGCTGCTCTGGCGGGATTGTTGATCGTAGGGCCCCGCAAGGGCAAGTACCGCCGCGACGGCACCGTCAAGCCCACGCCGCCGTCCAATGTTCCCGCTGTGACTCTGGGCGTGTTCATCCTGTGGTTCGGCTGGTTCGGGTTCAACGGGGGGTCGCAGCTCGCCATGAGCGGTGCGGTCGACGCGCTGGCGATCGCGAACATCCTCGTCAATACGAATCTCGCCGCCACCGCGGGAGTAATGATGGCGATCGCCGTCGCACGACGGCTCTTGGGGCGCGTCGACCTGCTGGCCGGCTTGAACGGCGGAATCGCCGGGTTAGTAGCGATCACCGCGGCACCCGAGATCACGGCGCACCACTGGGCGATCGCAATCGGAGCGATTGGCGGCCTGATTTGCGTGGTCGCGATGAGGACCCTGGAGCGGCTGAAGATCGACGATGTGGTCGGTGCGGTTCCGGCTCACCTGTGGTGCGGAATCTGGGGCACGCTCGCGGTCTGCATCGCCGGCGGTGGAACTTTCTGGGTGCAGCTGGTCGGCATCGTGTCGGTCGGAGCCTTCGTTTTCGGGGCCTCGTACGCGACATGGTGGGCCATCGACAAGGTGATGGGTGTTCGCATCACCGGTTCTGTCGAGGACCTGGGGCAGGATGCAGCGGAACTGGGCATCGAGTCCTATCCTGAGTTCGTCCTATTTTCCGAGCCGCTGGATGACTGAGCTTGCAGAGAACCTCCGCGGCGACATCCCGGGCGGCGCATGCGCAGCGGCTCCTCATACCGCTGCTCCTCGGTTTGCGGCCGGATCTTGATTCAACTGTCCCGCACCGTACCGAGGCCCGGGCCCGGCAACCATGGGTGTTGAATCTCGCTCTGAGCGCTGAAGCGCAATGTCGCAGTCCGCATCGGAGTCCCAACTCGAGACGGACGCCCAGTTGGGTGCTGCCATGTCGCACCTCGACCGGTGTGGCGGAGACGACCGTGCGAGCCTTCTGATCGGCAACGGGTTCGGATCCGCTTTGCCGGGCAGCCCCTGCCGAGCGACCGCTCCCGCAGGCTCTGCCGCATGCATGTGGCTTCCGGTGCTGGCGGCGGCCGGGTGTGCATTGCCCTGCACGCCACCCAGCGCCCACCGCCGGAATCGCGGTCCGGCATCGTTCTAGCGGGAGCACGCTGAGCGCTGGGCGGAGCCCATCGCCAATATGGAAGCGGGACCGCAACTGCTGCTGGCGTTCGCGGAGCGAGTGATGCATAGCGGGGGCGGATCGAGCGGGAGTGTGCGCTGGAGCGCGAAAGGGCGGACCTGCTGGAGCTCCGGTCTCGGGCTGGAAAGTGGGGTCCGGCCCGCATGCGGAAGCGTGGCGCGGAATGCAGCTGCGTAGTGGATCAAATCGGCTCCCGGCCGGCGTGCGATTGGCGGGCTGCAGGCAACATCATCCGCGGCGCGACCCGGCTGGGGACTGCTGCTCGGGCCGTCTATTCCCAATCGAGGTGGCGTTTTAAAAAAGCAAATGTGCCTTCTCCGTGGATCTCATGCGGCCCGTCGAAGAACTCGATCTCGGTTCGATCGGCCATGCCCAACTGCGTGTAGAATCGCCGGACCTTGGCGTACTCGTACGCAACCCATTCGTCGGGGGCGACGCCGTCGGCGTGACCGCGCTCCACCATGAAGGGGCGCGGGGCCATGAGCGTGGCTAGCTCGGCGTAGTTCACCACGTTCGCGAAGTTGAACTCGAGCATGTCGTACTCCCGAGTGAACAGGTAGCTGTACCGGTCTGAGGCGCTCGAATTCTTCCAGACCCACTCGTTGAAGTCAGCGGAGCAGATCGACAAAGCGTAGCCGTCGAGGAGAGGCGGGATCCGCATCGCCGTCTTCCCCCCGTACGAGAGACCGTAGAATCCGATCCGGTCGGGATCGACGAAGGGCAGCGACTGCAGCCAGGCGAGTGTCTGCTGGTGCTGGCCCGCGATGAACGAATAGAGCGACAGCTTCAACGGATGCGCCTTGCGCTGGATCTGCCGAAAGCGGTCCCGGCCGATATAGGGGTTCTGCGGTGCGTAGACCACGAAGCCCTCCTGGGCTAGACGGGCCCCGTAGCGGTGGTAGGCGCGGTGGTCCAGATCTGGGTCGGCGACATCCGAAGGACGGCTTTCCAGGCCGTGCTGCGCCACAACGACTGGGCGGCGTTCTTCAGGCCGCAAGTTGCTTGGGATCAAAAGAATTCCGTAGGCGAACACATCGTCCCACACGTCGAGGACCACCTCATAGCCGCGGAAGTCCCGATGGTCGTAGAGCATCCTTGAGCGCGGGCGCGGCGGGCGGTCGGGGTCCGGCAGGCGGCCCAGCACTTCGCTCCAGAGATAGTCGCGGTACGACTCGGTGGAGGACCGCCACGCCTCGGGTGACGAGGCGTCTGCTGGGGCCCAGAACTCCGCCCGGCGGCGCGGCGAGTCCCTCACGAGCTTCTGGTTGAAGTCCACAACCTGGTCGAACAGCCGGCGCAGACGCGCCTCGGGATCGGGCAGCTTTCCGTTCCTGACAGGCAGGGTCCCCAAGGGTGCCAGCTGTCCACCCGACATCAACGCCTGGAGGGTCTCGTCCATGCCCGGGGCATCCCGGCCTGCGACTAGGCGGATGCTGCCGGAGGCTCCCAGCGCCTCGTACACCGCTCTGGCGCGGTTGAACTCCGCCCGTACGGATGCGATAGGAGGCGATTCGAGCCGCCCGGAGGCTGCCCGGTCGGCATCCGGGGAAGGGGCGGGAGGAGGACCGGAGACTTCAGGGCCTTGCGCTGCTTCGATGGCGAGCGTCCTGGGAGCGACTAGGCGGGCGACTTCTGCATCGCCGAACTCCCGCAGCAGCCCCCACACATTGCGGTCGATGGTCTCGCGCCAAAGGCCCTCCCTCTGCTGAAAATAGCCGCTGATCGCGGCCGCGCCGATCCGCGGGTCCAGCGCTGCCGCGTACAGCGCCAGCAGGCCGCCCTCGCCGTAGCCCATGATGCCGACGGGCGCTCTGAAGTCGCGGTTGGCCGCCTCGAAAAAGTCGACTGCCGCCAGGATGCGCTGGAGTTCATAGCCGATCAGGTGGCGGCCGAGCTCGTAGCTCATGCGATACAGGAACTCCCGATGGGGCAGATTGGAGCGGCGGTGCCCCGCTAGGCCCGTCCACCGCGCTGTCCTGTCGATCAGGGTTGGGACGATCACCTGGCAGCCGCTCTCTGCGAGCCGCCGGGCGAACTGAGCCTCGACCGCTAGGCCGGGCGCAAGCCCGACTAGCATCTCGGGCGTCCACGCCGCGTCCGGAATCGCCACGATGCGGGCCGTGGGGGGCGAGTCGGGCTCGAGCAGCAGGCCCTCGCCGAACACTCCCGGCAGGGCTGGCCAGCGCACGGCGGATACGCTGTAGTTGTCGCCGGAGGCGATCCGGGAAGGATTCGAGGTGGTGGCCACCAGCTCCAGCGCCTCAATCGGAACGCGGTCGTCTACGACCCCGAGGATGGTTCGGAGCCGGGCCCTGTGCGGCTCCACGGAGAGCTCGAAGGCCGCGGGCGAACTCGGGTTGAAGTCCCAGAGCCGGGACCGGTTCATCGCCGCAGTCCGGGTTTCCCGGTCGAGGTGTCGGTGGATGCCCTCGACCATGGCGGCTGCGAGGTCGCCGGCGTCTTCAAGAAGGGTGGTGCCTGGAAGCGCCGTTTGGCCCGAGGCAACGGCTGCGAGCGCGAGCGCGGCGGCCAGCGGGCGGAGGACAGCCTTGAGATTTGCCATGGGACTTGATCATGAGCGACGCGGCCCCCGGCCGCAACCCCGAGGTATGCAGAGCGGAGAGCGGGCCCGCCGGTGCCTGTAGCGGGGACCTTCAAGCTCGCTCGTTCCGGCCGCCTCTGAGCGCAGGTGATCCGCTTTGGCTGCCTGGAGAGCGCGGAATTCGTGGCTCAATTCTATCCGGCGGAGGCACCCGATCGACATGTGCGGCCGCCGCGCACTCCGCCATCCAGCGACCCGCCGAGGCCTTAGCCGACGGCCCTACGGCCGCTGCAACTGCGCTCCGCTAGCCCAAGCCCGGCAGCGGTCCGGTGCTATCTCCGAAGGCTGCTGCGTCCTCCAGCCCCATCCGATGCATGAGGGCCAAGTAGAGATTGCACAGAGGTGTGTCAGGCTGGGCCCGCAGCCTCCGTCCTGGCTGCAGCGCACCCCTGCCGCGGCCGGCGAGGATCAGCGGGAGATTCGACGGGTCGTGGACGTTGCCGTCTCGCAACGAGGAGCCGAACATCACCATCGAATTGTCGAGCAGCGACGAGCCGCCCTCGTCCAGGTCGCGCATGCGCGCCAGGAAGTCCGCAACTTGGCGCATGTGCCAGTTCACGATAGTCTCGTACATCGCCCGGCGCTCGGGCTCGTTCCGGTGGTGCGAGATGCCGTGGAAGTTACCGTTGACACCCTCCAGGAACGAAAAGTCCCTGCTGGTCTGGGCATCGCCGAACATGAAGGTCGCGACCCGCGTCGTGTCGGTCCAAAAGGCTAGCAGGAGCATGTCGAGCATCAGGCGGACATGCTCCTCGTGGTTCTCGGGAATCCCCTCGGGCGGCCGGGCGATGCCCAGGTCGGCCTCGTTGATCCAGCGGGGCTGCGGCTGCATCGCTGCTTGGATGCGCCTCTCGACCGATCGGACCGATTCGAGGTACGCGTCGAGCTTGACTTGGTCGCGGCGGCTGCCCCGCCGCCGCACGGCATGGGCCTGCTCCAGCACCACATCGAGAATGCTGGTTTCGTCACGCCGCAGCGACCGCTCGGCCGCTGGATCGGATCCCGGCGCACCGCCCCGGAAAAGCCGGTCGAACGCCAATTGAGGCACGATCTCCTTCGCGGCGGGGGTGTGCGGGTCGCGCCAGGAAATATACGATCCGACTATGCGGGCGAAGCCGCCCCCGATGTTGTCGACGCCGGTGCGCGGGGCGTCCACTCCGAGCTGGATCGAAGGCAGGGGCGTGCGAGTGCCGATCCGTCGGGCGACAACCTGGTCCACGGAAGTGCCGCCCGTGTCGATGTCTCTGCCTGTGGAGCGCTCGACATAGCCGCCGGACAGCCAAGCGGGCACCTTCGCCCAATGGCCGTTGCGGCCCACGGCGTTGGCATTCCAGAGGTTCTCGAGGAGCAGAATGTCCTGCTGGAGCGGCGCGAACGGCTGCAGGTGCGGCGTGACCTCGTAGGCCTCGTCCTCCCCGGGCGGGTTCCAGTGGTCCGGGCGGACCCCGCACGGCATGAAGAGGAATGCCAGCCGCTGGGGCGGCTCCGCCAAGCCCAGCCCGCCCTTTCTGGCGGCCGGGGCCAACGCCTCCAGCCAAGGCAGCGCAAGGCTCACGCCTGCGCCGCGCAAGATCTTGCGTCGAGAAAGGGGTTGCAATGCCAAATCCTCCGGCAGTCGCCCATCAGCCTAGCACAGCGAACCTAGAGGTCGCTTTCCGAGGAATCCGCCTGTACGAACCGGAAGGGGACGCTGAGCACAATCTCGCGGACCAGAGCACGCGCCCCGTAGTTCGACGGCTCCAGCTTCCGCATGATTCGGTTGAGGACGCAGTAGTCACGGTCGGACACGCTGCGCCCGAGCGCATAGCCGAAGACTTTGCGGGCCACATGCAGCAGCAGCTGGTCCTGCTTCTTCAGCAAGGCCGCCCGCAGCTCGGCCGGGCCGTTGAAGACCTCGCCCGAAGGCAAGGTGCCGGAGGCGTCGACCGGCCGCCCCTCGGCATCGATTTCGCGCCAGCGTCCGAGCCAGTCGTAGTTCTCGAGGCCGAATCCGATGGGATCGATGATGTCGTGGCAGGCCGCGCAGGCCGGGTTGGAGCGGTGCTCCTGCAGCATCTCCCGGACGCTGAGCTTGCGGGCCTTGTGCTCCTCGCTCTCCAGGGGCGGGATGTCCGGCGGAGGCGCGGGGATCTTGGTGCCGAGGAGGGTTTCATGGGTCCAGACCCCCGCGCAGCACGGGGCTCGTGCGCTTGTAGGAGGAGTTCATCGCTTGGACGGCGCCCAGCCCGAGCAGCCCTCCGCGGCGGCCGTCCGGAGTCGCAACCAACTGGAAGTCGTTGCCGCTTACAGCGTCGGGCATACCGTAGTGCTGGGCTAGGCGCTCGGTCAGGTAGGTGTAGTCGGCGTTGACGAATTCCAGCAGGCTGCGATCCTCGTTCAGCATCCGCTGGAAAAGCAGGACCGGCTCCTCGCGCATGTCGGCCGCCAGCTGGGGCGTGTAGAAGTGTTGGATCTCGTTGAGGGTCGGAGCGACGCGCCCGCCGACATCTTTGGTCCCCAGCCATTGGCCGATGAACGTGCGGGCGAAGAAGCGCGCCCGCGGGTGGTCGAGCAGGCGGTCAGTCTGCTGGACTAGGACATCATCGTCCTGCAGGCGGCCCGCGTCGGCCAGGGCCTTCAGTTCTGGGTCCGGCATGCTGCCCCACAGGAAATAGGACAGGCGCACGGCAAGCTCGTGGTCCGAGAGCGGTTGGAGACCCGCTTCGGTGGGGGCGGTCTCGAGGCGGAACAGGAAGTCCGGCGAGACCAGAACAGCGGTCAGCGCCAATCGCACCGACTCCTCGAAGGGTCCGCCGCGTGCGGCGGAGCGGTCGAACGGCTCCAGGAATCGCTCAACCTCGGCGGGGGAGACTGGCCGGCGGAATGCCAGCGGCAAGAACCTGCCGAGCAGCCGGGCCGCCGCCCCGCGTGGGTCGAGCACTGTTTCGCCGGGCTCGCGGCCGAACAGCTGGAAGTGGGCCGCCCGTTTCGCGGGGCCCGGCTCGCTCGTGGCCTGCGCGATGTCGATCGAGACCAGCCGTAGCGGGAGGCCGCCCTGGCGGACTTGGAACGCGATGCGGTGGTCTCCGCGCCGCAATGGAACTGTTGCCCGCCGGTTGGTGGCCTGGGCCGCCGACCAGGAGAAGCGGAGTTCCGCCGCTACCGACCCGTCGACGAGGATATCGGCGACGGGATGATCCTGCGTCCCGGGCGACTTGATCCAAGCTTGGAGCTCGTACTTGCCGTCATCGTAGATTGAGACCGCCCGCACGACCGCATCCCCGGGGGCCATGCTGACCGAATCGTCGGCGTCGGGGGTCCGGTCGGGGAGCAAGTCCTTGGCGGCAAAGGTCCGTCGCAGCGGCGGAGTGATGATGACGTCGCGCAGCACCTGCTGCGCCACCTCCAAATAGCGCTCCGCGAGCAACGGCGAGAGGAACAGAGTTTCGCCGTTGTTGTCGAAGCCTTCGCCGCCCGAGCCGTCGACGGGGAACCGTTCGGCCACCTGAAACTGCAAGCCGAACAGGTCGCGGAGGGTGTTCTGGTATTCGGCGCGGTTCAGGCGCCGCACTGTCACCGGTCCCGCATACTCGCCGAGGTCACAGGCCGATTCCCGGAGGGCTCGGTCGATCCAGTCCGCGACCCGCAGGCGGTCCCGCTCGGGCGGTTGCGGGCCGGTGGGCGGCATGGTGCGGTTGCGCAGTTGCATCGCGACATTGCGCCACAGGCCGCGCTCCGCGGCGACATCCGCTGCGCTGGTCGCCGCTAGGAACCGGATGCGGTTCTGGCTGTCCGGGGCGTGGCAGGCGCGGCAGTACTCGGCCAGAACCGGCCGGATCTCCGCTTTGAACTCGTCGGCCGTCAGCGGGGCCACTGCGGCTAGCCCCGCAAGGAATGCCAGCTTAGGACCGCGGGCCATGCTCCTGCCATCTTCCCACAGAACCATGTTCTTGCTGGCGGCCCGCTGCCCCTACGGCACATCTATTATTGATGTTTTCATCAGTGTGTCGGTGCTAGGCCAATGATGTGGACTTGGTCGATCATCATCGGGGGTTTGGGCATGGCTGACGGATACATTCCCGAGGGCTCCTGGATCGATCAGCATCCCCCGCACCCCGGCGAGGCAATCCTGCACGACTGCTTGGGCCGGGCGCTGGGTGTCAGCGAAGCGGTCCAGCGGCTGGCTGTTTCCCGCAAAGCGCTGGCCCGGGTGCTGAAGGGCACCGCGCCGGTCACAGCCCGGCTGGCCCTTCGCCTCGAGGAGCAGGGCTGGCCGAATGCCGAGTTCTGGCTGCGGCTGCAGGCCCCCTACGACTTGGCATGGAGCGGTTACGCCGGACCGAAGCCGCCTGATTCCCCGCGCTGGCGGCACGCTGGCCGCAAGTGTGATTCTGTTTGCCAAGGAATATGCCGATGGGCAAGAGCGCAAAGGGCTGCTCGGTCCTCAGCAGGCAGAAGCCGAGATTGACGCGGCCAGTAGCTGCCCTTGTCCATTTGCCTCTGTCCGACTGCTAGTTCTCCCGCTTGCCTCCCGCGACGCGGGAATCATTCTGGGACTCGCCCCGCGTGCATTGCATGGGCAAAGTCGCCTGGCAGTGCTATGATCAGCGCGGGAGAATCCACGCATGCAGCGCAGAGCTTTTCTTGGCAGCGCGGTCGCCTCGGCCGCATCCCTTGCAGCCCGGCCCCGTAGCGCACGGGCTGCAGGCGGCGAGATACCGAAACGTGTGTTCGGCAAGACCGGGGAGCAGCTGACGGTCATCGGCCAAGCCGGCGGACGCTTCCCGCTGTGCAGCTTCGACGAGGCCAAGGCCATCACGAGACGCGCCTACGACCTAGGGATCAACTATTTCGATAATGCGCACAGCTACTGGGATGGGCGTTCCGAAAAGGTGTTCGGTGCTGTTCTGCCGGCTGTTCGCAAGGATGTCTTTATCACCACCAAAAGCGTCAAGCGCACGCGCCAAGAGGCGGAGGACGAACTGCACCTGTCGCTCAAGCGCCTGAAGACGGACTATGTCGACCTGTGGCAGATCCACGCCGTCGGCGAGATGGATGAGGTAGACCAGATCTTCAGGCCGGGCGGTGCCATTGAGGCGTTTGAGGCCGCCAAGCAGGCGGGCAAATGTCGGTTCATCGGGTTCACGGGGCACCGCGACCCGTATGTCCACCTGGAAATGTTGAAGCGCTACGACGCGTACGACACCATCCTCATGCCGCTGAACGCCGCCGACCCGGCCTACCTGAGCTTTGAGACGTTGGTACTGCCCGAGGCCCAGAAGCGAAACCTCGGGATCCAGGGTATGAAGAGCCTAGCGAATGCCAAGCTGCTGCAGTCAATGAGCGTTCGCCAATGCCTCCGGTACGTGTTGAGTCTGCCGATTCACTGCCTCGCAGTTGGCTGCACCACCATCGGGCAGATTGAGGACGATGCGCGGGTCGCTCAGGAGTTCCGTCCATACACGCCCGAGGAACTGACAGCCGTCCGGGAGCGTGCGAAGCGATTGGCCGGTGCCGACCTAGAGGACTGGAAGCGGGACACGCGGCAGGCTTCGAACAGACGAGAATACCGCGGCGCGTGAATTCAGGGCGGAGGCTCGTTCGCAGCGCCCGGGCTTGGCCTGCTGCTGGGGCTAGGGCACGAGACGTCCATTGGTTCGGCTGCGTCGAACCTGTCGCTCCGATCCAGCCCCCGTCGCAGTCTTGATCGCGTCGGCGATAGGTATCTGCGGGAGCCGGCAGGTGCTTGCCGGACCAATGATCCCCACTGCTATCCCAACGCCATTTGGGCGCTATCAATTCTCATGCGAGACAGGCTTTCATACTGATCGCGTCAAAAGTCGTGTCGTCGAAATGCAGGCAAGAATAGACTGGCAGTCTGCCTCTCGCAAGAAGGCTTGCACCTGTTCCGGGGCTCCTTGCAAAGATTGGAAAGCAGTTTCCAGGTTGTCGCAAAGCTGTGCTTCGGTTTTGCTCAGCTGGTGACGGACCCGCCGCTGGGCCAAGGCTCCTAGCCGTTCCACCGGCTTGACTTTGTTATGCTCGCAGGCCTACCCCTCCGCCGCCCTCTGCGCCCAGGGGCCGGCGCATCTGCGCCGGGAACCGCGGGGGGGTCTCGTCCGGCTAGCTGGACCGCCGCAGCCCACCCCGGCCGCACGGCGGCAGCCGCGCACGATCCTGCGGCGCACGCCCCGGACACTCCCCGCCGGCGCAGCGTGGGGCTCGCCGCGGCCCAACCCCGGCGGACCGCTGCAAGCCGGGGCAGGCAGGTGCCAAGCGGCCCGCAGGGCCCCAGCGGTCATCCAGGCGGGCTAGACCCCCGCCTCCAGCACCTCACCCCGGGCTCCACCGCTACCCTGGGCAGCGGCCCCCGCCAGGCCCCACCGCCCCCCCGGCGCAGCGCTCGGCCCGGGAAGCACCTGCGGCGGGACCCCACCTCGCGTCCCCGGCCGCTTCCCCCGGCCCGGCGGGGCCGGGCGGCGCACTCTCCGCCGCCGCTCCGGACTCCATCCGCCATGCCGCCAGCGACACCTTGCGCGAGACAACACCCGGGGTGCAGCGCACCGGAGCGGCAGCCCCCGGGTGCCGGGTGGCCGCGAGGACTGTAGACTAAGCTGGCGGGAGCGCCTGCGTTCAGGAGGGCCGCATGCAGACGAGGGAGATTCGCCAAGCCGCGCCGGCGGCGGTCGTGGAGCCCGCACCGCGGGTGGGCTCCGGGCCGCCGGCGGCTGCCGGAGTCCCGATCGACGAGGTCGTCTACCCGAGCTGCGACGGAGAGCCGAGGGCCGACAACACCTATCAGGTGCGGACGATGTTCGACGCGTACGGCATGCTGGCGGAGCATTTCCGGGAGCGGCCGGACGTGTTCGTGGCGAGCGACCTGCTGGTGTACGACGAGCGGGGCAACAACGGGCGGCGGGTGGCGCCGGACGTGATGGTGGTGCTGGGCGTGGCGGACCGGCACCGGATGTCGTACCGGGTGTGGGAGGAGGGCAGGCAGCCGGACTGGGTGCTGGAGGTGGCGTCGGCGGGGACGGCGGGGCGCGACCTGCGCACGAAGCCGGGGCGCTACGCGCGGATGGGCGTGCCGGAGTACTGGCAGTACGATCCGCAGGGGGGCTTGATGGAGCCGCGCCTGCTGGGCCGGCGGCTGGCGGGGGGGCGGTACGAGGATTTGCCGGCCGTGCCGGCGGCGGGGGCGGAGATCGCGGTCGCGAGCGAGGCGCTGGGCCTGCGGGTGGAGTTCGACGGGCGGCGGCTGCGGTTCTGGAACCCGCGGGAGCGGCGGTACCTGCTCACGCCGAAGGAAACCGCAGCGGCCCGGCGTGCCGCGGAGGAGAGCCGTCTGGCCGAGGAGCGGGCCCGGCGCGCCGCGGAGCGGGAGGGTCGCGCCGCCCAGCGGAAGCTGCTGACGATGTGCGCCCGGTTGCGCTTCGGCGAGCCGGTCGCGCGGGCTGTGGGGGAGCGGCTCGCGGGGCTGACCGACGCGGGCGTCCTGGAATCCGTCGGCGAGTGGATCGAAGCGAGCGAGACGCCCGAGGCGTTGCTGGCGTGCCTGGCGGCCGCTTGAGGGGCGTTTCGTCGGCGGCCCCGCTGGCAGCGTGGCGTCCCGAGCCCCGGCTGGTCGTGGGGAGGGAGGCGAGGCGGCGGGTTCGGGTGCTGTCGCAGGCCGTGCTCCACCTGTCTCCGCGTCAGCGGAGCCTGCCGGGCTTGGGGGGTTTTCCGGGAATCCTGCGGTGGAGCACGGTCGGGAGCGGTCCCCGGAATTCGGTCCGTGGCGTTGAATCCGCCAAGAGGCAGGGGTTCCTGGGCCTCTCTCGGACAACTCACCCGAGGCGGGCAAGGGCGCTGCTTCCGGTAGTCTCAGAATTCTCGAATCAGTTGAGCAGGCTACCCGAAGAGGAACCAGTCCGGCAAACCCAGGGTGCGGGCGAGCAGCTTGCGCTGCAAGCTCTGGGGCGGCGTCCGGCCACGGGCCGGTTCGCTGGCGGCCGGATCGGTTCCGACGCGGGGGGCTTGCTGCTGCGCGAGGCCGCCCAGCGCCTCGGGCTGACCGCGTGGGTTGCCGAATAAGGGGTCGCCTGCCGCGGCCGCGACGACGGGCCACTTACCCACAGCTACCGATGGAAGCCAGTGCTCTTACACCACGCGGGGGGCACAACCCATGTGAGGGCGGCCCAAAGGGGCTGCTTCCGACAGGGACTCTCCCGGCCCGCAGCCGCTGCGATGCTTTTCTACGCGTCTGGCCAAGCAACCATTGAGCGAGCTCGGAACTCTACCGCCACACCCGCCGAAGCTAGATGTCGGAGATCGGGCCGGTGCTCGTGCTGAAGCGCTCGGTCGCGATCCCCATGTGCTGCGCCAGGGTGAGGTGGAGATTGGCGATCGGCGTTTCTTCTTGCAGGACAATCCGCCTGCCGGGGCTCAGCTTGCCGCCTCCCCGGCCCGCCACCAGTACCGGCAAATCTTGGGTGGTGTGGCCGTTGCCGTTCTTCAGTGCCGAGCCGTAGAGGATCATGGTGTTGTCCAGCAATGTCCTGCCGTCGCCTTCCTGCACCGCCTTCATCTTCTCCACCAAGTAGACCAGCTGCGTCACGTACCAGCTGCTCACGATGGTGTACGGCTCAGTGAGCTCCGGTGTCTCTTTGTGATGGGAGATCGAGTGGTGGTCGCCGTTCACGCCCTCCAGGAACGTGAAGTTTTGGCGGCTGAAGCCGTGGGCCATCATGAATGTCGCCACCCGCGTCGTGTTGGTTTGGAAAGCCAGCACGATGAGATCCAGCATCTGGCGCAGGTGCTCGTCGCGTGTCGCGGGGATGCCGGCGTCCGGGCGGTAGAGCTCCGGCTCGACCAGCGGCTTCCAGTCGGCGTCCGGGTTCGAGGGGTTCAGGTTGCGCTGGATGCGCTGCTCCACCGTGCGCACTGAGGTGAGGAACTCGTCGAGCTTGTGCCGGTCTGCGCTGCTGCCGCGTTTGCGCATTGCCTGCGCATCCTCCAGCACGTGGTCGATGATGCTGGCCTCGTCGGCCAACTCCCCGCGGGTCTTCTTGCTGACTCCGAACAGGCGGTCGAACACTGCCTGGGGCTCGATCTCGGGGTCGACCTTGGTGTTGTCAGAACGCCACGACACGGTGTTGGCGTAGGAGATGGCCAAACCGTTCTCGCCGCCCGAGCGCGGCGGCTCCGTGCCGACCTCCAGCGAGGCGATCGCCGAATCCTGGCCGATGCGCTCCGCGACGAACTGGTCGAGCGAGGTCCCCATGTTGGGGGTGTTGATCCGTCCGGAGGCCTTCTTGTGCAGGGGGGTGCCTGTGAGGAAGGCGGAAGTCGCTCCGACATGGCCCTGGGCGCCCGTCCCCAAGTTTGAGATCACCGTGACGTCGTCCCGAACCGCCTCCAGCGGCGCGAGGATGCGGGAAGTCTTGTAGTTGCGTCCGGTGCCTTCCGGGTTCCAGTTTGGTGGATAGACGCCGTTGGGATGAAACAGGGTCGCGAGCCGCACGGGAGCTTGCGGACGGCCGAGCCGAGCAGCGGCGCTCGCTGAAGCCGTTGCCTCGAGAAAAGGCAGGGCGAGAGTGACCCCTATGCCGCGCAGGGCGGCGCGCCTCGAAACTAGCCTATTGGGCATGGGCATCCTACCGAACCTCCTGGTCCCCCTCCGCTCCTACTTGCCGAAAGCGGAACGGATAGCTGCTGACAATCTCCTGGATCAGGGTCGCAGCGCGGTAGCCGCTCTGGACCACCGCCTGGCTGATCCCTGCAACCGCCGGCTCGTCATAGTATTCCAGATTCCGGCCGAGAGCGAAGCGCAACATCTGCCCGCTGACCATGCGGGCGAACTTTTTTCGCCTCGCGAGCAAGATTTCCTTAAGCTCGACCGGTCCCTCGAAGCTCTCGCCGCTCGGCAGCGTGCCGGTGGCGTCTATCGGCTGCCCGTTGTCGGTGGCCCGCCAGCGGCCGATCGCATCGAAGTTCTCCAAGCCGAATCCGATGGGATCGATGCGGTCGTGGCACACGGCGCAGCGTTCTTCGTCGCGGTGGAGTTCGAACATCTGCCGGAGCGTCAGGCCCTGCGTGCTCTCGCTCGGCTCCGGCAGGTCCCCCGCATCCGGGGGCGGAGGCGGCAGCTCCTCGCCAAGCATGGTCTCCAGCACCCACTTGCCGCGCACGACCGGACTCGTTCTGGTGGGCAGGGAAGTCGCCGTCAGTACGGCGCCCATGCCGAGCACGCCGCCGCGCCGCCTGTCGTCCAGGTCGACCAAGCGCATCTCGCGGCCCACGACTCCCTTCAGACCGTAGTGCTTCGCCAGCGCTTCGTTGACGAACACGTAGTCGGCGTCGAGCAGCTCCAGCAGACTCCGGTCCTCCCGGACGATGCGATCGAACGTCCGATGCGCCTCCTCGACCATGGCTGCGGTCAGGGCCGGCGTGAATGCTGGGAAGGCCACATCGTCCGGCTTGATCGCCCCGCCGAGCTCGGCGTAGCCCAGCCATTGCGCCGGGAACGCCTTCGTGAACGCCGCGGCCTTCGGATCCGCCAGCATGCGGACGACTTGGGCGCGCAAGGTCTCCGCTTGCCCGAGGAGCCCCCGGCGCGCTAGAGCAAGCAGCTCCTCATCGGGCATCGACATCCAGAGGAAGTACGCCAGGCGGGACGCCATCTCGTAGTCGTTCAGCTGGTAGGCGCTGTCGGCTGAGTCGCCTTGCTCCAAGCGGTAGAGGAACCGGGGCGAGACGAGCGCCGCCCGCAGGCCGAGTCCGACCGCCTCGTAGAAAGGCCGACCGCGCTTCGCCGCCTGTCGGTATAGGCGGACCAGCCGATCGACCTCCTTGCTGTGGACCGGGCCGCGGTAGGCCCGCTCGGCGAAACGCGCCAGGATCCGCCGGGCTGCCTGGGCCTCCGGCAGGCCGCGGCCGGGTTCGGCGACCCAAACGCGGGAGCCGTCCTGACCGTACGCCAGGCTTTCCTCGATCTCGATCCAGTCCAGGGAGAGGATGACCGGACCGGGCCGGGGCGGCTTCTTGCCCTCGGCAACGGCGGCCTCCCGCGTGGCGCGGGCTTCAGCCGACAGCCGCCGGTTCCAGGCGTTCGTGGCAGCGGTCTCCGCCTTGAACCAATGCAGCGAGACGCGATGGCTGCCGCGCGGAATGTTCGCCAGGAACCGGTAGACCCTCGGCGCGCCAGGATCGGCCGTGACGACCGCTTGCCCGACGATGCGCCCGCCGACCCGAAGCGTGACCCCCGGAACCTGGCCTTCGACCGGGGACTGGCCCGACGCTCGGACGCGGAATTCATAGCGTCCGAAGCGGGGGAAGCCGACGTAGCGGTAGACCGTCTGCTGGTAGTTGCGCAGGTCCAGGCCAAAGTCGGTGAACTCGTGGTTCGTCTCGGTCCGCAGGAAACCCTCAATCTCCAGATGCTCGTTCAGGCTAGGGCCTGCTAGGCGGGTCGCGACCAACTCCCCGACCACGCTCCCGGCTGCGTCGAGGTATTTCTCTGCCAGCAGGGGCGCGACGAACAGGCCGTCGCGGTCGTTGCGGAAGCCGCTCTCCCCTTCGCCGTCCTCGGGGAACGCCTCGCCGGGACGCAGATCAAGACCGGTCAGGTCGCGGATGGTGTGGTTGTACTCGGCCCGGTTGAGCCGGGGAATAGTCACGGACCCGGCGTGCCGCAGCTTGCTCCAGTCCAGGTTGTTCACCGCTTCGTCGATCCAGGCGACCAGCCGCTGCCGTTCGGTGACTGTCGGCTGCGGCCCGGCCGGCGGCATTTCGTTCTCCGCAAGGACGCGCAACGCCCGCAGCCAGACGGGACGGGAGCGGAGGACTGAGGCGCGGTCCTGGAACTGGGAGAAGTCGATTCCGGCCGTGCGGAGTTCGGGGCCGTGGCAGCGTGAGCAGTAGGTCGCGAGCAGGGGCTGGACCTCGTCCCGGAAAGCGGCGTCCAAGCCTGGAGCGGTGGGGGCGGCCCGCAGGACGAGTGCCAAGCCGACTAGGCCAAGCAACCGGGCGAGCGCAGGAACCGACCTAGCCAAACCAAACCCTCCGTTGCGGCATCCAGGTTGTACGGCAGCAGTTGCACGAGTGCGCCCCGGGCGGCCCCGCGGGCGCAGCGAGCGGAAGCGAAGAGGCGCTGCCGGCCGTGGAGAATGGGCGTACCAATCTTTCCTGGCGCGCTGCAACTCTTCGTCCCGGCCTTCGGGCTGGCCTAGCGCTGGATGGAGCGTAGCACACGGGTTGCCCTGGCGGTCGCGCACTGCTGCGGAGTCGCCAGCTGCCGAGCCGGGCGGGCTGTCCGACCGGCAAGGTCGGTGGTGCATTGCTGCGCACGCCTCCGTCCCGGGCCGGGAGCCCAGGAACTTCGCGAGGCCGACGGGAGGACACCGACGCAGCCGGCAGCCCCCAGGCGCTCCCAGCGGCGAGGCGGCCCCTTTGCCGTGCGTCGTCGGCTGCGCCGCGAGGTGCTGATGCGTCAAAAGTCGTGTTCCTGGAATCCTCTCGTCGATTGATCTGCTGGGTGGATTTGTTATGCATTATTCGTATAGTAAAAGAAAGATTCTTTTTCTTCCTACGCCTTACTGCGGACCAGAAGTTCGAGGTTCGAAAAAAACATGGTACTGCAGTTCGTGGGGGGGGGGGGGGGGGTATCTGTGGCCCGGATAAAGTCCTGCGTCCCTTGCTCCATACGCATGATCTATCGTTGGATCTCACGCTTCTGTCTGGGAGGCATGGAGAACCTGCGGGATCGCCAAAAAACGGGACGACCGCACCAAGGGACAGACCGGCACGCCGCCCGGATCCGCGCCATCGCCATAGACCAAACCCCGCTCAAGGCCAGCTCGGCATCGTCCTGAGTGTCTCCACGGTGCGCCGGGGCTTGTGGCGGCTACGACTCACGCCGCAGCGGCCCAAGCGGCGCACCACCAAGTACGAGACTGCTGACGTGCAGCGGTGGAAAGACGAAGATTTTCCCAATACTCTTCGCCGCGCCCGGGAGTTGGGAACGATGATCGCCTGCGCCGACGAGTCCGACCTGGCTGCGCCGAGCGTGTGCGGGCGTCTTGGGGGCATACGCGGTCAGACCCCCGTCGGGCGGGTGGCCAGCGGACGCTTCCGCCTCCACCTGCTGGCGGCCAGCAGTCCGGAGGGCCAGCTCCATGGCACAGTACAGAAAGGTCCTGTCACGGCGGAGGTCTTCCGGGAGTTGCTGGAGAGGATCGCGGAGCAAGCAGACCGGAAGATTCTGTTGGTGGTCGGCAATTGCAGGATTCACCGCGCCCGGATAATCCAGGAGTGGCTGGAAGCGAACCAAGCCGCAGCAGAGCTGTGTTTGCAGCCGGCCTACTCGCCGCAAGTCAATCCGGTGGAACGGCTAGGGGCCTTGGTCCAGCGGCGGGTCAGTCGCCAGCTGAGCCAGACCGAAGCACAGCTTCACGACAACTTGGAAGCTGCTTGCCAGTCTTTGCAAAAAGCCCCGGAACAGGTGCGAGCCTTCTTTCGAGAGGCAGACTGCCAGTCTATTCTTGCCTGCATTTCGATGACACGACTTTTGACGCGATCAGTATCACCGCCTGGGCGCTGCGGGCCGATTGGCTCCTGCCTGACCCGGATTGCAGCGGTTCGCCAGGGTTGTCCACGGCGAGCCCCACGCTCCGCTGGCGTGGGACCGCTCGGGGAGCGTCCGGGGCGCGCTCCGCAGGGTCGTGCGCGGGGGCGGGCTGCCCGTAGCACACAAGGGGGCCTTGCGGGTGCGCAAGGGCCCTAGTTCAGGCCTTCCCTAGACCTCCCCCGGCTCCCGCCCCTGCGCTTCCCCCTCCAGCTCGTCGCACGCCGCGTCGCGCTCCAGCCGGTGCCGCGTGCTCGGGCGCGAACCCGCTGCTCGCCCGGCGGATCGCTCCGGCCCACCAGCAGCGGCAGTTCTACGTCGCCCCGTAGCTCGGCCGGGCCGGGGAGGTCTGCGCAGCCCAGCGCGAGGGCCTGCAGACGCTGCGCCGCCAGGGCCTCGCCGCTGGGCTCCCCGCTCGCCGGCGGTCGACGCAGCATTCGGCGACCCACGCGGTCAGCCCGAGGCGCTGGGCGGCCTCGCGCAGCAGCAAGCCCCCCGCGTCGGAACCGATCCGGCCGCCCGCGAACCGGCCCGTGGCCGCACGCCGCCCCAGAGCTTGCAGCGCAGGCTGCTCGCCCGTACCCTGGGTTTGCCGGACTGTTTCCTCTTCGGGTAGCCTGATCAACTGATCCTAGAATTCTTAGACTCCTGGAAGCAGCGCCCTTGCCCGCCTCGAGAGAGTTTTCCGGGCGAGGCCCAGGAATCCCTGCATCTTGGCGGATTCAACGCTGCGGACCGAATTCCGGGGACCGCTCCCGACCGTGCTCCACCGCAGGATTCCCGGAAAACACCCCAAGCCCGGGAGGCTCCGCTGGCGCGGAGACATGCGCAGCGCGGACTGCGACAGCACCCGAACCCGCCGCCTCGCCTCCCTCCCCCCGACCAGCCGGGGCTCGGGACGCCACGCTGCCGGCGGGGCCGCCGGAGAAACGCCCCTCAAGCGGCCGCCAGGCGCGCCAGCAACGCCTCGGGCGTCTCGCTCGCTTCGATCCACTCGCCGACGGATTCCAGGACGCCCGCGTCGGTCAGCCCCGCGAGCCGCTCCCCCACAGCCCGCGCGACCGGCTCGCCGAAGCGCAACCGGGCGCACATCGTCAGCAGCTTCCGCTGGGCGGCGCAACCCTCCTGCTCCGCGGCCAGACGGCCCTCCTCCGCGGCGCGCCGGGCCCGCTCCGCGGCCAGACGGCCCTGCTCCGCGGCGCGCCGGGCCCGCTCCTCGGCTAGACGGCCCTGCTCCTCGGCCAGACGGCTCTCCTCCGCGGCGCGCCGGGCCGCTGCGGTTTCCTCCGGCGTGAGCAGGTACCGCCGCTCCCGCGGGTTCCAGAACCGCAGCCGCCGCCCGTCGAACTCCACCCGCAGGCCCAGCGCCTCGCTCGCGACCGCGATCTCCGCCCCCGCCGCCGGCACGGCCGGCAAATCCTCGTACCGCCCCCCCGCCAGCCGCCGGCCCAGCAGGCGCGGCTCCATCAAGCCCCCCTGCGGATCGTACTGCCAGTACTCCGGCACGCCCATCCGCGCGTAGCGCCCCGGCTTCGTGCGCAGGTCGCGCCCCGCCGTCCCCGCCGACGCCACCTCCAGCACCCAGTCCGGCTGCCTGCCCTCCTCCCACACCCGGTACGACATCCGGTGCCGGTCCGCCACGCCCAGCACCACCATCACGTCCGGCGCCACCCGCCGCCCGTTGTTGCCCCGCTCGTCGTACACCAGCAGGTCGCTCGCCACGAACACGTCCGGCCGCTCCCGGAAATGCTCCGCCAGCATGCCGTACGCGTCGAACATCGTCCGCGCCTGATAGGTGTTGTCGGCCATCGGCTCTCCGTCGCAGCTCGGGTAGACGACCTCGTCGATCGGGACTCCGGCAGCCACCGGCGGGCCGGAGCCCACCCGCGGCGCAGGCTCCACGACCGCCGCCGGCGCGGCTTGGCGAATCTCCCTCGTCTGCATGCGGCCCTCCTGAACGCAGGCGCTCCCGCCAGCTCAGTATACAGTCCTCGCAGCCGCCCGGGGGCTGCCGCTCCGGTTCTAGATTCCCAGTTAATTTCCCGCAATGACGGTTGGGGGGCCGTAGGGCTTGAGCGGAGAGCCCGGCGTACCCGGCGCGGGCCCCTCAGCCCGTCGCTGAGCGACCTGGGCCCCCGCGCAGGCGCCTCGCGCCGGCCTGCGCCCGCACCGCAGCCGCTGCGCCCCCGGCTCCAGGCGCACCGATCCCCCGCGGGCTCCGCGTCGGTCCTCTGCCGCTGGGCCCGGCGCGGCTCCGGCCGCGCCGGGCCAGCCCTAGCCCGGCTCCCTCCGGCTCCCCGCGTGCAGCAGCCAGTCCACCCACAGGTTGCTCTTGCTGAACAGCAGCCGCAGCCGCCGCGCGCTGCGCGTCAGCCGCCCCACGCTGCCCACGCAGTACCGGATCAGCGGCCGCAGCCCGTGCTGCCGCGCCGCGGCCGGCAGCGCCTGGTACGGCCGCAGCCGCCGCCGCAGCTGCGCAATCTGCCCGCCCAGATAGAAACCCTGATGCGCCGCGTGCGAGCGGCACGGCGGATGATGCAAACCCAGGTCCGTCAACGGCCCCTGGAACGCATTCTCCGGCCCCTGCTGGCCGCGGTGCCGCCGCACCAGCTCCGCCACCGGCAGCCGGTCGTGGCTCACCGGAATCACCGTGCATACCGGCTCCGGCAGCCGCTGCTCCCCGTCCCCGTCGCGCCGGATCACCACGCACACCTGCTCCTCCGGCCAGCGGGCCGGTCGGTACGCCACCACGATGGCCCGCTCCTTCCCCGCCGCGTCCAGGGGCTCCCCCTCGTCCTCCCGCAACCCCATCGCAGCCGCCAGGCGCTGACCCACGCCACCCCCACGCACACCGAGTGCAGCCAGGACTGCTGCTCGCCGTGGTAGCCGCGCCCGGCGTTCTCGCACAGCTGGCCCTCCACCTCGATCCCCGGGCCGTCCCCGAACACCGGTACGTAGCCCCACCGCTGCCCGCACGCCTGCGCCCCCAGCGGCACCAGCCGCGCGCACTCCCGCAAGCCCTCCAGCGCCGCTTCGTGCAGCCGCTGCAAGTATTCGCCGAGCCGCCGGCTGGCGGGCCCGGCCCGCAGCCCGCACGTTTGCCGGGCGACGTCATCGGCCCCCAGGGCGTCGCCCGCGTGGAGGTGCCCCCCGCCGGCGCAGGCCGCGTAGAGCAGCGCCAGCAGCCTCTGCCCAGCGCTGCCACCGCGCCGGCGGCGCTGGAGGCGGACCGAGGCGGCCAGCTGCTCGGGCAGCCCGAGGAACCGGGCCAGCCGCGCCACCACGCCGAGCCCGGCCAGGCCCGTCAAGTCGTCGTCGCAGACGCCGTAAGCCAGGGTGGGAGCACTGTCGGGGGACAGGGGCCAGGAGGCCTCCAAAAAAATCAAGATGCACCCCCGAGGTGAAATCCGCGAACACCTTGAGGACCGCCTAAACTATTGTAACACAATACGTTCCGGCTGGTGCCGGAATTTTTATCCGGGAATCAGGGCTCCGGTGCGCTGCACCCCGGATGTTGTCTCGCGCAAGGTGTCGCTGGCGGCATGGCGGATGGATTCTGGAGCGGCGGCGGAGAGTGCGCCGCCCGGCCCCGCCGGGCCGGGGACCGCGAGGTGGGGTCCCGCCGCAGGTGCTTCCCGGGCCGAGCGCTGCGCCGGCTGGGCGGTGGAGCCCGGGGCGAAGTGCTGGAGGCGGGGGGCGGTCCAGCTAGCCGGACGAGACCCCGCGGTTCCCGGCGCAGATGCGCCGAAGGCTGCGCGAGACCGTGGCGGCGCTAGGGCAGTGTATCGAACAGAATATTGTTTATCCTGAGTCTCCTCCAAGTTCCGGTCAACTTTAGGAGGGGGGCCGTCAGCGGCGGGGTGCGGACGGCGACATAGGCGAGCCGGGGCACGAAGTCCTCCAGCCTGCAGCGGCGGTGCAGGGCCAGGAGCCAAGGGGTCCGCGGCGGCTGGGGGTGTGCGCGCAGTGCGCCCGCCGTTACCGCGGTCTGGTAAGGCCCTGTCACGGCGGAGCTCTTCCGGGAGTTGCTGGCGCAGATCGCGGAGGAAGAGGAAGCAGACCGGAAGATTCTGTTGGTGGTCGACAATTGCAGGATGCACCGCGCCCGGACAATCCAGGAGTGGCTGGCGGCGAACCAGGCCGCAGCAGAGCTGTATGTTCAGCCGGCCTACTCGCCGCAAGTCAATCCGGTGGAACGGCTAGGGGCCTTGGTCCAGCGGCGGATCCGTCGCGAGCTGAGCAAGACCGAAGCACAGCTTCGCGACGACCTGGAAGCTGCTTTCCACTCTTTGCAAGGAACTCCGGAACAGGTGCGAGCCTTCTTTTCGAGAGGCAGACTGCCAGTATATTCTTGCCTGCATTTCGATGACACGACTTTTGACGCGATCAGTATGTCCGGACGCTGCGAGGCTTGCCGAGACCCCCGGTTGGGCGGGCCGCTACGCCGAAACTCGCCCCGACCTGCCGTCACCGGAGTTCCCGAGGCTGCCCCCATCCCCGGCGCACCCACCGTGAGCCAATGTTCGCGCGATGGGACTGGCACCGCCAAGCTTGGTGGGTTCGGCAGGCGTGCCGGCGCGGCGATCCTTCCGCAGCCCCGATCGGGCTCGCCCCGGATGGGCGGTGGTGCCCGTGTTCGAAGGACGAGCATGTCGACGGGCGCATTGCAGCGACAGGCTCCTCCGACGGGGCGATTTCGGACACCTCGCCCAAGCCCCGCAGCCCTCTTCGCGGCGGCGTTTCGGTTGCGCTCTTCGGCTACGATGGTGCGAATGCGAGTCGCTTACGCTACCTGCGCCCTCTTCCTGCTCCCCGCTGCCGTCGCGGCGGTTGTCCCGGTGCCCGAGACCGTGGTTCCCGAGCGGGCCGAAGGCGCGAAGCCCCGGAGCGTAGTCTTTATCCTCGTCGACGACCATCGCTTCGATGCGATGTCGTTCCTTGGCCACCAGTTCGCCCGCACGCCCCACATGGACGCCATGGCCGCCAACGGCGTCCACCTCGAGAACGCTTTCGTGGGCACTTCGCTCTGTTCGCCCAGCAGAGCTTCCATCCTGACGGGCCTGTACACGTTCCGCCACCGGGTGATCGACAACAACCGTCTGGTGCCCGACGGCACCCTGTTCTTTCCGCAGTACCTCCAAAAGGCGGGCTATGCGACCGCATTTGTGGGCAAGTGGCACATGGGGGCGGCGACGGACGACCCTCGCCCAGGCTTCGACCATTGGGTGAGCTTCCGGGGGCAAGGGCACTACCTGCCTCCGAGCCCCGACTACACGCTCAACCTGAACGGCCAGCGCGTGAAGCAAGAGGGGTACATCACGGACGAGCTCACCGACTACGCCGTGGACTGGTTGGCGGAACAGAGGCCCGCCGAGAAGCCCTTCTTCCTCTATCTGTCGCACAAGGCGGTGCATGCCAACTTCACGCCCGCCGAGCGGCACGAGGGTCTGCTGGACGATGCCCCCTTCAAGCGGCCCGCCAGCGAGGCGAACACTTTCGGGAACTACCGCCACAAGCCCCGCTGGCTCCGCGACCAGCGCAACAGCTGGCACGGAGTCGAGTTCCCGTACCACAGCGCGCTCGACATCGAGCGCTACTACAAGCGCTACAACGAGGCGTTGAGCGCCGTGGACGACAGCCTCGGGCGGGTCATGGACCAACTGAAGAAGATGGGTGTCGCCGACGAGACCTTGGTGATCTACATGGGGGATAACGGCTTCATGTTCGGCGAGCACGGCTTGATCGACAAGCGCGTCGCGTACGAGACTTCGATCCGCGTGCCGATGCTGATGCATTGCCCCGAGCTCTTCCAGGGCGGCACGGTGGTGGAAAACGTGGTGGCGAACATCGATATCGCCCCCACCGTGCTGGAAGCGATGGGCCTGCGCAAGCCACCCCACATGGACGGGCAGAGCTTTCTGCCCCTAGGCGCAGGCGAGGACATTCCCTGGCGGGACTACTTCCTGTACGTCTACTACTGGGAGAAGAACTTCCCGCACACGCCGACGCAGTTCGCCCTGCGCGGAGACCGCTTCAAGTACATCACCTACTACGGGCTCTGGGACACGGACGAGCTTTACGACCTGCAAGCTGATCCGGGCGAGATGCGCAACCTCCTCCACGACGCAAGCTACGCCGAGACCGTCCAGGAGATGGAGAACAGGCTCTACGCCATGATGGCCGAGCTGGGCGGCATGGCGATTCCGCTGAATGCCCCGCGCGGCAACTCGCAGAACAAGAGGCTGCGCAGCCGGGCTGGGAAGAAGGCTGGCGACTTCCCGGAGCCGTTCGTGCTGGATGAACCGATCCACCGCAACGCCCAGTAGCTCCGGGCGGGGGTGAGCGGGGCGAACTGCCCCGCCCCGCACCGCGGCAGGGCTGTGCGGGCCCTGTGCTAGCATTGCCAAACGCCATGGCCCAGCCAGCCCGCTCGGACCCCTACAAGCTCCAGCCGGAGAACATCGCGCAGCCGCCCCGCGCCTTGAGCGGGATCGTGCGGCTCATCGGGCCGGGCCTGATCCTCGCGAGCTCCATCGTCGGTTCCGGCGAATTGATCGCCACGACGGTTCTGGGGGCGGAGAACGGCTACATCCTCCTCTGGCTCATCGTGCTGAGCTGCCTGGTGAAGACGGTCGTCCAGAACGAGCTGGGCCGCTACGCCATCGCTACCGGGAAAACGACCCTCGAGGCCTTCAACGAAGTGCCCGGGCCGCGCCTCAAGGTCTCCTGGCTGGTCTGGATGTGGTGCGCGATGGTCACCTTCACGCTGTTCCAGGTCGGGGCCATGCTCGGCGGGATTTCGGAGATCTTGAACCGGGCGATCCCGCGGGTGCCGCTGGAAGTCTTCGTGTGGCTCCTGGCCGCGCTCTCGGTCGTGCTGCTGATCGCCGGGAAGTATGTCCTGGTCGAGCGGATCGCGATGGGCCTGGTGGTCAGCTTCACGGCGTTGACCGTCAGCTGCTGCTTCCTGCTCTTCAAGCTGCCGCAATACTTCAACTGGGGCGAGGTCCTGACGGGCTTGACAATCCAGCCCCCCGCAGGGGGGATGGGCACCGCCGTGGCCGCTTTCGGGATCACCGGAGTGGGTGCGACCGAACTGGTGATGTACCCGTACTGGTGTATCGAAAAGGGCTACGCGCAGTACGCCGGCAAGCGTGACGACTCCCCGGGCTGGACCCGACGGGCGCTGGGCTGGATCCGGGTGATGGGCTTCGATGTGCTCTTATCGATGGTGGTCTACACCTTCGCCACGATCGCTTTCTACTTCCTCGGCGCGGGCGTGCTCAAGGGCATGGGTCTGGTGCCGGAGGGGTCCGAGATGGTCCATGTGCTGTCGAGCATTTACACCGAGACCTTGGGGGCTTGGTCGCTCGGGCTGTTCATGGTCGGGGCCTTCGCCGTGCTCTACTCGACGGTCTTCGCTTCCACCGCAGCGCACTGCCGGGTTTGGGCGGATTTTGTCGGGATGCTGGGGGTGTACGACAAGTCGAACTACGCGCTCAGGCTCCGCGCCATTCGGGTTTTCGTCGTCCTGCTGCTCACGGTGCCGTGCTTGTACTTCATGTGGATCCGGGAGCCCGTGCTGATGGTCAAGATCGGCGGAATCGCCCAGGCGATCATGCTGCCCATCATCGGAGGCTTCGCGCTGTACCTGCGGTACACGAGGATGCCGAGAAGCATTCTGCCCAAGGGGTGGATTACGCTGATGCTGTGGGTGTCAGCCGTGCTGATGGCCCTGATGATGGGCTACTCCGCGCTGGACCGGCTGTGACATCGGCGGCACGTACGCACGGGGAGGGGCGGCTGGAACCGGTGCGCCACTGCCTGAGCGCCGGCAGCGGCGGGTTTGGACTGCGCGGCATGGCGAACGGCGGGGCTAGGGTCCGACGACTCCGGCGTTTCGCGGCAGGGGTCCGGATCCGGCACGAGATGCGCTGCGGGTCGGGGCTACTCCGGCATCAGCCGCTCCGGCAGCCACAGCGCAATCTCCGGGAAGACCGTGGCCAAGGCCAGCGCCATCGCATTGGCGGCTAGGAACGGGGCCGCTCCCCGGAAGATCGGGCCGATGTCCAAATTGGCGACAGCCGCGCCGACATTCAGGCAGGTGCCCACCGGAGGGGTGCAGGCCCCGACGGCGAGGCCCGAAACCAGGAGGACCCCGAAGAGAATCGGCGAGACGCCCAGATCCTGCAAAGCGGGCGCGAACACAGGCGTCAGCAGCAGAATCGCGGGGCTTACGTCGATAACCGTGCCTGCAGCCAGGACGATGAGGTCGACGAGCAGCAGCGTGCCTGTCGCGCCGAGCCCCAGTTCGACTACGAAGGTGGCGATCGCTTCGGGAATGCGCTCCAAGGCCAGGATCCAGATGTACGCCTGCGAGAGGGCGATGACGATCATGATCTTCGCGCTCGTGAGGGCGGCGGCTCGCAGGCATGCGCGGAACGCGCCCGCCGTCAGAGCCCGCGTGAGCCCAAAGCCTGCGAGGGCGGCGTACAGGACCCCCAAGGCAGCTGATTCCGTCGCCGTGGCGATCCCGAAGACCACCGAACCTACGACGCATACCGGCATCAGCAGCACGGGGATCGACCGGACTGTGCGCCTGGCGGCGGAGGCGAGCGTAACTGCCTGGTGCTCACGCTGCAGTCCGCTGTGGGCGAGCAGCTGGACGAGAACCATCTGCAGGGCTCCGACGAGGAGCCCCGGGAATACGCCTCCCAGGAAGAGCTTGCCGACCGATTGCTGCGCGACAACGGCGTATAGCACCATCGGAATGCTCGGAGGGATGATCATGCCCATCGTGGAGGAAGCGACGGTGATGCCGGTGGCGACCTCCTTGCGGTAGCCGCGCTTCTCCATCTCCGGGATCAGCACCGAGCCGATCGAGGCGGTGTCCGAAGCCGACGACCCCGAAATCCCGCCGAAGAGCATGCTGGCCAAGACGTTGACTAAGCCGAGCCCGCTCCGGAAGCGGCCGGCCAGAAGCATGCTGAAGTCGATGAGCCTGGAGGTGATCTGCGCCGAGTTCATGACTTGCCCCATCAGGATGAACAGGGGCAGGCTCATGAGCGCGTAGGAGTCGAACCCCGCGAAGACTTGCAGCGGCAGCACCAGGATCAGCTGCGCGTCTCCGAGCAGGATGTAGAGCAGGACAGAGAGCCCTAGCGCGTAGGCCACCGGCACTCCGCAGGCGATCAGAGCCAGCAAGCTCAGCAACAGGAGCAGGCTCAAGCGTCGGTGCCTCTCCTCGCCAGCGCGACGATTCTGGTGCCGCAGTACAGGGCGGCGAGCCCGCATCCGAGCGGCACGCTGATCTGCGCAATGTAGCGGGGCAGCTGGGTCGCGGGCATGGGCGTATGCCCCGTGGTCGCGATCCAAGCCACGCCGCGCTCCACCAGCACGGCATTGAACAGTCCGACCAGCGCGAGCGTGGCGAGGTCCACGCGCCGACGCCACCGAGGACCGAGCCGGCGGGGTACGAGGTCGACCCGGATATGCTCCTGGCGGCCCACGGCGACCGCCGCGCCAATCGCCGACAGATAGACGAAGATGATCGTCGCGGTCTCGTTGGCCCCGACGAGGCCGGTCTGAAAAACGTACCGCATCGCCACGAGGACAAGGATGAGACTCAGCAGCGCAAACAGGCCGAACGTCAGCGCCGCCTCCAGGATTCCGGTGAGCTTGCGCTCAAACGCCGGGAGGGTCACGGGATGCATGCGCCTCGAGCCGCTCTCCGGGCGGCGGCCACATCGTCCCAGCTGAAATAGCCCTTGGCGACCAGGGCGTCGTAGACAGGCTCCACCGCCTCCCGAAACCTCTCCAGCTCAGCATCGGTGATGACGTTGGTCTCCAGGACCTCGGAGAGCTTCTGGAGGTATTCCTGCTCGCTGGTGCGGTTCATTTCGTCGCTGTAGGCGATGGCTTCGCGGGCGGCTTCGTCGAACTCCCGCCGCAAGTCGGCGGGCAGGTTCTCGTACCAAGCGAGGTTGACGATGAACGGGTCGGGGCCGGTGGCGTAGTTCGAGATGCTCAGGTAGGTCTGGACTTCGTGGACCCGCATTTCCCAGATGTTCGACAGAGCGTTGTCCTGGCCATCGATCACGCCGGTCCGCGCGGCTTGGTAGACCTCGCTGAAAGGCAGTTCTTGCGGATTGGCTCCCAGCACGCTAGCCGTGATGATGTTGGCCTCCTGGGGCGGCACGCGCAGCTTCAGCCCCCGGACATCCTCCGGCCGGCGGATGGGCCGCACGCTGGTCGTGTGCGAGCGGAACCCCTGCGAGATGCCGCACGCGGGGATGTGGAATCCATTGCGGCGGCCCTCGGCGTTGACCCGGGCGGTGAACTCGCTGTTGACGAGGCGCAGGGCTTCGTCCCAGTCCTTGACCAGGAAAGGCAGCAGATAGAGCGAGTACTTCGGGGTGACGTCGAAGAACAGGCCGCCCCGCGTGCCTTGCAGCACGTTCAAGGCGACCATGTCCATGAGCTCCCGCTCCCGGCCCAGCGTGCCGCCGAAGTGGTTCTCGACATCGATTCGGCCGCCTGTCCGCGCTTCGAGGACCTTTTCGAAAAACACCATCGAGACGCTGCGCGGATGCTGGGCGGGCTGGGAGTTCGCGTAGCGGAACAGGTAGGCGTCGGATGGCGCGGAGCACCCGGCCGCGGCCAGCCCGAGGGCCAATGCGCCCGACAGCTTGAGATAGACAGCTGGCATGCGTCCGGTGCCGGGCCCAAGGCTTCAGGAGCCGAGATTCAAATCATAGACGGATTCCTCGGCAACCACGTAGACCAAATCGATTGCGAGGCCGTCAGGCCCCGCGCCCAGTTGCGATCGGCGGCGCTCGAAACCGGCGGTCCTGCCATGAATCCTCAGGGCTCCGGAGTCCGCCGACCATTGCAAGGCGAACGACCGAGTCGCCTCGCTGCCGTGCTCCCGCAGGCTTAGGATGGGCCGGGTGGCGAGCCGGTCCAGCGGCCAGACATGGATGCTGTAGTAGCCCGCCAGCAGCGCCCCGGAACGTAGAAGCGCGGCGATGCGCCCGTTCGGGGCCAACGTGAGCGTATGCCCCGGCATCAGGAAGCTCCAGCTTTCGAGGCCGGCGTCGGAGCCGAACAGCGCGGCCTCCGGGCGCAGGGCCGGATCCGCCCAGCTGGCAACATAGCGGCGGAGCTTGTGGGCCGGAGGGATCGCCCAGGGATTCCAACGCTCGTAGATGATCCGCTCCCCGGCCCACTGGGGCCGGACAAGCGCATGGCCGGACTCGACCGGCACCTCGCGCATGTCACCCGAGATGGAAGCGTAGAGGTGCTGCCGCCGGCCTCCCGCGTCCAGCTCGTCCGTGAGAAACACCGCCCGCTCCCCGACTCGCTGCGACCAGGTCAGATCCCCCCGGAGGCGAGCCATGTCCGGAGGGGGGGCCGCGACCGGGGAACGCCGGGCGGGGTCCGGGCCTGCGCGGAATTCGCGGCCGTAGGCGGCCGCTCGGGGGGAAGCCGGGTGGAACTCGGGAAGCACCTCGTGGAGGCCTGAGCCCCAGGTGCCTGGGCCCATGACGGCGATGCAGGTGCCATGCAGCGCCAGGGCCGGGAACAGCACCGCGGTGAGAATGGCGAAGACCCACTTCCGCCTAGGTTCCCCTCCGGGCATCGCTTCGCTTCCCCTCCGATCATCGCAAACGCCGGCCTAGGAGCCCGTTGATAAATGGCGCTGTCCGAGTCACCGCCGAGACGCGGCGGAACGCAGCGAAGGCTCCTGCGAGCTAGGCTCCGAGCCCGAGCGCGGGCCGCCGGGCGGCCCAGACGCTCGAGAACGCGCTCAGAAGCCGTTCTGGGGCCTTCCCGAGGCCTTCTCCAGGCCGAATTAGTGCCAAAACGGCCAGGGAGCCGCCGCCTTGCAGGCTTCGGGGCGTACCGATCCCCGTCAGCGACCGCATCAGGACGCCCAAGTTGTACCCGCAGGCGTGGATGAGCAGTCGCTTCAGGATGTTGTTGTGGCCCCGCAGGTGGACCCGCCGCATCCCGCCAGTCCCGTACATGTGGGCCATCGACCGTTCGACCTTCTCGCAGCGCTGCCGCCCCAGCTTGCGCCCCCGCTCGCCGGCGACCCGCTCCCGGTTCGCCTCCACCGCCGCGCGCTCGGCTTCCTGCCCCGGCTCCCACTTGCGGGGCTTCCGCTGCGGCTCCGGAATCACCGGCTCCTGCCCGGACTCCTCCAGAGCCAGCACCGTCGCGCCGCTGTTGTACCCCTTGTCCGCCACCACCGTCTGCGGCTTCCCGCCCTGCGCCTCCGCCACCGCCGCCAGCGTCGGCCCGAGCGTCGCCGTGTCGCCCCGGTCCGCGGCCTGCACGGTCAGCCCCACCAGCGCACCGCTGTCCAGGTCCACCGCGTGCTCGGCCTTGTGGGCCATGTCCGTCGCGCCGTCCTTCATACGGGCCACCCGGGCGTCTGGATCGACCGGGTGCTCCCACTCCTGGTTCGACAGCGACTTGTTCTTGCGCCGGCGGTCGAACTCAATCAAATCTTCCTTCGTCGGCGTCTCAATCCCCGCGGATGCCGCCAAGCGCTCGATGAACTCCCCGTAGCCCTCCCGGGTGTTCCGCCGCTGCAGCGTGTTCAGCGCCGCGTTGGCTTCCAGCGTGGTGGCGTCCACCCCGACTGTCTCGCCCTTGGCTAGCCCGGCGGCGCGCAGCCTCTCCAGCACCCAGGCGAAGACCTTCTTGTGCGTCTCGAGGTCGATGCGCTGGCGCGTGCGGCAAAGCGTGGAGTGGTCCGGCGTCGACTCGTGGAGTCCGTAGCCGAGGAACTCGCGGATCGAGAGGGTGTCGCTGGCCTGCAGGGCGATGGCGCGCTCGGAACCCAAGCCCAGCAGGTAGCCGAGCAAGAGCATGCGGAAGTAGACGCCCGGCGGCAGCGAGGGGCGGCCCAGCTTGGCGGCGTAGAAGGGCCGGCAGAGCCGCTCCAGGCACTCATCGAAGCCGGAGCGCTCGAGCACCTCGTTGAGCTTCTCAAAGAACGGGACGGTCGGGGCCTGGGGGAGTTCGTCCGCAGGGAGGAAGACGAGCCCCTGGATCCGTTTGCGAGCGCCCAGCGACATGTGAACAAGTATCCCACGGAATGCTCTCGTACCGCAACCCCCCGAGCACAGCGCCGCTCAGCCGGACTTTATCAACGGGCTCCTAGCCGGTCGCGGCTCGTGCGTGGTGGTTGACCGGCCCCCGTCCCCGTCCCAGCCCGGGCGCTGTACGGATTGCCTGCGTGATGAAGAGCTTGGCGAGCCGCACTGCCTCCGTCAAGGGCCTGCCGCAGGCCAGCAGGGCAGTGATCGCGGCGGAGTAGGTGCATCCGGTGCCGTGGGTCTGGTGCGTGTGAATCCTCCCGGCGTCGAGCACGCGCACCTCGCCGCCGAAACGCAGCAGGTCGACCGCGTCTCCGTCCAGGTGGCCTCCCTTCACCAGGACATTCGGTACGCCGAACCGCGAGATCCTCTCGGCCGCCTTTTCCATCGTCGCGAGGTCCCGCACCGCAAGATCGGCCAGGAGGCCGGCCTCGTGCAGGTTCGGGGTCACGAGCAAGGTCCGCGGGAGCAGTTCTTGGACCATGGCTTCCACGGCGTCTCCGTCCGCCAGGCGTGGGCCGTGGCCGCTGGCCAGCACTGGATCTACGACGAGGGGCACGGATGCGGAGTGCGCCCAAGCCGCGACAACCTCGACGATCGCGGCGTTCCCGAGCGCCCCGGTCTTGGCCGCCGCGGGAGGGATGTCCGCCTGGAGCGCTTCCAGCTGCTGCCGGACGAGGTGCGCTTCCAGCGGCACCACGGCCTGCACGCTGCAGGTGTTCTGGACGGTGATTAGAGTCGGGACGGCTGTTCCGTAGACGCCGAACTGGTGGAATGTCTTGAGATCAGCCTGCAGGCCGGCCCCGCCCGAAGGGTCTGAACCGGCGATCGTCAACGCGATGGGACGGGCCATGGAACTGCGCGGATCCTAGCAATGCGTGCGTCGCTGGTGAGCACAAGCCGGGTCCGCCTCCAGATTCCGGCCGGCGTTGAGCGCGGCGCGTGCCACGCCCAATCGCCAGCCGGCGGCCGCGCCGCTCGGGACGGCTTCGACCTCGGCGGGTTGAGAGGAGCGGGCCGAATCTCCGCTCCAGCTGCTCTTCCTTCGCAGGTTAGGGGAGTGATGCCTGACTTCTTGCGCATCCTATTCCTGATCTTGAGCAGGGAACCATTCCGAGCGGTCCGGAAGATGTCCGCCCCTGGCCTTCGTCAACGCTGGAGGTGCGGCGCGACGGCCCGTCCGGGTCGGTCGCCCGATAAGATAGCAACCATGCGCTTCTGTCGACTCGTTGCTATGCTCCTAGCGCTGGCGGGGTGCTCGGCGCCGCCGGAGGGGCCGTCCCCGGCCGCGCCGGCCAAGCCAAACATCCTGATTCTGCTGGCGGACGACCTCGGCTGGACGGATGTCGGTTTCCACGGCGGCAACATCGCCACACCCAATATCGACCGCATCGCCGCCGAGGGAGCCGAACTCGCCCGCTACTACGTCGCTCCGGTCTGTTCGCCGACCCGGGCCGGCCTGCTCACTGGGCGCTACCCCATCCGCTACGGCGCGATGCGGGCCGTGTTCCCGCCTTGGCGCCGCGGAGGGCTGGATGTGGCCGAGCGCACCATCGCCGATGTGCTGGCCGGAGCGGGCTACAACCATCGGGCGGTCTTCGGCAAGTGGCACCTCGGCCATTCGGACAAGAAATACCATCCGCTCCGGCGCGGCTTCACCGAGTTCTACGGGCATTACAACGGGGCAATCGACTACTTCACGCACGAGCGCGAGGGCGAGGTGGACTGGCACTCCGGATTCGAGCCTAGCGCCGACGAGGGCTACGCCACGGACCTGATCGCCGGGGCGGCCGAGCGCTTCATCCGGGATCATGCCGCCGACCCGGAACCGTTTCTGTGCTACGTCGCATTCAATGCGCCGCATAGCCCGTTCCAGGCCAAAGAGGAGGACCTGCCGCTTTTCGCCAAGCTGCCGCCCGCTCGCGGCTTCTACCAAGCCTTCGAGGGAGTCGATGTGGAACAGGGCAGGGAAGCCCGCGATCGCAACCGGCGCATCCTAGGGGCCATGGTCCATGCGCTGGACCAGGGGGTAGGCCGCATTCTCGACGCCCTCGACGAATCCGGCATCGCCGAGAACACGTTCGTCCTGTTCTCCTCGGACAACGGCGGTGTGCGCGGCATCGGCGAGAACAGCCCTCTGCGAGGTGCCAAGGCGACGGTCTTTGAAGGCGGGATCCGCGTGGCGGCAGCCGTCCGGTGGCCGCAGCGGATTCCCTCCGGCGAGCGGATCGAGGCCCCGCTCGCCAACATTGATGTGCTCCCGACTCTGCTGCGGATCGCAGGGATCGAGGCTGCTGGAGCCCAGCCGCTCGACGGGCTTGATGTGCTGGATGTGCTGACCGGCGCGCAGTCGGAACTGAAGCGGGAACTGTTTAATTACGTAGGCCAGGAAGGGGCCGACCGCGAGCACATTGCGTATATGACGAACGATTGGAAAATGGTCGTGTACGGACCGGATGTCACCGATTCCGAGGCCGACGACTCAGCTCGCCAGCGCTTCCTGTTTCGGATCGCCGAAGATCCGGGCGAGGAGCGCAACTTGCTCGCGGAGTACCCGGAGCAAGCGGCCTCCATGTACGCAAAGATCGTCGAGTTCCGGGCCCTGCAGCCCGATCGAGCCGTCCCGCCGTACAGCGTCGGACGCCATGACCCGACGTTCCGAGCCCCGCCCAAGTGGCGCATGCCCGGCGAGTAGCCCGGTCTGACGGTCCGCCGGCCGCTACGACCCCCGCGGGCGCACGAAGCCGTCGAAGCCCTGTCTCTTGAGGGTTTGCAGCTTGGCGTTCGCCTGCCGCAGGCTGCCGCCCCGCACCACGACCCGGTACCGGCGCGCAGCGCCCTGGTTGAACTCCTCGATGGAAGCCTCGTGGCCTTTCCGACGGGCCTTGGCTACCAGAGACTGCGCGTTCTCGCGCTTCGAGAATACGCCTGCTTGAATGTCGAAACGGCCTGCTCGGCGCGGCTCCCGCTGGTTCCGGTCCCCGGCGCGGTCTTGCCCCGGAGGGCGAATCCTGGTCAGGCGGACCCGGGCGGTGCCTGTACCGATCATGTTGATGGCGGAGGCCGCCGCGCGGGACAGGTCGATGATCCTCTTGCCGACGAACGGCCCGCGGTCGTTGACTCGCACGACGGTGGTCTGCCCGTTGGCTAGGTTGCGCACGCGGAGCCAGGTGTTGAACGGCAGCCGCTTGTGTGCCGCCGTCATTTTGTTCATGTCGTAGACTTCGCCGTTGCTGGTCCGCCGCCCGTGGTAGGGATGCCCGTACCAGCTTGCGACGCCGGTCTCGGTCCATCCCACTCTGGGGTTGATCGGCGGCGGAAGCTTGACCTTCTTCGGACGCCGGCCCCCTCCGCACCCGGCGAGGAGGGCAGCCGCGAGCACCAAGGCCCACAGCATCCAGCGGCCGTCGGGGCGCAGCGCACCCCGGCGGGCCGGCGAGGCGTCCGCCGCACCGCTGTGTGATACCATGCCGCCTTCGTGAAACTGGGTTCCCGCGGCTTCCTGTACGTCGGCTGCCTGTTGCTGTCGGGGTCCGCGCTGAGCTGGGCGATCGGCCACGGTGCTGGAAGCGGTGCCGTCTCGGTGCTGGCGCTCGCTCTATTGGCAGTGTACTTCCAGCGGCATCCCAAGCTCAATATCGTCGCTTTCACGTTCTGGGTCTTCACGATGACCTGCTGGGCGCTGTGGTTTCCGGCCCACTTCCGAGCGTGGGGCGGCTTCGAGCTCAGCCGGCTCAGTACGCCGCTGATCCAGCTGATCATGCTGGGCATGGGCGCGACCCTGAGCTTGGCGGATTTCGCCAGAGCGTTGCGCATGCCTCAGGCCGTGCTGATCGGGATGGCTCTGCAGTTTTCCGTCATGCCCTTGCTGGGCTGGGGGTTGGCCGTCTCCTGCGGGTTCCCGGACGAGGTGGCCGCGGGCATCGTGCTCATCGGCTCCTGCTCCGGGGGCGTGGCGTCCAACGTGATGGCGTTTCTGGCCAAGGCCAATGTCGCGCTGTCCGTCACGATGACCGCCTGCTCGACCCTCATGGCCCCGCTGCTGACCCCCCTGGCCATGCGGCTGCTGGCCGGGCGTTTCATCGAGATCGAGTTCCTGGCCATGGTCCGGGCCATTTTTGCCCTGGTCATCCTGCCCGTCGGCGCCGGCCTGGTGCTGAACCGGCTGCTCGCCGAGCGCCGGGCGATTCTCGACCGGGCGCTGCCCGGCATGTCCATGGCGGCGATTTGCTTCATCCTGGCCATCATCGCCGCCGGTTCGCGCGACGAGCTGCTGCGCAGCGGCGCGGCGCTGCTGGGCGCGGCGCTCCTCCACAATGTGGCGGGCTACGGCTTGGGGTACGCGGCGGCGGGCTGGTGCCGGCTGCCGGAAGCGGATCGCCGCACGGTGGCGTTCGAGGTCGGCATGCAGAATGGAGGAATGGCGGTTGGGCTGGCGCTCAACGTGCTCAAGAGCCCGGTTGCGGCGCTGGCCCCGGGGATCTTCGGCACGTTCATGAACATCACCGGTTCGGCGCTGGCCTCGTGGTGGCGCGACCGCCAGCCCGCGGAGCAGGGATGAACCTCGAGCTGGAAGTCTTCCGCAACCTGTTTGTCTCCGTCGCCGAGGAGATGGGCATTGTGCTGCGCCGCACGGCGTTCTCGGCCAATATCAAGGAGCGGCGGGACTACTCCTGCGCCTTGTACGACGGCGACGGCCACACCGTGGCGATGGGCGACCACATGCCGGCGCACCTGGGGGCCATGCCCGCCTCTGTGCGGGCCGTGACCACCGAGCTCCAGCCCCAGCCCGGCGAGATCTACTTCCTCAACGATCCCTTCCGCGGCGGCACCCATCTGCCCGACATCACGTCTGTGTCCGCCGTCTACCTGGATGGCGACGCGGTGCCGTCCTTCTACCTGGCGACCCGGGCGCATCACGCGGATGTTGGCGGGATGGCTCCCGGGTCGATGCCGCTTGCCGAGGAAATCTACCAGGAGGGCTTGCGCATCCCGCCCGTCTGCTTGGTGCGGAACGGGGCCTACCAGCCAGCCCTGCTGGCCCTGATCCTGGCCAATGTCCGGACGCCGGAGGAGAGGCTCGGCGACCTGGGGGCGCAGGTGGCCGCCCACCGGGTGGGGGAGCGCAGGCTGCGCGAGGCGCTGGCCCGGCACGGCGCGGCCGAGGTGATCCGGCAGATGGGTATCTTGCAGGACTACGCCGAGGCCGTCATGCGGGCCCGCCTGGAAGGGGTGCCCGACTGCGCTTGCGAGTTCACCGACTATCTGGATGACGACGGCTTCGATTCCGGGCCTGTCGCGATCCGCTGCCGCCTGACTGTGCAAGGGGCCGGTGCGACCGTCGATTTCCGAGAATCGGCTCCCCAGACGCGAGGGGGCGTCAACGCCAACCGAGCCGTGACGGACTCGGCCGTCATGTATGCATTTCGCTGCTTGATCGAGGACGAGACGCCGTACAACGCCGGCCTTCTGCGGCCGGTCTCGGTTCTGACGCGCCCGGGCACCGTCTGCGACGCCCAGCTCCCGGCCAGCACGGCGGCGGGCAACGTCGAGACTTCCCAGCGCATCGTCGACGCTGTGCTAGGCGCATTGCGGCAAGCCCTGCCGGGCGCCGTCCCCGCCGGCAGTTCGGGGACCATGAACAACGTCAGCTTCGGCGGCCTGGACCCTCGCAGCGGTCGCCCGTTCAGCTACTACGAGACGATCGCCGGGGGCATGGGGGCTTGGTGTGGCGGGGACGGGTTGAGCGGCGTGCATACGCACATGACCAACAGCCTCAATACGCCGATCGAGGCTTTCGAGCAGCAGTACCCGCTGCGCATTCTGCGGTACTCCCTGCGCCCTGGCAGTGGGGGAGCCGGCCGCTGGCGCGGCGGGGACGGCGTGGTTCGCGAATACGAGTTTCTGGCCGCCGGGTCGCTGGCGCTCCTCTCCGAACGCCGCAAGCGCCCTCCGGGGGGAGCCGCAGGCGGTGAGCCGGGCCTGCCCGGGCGGAATCTCCTCAACGGCGAGGAGCTCCCGTCGAAAGGCAACTTCCAGGTGAGCCGCGGCGACCGCCTCCGGATTGAGACGCCGGGCGGCGGCGGCTACTTCTCCAGCAGAAAGTTGCCCACGAACAGCGCGTCTACGCCCGACGCGTAGAAGCTGCGCACAGCCGAGCGCGGATCGCTCACCAAGGGTTCCCCGAACAGGTTGAACGACGTGTTGTACAGCACGGGCAGGCCGCTTGCCCGCCCGGCCTCCTGCAGAAGCTCCCAATACAGCCGGTTGTCGGACCGGCGCACTACATGCACGCGGATGCGCTCGCCGTCGAGGAGCGCCGAATCGAACGCCTTCCGGTGCGGCGGCTTGACCCGGGCCACGGTCGCTAGGTAGCGCGAGGCCGGACGAATCTCGAAGTACTCGTCGGCGGCCTCCTCGGGGACGGACGCGGCGAACTTGCGGAAATGCTCGCGCCGCTTGATGTAGACGTTGAGGTTTTCCGTGGAGTAGGGGTTGAGCGGGGAAGCCAGGATGCTGCGGTTGCCGAGAGCCCGCGGGCCGAACTCGGTACGGCCCTGGAACCAAGCCACGATCTGCTCGTCCTGCAGGCGCTCCACCGTCGAGGTGATCAGCTCGGCGTCCGTGAGCAGGTAGCGGAAGCGGAGCTTGCAGTTCTCCAGGACTCGCTTGATGGCCTCGCTGCTGAAGTGCGGCCCGAGGAACAGATCGTTGAGGGCGACCCGCTCGGTGCGTTTGTAGACGTTGTGCCAAGCGTGGTAAAGGCCGCCGACCGCTGTGCCGGCGTTGCCGGCCGCCGGCTGGACGAAGACCTCGTCAAACTGTCCGCTCTCCTCGAGCGCTTGGACAAGCAGGGCGTTCATCGCGATGCCGCCGGCGAAGCACAAGCGCGGAGCGCTGCCGGCGAGGCGGAGCACAGCGTCCGCCACCGCCGCATGCACGCTGGCGGCGAGGTCCCGCTGCTGCTCCTCGGTGAGGCCGACGGCGGGGTCGACGCCGACGGCGCGGTAGAACTTGTCGCTGAAGGCGCCGTGCGTCGGCCGCGACGTGTCGAAGAAGCTGTGGTCCAGGTCCGGGAGCCGCCGCCCGCCGCCCATCATCTCCAGGAACAAGTCCCGGTGGCGCGGCTCGCCGGTCAGGGCCAGCCACTGCACCTTGTGCTCCTCCCGCCCGGCCCGGAAGCCGAGCAACTCGGTCACGCGGCTGTAGACGAGGGCCGGCGAGTCCGGGGCATAGATGTCTTCGACCGGCTCCAGCACGGTTCCCCGCCCCTCCCACACGGCGCCGCAGCGCATGTCTCCTTGACGATCCAGGGTGAGCACCCTGGCTGCGTCGAACGGCGAGGCGTAGTACGCGCTGGCCGCGTGCGCGTCGTGGTGATCGGTCACGACGATCCTGGCGTTCGGAAAGGACGTCTTGAGGTGCAGGTGGAAGGTGTTGTCGGCACCGGAACCGAGAGGGCGCACCAAGGCGACGCAGTCGATTTCGGCCGGGCGCCCCCCGGCCAGTTCGAGACAGGCGGCGACAGCCCGGGTGGCGAGCCCCCCGCGGTGGGCCTCCCGGGCGAGCTTGTCTTCCTCGAGGGCGGCTACGACGCGACCGTCCCGCATGACAGCGGCGGCGCCGTCGTGCAGCCAGCCGCCGATCCCGAGCAGCAGCATGGATAGTCCCGCCTGAAGCGCCTAGACCGCCCGCAAGCGTGCAATCGCCCTGCGCTTCCCGATGAGCGCAAAGACCCGAAAGGCTCCCGGCCCGACTGACTGTCCGGTCAAGGCCGCCCGCGAGCCATTGATCAGCAGCCCGGCCTTGACGCCGCGCTCTGCCGCCAGGGTGCGCACCTCGTGTTCAACCGACTCCTCGGTGAACATCGCGGCGCGGTCGAGCCGTGCCGCGAGCTCGCGCAGCATCTCGCGGACGCCATCCTTGTCGAGATTGGCTCGAGCCTTGGGCTCCATGCCGAACTCGTCTTGGAAGTATGCGGCGCACCGCGTTTGGAACTCGGTGAGCAGGTTCAGCCGGGAACGCAGCGAATCGACCGCCTCGGACAGCCAGCTGCGACGGGTGCCGGCGTATGCGTCGCGCCACCAGCCGGCGAGACGCAGCTCGCGCTCGACCGCGGGCAGGAGGTCCTCGACGGGGGTGCGACGCAGGTGCTGCCCCGTCAGCCAGACGGACTTCGGGTCGGCCCGGGCGTCGCCGGGCTGCTCGCCGAACTGGACCACCGCGTTGGTGCGTAGGACCCCCTCGATCCGGAAGGACTCGACCAGCTCCGGAACTGTGAGCACTTCGCGGTTGTCCTTGGGGGACCAGCCGAGCAGGCTGAGATAGTTCACGAACCCGGCCGGCAGAAAGCCTATGTCGCGGTAGTTGGTGACGCTGACCACGGGCCCGTGGCGGCGTTTGGACAGTTTCGAACCGTCCTGGCCGAGCAGGAGCGGCAGATGCGCGAACGCGGGGCGCGCACGCCCCAAGGCGTCGAACAGCAGCAGATGCTTGAAGGTGTTCGTCAGGTGGTCCTGGCCCCGGATCACGTGGCTGATGCGCAAGTCCCCGTCGTCCACTGTCGAGGCGAGGTGGTAGGTGGGCTCGCCAGTGCTCCGCAGCAGCGCAAAGTCCTCGATGTCGCCGTATCTGCGGAACTGCTTGCGGAAGACGAGGTCCTTGAAGGCGACGCCGCCGCGGATGTTGCGCGGAACGCGAAAGCGCACCACGAAAGGCTCGCCGGCTGCCGCCCGACGATCGCTCTCGGCGGAGCCGAGGTCGCGCATGCCCGGGTTGAACAGCCACAGCTCCCCGGTGCTACGGTCCGGCGGAGCGGCAGTCTCCGGCGTGAAATCGCGGTAGGCGTGGCCCGCAGCCAAAAGCTCTTGGGCCGCCCGGAGATGGGCTTCCCTGCGGGCGGACTGGAAGTGCTGCTCGTCCCAAGGCAGGTCCAGCCAGCGCAGGCCATCGAGGATCGACTGCAGGGACTCTGCGGTGTTGCGCTCGGAGTCGGTGTCGTCGATGCGCAGGATCACCTGGCCCCCGGTGGACCGGGCGAAAAGCCAATTGAATACGTAGGTTCGGGCCCCGCCGATGTGCAGGAACCCCGTCGGAGAAGGCGCGAAGCGGACGCGGTTCATGGATTGAGCGGGATGCGCCTAGGCCGGGCCCCCGCCGGCGGATGCTCTTCCCAGTATAGCCAGGAGGCGCGAGAGGGCTAGGAGGCGTCGGGCACGATAACGATCTTGCCGAAGTGCGCCTTGGCGCCCATGCGCTCGTGCGCGCCGCGCACATCGCTGAGCGGGAAAACCCGGTCCAGGACGGGCTTGAGCAGGCCGCGGTCGAAAAAGCGCAGCAGGTCGTATAGCTCGCCGAGGGTGCCCATGTAGGAGCCGTGGAGGCTGAGGTGCTTCGAGAACAGGTGGCCTAGGTTGAGCTGCGTCTCGAACCCCGTCGTGGCCCCACAGGTGACCAGACGTCCGTGGGGTGCCAAGGAGGCGGCTGAATGCCCGAACGTGGCTGTTCCCACATGCTCAAACACCAGGTCGACTCCGCGCCGTCCGGTGATCCGCTTCACTTCGTCCTTAATGGACTGGCGGTAGTGGTCGATGACGTGGTCCGCCCCGAGTTGCCTGGCCTTGGCCAGTTTCGCCTCGCCGCCCGCCGTGGCGATGACGCGGCAATGGTGCAGCTTAGCGATCTGGATGGCGGCGATGCCGACGCCGCTCGAGCCGCCGATGACGAGCACATCCTCCAGCATCTGGATCTTGGCGATGCCGACGAGCATGTGCCACGCCGTGAGGAACACGAGCGGCACGGAGGCGGCTTCCTCGAAGGTCAGATCGCCGGGGATGGGCAGGGTGTTCGCCTCGGGTATGGCGGCATACTCTGCGTTGAGCCCGGGATAGACGGCACCGAACAGGCCGTAGTCCGGCGCCGCGTTGTCGAAGCCATGGGCGGTCTCGATGCCGCTCGCCAAGGTTCGGCCCGGCGCTACCAAAATGCGGTCGCCGGGCTTGGCTCGCTCGCACAGCTCGCCGACTTCTACGATCTCGCCGGCGGCGTCGCTCCCGAGCACCCACGGAAAGCTCAGGCGCAGGGTTCTGAGGCCTCCGCGGACCCACAGGTCGAGGTGGTTCAGGGAGCAGGCGCGGACGCGGACCAGGACTTCGTTGGCTTTGGGGCGCGGCTCGGGCGCGTCTTCGTACCGGATGACCTCAGGGCCACCGCATTCGTGGATCCGGGATGCCTTCATCGAGCAGGTCCGGCCTCGCGGCCGGTTCCGATTATACCGAGGGGGAACTGGTAGTCGCTCCAGCCCTTCGCAGGTGGGTGCCCAGCCCGCTTTCAGTTGGTGCGGGCATGCCGGCTAGGCGATTCTAGAAGGGGATGCGAATCGCGGAACTCACCGCCCGAGTGCTCGAGTCCCGGCCCGGGTCGCGCGAGTTCGCCGCCTGCTCGCGGGCGCTTGCCGAGGCCGCGTTCTCTCAGGAACGCGAGACAGCTCGGGAAGCCACCCGTGCGATCTTCGCGGAGATTGTGGAGCCGTGGTGCGATCGGTTCGAGCCTGCCTTGTGCGAGAGCTATGTGGAGTTCATGTCCGAGGTGGTGTACGCGCCCGGATCGCCGATCGCGACGCATCTCGAGGAATTGGGGTACGCAGGCCCCGCGCAACTGCGGGAGCGCTACCGCAGGGTTTGCAGGAACAATTCGAGGCGGGTTGAAAACCGCGACGGAGTGCGCGTGGTGGTGCTGCTGTCCCGCGTGACGCTGGGGGCGGAGGTCGCCGTGACCAGTCCGATCCTGCAGGGAATCCGATCCGCGTTCCGGCAGGCGTCCATCGCGTTTATCGGACCGCGCAAGAACCACCCTCTTCTTGCCGCAGGCCCAAACCACACCGGGTGCAACGTGCTGGATTACAAGCGCGATGCCACGCTGGCTAGCCGCCTGAGGGTTTGGGTCCGGACGCGCGCCAACATTGAGCAATGCATCCGCCGCTTGCAGCCGGGGCAATGGCATGTTGTCGATCCGGACAGTCGCCTGACACAGCTCGGATTGCTGCCGGTGGCCGATGACGCCCACTACTCGTTCTTTGAGAGCCGCTCCTACATGGCCGACACGACGGCCACGATCGCTGAGATCGCGGCCTCCTGGTTCGACGACATCACTCCCGAGCGCGAGCCGCTCCGGCTCGCGCCGTCACCGGCGCTCAGCACCGTCGACCGGGGTCGGGGACGAGTCCTGTCCCGGTCTTCCGCACGACATGCGGCCGCGGTGAGCTTCGGTTTCGGAGGGAAGCCTGCGAAGCGTCTCGGCGGTGACTTCGAAGATTCCGTCCTCGAGATGCTGAGGCTGCGCAATTTCCGCATCGCGCTGGACTACGGGACCGGAGAGGAAGAGGAGCAGCTCGTTGAAGAGCGCCTCCTGCGTTTCCGCGGGGAAGTGGCCCCGCTGCCCGAGGTCTCCAGCCGCCAGGAGCTTACGGCGGACTTGGTGACCTGGAAGGGCAGCCTACCGGGATTCGCCGGACTCATCGCGTCCTCTTCCTTGTTCATCGGGTACGATTCGGCCGCGGCGCATTTGGCCGCCGGCCTGGAGACGCCGGTGATCGAAGTCTTTGCTGGTGCGCCGTGCGAACGGATGCGCCAGCGCTGGACGCCGTGCGGGACGGATTGGGTGCGGGTGATCGCGGCGGACGGCCCGCAGGACGCGCCTCGCGTGCTGCAGGAGCTCGAAGAGGAGTTGGACAAGTTCCAGTTCCAGCAGGAGCGGGAACGGGACTGGGCCGCATTCTAGACGGAGGTCGCGGGTGCGCGGTCGATGATCGGGATCGATGCGGGAAACAGCTTCGACAGGCCCCCGACGGGCGTCGCGATTTACGCCCGAAACCTGATCGCGGAGCTTGCTCGAAGGCATCCTGAGCAGCCGTTCGCTTGGTACTGCCGGAGCAACCGGTATCTGCGACTCCGGCAGGCCGACTTGCCTGCCAATGTCCGCCGGGGCTTGCTGGAGAGTTTTGCGCTGGTTTGGGCGGGCCGCCGTCTGCGGCTGTTCCACGGCCTCAACCAACGCCTGCCTGGCAGGCTCCGAGTGCCAAAGGTCGCGACATTTCACGATCTCTTCGCGCTGACGGGGGCCTATGCGACGCCCGAGTTCCGAGGGAGGTCCGCACGCCTCGCTCGCGAGACCGCCGAACGGGCCGACCATGTGATCGCCGTCTCGGAGCATACTGCGGGTTTGGTCTCCGAGTGGCTAGGCTTTCCTCGTTCGGCCATCACTGTGGTGCATCACGGGGTCGAGGAACTGAAGATCCCCGGTCTGGCTGTGCGCCGGCGGGTGTTGCGCGGACTAGGCGTCACGTTGCCGTACGTGCTGTCCATCGGAGCGTTGCAGGTGCGGAAGAACGTGGAACGCACTGTCGCGGCCTTTGAAGCGGTCGGGGACGGATGTCAGCTGGTGCTGGCAGGGCCGTCGGGCTATGGAGCGGAAGACATCCTCGAGCGAGTTCGAAGAAGCCCCGCTAGCTCACGGATCCGCGTTCCGGGGCATGTCGCCGCCGACGCCCGCGCCGCGCTCTACGCCGAGGCGGAGGTGCTGCTCTTCCCGTCGTTGGAAGAGGGCTTCGGACTGCCGGTGATCGAGGCGTTTGCGGCGGGCCTGCCGGTGATCGCATCCGATGTCTCGGCGTTGCCCGAGGTCGCTGGCGATGCTGGGTTGCTTGTGAATCCCCTGGAGACCGATGCGATCGCCGCTGCGCTCGAACGCGTACTGCACAGCCCGGAACTGCGGGCGGAGCTAGCGCGGAGGGGAAAGGAACGCGCCGAACGGTTCAGTTGGCAGCGCTGTGCCGAGGAGACCTGGGCGGTGTACCAGCGTCTGCTCGGATACTGATCGCGTCAAAAGTCGTGTCATCAGAATTCAGGCAAGAATAGACTTGCAGTCTGCCTCTCGCAAGAAGGCTCGCACCTGTTCCAGAGCTTTTTTCAAAGACTGGAAGATTGACTTACGGAGAATAAGTCGGCTGAAAATATAGCTCTACTGCGGCTTGGTTCGCTTCCAGCCACTCCTGGATGATCCGGGCCCGGTGAATCCTGCAATTGTCCACCACCAGCAGAATCTTCCGATCCGCTGCCTCCGCGATCCGCTCCAAAAACTCCCGGAAGACCTCCGCCGTGACAGGACCTTCCCGCACGGTGTCCGAGAGCTGGCCCTCCGGGCTGCTGGCCGCCAGCCGGCGGAGGCGGAAGCACCCGCCGGCCACCCGCACGACGGAGGTCTGACCGCACGGGCCCCAAGTGCGCCCGGACACGCTCTGCGCAGCCAGGCCGGACTCGGCGGCGCAGGCGATCATGGCTCCTACTGATGTTTTCATAAGTGATTGCACGAAAATGCTCCCCAAGTCATTGATTCTATTGGTGGGTTGCTTGCAATTACTTTTGGCAAAATCAGTAACTCCTGGGCATGACGAAGGATCTTGGGGAACTCTGCGTCTTTCCACCGCTGCACGGCAGCGGGATCGTACCGGGGGGCGCGCCGCTGGGGCCACTGCGGGGTGAGTCCGAGCCGCCGTAGGATCTGGCGCACCGTGGAGACACTCAGGACGATGCCGAACTTCTCCCAAAAGGCTTGGCGCACTCGCTGCGCGGTCCACCAAGCGAACTCGAATTGGTATTGATGGGGGTCTTGGTCCAGGACGACGATGCGGATCCAAGCCAGGTGCTGATCTGTCCATTTGCGTGGTCTTTCCGTTCTTTGACGATCCCGCAGACTTTCCAGGCCTCCCAGGAAGAAGCGTGAGATCTAGCGATAGATCGTGCGTATGGAGCAAGGAACACAGGACTTTATATGAGCCACCGATTTTCCCTCGAGGAACTGCAAGGCGTGGGGCGGCTGACGCGCAGTGGGCTGCGGCTGCGGCTGCTGTGCAGCAAGAGCAACCTGCGGTGGGACTGGCTGCTGCACGCGGCGAGCCGGATGGGGCCGGGCTAGGAGCCCGTTGATAAAAGGGCGCTGTCGGAGTTCCCGCCGAGACGCGGCGGAACGCAGCGAAGGCTTCTGCGGGCTAGGCTCCGAGCGCGGGCCGCCGGGCGGCCCAGACGCTCGAGAACGCGCTTAGAAGCCGTTCCAGGGCCTTCCCGAGGCCTTCTCCGGGCCGAATTCGCGCCGCAACGGCCAGGGAGCCGCCGCCTGGCAGGCTCCGGGGCGTACCGATCCCCGTCAGCGACCGCATCAGGACACCCAAGTTGCACCCGCAGGCGTGGATGAGCAGTCGCTTCAGGATGTTGTTGCGGCCCCGCAGGTGGATCCGCCGCATCCCGCCGGTCGCGTACATGTGGGCCATCGACCGTGCGACCTGCTCGCAGCGCTGCCGCCCCAGCTAGCGGCCCCGCTCGCCGGCGACCCGCTCCCGGTTCGCCTCCCCCGCCGCGCGCTCGGCTTCCTGCCCCGGCTCCCCCTGGCGCGGCTTCCGCTGCGGCTCCGGAAGCACCGGCTCCTGCCCGGACTCCTCCAGCGCCAGCACCGTCGCGCCGCTGGGGTACCCCTTGTCCGCCACCACCGTCTGCGGCTTCCCGCCCTGCGCCTCTTCCACCGCTGCCAGCGTCGGCCCGAGCGTCGCCGTGTCGCCCCGGTCCGCGGCCTGCACGGTCAGCCCCACCAGCGCGCCGCTGTCCAGGTCCACCGCGTGCTCGGCCTGGGGGGCCCTGTCCGTCGCGCCGTCCTTCCTGCGGGCCACCCGGGCGTCCGGATCCACCGGGTGCTCCCACTCCTTGTTCGACAGCGACTTGTCCTTGCGCCGGCGGTCGCACTCGATCAGTTCTTCCTTCGTCGGCGTCTCGAGGCCCGCGGATTGCGCCAGGCGCTCGAGGAACTCCCCGGAGCCCTCCTGGGTGCTCCGCCGCTGCAGCGTGCTCAGCGCCGCGTGGGCTTCCAGCGGGGTGGCGTCCACCCCAACCGTCTCGCCCTTCGCCAGCCCGGCGGCCCGCAGCCTCTCCAGCACCCAGGCGAAAACCTTCCTATGCGTCTCGAGGTCGAGGCGCTGGCGCGTGCGGCACAGCGTGGAGTGGTCCGGCGTCGACTCGGGGAGTCCGGAGCCGAGGAACTCGCGGATCGAGAGCGTGTCGCTGGCCTGCAGGGCGATGGCGCGCTCGGAACCCAGGCCCAGCAGGTAGCCGAGCAGGAGCCTGCGGCAGGAGACGCCCGGCGGCAGCGCGGGGCGGCCCAGCCTGGCGGCGTAGCAGGGCTGGCAGAGCCGCTCCAGGCACTCGTCGAAGCCGGCCAGCTCGAGCACCTCGTGGAGCTTCTCGAAGAACGGCACGGTCGGGGCCTGGGGGAGTTCGTCCGCAGGGAGGAAGACGCACCCCGTGGATCCGTTGGCGAGCGCCCAGCGACATCTGAACAAGGATCCCACGGAATGCTCTCGCACCGCAAGCCCCCGCGCGCAGCGCCGCTCAGCCGGACTTTATCAACGGGCTCCTAGGGCTGGTGCGGCGCGGACGGAGCCGCGCCGAGCCCAGCGGCAGGGGACCGACGCGGAGCCCGCGGGGGGCTCGGTGCGCCCGGAGCCGGGGGCGCAGCGGCTGCGGTGCGGGCGCAGGGTGCCTGCGCGGGGGCCTAGGTCGCTCGGCGACGGGCTGAGGGGCTCGCGCCGGGCCCGCAGGGCTCTCCGCTCAAGCCATACGGCCCCGCAACTGCTCATCTCGGGAAATTATCCGGGAATCTAGATCAGGATCGATGCTGCTCTACTTACGCCTAGTGCATGGTAGAATAGTAAAGCTGCGGAGGGAACGACTACGAGCACGTAGAGTAGATGTGAGGACGACCTCCGCTGCGAGCCGTCCGAGGGTCTGGCCAAAGCCGTGTATGCCCGACGCCAGTGCGTCATCCAGCAGCGCCGCTTTCGCGTTCTGTGTCGTCCTCATCCCGGGTGAACCGAATGGATAAACCGAAAGATGTCACGATTCCTGTTTCCTGGCCAATTCCGGCCCCGACCTTGCGTTACTCGAATCAATTCGTGGTTGAGGTCCGAGATACCTTGGTCTCGCTGACCTTCGGTCAAGTTTCGCCAGTCTTGTTCGGAGGTACCCCCCCAAGAACAGCACGCTCATGCAGTTCGTCTGAGCAAAACAGGGCTTGAGGTCCAGGACGTTACCCGCGTGGTGCTGTCCATGCCCGTCGCGGTTCATCTGCTGCAAGTGCTTGCTCAACACGTAGGCGAAGGAGACTCCAGATGATTGCATTTGAAGGCGCTGTTGTCGAGACCGGCTCCGGCGCTGCGAGGATGTCATATTCGGCTCAACAGAAGGGGGCAGTCAGTTCAGGCGTCTGGAGGTTTTCGGAACAGCCTATTCCCGCTGAGCATCCCGTTTTCGCGTCGACATCCAACGGCGGTGTTGAGTGCATGGAGGTGAACATGGAGCTTCACCGTCCGTACCCGTTCAGGGTAGGCGACTGGTGGTTCGTGGCAGTCAGGCACAGCCTCGCTGAGGGCGATGTCAGCGTCTACGACCTGGAGGGCTAATGCCGTGCCGGACCTTCGTGGCTTTGGCGGAATCGTGCAGGCCGTTCTGCTCGTCTTCCGAGTCAATGACCTCAAGCCCTGCAATACGCGGTTCCTGAAGCGACGGGCAAAGCCAGATTCCGTGTTCAGGACTCAGAGGGTCGCTGTTCACAGGTCACCCAAGGGAAAATGGGAGATGGATCCCGTCGATCTAGGCATCGACTCGGAAACCGGTGGCACCGTGAACTAACGGCCGGCGTGTCACCCAGCGGGCCGGAACGAAGTGGAGACGCGCCAGCATCTTGACGCGTCGGATGCCGGCGTGGTTCGTCTCGGCAGGCGGCCTCGCCGGCGCGGCGACCGGTGGTCCATTCCGGCACCCGCGTCGAGCGCCATGTCCGGCCAGCCGTGATCACCGCCCTTGACTGCCGGCGCACGCGGCACCAAGGACGCATGTGCGCTGGATCGCGGGGTTCAGCCCGCCGTAGACCTCCAGCGCGGCCCAGTCGCTCCTCGCGATCGCCTTCTTGATCGTCGCCAACTCCGCCTCCTCCTGCTGTGACAGCGTCACGGACTCGGGAGATACCGCCGCCCACTGGTCCAGGACTCGCCCGGCCGCGTCCAGACGCACTGGGTCGCGGCCCACGACCACCACCTCGACGACGCGGCCAGCGCCGCCCGCAGCGCCGAGTGCTGCGAGCCCCACGTGCGGACTGCACTCACCATCTCGTCCTCGTCGGTCTGCATGAACAGGAACATCGCCCGCCCCTCGTTGAGAGCCACCGGCAGCTTGTGGGGCGGTACCGCGCCCCGACCGCACTCTGGTACAGCCGGTGCGGCAACACCTGCTTCGCGGGATTCCCGCCGCCGCCAGCGCGTTCACCATCTCGTCATCGGTCGGGAGCCACGCGGTATGCGGATGTTCAAGTACGTAGTCGAGCGACAGCAGCCGCCGCAGCACGACCTCGGGCGCGGCCGGCCGGCGGTGCCGGATGTGCTCGGTCCCGAGCGCCCGATAGATGCGCCGGGCTGCGATCCGGCAGATGCGGAGCCGGGAGCCGTTCCACGGCTGTTCGCCGGCGTGCTTGCGGCAGCGGCGGACGGCCGGGGGAGGGCGAACCGCGCCATGCTCGACAGCCAGTCCTTGCCGTGTTTGGGATTCCGCCAGCCAGGGCGCATCTGCGCCAAGACCGCCTCGGCGGCCACGGAGAAGGTGGGCATGCTCTTGAGGCGGTGCTTCTCGGCCAGTGGATCGCCACCGGCGCGGGCGAGCCTGCGGTTGGCGAGGGCAGCCGCACGGGCGTCCTTGAGCGGGAAGCCGCCGAGTCCGAGTTCGCGGTCCTGGCCGCGGATGACGAGCCGCTGTAACCAGCTGCGGGTGCCGGTCGGCTGCATGTCGAGGTAGAGGCCATCGCCATCACAGTAGCGCCCGGCCTGTGCTACGTTCCGGACGAAGGCGGTCGTCAGGGCGTGGTGCGGCTGCCGGCCGTTGGGCTTGGCGGTCCGGGGTCGTGTCGGGAGTTCCATCTCTGCCGGTATTCCCCTCAGTGAATGGCGGATACTGGTGGATCGCACCGGACGGCAACGGCCCGAGTCAAACCCTGGAATCGGTTGTAATCAATGATTATTCAGGTGTTTACGGACCATCTCGGACGGTGCCGGACTGCATCGGATTCTCCTGCATAGTGGACAGGGCTGCTGCTCGGTGTGGCAGCCGTGCGCGGCGTTCTCGCATAACTGGCCCTCCACCTCGATCCCCATGTTGTCCCCGCATACCGGGACGGACCCCATCGCGGCCCGCACGCTCGGCGCGCGACGTGATCGGTCCCCAAGGCGTCGACCGCGTGGAAGTCCCCCCGCCGGTGCAGGCCGCGTAGAGCAGCGCCAGCAGCCTCTGCCCAGCGCTGCCCCCGCGCCGGCGGCGCTGGATGCGGACCGCCGCGGCCAGCCTCTCGCGGGCAGCTCGAGGAACCGGGCCAGCCGCGCCCCCACGCCGAGCCCGGCCAAGCCCGTCCAGGGCTCGTCGCAGACGCCGCATGCCAGGCTGGGAGCGCTGGTGGGGGACAGGGGCCAAGGGGCCTCCGGAAAAAGCGAGAGGCACCCCCGAGGGGCAAGACCTGGACCCCCCGAAGGACCGCCTAAACCATCGCAACACAAACACTTTCCGGCTGACAACTGGAATCCTTGCCCGGGAATCAGGGCATGGATATGCACGCCCAGCAAGACCGAGAGCATGACACTGATGTTTTCCTAAGCAATTGCACGAAAAGGCTCCGCAAGCCATTGATTCTATTGGTGGGTTGCTTGCAACTGCTTTTGGCAAAATCAATGGCGTGGAAGAATGCCCCAATTTATCCGTTTGTTCATCTGCCGCGACACCTCGCCGGGTCTCCCGCCGGCTCAACCGCCGCTGCTCGCTCCGCGAGAGGCTTCCTCGGCTCGCATACACCGCCCCGAGCACTCCGCCCATGCCTCCCGAGCGCTCAAGCCGGCTGAAAACCATACGGAACCAGGGCCGGCCTTGCTCCGGCCCTCCTCGGTTGCCGCACATCCCGGCCGGGAGCTGCGAGACCCAGGCTGGAAGGCGCATTCAGTAGCCCCCCCAGTATCGGGACAATCGCGGGCCGAGACCATCGATCGTGACCTTGCGCAGCCGAACCGCGAGCTTCGCGCATGATCCAGCTTGAGGAGGCTGAGGAGGCCCCCAATTTTCGAATGCGGCAATGTGCTCCGGTTCCATAGGGTCCATGTATTGCAGCGCACGTTCGCGGATGGTGCCCCTCCACTGCTCATCGCAGAACTCGAATGTCCCGGCATGCACTCTCAGGGGCCAGTCCGATTCGATTGCCGGGATATCCGCCAAGCGTGCTGCGATAAAGGAAGGCAAGCCTCCGGACCCAGATCCGGCCCTATCAGCGAAGGAAAATATATGCGCTTGATAGAGCGGCCTGCGTTTGAGGAAGCGATGGATATGCGGACGATCATAGTGATCCCAGGGAGGATGGTAATCTGGATCGACGACGGTTCGCATGGCGTCTTTGCGGAAGCACTTGGTGCAGGTCCCGCATGCTCCGCCGTCTCTTGCTATGCAAGAGAACACCTTGCCGGCACGGGCGAGATCAAGGGCGAGCTTCATCGTCAAGCATCCACTGGCACCGCAAACTGGCGAGAACATCGGTATTCCTATCTCATTGAATGCAGACTGCCAGTAGTTCCCGGTCGTCCCTTCACTCCGTCTTCTCAAAAATCGATCGTTGTAGCGGTCCCCGGCGTCCAGGATGCTGTCTCCCAAAATTTGCCCGGTGAGGATCAGGCCGAAGTCGTAGTCCGTCGACAGTAGGAGTGCCGTCGCCGCGGAGCAAGGCCATGCGTGCCAGCCTCGCGGGCTGGAGACGTATCTCTGGTTGCTGGTCACCACGCGCCCGTGCTCGGGGCCATAGCCCTGCACGACCTCGTGTGCGCGAGACGGAACCAGCGTCCCATTTCTCCGCAGGTGCGCCTGGTGAACGACGAAGGCCTCCGGGAACATGACGCGCACGGCGGTCGAGTCTGCCCCCCCCCCCCCCCCCCCGAAATTGCCAATTTAGACCCGGCGTAGACCTCGAGGCCGGGATCGACATTGTCGAAGTGGAATTGGCGTTCGAACCGCGGCTTCCTGAAAGTCCGCTCGAGCCGGGGTGAAACCGGCATGGGGAACACGACCCGTCGGCCGATGAACGGATAGAAAATGATCAGGCATAGAAGGCCGAGAAGATCGGGATGGAGGGAACGCACCGGGTAGTCGAAAGTGATGTCGTCATCCAAGTACATGATCATGTGACGCGCTCCTTCTTGACGTCGGCCCTTGTATCGGTCGCCATCCTCGAAGATGGCGCGAAGAGTTGACCGCTTGGAATCGGTAGTGAATTCAAATCTCACTCCGGAGCCTCCTGCCGTGCGTCTTGGCCGCCAGCGCAGTGTGATTATGAGCTCTCGTTGCACCGGCACCCGGGTGTCCGCGCTGAGATGCTGCGTGTCTCAATGAACACCGAGTCGTTGCATGACGGCCAGCTTGCGCCGGCTGCCGCGGCTGGTGCGCACCGGCAGCCCGCCTGCGTGTCGCACAGTTCGCAGTCGGTGCCCTTGCGGTCGCCCACCGCCAGCCCGCGAGCTCCGGGCAAGCCAGCCCCGCAGGCACCCCCAGCCTCGGGTCGCTTATCTGAGACATTGTCACATGGAATCTGCCTGTGATTCCTGCCCTTACATGAGCTTCCCCACCTTGCGCGACTTCCGGCGCATTCCCCATCGGTCCCGCTCTCCCCTTAGGAAGCTGGTCGTGATCCAAGACCGCCACGGCCAAGCTCTCCATGCCCTGGCCCAGGAATTCGACATCGGCATCCGCGCAATCCGCACCTGGCTTCGGCTCTGGGCCTGCTGCGGATGCCGGCTCTCGGACATACTGCTTTTGCCATAAGTCATTGCAAGGAACAACCAGAAACAGTCTAGGCGCAGTCGGCCTCGCGAAAGAACCCCTGCACCTTGGTGGGGTCGGCCTCCAGGGCTTGCAGGGCCTCCTCCCAGCGCTCCTTGAGCTGACGAACCGTCCGGACCGGCAGCTTCCCCACCCGGCGCTGGACGACCGACCGGACTGGCTCCGTGGGGTTCCATGCCGGAGAATACGCCGGCCATAGATGCATCTCCACCGGTGCCTCGGTCCGCTCCTTCCAGGCTTCTATATGCTTGGATGTGTGGATTCTGTGGCGGCCCACTAGCACGTGAATCGGTCTAGCCTCCGTCTGGCCCGGAATCTGCTGCAGGAACTGTTCAAACGTATCTGAGGTGGCGGTTCCGGCATGGATCATGGAATAAATCTCTCCCGAGGGGCTGCTCGCGGACAGTCTGTTCAGCCGGAACCGCGCCCCCGTTTGCCGGACGACAGGCGTCCGGCCCCGGGGCCCCCAGGGAGTGCCCCGGTGGGAGTGCGAGGTCCTGCCGGCCTCGTCGGCCAAGAGCAGCAGGGCTCCCTGCTCCTGCGCCTGCCGGGCGAGGGCGGGGTAGGTTGCTGCGATCCCAGTCCGCACCGCGGCGGCGTTCTGCTGGGAGGACCGGAACTGAGGGCGCTGCGGGGTGAGGCCGAGACGCCGCAGGACCCTGCGCACCGTCGACAGGGACAGCTGGACTGGGAACTGGTCGAGGATCCCTGGCCGGACAATCTTCAGGGACCGGGAGGCGAACTCGAACTGGAACTGATCGGGGGATGTGTCCCGCAGAGTTGCGAGGATCATCTGCATTGGGTCGGGGGAGAGGCAGGGAGGGCGTCCCGGTTGGGGTTGCTGTCCGAGAGCCTGGAATCCACAGCAGGCCTAGAGCCAAATCCAGGTGCGGATTGTGCGGATGACGATGCCGAATTCCTGGGCTAGGGCTTGGATGGACTTGCCGTGGCGGGCTTGGATCACGACCAGCTTTCTAATGGGGGATCGGGACCGATGGGGAATGCGTCGGAAGTCGGGAAATCTTGGAAACTTCAGGAATTGATAAGAGCAGGAATCATAGGCAGGTTCCATGCGACGATGTCTCAGATAAAAAACATCTATAGACCAGTTTATGTGTGTGTTGGCGCGGGGGGAGCTGCTGAGAGGTTGAAAACGGCCAGACCTGCAATTACTTTTGGCAAAGTCAGTAACTGGCGCTGTCGGAGTCACCGCCGAGACGCGGCGGAACGCAGCGAAGGCTTCTGTGGGCTAGGCTCCGAGCCCGAGCGCGGGCCGCCGGGCGGCCCAGACGCTCGAGAACGCGCGCAGAAGCCGTTCCAGAGCCTTCCCGAGGCCTTCTCCGGGCCGCATGAGTGCCGCAACGGCCAGGGAGCCGCCGCCTTGCAGGCTTCGGGGCGCACCGCTCCCCGTCAGCGACCGCAGCAGGATGCCCAGGTTGTACCCGCAGGCGTGGAGGAGCAGGCGCTGCAGGATGTTGTTGCGGCCCCGCAGGTGGACCCGCCGCAGCCCGCCGGTCGCGTACCTGGGGCCCTCGACCGTGCGACCTTCTCGCAGCGCTGCCGCTCCAGCTGGCGGCCCCGCTCGCCGGCGACCCGCTCCCGGTGCGCCTCCCCCGCCGCGCGCTCGGCTTCCTGCCCCGGCTCCCATTGGCGCGGCTTCCGCTGCGGCTCCGGAATCACCGGCTCCTGCCCGGACTCCTCCAGCGCCAGCACCGTCGCGCCGCTGGGGCACCCCTGGTCCGCCACCACCGTCTGCGGCTGCTCGCCCTGCGCCTCCGCCACCGCCTCCAGCGTCGGCCCGAGCGTCGCCGGGTCGCCCCGGTCCGCAGCCTGCACGGTCAGCCCCACCAGTGCGCCGCTGTCCAAGTCCACCGCGTGCTCGGCCTGGTGGGCCATGTCCGGCGCGCCGTCCTGCCTGCGGGCCACCCGGGCGTCCGGATCGACCGGGTGCTCCCCCTCTTTGTTCGCCAGCGACTTGTTCTTGCGCCGGCGGCCGCACTCGAGCAGCTCTTCCTTCGTCGGCGTCTCGAGGCCCGCGGATTGCGCCAGGCGCTCGCGGAACTCCCCGGAGCCCTCCTGGGTGCTCCGCCGCTGCAGCGTGCTCAGCGCCGCGTGGGCTTCCAGCGGGGTGGCGTCCACCCCGACTGTCTCGCCCTTAGCCAGCCCGGCGGCCCGCAGCCTCTCCAGCACCCAAGCGAAAACCTTCTTGTGCGTCTCGAGGTCGATGCGCTGGCGGCGTGCGGCACAGCGTGGAGTGGTCCGGCGTCGACTCGTGGAGTCCGTAGCCGAGGAACTCGCGGAGCGAGAGGGTGTCGCTGGTCTGCAGGGCGATGGCGCGTTCGGAACCCAGGCTCAGCAGGTAGCCGAGCAGCAGCCTGCGGCAGGAGACGCCCGGCGGCAGCGAGGGGCGGCCCAGCCTGGCGGCGTAGAAGGGCTGGCAGAGCCGCTCCGGGCCCTCGTCGCAGCCGGCCAGCTCGAGCCCCTCGTGGAGCTTCTCGCAGCACGGGACGGTCGGGGTCTGGGGGAGTTCGTCCGCAGGGAGGCAGACGCACCCCTGGATCCGTTGGCGAGCGCCCAGCGACATGTGAACAAGTACCCCCCACGGAATGCTCTCGCACCGCAAGCCCCCGTGCGCAGCGCCGCTCAGCCGGACTTTAGCAACGGGCTCCTACGGAGCAAGTCCGGTCGGCAGTCAAGCGCCGGGTGGGGAAGATGCTGGTCCGGACGGTTCGTCAGCTCAGGGAGCGCTTGGAGCAGGCTCTGCAAGCCCTCGAGGCCGACCCCACCAAGGTACAGGGGTTCTTCCGTGAGGCCGACTGCACCTATACTGTTTCTGGTTGTTCCTTGCAATGACTTATGGCAAAATCAGTAACCTAGGCAGGTCAGGGGTTCTCGCGGATGTCAGCCTCGCAGGTGAACCTGCGCTCGGAAGCATCCTTTTCACTCTCGGAGACGGGAGCAGAGGGGCCGCCGACTAGCGATGGCCAGAGCCCGTATCCGTCGTCGGTATCCTCTTCTGCATCCTCGAGGGCATCGTCAAGAGCTTGACGATCTTCTGCTAACGCCGTGTCTTCTTCCTCCGCCATCTCACGCTCGTCCTCGCATTCGTCCCGTTCCTCCGAGTCCTCATAAGCCGCGCAGGTCGATTGAAAGGCATGCAAGGAATCAGCTTGCCACAGAAGGAGCAGGTCCAGTAGGCCCACGGCTGGTGTCACGAGGCGCTTCGCCAAGGGCGACAAGCGTCGCCTGCCCCCAGCGCTCCCATCCTGGCTGGCGGCGTTTGCGGCGACCACCTGACGGGCTTGGCTGGACTCGGCGTGGTGGCGCGGCTGGCCCGGTTTCTCGGGCTGCCCGCGAGGCTGGCTGCGTCGGTCCGCCTTCAGCGCCGCCGGCGCGGTGGGCAGCTGCTACTGGCGCTGATCTACGCGGCCTGCGCCGGGGGGCACCTCCACGCGGTCGGCGCCCTGGGGGCCGATGACGTCGTGCATCAAGCGTGCGGGCTGCGAGCCGTACCCGCCAGCCGGTGCGGCTGCGGGCCGCCAGCGCGTACTCCTGCAAGGCGCTGGGGAGCTTCTGCTGGCAGCGGGGCGGGGATGATTCCGTGAGCGTGACCGATCCGCGCAAGAAGGCCCCGATTCTGCGCCTGGCGGCCGCGATGGGGTTGCGGGAGGACGAGGGGGAGCCTCTGGATGCAGCGGGGAAGGAGCGGGCGATCGCGGTGGCGTACCAGCCGGGCCGGGGGCCGGAGGAGCCGGTGTGCGTGGTGATCCGACGCGACTGGGACGGGGGGCAACGGCTGTTGGAACCGGTATGCACGGTGATTCCGGTGAGCCACGACCGGCTGCCGCTGGCGGATCTGGTGCGGCGGCACCGCGCGGCCAGCAGGGGCAGGAGCATGCGTTCCAGGGGCCGTTGACGGACCTAGGGCTGCAGCCTCCGCCGTGCCGCTCGCACGCGGCGCAGCAGGGTTTCTACTTGGGCGGGCAGATCACGCAGCAGCAGCTGCGGCTGCTGTGCAGCAGGGGCAACCTGCGGCTGGACTGGCTGCTGCACGCGGCGAGCCGGATGGAGCCGGGCCCAGCGACGAGACCGATGCGGAGCCCGCGGGGGGCTCGGTGCGCCCGGAGTCGGGTGCGCAGCGGCTGCGGTGCGGGCGCAGGGTGCCTGCGGGGGTGCCCAGGTCGCTTGGCGATGGGATTAAGGGGCCCGCGCCAGGCCCGCAGGGCTCTTCGCTCAAGCCATACGGCCCCGCAACACCCATCGCGGGAATTATCCGGGAATCTAGAGACTCTGGCACCGGTCAGTCGTTCTGTTCGGACATGGCGGCAGGCATGCCATAATCATCCGAGAGCGGAGGCTGCCCGGAGGCCGTGCTCCGCTGCTGGCAGCCGCCCGCGGAGCTGCAGCGGTCAGCAGCTGCGAGGGGCTTGCGATTCGGACCGCCGGCGGCAAGCGGTGCTCGCGGTGCCCGCCCAGGGAGGAGAACTGATGGCCCCCAAGCGCGAATCGAGCCAACGGGCAAAACAGGAGCGCCCCCCCGTCCCGCTCGGGGCGCGGGTCGCGCCGGTGGTTCTCGCTTGGTTGGTGCCGGGCGGCGGGCACTTCTACCTCAGGCGGCACATCCACGGGCTGGTGCTGCTGGCTATGGTCGCCGGCATGTTCTTCTGCGGGCTCCTGATGCAAGGGCGGATGTTTACCCCGGTGAGCGGGGATCTGTTTACCACGGTCATGAACTACGGGGGCTACTTCGGTGACCTGTGCGCGGGGTCGCTCTACTTCTTGACTGTCTGGTCGGGCTACGAGCAGGAGATCCTTCCTGGTGCGACGCACGACTACGGCACCAAGTTCATCGTTTGCGCAGGCCTGCTCAACCTGTTGGCCATCGTGAATGTCTACGAAAGCACGGGGCAAGCAGACCGGAGGGCGTGATGCTCAACCCTACTCATCTACAGGCCGCGATCCTGTTCGCGCTGTTCGCTTCAGCGGTTCTGGGCGTAGTCGGGCGTTCCACCGACCGGGAGCGCGTGGGATACGCTCTGTACTGCTTCGGCTACTTCCTAGCCGCCGTGTTCGTGCTGGGCTGGCTCATGCGGCTCGGACATGCCTTGTGACCCCGCCGCGAGCTGCTTTCTACGACTTCGACGGCACGCTGGTCGCGAGCAATGTGGTGAGTCGCTACGGGTGGCTCGCGAGGCGCCACCCGAGCAAACCAAGCGCGGCTTGGCGCTACGGCAAGGCGCTGCTAGGGGTCCCGCTGTGGCTTTTGCTCGACCTCTGCTCCCGGCGGCTTTTTAACGTCGTCTTCTTCCGGCAATACCGGGGCCTCGAAGAGTCCTGGCTCCGGGAGCAGGCGCAAGCTTTGTTCCAGGCCGAGATTCGTGCGAAGGAGTTCCGCTTCGCCCGGGAGCTCGTCGCCCGCGACAAGGCCGGCGGCTATCGCACCGTCCTGGTCAGCGGAGGTTTGGACTTGGAACTCGGGCCGGCCGCCGATTATTTCGGGTTCGACGACGTTCTCGCCAACCGGCTGGTCTTCCGCGAGGGCCGGGCGACCGGCGCAATCGCGCCGCCATTGTTGGCGGGCCTGGGGAAGGTCGCCGCCCTCAGGCGTTTCGCGGCGGAGCGCGAAATCGCTCTGAGCGCGTGCAAAGCCTACTCTGACAGCACCTCGGATATTCCGATGCTCTTGGCTGTGGGGCATCCGGCGGCGGCGAATCCTGATGGCAAGCTGCGGAAAGTGGCCCTGGCGCGGGGTTGGGGCATTCTGGACCTGAACCAGTCGGCCTCTCCTCTGGGCCCGCCACGCAGTCCTCGCTAAACTCAAGGCGGAATGCCCGCGCCGCACCCCGCTGCTGAGCCATCCCGCCTGGCCGTATTCGGGGAGCCTCGGCCCAACGCAGTGGGCCGCGCTGCCCTCGTGCCGCACGACGCTTGCGTCCGCGAACTGACGGCCACCTCGCCCGCCCGGCTCTTGTGGTACGGCGAGGACCTCATCCGGGCCAAGCTCCCCGCCGGCACGCGGGTGGTCTATCCCAAACCCCCGATCCCCGGCCTGCCCGACCGGGCGGGAGCGATCCGCTACGCCCTCGCGAACCCCGAAGAGGCCGACCCGCTGCGCGCGCAGCTGCGGGCCGGGATGCGGGCCACGATCGCCATCGACGACATTTCGCTGCCCCTGCCGAAGATGAACCGGCCCGACATCCGGCAGTCCGTGCTCACGGTCCTGCTGGAGATGCTCGCCGCGGCCGGCGTTGACGATGTCGAGATCGTCATCGCGAACTCATTCCACCGGCGGATGGAACCATTCGAGGTCCGATGGCAGGTGGGGAAGCGGATCTTCGACGCGTACTACCCCCATCGCCTCTACTGCCACGATGGCGAGGCCGAGGACGGCTTGGTGGAGCTGGGCGCCACCGAGCTGGGGGAGCGGGTGCGCATCAACCGCCGGGCCGCCGAGTCCGATCTGCTCATCTACGTCAACATCAACCTCGTTCCCATGGACGGCGGGCACAAGTCGGTGGGCGTGGGCTTGTGCGACTACGCTTCCCTGCAGGCGCACCACAATCCGGAAACGATTCTCGCCTCGAATTCCTACTTCGACCACACGCAGTCGCCGCTGACCGACTCGTGCAACCGCATGGGCCGCATCGTCAACGACAGGCTGAAGGTCTTCCACATCGAGACGGCGGTCAACAACCGCATGTTCGACCCGAAGATGGAGTTCTTCGTCAAGCCGGAGGACGAGTGGAACGCGCTCGACAAGGTGTCCTTCCGGGTCGCCCAGATCGGTCTGCAGGCCCTCCCGCGCAGCGTCAAGAGGAAGCTGCTCTTCTCCATCCCGGCGCCGTACGAGATGATCGCGGTCCACGCGGGGGCGACCGACGCGGTCCACGAACGGACGCTCGCCTACAACTACCAGCAGTATTGCGTCCCGGTGGAGGGCCAGTCCGACGTGGCGGTTTTCGGCGTGCCCTTTATCTGCCCGTACAACGTCAACGCGCCCATGAACCCGCTGCTGGTGCGCTGCCTAGCGCTCGGCTACTTCTTCAACATGTACCGTGGCCGGCCCATCGTCAAGCAGGACGGCGTGCTGATTCTGACGCACCCGCTGTACAACGAGTTCCGGCCCGAGCATCACGCTGCGTACCACGAGTTCTTCCACCGGTGCCTGCCCGAGACCCGGGACTCCCGAGTGCTCCAGCGCCGGTACGAGGCCGAGTTCGCCGAGGCTCCCGAGTACCGGGCGATGTATCGCAATGGCCACGCCTACCACGGCGTCCATCCGTTCTACATGTGGTACTGGGCGGAGAACGGGGCGAACCACTGCGGCCAGGTCATCGTGGTCGGCGCGGAGGACCGGGAGGCCGCGGGCGTGATGGGCTGGGAATGCGCCTCCTCGGTCCCTCAGGCGCTGGAGATGGCGGAATCGTTCCTCGGCCGCAAGCCGAGTGTTGCGCATGTGCATATCCCGCCCATCAACATGGTCGATGTGGCGGCGGGCAACTAAGGGCCTCCGGTTTCTGGAGGGGGCGCTCTGCCCTGGACAACGGCCCGCGTATGCTTCGCCGCAGGGGCTCGGCCGTCCGCAGCGCCAAGGCCTTAGTCCGCCCCGGAGCTGGGCTGCGAGAGCTCCGCGCCGGCCTGGCAACAATCCTCTTTATCGGCAGCATAGAAAGAATCTGCTTCCATTCGCGAAGCACCCCTGGCTAGACTCCAAGGAGTAGGCAGAACCGGCACCGAGACGTGCGGTCCTTTGCAAATTGGGCAAGGCGTGGCCTCAACCGTCCCGGCTGCTAGTTTTCCTGCGAGCTCTCTCCGATCCATTCCTGTGTTGCGGTGCAGCTCTGGAGCGGCGCTTGCCCCGCGTGGGGCCTAGGGCCCGGAGGCACAGGAGGAATCGGATTTCGCAATGCAGAACCTGATCTCAAGATGGCCCAGAAGCCGCCCAGCGGCCCGGCCTGCGGGGGGGCGGCGCTGGTGCTGGCCTTCGCCTCCAGTCGGCGGGGCTTCCGCCGCCGAGCTGCGGAACGCCATCGACTTGGTTCAGACGCACGCCAACATTCTCTGGACCTTGGTCGCTGCCTGCTTGGTGTTCTGGATGCAGGCGGGCTTCGCCTTCGTCGAGTCTGGATTCACGCGGGCCAAGAACGCGGCCCACATCATGATGAAGAACCTGCTGGACATGTCGCTGGGGGCCATGTCCTTCTGGCTGATCGGCTGCGGCCTCATGTTCGGGGCGACGAACGGCTTGTTCGGTATGGACCACTTCCTGCTGGCACTCGACAACTCGACCGGCGACGGGCAGTGGGAGTACGTGTTCTGGACGTTCCAGGTGGTGTTCGTGGCCACCGCTGCAACGATCGTCTCGGGGGCGATGGCCGAGCGCACGCGCTTCGGGGCCTACTCGATCTACAGCGTCGCGATTACGGCCATCATCTACCCGGTCTTCGGCCACTGGGCCTGGGGGAATCTGCTGCTCGACCAAGCCTCCTGGCTGGCCGACATGGGCTTCATCGACTTTGCCGGTTCGACGGTCGTCCACTCGGTCGGCGGTTGGGCGGCCCTGGCGGGGGCGATCGTCGTTGGCCCGCGCCTCGGGAAATTCACCGAGAGCGGCGCAGCCAGAGCCATCCCGGGCCACAACATGGCCATGGGAGCGCTGGGGGTGTTCATTCTGTTCCTCGGCTGGTTCGGCTTCAACGCCGGCTCGCCCCCCACCGCGGACGGCTCAATCGCCCGCATCGCTGCCAACACCTTCCTAGCCGCCTGCGCAGGCGCGGTGTTCGCGATGCTCAGGTCCTGGAGGCGGTTCAAGAAGCCCGAGGTTGGCATGACCTTGAACGGCGCACTGGCCGGGCTAGTGGGATCACCGCGCCGTGCGCCAGCGTTGCGCCCCTCGGTGCTATCATCAGCGGCGCTTTCGCAGGAGTTCTCGCGGTGATGAGCGTGCTGTTCTTCGACAGGATGCGGATCGACGACCCC
>CBDBZZ010000051.1:0-5385 GCA_965213745.1 Bryobacterales bacterium | reverse complement strand
CTTCGTCCGGCCGCGGCGGCCGCCCGAGCACCATCCTGGTCGCACCCTCAACGAAGCCCGCATTGGACGCGGTGCCTGTGCTCCAGCGCTCGGCCATCTCCTGAGCCTGCGAATGCAGGAAGCCCGCATCCAGCAAGCATAGGGTCTGGAGGGTAGCCGTGGTCGATTTGCGCTCGCTCAGCGGTAGGTTCCCGTGCAGCCTGTCGAAGAGGTTGCGGTACGGATGCTTTTGGAGCCGCGGCTGCACAGCTTAGACGGACGGGCGTCGGGTCGGATAGAACTCCGAGCAAAACTGGTGCAGCCGGTAGCAGTACATTCGCCGGTGCGGAAACGGATGGCGGCCGCCTCGAGAGGGATCCAGGCCCCCCCGCTGCACGTCAAGACCGAGCCCCTAATCTGCTCGGCGCCCAGGCGGCGGTTGGCCTTCCACAGCAGCAGGTTCTGAGGGTCGCGCTCGTGGCTGGCCGCAATGTCCAGACTCTTCTGCCAACAGGCTCGGGCATGCACGATCAGCCGCTGCCCGCTGCCTGGCCCGCATCGCCTCACAGGGAACGGGCCACGCTGACAGAGCCGGGGATCACGCCAGCTCCAGCTGTCGGGCCACGCGATCCGTCGCCAACTGCGAGTTCACCGAAGCCAGTGTAGTGTATCGAACAAAACATTGTTTTAGGACGGCTTTAAATTCCCACGACTGAATTTTTTGAGCTTAGAAGACAGGCAGTGCAGGAGTTAGGCGTAGGGGCTGGCTTTTTCCGATTGCTGGTAAGCGAAGGGATGGCCCCCCCGTGCCAGCCGCACGGACGGGCAGGCGGAGTGGGGCCCGCTCTGGAGCTGGCCGAGACGTTCGGGAGGCCAAGTCGCTGCCGAGGCACCGTGCATCAGGCGGCGCACGGGCTGGAGGTAGGGCGCTGCCCGGACCAAGCGAGGCAGGCCAAGACGCTGCTGCTGGAGCCGCTGCGGCGGGACGCACGCGAGCGGCTACGGTCGGAACGGGAGCGAAAGGGGCGGACCGCGGAGAAGCGGCCGCCGCGCTGGGGGACGGCGGACCTGCAGTCGGGGCGGGAGCTGCCGGAGGAGGTGCCGGACCCGCGTCGGGGGCCGGCGCTGCGGCAGCCACCGGGCGCGGTCCCGAGCCTGCCGACGCTGACGAAGAACTGCGGCTGGCGCAGTGGGCGACGGACGGAAGCGTTCGCCGAGGCCTGGCCACCAGAGGACTGCAGACGCTGGGCGGCCTAGGGGAGCGGCGTGCGCAAGCTTGCGCGGCACCCTCGGACACGACCTTCCCGCGGGCCCTGGCGCGGGTCGACCCGGCCGAGCTGGAGCGCTGGACGACGGCGCACTGCCTGCGGCCGGAGGCCTAGGCCGGGGACGGCCAACGCCTCCGCGGGGCGAGCACTGGAAGACCGTCTCGCTGGTCGACCACGCCCCGACCAGCCACAGCTGCCGCGCCGCGAGCGGCGTGCCGCTGACGCTGCTGGCGCTGCAAGAGCAGCCCGGTGCCGACCCGCTGACGACGATCCAGCGCAACGCCGGCACCGCCTACGCCTGGATCGCACGGGACGTGAACTTGGCCAGGCCCGGGGCGCGGTCCGCCCGCTGGGCGGGCGCAGTGGCTCCGGGGCCACTGCGGAGGCGCCCGGACGGCAGCCGGACACGAACACGGCCTAGTCCATGAGTCTCAGTAGCAAGCAGACCCGACCCGCAGCGGTCAAAGCGCCACCACAACAGGCTCCCGACATGGAAAAATCCATCGTGCCCCGACTGCCCGGCCATGATTCCGACGCAGCCGCGCCTCCCAGCTCATTCGGTTCGACCGCATCCGGCTGGACCGGGGTGCGACTACCTGCTGTGCCTCGGGACCCCCGCGAGATCCCGCCTCCGTGGTGAACGCGCCGCGCTAGGCAGCCCCTGCCCTAGCAGCTGGAGCACAGTGCCTCTTGGACGACAAATCCAGCAGGCAACTCGACTTTGCCTCCATCCGATGCACGACCGATTTCCAAGTCGCAGCACTCATCTCGATGCCGAACTGTCGTGCCGGCACCGTCCGCGACATCTATCTCGCGATAGAGGTGCAGATCGTACTCGGGGGAACAACACCCCCGACCGGTGACACCGGGGGTTGTAGACCTGCCTGGAATCACGAAGCAGGTGATGCCGCGGAGAACCTCGGCCTGCCGTCCCAAGAACCTGAGTCTCCGGCGAGCACCCATCTTGTTGTCGCGGCCCGGCATGTTGTCCTGAGACAGCACAGCCGTCCTGGTGCTGTAGTGCAAGTTGTAGGATCTGCCATTGGGACGGTCGACGAAGCGCGCTACATCGGTGACTCCGTGCGGTTTCTTGCATTTCAGTTTCTGGAGCTGGGATCCGTCGCGGCTGCGGGCGAATATTCCCTCCCAGAGCTGTGTGACTTCCGGAGGTCCTAGGGAGGGAATCCTATCACTGTGCGCCGAATCTTTGAGACTACGGGTGTCCAAGAATCGGCCGCTTCCACAGTACCCCCGCGGAACTGCCGACACCAAGCAGGCTAGGATGGGGACAGTGAGTCGCTTAACTGCGGACAGGGGGACTCCTCCAGTCATGCAGAGACTAGGGCTCAGCATTCGAAGCAAATGACGCAGTCACCCGACAGGGAGTTGGAATACACCGGGCCTTCCGCCGCTCCCGTAGAGCTACTGCACAGGTTAGGTACGGTGGCAACGGACATACCCCACTTCCTCCGTGTAGCCCTCCGGCGGGCAGTCGGCCAACGCAGCCACAATTGACACCAAGGCTGCTGACCTTACTGATGTTTTCATAAGTAATTGCACGAAAAGGCACCGCAAGCCATTGATTCTATTGGCGAGTTGCTTGCAATTACTTTTGGCAAAATTAATAGCGCCAGCGCGGCAACCGACCGGAGCAAGTGTTCCAGCATCCGGTGTACGGTGCCTAACCCGAGCAACTGTTTCATAGCTGCCCTAGTGCGCGTAGTGCGCGTCCTGCTCGCTGCCAACATACGGCTCCCGCAAACGGCAAATAGTTGCAATTTTCCTGCGGGCACCGCAATGCGAGTCGGAGACCTGCTGGCTTGGACGCCGAGTTCTTCCCCCGAGGCTCTGTCCCAGGCGTAGCGGAAAGTCAGTGGCTGCCCCTGCCCGGCTGTGGCATCCAGGCGGGTGTTCCCCAACGGAGAGCTGTAAAGGACACTACACGAGCCCATGCCGACCTGTCTGGACGGGCCGGTTGGGATCAGCGTGACACGGTTCCTTGGAGCGCTTGGCCAGCGCTGATCAGATTCGCGAATACGCGGTAGGCCCCTGGCACCCCTGCGGGAAGCTGACGGAACCAGGAATAGCCCGTAAACACGTACGCCCCGTCACCGTAGCGCGCGAAGAGCAGGCCACCGTCCAGCACCTTCTCGCCGGGGTCGGCGCAGCCCAGCACCGTTTCGTAGCGCGGGTCCCCACTCGGACATGAAGTAGAGGCCCCGCTCCTGGATCCAACCCTCAAAGTCTGCGGCGGTGATGGCGTTGGGGGAATTGAGCAACTGGTGCCGAGCGTTCACGAATTGCATTTCCGCCTGCTCGTCCGTGACGCGCAGCCGCGACGGCGTCATGGGGAACGGCCCCAAGGTCAATGCGTCCGGACCCGGCCCGCCGCGGCGCCGCCCGAACGGTGTTGTGTTGTACTGCACCATGAGGGTGCCTCCTCGCTCGACGTACTCCAGGATGCGCTCTCGGGCGGCCACCAAGTCCGGCCGGGTGTTGAGGGCGCGGATGCCCGTGACGATGGCGTCGTACCGGCTCAGGTCGCCGGCGGCGAGGTCCTCTGACTCGAGCAGACGCACTGTCGCGCCCAACTGTTCCAACGCGTCGGGGATCTTGTCGCCGGCCCCCATCACATAGCCGATCTCGCGGGCCAGCAGACGCACATCCAAACGTTCCACGGCGCATTGCGGCCCTCGGGAAGACGGCGATCGTCGGGAGGTGGTCGTAGGCGATAACCCGCATTCCGGAGCGGATCTTTCGGTCGCCTACGGTCGCGACGGCCGCTAGCTCGCCGCCCGAGGCGTGGGACGGCGGCGTCAGCTGGAACTGGACGGTCGCCTGCTGCCCGCGTCGCTCGAAATGCAGCTTGCGGACCTGCGGATCGACGGCCCAGCCCTTGGGAGCCTCCAGACGCACCTCGGCCTCCGCCTTCCCGGCGTTCGACGCCAAGCGCACCGGGATCTCGACCGGTCGGCTATCGGTGAAGATCTGATTCTCGCGGGCGAAGGAGACCGCCACCGCCGGCACGACGGCCAGAGGCCTCTCGCGCTCGCCGAATGAGCGATCCACCCAGCGGTATACCACCGGCTTCTCCAACGTTATGTCGACTCCTTCGGGCGTTGCGAACGCAAAGACCGCCCGCAGCACCGGCTCTGGCCCGGGAGTCCAGACCCGCTCCCCGCACGCCCGGCCCTGCTCCGCCGGCTGCGGGAGCCAAACAGGTTGCGAGTAGCAGGAGTCTGCTGGAACCTGCAGTGCCACCGACTGCTCGCTGGCGCGGTTCCGCTGCAACACGCCAGCGTCGCTAAGCGACGCCTCGGCCAGACCTGTCACCCGTGTGCTCCGCCAAGTCCACGCCGCTTCCGACCGGCGCATCGCGGTCACGGTGATTCTCAGGGAACTGGCCGGAACCACATCCCAGCGCTCGGCGGTCGCGTCCAGCCAGATTCCGGAGGCCAGTTCGATCGCCCGCCGGAGCTGATCCCGCTTGTACGCGACTTCGGGACCGGACAAGTGCTCCAGCTCACGCAGAGCGGCTAGCAGGTGCGGCAACACAGCCTCGGGGTCTCTGGGGTCGTACTGAGCCCGGGCGGCACTGAGACTCCCGGCCGCCTTCGCGGCACCTGGGATGCGGCCCCAGGTCGTGTCGATGCCGTCGAACAAGTCTCCTTCGGCTTCCTCTCCCGCCACATGCTGGAAGTAGGCCGGAGCACTGCCCTTGCGTTGTTGCGTGCCCATGCCTTGGCTGCGGTGCATGCTGCGGCTTTCCCCAGCGACTTCCACGTAGGACTTGCCGAGCACCGGGTCGTAGGCCCCCAGCTCGACCCGCAGGGTGCCCGGCTGCTGCGCGGCAGCTTCCTCCATGCGCCGGTTAAAGGCGGGCAGATTGTAGTAGTACCGCTTGGCCCGCCAAGGCGGCAGCCCTAGATTCGAGAACCGAGCCGGGTCCGCGGCCGCTTCCCACGCTGCTGGCCCCGTCCAGCCCACCGCGGTATGCTGCCCGTGGCCGCCGCTCCCCGGGCGGGGGGGGAACCGCGCCACGATGACGTCCGGGCGCACGCTCCGGATCGTGCGCACCATATCCCGCAACAGGCGCTCCTCTCCCCACAACCCCAAGGTCTCCTCCGGTGTCTTGCTG
>CBDBZZ010000050.1:0-12353 GCA_965213745.1 Bryobacterales bacterium | reverse complement strand
CCGCCCGACAGCGGTTCGATGAGACAGGCAGAGACCGTCAACGGCAATTCCGAGGAGCTGCGGGGCCCTCTGCTCGCATCGATGTCGGGACACGGCCTGCTGCTCGCGGCCTCGCTTGCCTGGGGCGTCCTCAACCCGAGCATCGATCTGGGCTCCCCGGATGCCTCGGGCGGCGGCGGCGTCATCGCCGTCAGCAGCGTGCCCATCAACGTCGTGCGGAGCGACGCTCCCAACCCAGTGGCGAACCCGAGCCGACACGAGGTGCCCGCCCCACCCGAATTCCGTCGCTCCACCGAGGTCGAAGCCCCAGCGCCGCAGGTGGAGGAGGCTCCGCCCGCTCCGGCACCGTCCCCCGGCGCGCAAGAAGGCCGAGGCCCAGCAAGAGCGCGCCGTGGGCCAGCGGAGCGCCGGGGAGGCGCAGGCCAACGAACTACGCTCGTCCGGCGGCCAAGCGCTGGCCAGCGAGCTTTACCGCGCCGGGCCCGGAGGCGCAGCATTGGGCTTCGGGGGGGACAGGGGAGGCCCGTTCGGGGCCCGCTTCGGCTGGTATGCGGAAATCCTCCAGCGGACCATCGCCGAGCAATGGCGACTGACGCTGGGCCAAGTCGCGGGAGGCTCCGCGCGGCCCGTGGTCACTACGTTCGTCATCCAGCGCTCGGGCGCCCTCACGCAGGTCGCGATCGCCGAGTCCAGCGGAAACCGCTCGCTCGACTACTCGGCAGCCCGCGCCATCCACAACGCCAGTCCCGTGAGGCCGCTGCCCAACGGCCTCCGCCGCAGCTCGCTCACCATCGAGATGCACTTCCGGCTGGACTGAGTTCCGGCTGCGTGCAGCTAGAGAAGAAGGACACTGCCATGATCTACCGTCAATCCCTAAGCGCCGCTCTGCTCGCGGCAACGGCCTTGGCCCTGGCCGCGCAAAGGACACCGGACGCGGTAATCGAGCTCACCGACGAGCAGCGCGACCCGCGCATCGCCGTGCCTGCAATCCGCGGGCCCGTCGCCGTCGCAAGCGCGATGGATCGCTTCAACGACGAGCTCTGGAACGCCTTGGAAGCGGCGGGCCGGCTTGAGATGGTGCCGCGGTCCTTCTATCCGCGCACTGCGCCGAGCCGTCCACGGGACATCCAATTCGGAGAGCAGGGCATGCCGGCGAATCCTGGCGCTCGAGGCCTGTGGCAGCAGGGCTGGGCCGACGTGCCGGTCCTCGCCCGGTACCTCGTCTACGGCCTTGTCGACCAGGCGCACGACGGACGCCTGTCGCTCTCCGGCTACGTGGCCGACGTCACGCAGGATTCCGCCGAAGCCTCCTACGTATTCGGCAAGCGCTACTTCAGCGAAGCCAACCTGGCCGCGGTCCGGGGCATGGCTTTCGAGTTCGCCAAGGACATCCTGGAGAACCTGGGGCTCGGCCAGGGTCTGGCCGGATCGCGGATCTACTACGTCCACCGCCCCAAAGGGGACGACCGCAAGGAGATTTGGGCCATGGACTACGACGGGCGCAACAAGGAGCGGATCACCAACTACCGCAACCTGTGCCTGACACCCGCCATCTCCCCGGACGGGCGGCGCATCGCGTTCACCACTTTCGTCGAGGGCGTGCCGAAGATCTACATGCATTCGCTCGAGACGGGCCGCAGGCTGCCGTTCTACAACCAGGAGGCGTCCCTGAACACCACGCCGAGCTTCATGCCCGGCGGCAGTTCGCTGCTGTTCGCGTCTTCCCCGTCCGGACGCAGTCAGATCTACATGGCGGACCTGGACGGCGGCAACCTACGCCGGGTCTCGTACTCGCGGTCGATCGATGTCCACCCGGCCATCAACCCGCGGACCGGAGCCCACATCGCTTTCGTCTCGGACGCCACGGGTGAGCCGCAGGTGTACATCATGGATGTGGACGGCGCCAACCGCCGCCGCCTTTCCGGAGGGGGCGGCGACGCCGTGCAGCCGGCCTGGGACCCGACCGGCGAGCGCCTGACGTTCGCCTGGACGCGCGGCTACGAGATCGGCAACTACAATATCTTCCTGGTCGATGTGGCCAGCGGAAGGTACACGCAGCTAACCCACAGCCGCGGACGCAATGAGCATCCGTACTTTTCGCCGAGCGGCACGCACATCGTCTTCGCCTCGGATCGGCTGGGAAGCACCCAGATCTGGTCGATGCGGGCCGATGGAACGCAGCTGCAGCAACTGACCAGCCAGGGAACGAACGAGTCCCCCGTGTGGGCGGCGCGTTGACGCTCGGGCGACACTTGTCGCGGCCGACGGGATTGCGGTATGCTGTTTGCGGTAATGCTAGGTTTCCGGTCTCGGCGGGCCGCCGCGGGGGCCATGATGGAGGAGAAGCAGTTCACATGCTTGCGAAGCAACGAATCAGTCTGATTGCGTTCGGCATACTTCTAGCGCTATTCGCTTTCGGTTGCAAGAAGGAAGTCCCGCCGCCGCCCCCCCCGCCCCCGCCGCCCCCGCCCCCGCCTGAGGCTCCGGCTCCAAGCGTGAGCATCACCGCCGAGCCGAGCTCGATCGAGCGCGGCAAGTCCTCGACGCTCAAGTGGAGTTCCACGAACGCCGCCAGCGCCGAGCTGAACCAGGGCATAGGCGCGGTTGCGGTCAGCGGCTCCCGCGAGGTCTTCCCGACTAGGTCGACGGAGTACACGATCACGGTCAAGAACGCGGACGGCAAGTCAGCGACCTCGTCTGCCATGGTTACCGTGCGGGCGCCCCCGCCCCCGCCCCCGCCCCCGCCGCCCAAGCCGACTCTGACCGAGGTGTTCCAAGCGAGCGACATCCGGGACGCGCTGTTCGACTACGACAAGAGCGACATCCGCCCGGATGCCGCGGCAACGTTGCGCAGCAACGCGGCCGCGCTGAAGAAGCTGCTTGAGGACTATCCCCAGGCGGCGTTCCTAGTGGAGGGCCACTGCGACGAGCGCGGCACAACCGAGTACAACCTAGCGCTCGGCGACCGCCGCTCGACGGCGGCCGTGGACTTCCTCGTCAACCTGGGGGTGGCGGCGAGCAAACTCTCCAAGGTGAGCCTAGGCGAGGAGCGGCCGGTCTGCTCCGAGCAGGACGAGGCCTGCTATCAGCGAAACCGGCGAGCTCACATCAGGCTCCGCTAGGGATTCGCCACGGCCTTCATGCACCATATGCGCGCCTATGGTGCCGTCAGTTGCCCGCCGGGTCGCTCCAGCCCGGCGGGTTCCCTTCCAGGAGCGCCAGAGGTGTGGGGCCAGGAACGCCAACGGCAGAAGTACCGTCTTGACCTGTAGCGGCGAAACTCGGTCAGGAGTCGTCGCGGGAGGCACATCGTGACGTCGAAGACGCTGGTGCTAGCGCTGGTGGCCGCAAGCTTTGCGGTGCCCGGCGTGAAGGCCCAAAAAAAGGAGTTGCTCCAGCTGCAGCGCGATATGGCCCTGCTCCGGGACGGCCTCCGTCAGCTGGAGCAGCAGATCGCGGAGAAGCTTGCCGGAAACGAAGCGCTGCTGCGCCAAAGCACGGAGAAGCAGGACAAGCTCTCCGCCGGGCAGGCCGTCATCGAACGCAATTTGGCGAAGCTCGACGACGCGCTCACCGAGCCGCAGAGGAGCACCTCGGCGAAAGTCGACTCGCTGATGAGCCAGTTCTCGGCTCTGCGGGGGACGGTGGAGGAGATCTCCAAGCAGCAGGAGCGACTCCAGGGGGATGTGCGCGACATCAAGACCCATCTGACTACCCTGCCTCCGCCAATGGAGGGCGCGGAGGGAACCGACACCGACCTAGCGGGCCTCAACGCGAGCGAAACGACCTTCGAGAGCGCCATGAGCGACTACCTGCGCGGCAGCCTGGACCTGGCGCGCGGGCAGTTCCAGGACTACCTGGCTTTGTACCCCACGCATTCCCGCGCCAGCGAAGCGCAATACTACCTGGCCGAGACCTACTACGGGGCGGCCGACTACGAAGAGGCCGCCCGGCAGTTCGATGTGGTGTACAAGAAGTACCCCCTGAGCAAGCTGGCTGCGGATTCGCTCTACAAACGGGGCATGTGCCTGCTGATGCTGCGCGACGAAGAGGAAGGGGCCCAGGTCCTCCAGTCCGTGCTTGATCGCTTCCCCCAGAGCGAGGTCGCCCAACACGCTCGCACGGAGCTCTTCCGTTTGGAGAACAGCAAGCCCTCGCCTACCCGCTGAGGAGCGACGGCGCCCGCGCCGATCCCCTCTCCGGAGCCCCGATGCCAGCCAAGGAGAAGGTGCTGTTCCTCTGCACCGGCAACTCGTGCCGGAGCCAGATGGCAGAGGGCCTCCTGCGAGCCCTCGCCGGCGATCAGTTCGAGGCCTACTCGGCCGGGACACAGCCGAAGGCGGTGCATCCGGGAGCAGTCCGAGCGATGGCGGAGCTCGGCATCGACATCGGCACCCAAAGATCGGAGTCCGTGGATCTGTACCTCAGCCGGGACATCGACCAAGTGATCACCGTGTGCGACCGAGCAGCGTCCGATTGCCCCACATTTCCGGGGCGAGCGCGCAAGACCCACTGGAGTTTCGACGACCCGGCGCAGGCTGTCGGCAGCGCCGAGGAGCGCATGGGAGTGTTCCGCCGAGTCCGCGACGAGATCGCCGAGACACTCCGGGATTGGCTCGGCCCCCAAGCTGCCAGCGGAACGCCGCCACAGACCTAGCTCACAGCTGCTGCAGATTCGCGTAGCCGGCCACAAGCCGCTTCAGGCCATGCTTCTGGAAAAGCACCGTGAGCTTCGCGCTCGGCCCCTCGCCGTCGCGACGCTGCACAGTCCCCACCCCGAACTTCCGATGCCGCACGCGGGTGCCGCGCGCAAACGCACCCCGACGGCGCAGATCCATCACGCTCTCCCCTAGCTTCGGCGGGACGGGCCCTCGGGCCCGGTCAGGCAGGCCTGCCGTCCTGCGCCCGGCCGCCGGGAGCTGCCGGGCGGGTTCCAGCTCGACACCCCTGTCTTTGAAGAAGCCAACCACGGCTTCGACGTTATCGTGCGTCTTGATCTCCTGCGCCCCGGCAGCGAAGCGACGGCGCGGCTTGGAGACCGGGGCCGGGCCGGGCCTCCGGTCGGCCCGGGCCAGCGGCAACTGCTCGGGATGCTCGACGAGCTGGGGGGGTATCTCGCTCAGAAAACGGGACGGCAGCAGGCGATCGGGATTCGGAGCCCCGTAATGGCGGCGCTCCCCAGCATAGGTGAGCAGCAGGTGCCGCTCGGCCCTCGTCATGCCTACGTAGCACAGGCGCCGCTCCTCTTCCAGCGCTGCGGGGAGCTCCAGGCTACGGGCATGAGGGAGCAGGTTCTCTTCCAGGCCCACCATCGCCACGACAGGGAATTCGAGCCCCTTCGCATTGTGCAAGGTCATGAGCAGGATGGGCACCTTCCTGTCGATGGCGTCGGCGTCGGACACCAGGGCCGCATGGTCCAGAAAGTCCCGTAGCGTTTCGCCCCGGGCGGAGGCCTCCGATGCCGCTACGATGAGCTCTTGGACATTCTCGAGCCGGATCTCGGCTTCGGGTGATCCGTCCGCCTCGAGCATGCGACGATAGCCGCTCTCCCCGAAGATCCAGTCGACGACGGAGCGCAACTCCTCCGTCTCGATGCGTTCCCGCAGATCGCACAGAAGGCGCCGGAAGCCATAGAGCGCAACGATGGCGCGGCGCGCGAGGGGCAAGCCGCCGCCGGCCCCCTCCTCAATGGCGCGCCACAAACCGACTCCGGCGTCGGCGGCGCGCCGCTCCAGACGATCGAGGGTAGCCCTGCCGATCCCTCGGGCGGGCACATTGAGGATGCGCCGCAGGCTGACCGCATCGTCGGGCACGGCGGCGGCCTTGAGGTAGGCCAGCAGATCCTTGACCTCGGCCCGTTCGTAGAACGCCAAGCCGGCGACGACGACGAAATCCCGGCCTATCCGGTGCAAGGCCTCCTCGATCAGCCGCGATTGGGCGTTCGTGCGGTAGAGCACTGCTGCGTGCGAATCGGGGTTGCGGTCCAGGTACCCGCTCAAAGTGCGGGCGACATAGCGGGCCTCAGCGTCGCCGTCGTAAGCTCGATGGACGGTGATCGGGCTGCCCGGGGGGCCATCGCTCCAAAGGGTCTTGCCCTTGCGCTGCTGGTTGTGTTCCACCACAGCCGACGCAGCGGCGAGGATGTTGCGGGTCGAACGATAGTTCTGCTCCAAACGGATGACCTTGGCACCTGGAAAGTCGCGTTCGAAGCCGAGGATGTTCCCGATTTCAGCGCCGCGCCAGGAGTAAATCGCCTGATCCTCGTCGCCGACGACACAGACGTTGCGGCGGGGCAGAGCCAGCAGCCGCAGCAGCTCATACTGCGGTCGGTTCGTGTCCTGGAACTCGTCGACCATCAGGAAGCGGTACCGAGCTCGCACCAGGTCGCGCACCTCGGGCCGGGATTCCAGCAACCGCACGGACTCCAGCAGCAGATCGTCGAAATCGAGCGCGTTCGCGGCCATCAGCCCGGCCTGGTAGGCTTCGTACACTCTCTGCAGCAAGCGTGTTTGCGCAGCGTCCTGGCCCCGCATCTGCACGCTCGGCCCGCCTTTGCACTTGGCGCGACTGATCGCGGCGAGGGCGGCTCTGGGCTTGAGGAAGTCCTCCCCCGGCTCGATTTCCCGATAGACCGTCTTGAGCAGGGCGCGCTGGTCGCTCTCGTCGAAGATCAGGAAGTCGGGAGTGAATCCCTCGCGCTGTTCCGCGAGAGGCGCACCGAGGCTCCGCAGCAGGCGGACGCAATACGCGTGGAAGGTCGAAACCGTCGGAAGGCGCGTCGTCGGGCGGGCATGGTCCTGAAGCAGGCCGCCGACCCGCTCGCGCATTTCCTGGGCGGCTTTGTTGGTGAAGGTAACGGCCAGAATCGACTCGGCCGGCACACGCCGCACGACGATAAGGTGGACTACCCGCGTGGTGATCACTCGAGTCTTGCCGCTGCCGGCACCGGCCAGGATCAGCAACGGGCCCTCGCCGTGCAGGACGGCCTCGCGCTGCTGGGGATTCAGGGCGTCGAGCAGATACATCCGCTTGATTTAGATTTTTATCGTATCGAAAAGGAATTCGGCTTGGTAATGCTGGGGGCGAAAAAGCCAGACCTCCGCAAGCTATTCCCAGACGATGCCGGTGCGTCGAGCGTACCGCTCCCACTCGGCCGCCAGTTCCCGCACCCTAGACGGCTGCCGCTCGGCGAGATTTGTCGTTTCGCTGCGGTCGTCACGCAAGTTGTAGAGTTCCCAGCGGATGTCCCACGGCATGCGCTTGCCCCAAACCGCCTTCCAGTCGCCGCGGATAATTCCGCGCGCCTCTTGATGCTCGAAATAGATCGAGCGCTCAGGTAGGGTCTCGCCGTTGAAAGCGGCGAGCAGATCCAGTCCCTCTTCGGGCTGGACATCACGACCGGCGAAGTCGGGCGGATAGCGCGCGCCGGCCGCCGCCCGTAGCGTCGGCATCACATCCACGACATGACCCCGCTCGCGGACCCAGGCGCCCGTATTGCGGATCCGAGCCGGCCAGTGCGCGATGAACGGCGTGGCGATGCCCCCTTCATGGGTGAAATGCTTGTAGAGGCGGAACGGAGTGTTGCCGAGATTGGCCCAGCCGCTGCCGTACGCATGGTACGTGTCCGGACCGCCCATTTGGCGGAGGCCGCCGCCGGTGTGCAGCAGCGTGACTCCGCGGCGGCTGCGCTCGTCGAAACCGAACGGACCCCATTCGTAGCAGGCACCGTTGTCGCTGAGCAGCAGAATCAGCGTGTTGTCGAATGCGCCAGTCTGCTGCAGATGCGCTACGATGCGACCGACGCCTCGGTCAACATGCTCGACCATGGCGGCGAACAGCGCCATCCGGCGAGCAAGGTCACGGCGGCGCGGCTCGTCCAGGGAGTCCCAGGGGGGATTGGGCTCGCCCGGAAACCCGTTGGCGATGTCGTCGCGGTCGACAGGCACCAGCGAGCGCCGCGTGAGCGTCCAGCGGTCGCCGTCGACAAGGCCGCCGCGCTGCATGCGTTGGTAGCGCTCCTCCCGCAGCACGTCCCAGCCCCGCAAATATGTCTCGAAGTACTTGTCGGCGCTAGCGGCAGGCGCCTGCACGGGGAAATGCGGCGACGAGTGGCCCAAGAAAACAAACCAAGGCCGGTCGCGCCGCTGCCCTTGGCGGATGAACTCCAGGGCGTATTCGTTGAAGACATCGGTGGCGTAGAACTCGCCGGGCGGAGGATCGATCTCCTTGCGGCGCCCGGCAGGAAGGCGCACATAGTAGCCCGCGTCCCATTGGTCGTGGGAGTGGTCGAAGGCGTAGCCGTAGAACTCCTCAAAGCCGCGCTGGGTCGGCCCTGTTTCGTTGTGCAGGTGCCATTTGCCGACGTAGTAGCAGCTATAACCGGCGTCGCCCAGCACTTCACCGAGCGTGACGCAGCGGTCGTTCAGGCGTCCGAGATAGGCCGGGCCGCGCGTGGGGTGCGGTTCGCGGGTCGTGAAGCTGGCGATCCCGGTCTGGGGAGGGTAGAGGCCCGTCATCAGGGACGCACGACTCGGGCAGCATCGCGCTGAGTTGTAGAAGGACTCGAAGCGGACGCCTCCCTCGGCGAGCGCGTCGATATTGGGGGTGTCGATCTCGCCTCCGTAGCAACCGAGGTCCGAGTAGCCCAAGTCGTCCAAGAGGATAACGAGGATGTTGGGCCGGTCGGCGGCCGCGGCCGCGGGCGCGGCTCCCGTCGCAATCAACGCCGCCACAAGCAAGCCCGGCAGGAACCGAACACCGATCATGCGACTATTCTACGGGTCCCGTCTGCGGGGGCCTCGCAGGCAAGCTGCCCCCAGGTGCGCCCGGTGCAGCCTTGGTCCGGGGTCAAGGCTAGGTCGCAGCGTCGGCCGGGGACGCCTCCCGCCGGCAGCCCCCAAGGCCCCGAGCCCAGGCGGCTCCCTCCATCGCCAGGGAGCGGATGCACCGAGCGTCCTGGGCGGCACTGATCCGGTATCCATGCGGCACAGCTCGCAGGCCCGCTTGCGGAAGCGGCAACAGGTCCAGCGGCCGTGTGTAGAATAGCCAGGGGCAACCATGACGCCGCATGTTCGCTGGACTCGGACCCGCAGGGAATTGCTGCGCGACTCCTGCGGGGGTATCGGCTACCTAGCCGCCCACATGCTGGCGGCCGACGAGGCTGCGGGGGCCGCGCGCGCTGAGGCCGACCCGCTCGCGCCGAAGCCGCCGCACCGGCCCAATCCCAAGGCCAAAGCGGTCATCTTCCTGTTCATGGCGGGTGGCCCCAGCCATCTGGAGACTTTCGACCCCAAGCCGCTGCTGAACGAACTGGACGGGCAGCCGCGACCCGCCGAATTCGGCGAGGCCAAGTACCAGTTCGTCAAGCAGGACGCCAAGCTGCTGGGCACGAAGCGCACGTTTCGGAAGTACGGGCGGGCAGGCATCGAGGTCTCCGACCTGCTGCCGCACACGGCCGGCTGCATCGACGACATCGCCGTCCTGCGCTCGTGCTACGGCGACATGGTTGTGCATTCCGCGGCGCAGTACGAGCTCATGACCGGCCGCATCGTGCCGGGCTTCCCGTCCATGGGGTCCTGGATCGTATACGGGCTGGGCTCGGAATCGAGGTCGCTGCCTTCCTACGTGGTGATGCCCGACCCGGACGGCGCGCTGGAGGCGGGTCAGCCGATGTACATGCACGGCTTCCTGCCCGCGGTGTACCAACCGACCACGTTTCGCCCCGGCGGCGAGCCGGTCCTCAACCTCGGGCTACCGCCGGGAACCAGCCTCGCGCAGCGCCGCCGCACGGTCGATCTGATTCAAAGCCTCAACCGCGAGGCTCTGGAGGAGGACGCCGACGAGTTCGACGCCCGGATCCGGACCTACGACCTAGCCTTCAAAATGCAGACCGAGGCCCCGGCAGTCTTCGACCTTTCGAATGAGTCCGCAGCTACGCTAGCCCTGTACGGCGTCGGCCAGGAGCCCACGCACGATTACGGTCGGCGCTGCTTGCTGGCTCGCCGCCTCGTGGAACAGGGCGTGCGTTTCGTCACGGTCGTCTCCGGGGGAGGCCCAGGCAGACTGCAGTGGGACGCTCACCAAGACATCGAGGAGAACCACCTGCGCATGGCGGTCCAAACCGATCAGCCGGTCGCTGGCCTGCTGCAGGACCTGAAGCAGCGCGGCCTGCTCGACGAGACTCTAGTGCTCTGGGGTGGCGAATTCGGTCGCTCGCCGGAGGCGGAGTCCCGGAAGGACGGGGCGGAAGGGCGCGACCACCACAACCTAGGCTTCACGATGTGGATGGCTGGGGGAGGCGTGCGGGGCGGCCAGGTCGTTGGGGCGACCGATGCGATCGGACTGCGGGCCGTGGAGAATCCCTACCATTTCCGGGATATCCACACCACGATTCTGCATCAGCTGGGGCTGGACCAGGACCGGCTGAGCTATCCGCATCTAGGCCGCAACGAGCGGCTGACCCAGGTGCATGGCAAGGTGATCGAAGAGATCGTTTGACCCCCGCCGCGACGGGATGCCCGGCTTCCCTCCTGCAAGGCTGGTGCCCAGCGGCTGAACCGCTGCCGTCCCAGGGCGTCGCGGGCTCCTCCCGGGCATTCTCCAATTCCCGGAGGTTGCAGCCGGCCGCCCCTAGGTAGAGTCACCCCGCATCGAGCCGCACGATCGCCACCTGCGGCGATCCGGGCGACCGCACTGCACGATTCCGTCGGGCTCCAGCGCGGCAAGCAGCACGCCAACCGCTGCGATGCGCAGCAACTCCGGCTTGCGTCACTCGCTGCCGATACCCGTCGCCGTTCCCTACCGGCAGGGCCGTGCATGCCACAGCCGGGTGTAGCCAGGCTTCCCGTTGCCCACGCAGGGGAACCGACAACTGGAGTCTGTGCGGCGCCTCCGCCGCAAGATTCGGCTCGGGCTCCAAATGCTGACGGCCTTCCGCGAGGTCGACTTAGTCGACTTAGCGGTCTCTACGCGCATCTTCTCTTCCACGCATCCAGGCGAATTTGTCCACAAGCGGTTCGCAGCTCGGATGGGCTAAGCGGACACCGCACCCGGGCCCCCTCCTCTCTATCTCTCGCGCCGGCACCGGGAGCGAAGGAGCGCGATAGACTAGTCCGCATGCCGGCCAATTACCGCTCCGAACTCGTCGGCGTGTTCGGGCAGCCAGTCGCCGAAAACCCCACCGGGGTCATGCAGGAGGCCGGGTTCGCCGCTGCAGGCCTGAATTGGCGCTACTTGACGATCGAAGTGCCCCCAGAGAAGCTGACCGCGGCGATGCAGGCCCTCGACGCGCTGGGCATGCGGGGCATCAACCTGACGATCCCGCATAAGGTCGCCGTTTTGGAACACCTCGACGAGCTTTCGCCCGAGGCGCGCGCCATTGGCGCGGTCAACACGGTACGGATAGCCGACGGCCGGAAGATCGGAGAAAACACCGACGGCAAAGGATTCTTGCGCGGGGTGCGGACTGACGCCGGAATCGACCCGGCGGGCAAACGAGTGGTCCTGCTGGGCGCGGGCGGTGCGGCGCGCGCAATCGGGACGGAACTGGTTATCGCGGGGGCGGCCGATCTAACGGTGGTCAACCGCACCCCCGAGCGGGGCCAGGCGATGGTGGCCGACCTGCGGTCGGCGACGGGCGGGGCGGTGCGCTACCAGCCTTGGTCCGGGACCTTCGCCGTGCCGGAGTCCTGCGACCTGCTGGTGAACGCTACGTCCATCGGCCTCTATCCGAATGTCCACGCGTCGCCGGATGTCGACCTTTCCGACCTGCGCCCCGGCACGTTGGTCGCGGACGCGGTGTTCAACCCTCCCGAAACGAAACTGCTCGCCGCAGCCAGGGCCCGCGGTCTGCCCACCTTGGATGGGCTCTCCATGCTGGTCTATCAAGGTGTCATCGCCTTTGAGATGTGGACCGGACAGTCCCCCGACGAAAGGGCGATGAAGACTGCTCTGCGGGAGGCGCTGGGCTTGGCAGGCTGAGGGGCGGGCCGGCTCAGACCCCCAATGATCAGCCCCCAATAAGGAGGGGCGGCCCCGGAGGGCCGCCCCGTGCTGCGGTGATGGAGGTTCGGTTCGCTCAAGCTCTCCTGCAGCTCAGAGCGCTTGAATGCTGTCGGCGCTGCGGCTGGCTCAGGGTCACCGCCGCCCGCGGCGGTGCTGCCCGCCCCGGAAGCTGCGAGCACCCCGGCCGGCACCTTTGCCCGGGGCCCGCGTCGACCCCGGGAGCCAAAGCCCGGGAACGGGCCGCGTCTGCCGCGGAAGGCTTGGCCGCCGCGATTCGCGCGCCCGCGGGCTCCCCAGTTCCCCGGCCGCCGGCACCTCAGTCAAGCCGAGCATCGCAGCGCCGAACGCGG
>CBDBZZ010000049.1:0-5860 GCA_965213745.1 Bryobacterales bacterium | reverse complement strand
AGGCACTCGTTCTCCGGGCGGTGCTCGCACACGTCCAAGGTCTGCCGAAGTGCCTTCAGATGCCGGGAATCGCCGGACGGAATGAGCCAACGCTCATCCCCCCCCCCCCCCCCCCCCCCCCCCGAGTTCGGTTGTCGTCAGTCGGATGAGCCACCACGGCGGGTAGGGTTTCGACCCACGCCGGTACCGATGAATACAGTCCCCAGCTAAAGAAAGGGTAGATCTCCTCCTGCTCCGATGCGATTTGCGTCGCCGCGACCACAAGCAAATACACTAGCGGAAAAACGAAGACGAGGCGCTTCGTGATTTCGTAGCGGCACCATCGCATGGGTTTGCTTCCAGCCTGCGACGAGACTCTCGCCTTCGCGGAGTCTGGGCTGCCCCAAGCGCCCCGTGGCGTAGGCTGGCCTCGCCGGCTGTCATCGTACCGCACCCGGTTTCTCGGCACACGCTTGCGCTCTGCGGCCTGGCGCAGCTCGTCCGCCTCATGCGCTTCGTGCGGCGTGCGATGAACTCGGTGCGCACCTCGGCGATCTTTCGCCAGGCGCGGCCGTAGACGGCTCGCTCCTGGACCGTGCGCTTCCAGCGCTCGACGACCCCGTTGGCTGCCGCTTCTTCGAAGAAGCCGCAGCTGGGGTGGAGACCCCAGTACTGATCGGTGCTCAAGTCGTGTCATCAGAATTCAGGCAAGAATAGACTTGCAGTCTACCTCTCGAAAGAAGGCTCGCACCTGTTCCGGAGTTCCTTGCAAAGACTGGAAAGTAGCTTCCAGGTTGGCACGAGGCTGTGCTTCGGTCTTGCTCAGCTGGCGACTGACCCGTCGCTTGATCAAGGCCCCTAGCAGTTCCACCGGATTGACTGGCGGCGAGTAGGCCGGCTGAAAATACAGCTCCGCTGCGGCTTGGTTCGCCGCCAGCCACTCCTGGATTACCCGGGCGCGGTGCATCCTGCAATTGTCGACCGCCAACAGAATCTTCCGGTCTGTCTCCTCCGCGATCTGCTGGAGGAACTCCCGGAAGACCTCCGCCGTGACAGGGCCTTCCCGCACCCAGTCCTAGAGCTGGCCCTCCGGGCTGCTGGCCGCCAGCAGGTTCAGGCGGAAGCGCCCGCTGGCCACCCGCATAAGGGAGGCTGAGCGCGAAGGTTCCCAGTGCGTCCGCACACGCTCGGTGCAGCCAGGCCGGACTCGTCGGCGCAGGCGAGCAAGGCTCCCAAATCCCGGGCACGGCGAAGGATCTTGGGGAACTCTTGGTCTTCCCCGCTGCACGTCAGCGGGCTTGTATTTGGTGGCGCGCCGCTGGCGCCGCTGCGGCGGGAGCCGGAGCCGCCGCAGGCTCCGGCGCACCGGGGAGACGCTCAGGACAATGCCGAACTTTTCCTCCCAGGCTTGGCGCACTCGCTGCGCGGTCCACCAAGCGAACTCGCTTGGGCCTTGAGCGGGGTCTTGGTCTCCGACAACGATGCGCATCCAAACGGCGTGCCGGTCTGTCCTTGGGCGCGGTCGTCCCGTTCTTTGGTGCTCCCGCAGGTTCTCCAGGCCTCCCAGGCAGAAGCGTGAGATCCAACGCTAAATCGTGCGTATGGAGCAAGGGACGCAGGACTTTATCGGGGCCACCGACTTGCCCCTGAGGAACTGCAGGACCACGTTTTTTCGAATCTCTCGGACCTCTGGTCCGCAGTAAGGCGTAGGAAAAAGAAGAATTTTTCTTTTGTTGTACTAATAATACATACTGACTTTGCCAAAAGTAATTGCAGGTCTGGCCGTTTTCAACCTCTCAGCAGCTCCCCTGCGCCAACACACACATAAACTGGTCTATAGATGTTTTTTATCTGAGACATTGCCGCATGGAACCTGCCTGTGGTTTCTGCTCTTGTCAATTCATGAAGTTTCCAACCTTTCCCGACTTCCGCCGCATTCCCCATCGGTCCCGACCTCCCTTTAGGAAGCTGGTCGTGATCCAAGCCCGGCACGGCAAATCCCTCCGTACCCTGGCCAAGGAATTCGGCATCGGCATCCGCGCAATCCGCACCTGGCTTCGGCTCTAGGCCTGCTATGGATGCCAGGCTCTCGGACAGCAACCCCAACCGGGACGCCCTCCCTGCCTCTCCCACGACCCAATGCAGAGGATCCTCGCAACTCTGCGGGCCAAATCCCCCGACCAGCTCCGGTTCGAGTTCGCCTGCCGGTCGCTGAAGATTGTCCGGCCATGGACCCTCGACCAGTTCCCAGTCCAGCTGTCCCTGGCGACGGTGTGCAGGGTCCTGCGACGCCTCGGCCTCACCCCGCAGCGCCCTCAGTTCCGGGCCTCTCGGCAGAACGCCGCCGCGGTGCGGACTGGGATCGCAGCAACCTGCCCCGCCCTCGCCCAGCGCGCGCAGGCGCAGGGAGCGCTGCCGCTCTTGGCCGACGCGGCCGGCAGGACCTCGCCCTCCCACCGGGGCACTCCGTGGGGTCCCTGGGGTCGGACGCCCGTCGTCCGGCAAACGGGGGAGCAGTTCCGGCTGAACATGCTGTCTGCGAGCAGCCCCTCGGGGGAAATTTATTCCATGATCCATGCCGGAACCGCCACCGCAGCCACGTTGGAACAGTTCCTGCAGCAGATTCCGGACCGGACGGAGGCTAGACCGCTTCCCGTGCTAGTGGACCGCCACAGAATCCACACAGCCAAGCCTATAGAAGCCTGGCAGGAGCGGACCGAGGCACCGGTGGAGTTGCATCTATGGCCGGCGTATTCTCCGGAATGGAACCCTGCGGAGCCAGTCCGATCGGTCGTCCAGCGCCGGGTGGGGAAGCTGCTGATCCGGACGGTCCGCCAGCTCCGGGAGCGCTGGGAGCAGGCCCTGCAAGCCCTGGCGGCCGACCCCACCAAGGTGCAGGGGTTCTTTCGCGAGGCCGACTGCGCCTATACTGTTTCTGGTTGTTCCTTGCAATGACTTATGGCAAAATCAGTAACAAATCCATCCAGCAGATCAATCGACGCAGGGATTTCAGGGACACGACTTTTGGCGTGATCAGTACCTGCCGACGGCCGAGTTCCGCCACAACGAGCTGTACGGCGGCAACCGCCTGCCGTACGCCCCGGAGCATATCTTCGGGCTGATCGTGGGGCTCCGGCAGCTGCGGGGGCTCAGCGTGCAGCTCGACCTGAACGCCGTCGGGAGCCGGTTCGGCGACAACCGGCAGACGGTGCAGCCCTCCGCCGACGGCACGATCGGCCGGCGGTCCGCGTACGACCTCGCGAACCTCGCGGTGGGCTACGAGATCCGGCGGGAGCGGCGGCTGCTCGAGCCCTACTGCACCGTCAAGAACGCCTTCGACGAGCACTGCATCGCCTCGCGGGTGCCCCAAGGGGTCCAGCCCGGGCCGTTCCGGCAGGTCCAGGGGGACCTGCGGGTGCGCTTCTAGCCGCCGCCGGCTGGGGGCGGCGCATGGCCGGCAGGCCCCGGGTCGCGAGCCCGGGGCTCCCGCGGGGAATCCACCGCTCGTATCCCCAAGCTCGGATGGACTACCATATTCGCATGCGACCGAACCGCAGGCTTGCGCTTCTCTCGTTGCTCGCCGCCGTCTGCACAGTCACGCTCCACGCAGCTGACATCAGCGGCAAGTGGTTGTTCACGTGGGACACCGAGGGCGGCATCCGCAACACGGAGTGGACGATTGCCCAGAACGGAGAGGCTCTCACGATCCAGAGCGAAGGCCAGACGTTTGCCGGCACGCTCAAGGACGGCCAGTTCCAGGTCGAGGGCCAACTCTACGCCGCCGAAGCGGGCTACACGTCGATGCTGAAGGTGGAGGGCCGCCTCGAGGGCGATGTGCTCAAGGGCCGAGGCACGTGGGATCAGTACGCGATGACGTTCACGGCAAAGCGGGCCGATTAGACGGCGAAAGCCGACTAGGGCCCCTATGCAACTAGGCGCATGGCGAACCAGCCCAGCCCGCCCAGGAGCAGAAGGAGGGCGGCTAGCCGCTCGATCCGAGGCCCGGCAGTCTTGAGTCTCAGGCCCCCCAGGAGCGCTAGCAGCACCGCCTCGCAACCGAGCGCCCCGGGCAGCAGGGTGGCCGGTTGCATCTGGCTCGCAAGCAGGAACGCCGCCAGAAACAGGCCGTGGAAGCCTCCTAGGCCCGCGCACACGAGCCAGCGTTTGCTCGCGCCGGGTAGCAGCAGGAGCTCAGCCGCCAGGTAGGCGACCGTCAAGGCCGCCGCCGCCTCCAGGAAGCGAGGCGCTGGAGTCCAAGCGAAGCCGTGGCTGACAGTTGCCACAGCTCCCTGTGCCAGAAAGAACGCTCCCGCACAGGCCAACGACTCGCGCCGGCTGCGGCCGGCGAGCGCCAGGGCAGCCAAGAAAAGCAGCAGCTCCGGGCTCGTGAGCGCTCGCCGGACCCCGGCTCCGAACTCGGTTGCGAACATTTCCCAGGCCGTGGGGGCGGTGAAGCGGATATCGGCCTCCCGGGACACAATGTCGAAGACTGTCGTGCGCGCCAAGTCGCCGGTTCCGGAGTTGAGCACATGGACATGGTGGGGCACTGTGACCGTGTGGTACTCGCAGCGAACCGTCACAGCCTTCGGCGGCGTCGCGAAGGCGTAGGTGGCGTCGCAGAGATACAGGCCCTGTCCGGAGTCCTCGCGGCACTCGGGGTCAAGCCGCTTGCCCGGCTGGCCTCCCGCGCTCACCCCAAAGGCGTCCAGCAGGCTGCTTGCGTCGGCTCCGCCATCCGGGAGTTCGGCGAGCGGCATCCGCAATGCGTACCGCAGTTCCCCGCGCTCCAGGCGTAGGCTGCCATGGCTGACGCTCAGCGCATGGCCTGCTAGAGGAACCGCGCTTAGGCAGGAGAGCGCTGCGATGCGCCCCCAAGTTCCGCGCTCCGGGCCCAGCCGTCGCGCGTAGGGTCGGCTCATGGCAGCCCGAAGCTGTAGAGCGCCTGCAGCGAGCGGAGATAAATGTGTCCGTCTGCGATCGCCGGCGTGCCGAAGCAGGTGCCGTCCAGTGTGCTGGTGGCCAGGACCTTCCAATCGGCCCCTGGCTGGACCGCACTGACCGTGCAGCCCTCGCTTACCGTGTAGATCTTGCCGTCGCCGGCGACCGGCGAGGCCCAGTATTTGTCGATCGCGTCCCGCAGCCGGTCGACTCTGTGGGCCGTGCCGGTGGCCGGATCGATGCTGCTGAAGATGCCCCCATCCTTGACGAGGTAGAGGGTGCCTCGGTAGAGCAAGGGTGACGGGGTGTTCGGCAGCGACCGCGTGTAGCGCCACAGCACAGCCTCCTTGGTGATGTCGCCGCGCCGCCCGGCTGGGCGGATAGCTACAAGATTGTTCACCGGGGCCCGCCGGGCCGCGTAGAAGTACCAGTCGCGCTCCCCGAGGCTTCCGTCACCGTCCAGGTCGTGCTCGTTCCAGGAGCGCTCCCGCCTGAGGCGTTCGTCAGGCGCTTCGTCGCGCGACAGGGCACCGTCCCCATTGCGGTCGTGCTGCTGGAGGACCTCCGCGAAAGGCGGGGTCTCCTGCTGTTGACCGGCGTCGCCTCCGATTTCCCACGCGTTGATGTACACCGTATCTCCGGCGAACAACGGGACGCACTTGAGCTGCCAGGCGAAGCCGGTGACGTACCAAAGCTCCTCCCCGGTCTCCAAGTCGTAGGAGATCACTCGATAGGCACCCGGAACCACAACTTGGGTACGCCCCCCGCTGGGACGGAAGGTGCCGGCCGTACCGTATCCGCGTGTGATCGCCGGGCGCTCGGTCCGCCATACGGTCTTCCCGGTGGCCGTATCCAGGGCGATCAAGTGCGAGTCGACCGACTGGTCGCAGACGATCAACATCTTGCCGTCGGCCAGAATCGGCGACGAGCCGTGCCCGTTGCC
>CBDBZZ010000048.1:0-65554 GCA_965213745.1 Bryobacterales bacterium | reverse complement strand
CGGCCCCGCAGCATGCGCACTGCCGCCGGAGCCCAGCACGGCAGGACGGTCACCGCCCCAAACCCTTCCGGTGCTGCTGCCGCCAGAAAGCGTTCCACTTCCGCTGCGCTGGCGGTCGGATCCGTCAACGACTGATTCAACCGCCGCGCAAGGCTTTGTCGGCTCGGACCAGGGTCCCGAGCATGGACCGGTTCTCCGGGTGATGGGCTCGTCCTGCATGCGCAGGTATGTGTCTGGCCGCTGAGCCTGGCGGCGAGGCCGATCTCTCGCGCCAGGGTGGCTCGTTCTTCCAGAGTCATGCCCGGCGTCCTCCTATTCTCGCTGGCCCGCGGCGTGGCGTGCAAGGCTGGGCCGGTGCCGCCTGCGCCGCGACGGGCCTTGGGGCAGCGACGAATCTCCCTCTCCGATTTGCAATTCGCGGCGTTATCTGGTTCAATGACGTGCAGGCAGCGCTGGCCTGCGGTCTAGCGATCGCTTCGATGGATCGGGGCAAGCGTCCGGTGGCGTGACGTGGATCAGCGACTTAAGCAACTGATTAAGCAGCTTGGGCATGCGATTGACGAATCGCTCTCCGGGTCGGAAGCCATTGCGGAAGTGATTGGACAGGTCAGGAAGGAAGGCTACGATGTGCTGCTGGTCCTTGAAGCGACGATCGGCTTCAACCGCCGTGCCGGCAAAGGGGCGGGGCAAAAGGTTGCGACAGTTGAGGCTCGGGATTTGGGCTCCAGCTTGACGGAGCAGGACCAGCAGTTTCTGAAATCGATGAGTATTTCTCTCAATGATTGACTCCGTCCGGACAGACAGGAAGTTCGAGCAGCTAGAATTCGCGGACAGCCAACGAGCAAGCAGGTGCCAAATCCCTGGAGCGGGGGGACAGAGGGGCTAGGGCGGTGTGCGGCGGTTGCTGCTCGTCGCCCGGGGGGCTAGGGCCTAGAGACCGGCCCGGTGCCGCCAGGTGCGGGAATGCTCAGCCGGGGCACGGCAGCCGCCCGGGTGCCCTGCTGGCGGGCGCGACCTCGGGCAATTGAATCGAAGGGGTGCGATCTTGGCGGAACAATTGAATTTCGCGGTTTTTATTGACTACGACAACGTGGCGATCGGCGTGAAGAACACGCTGGACCGAGCTTTCGACTATAAGCACGTTGCCGTCTGGCTAGAGAGCCAAGGTGCCGTTTCCTCGCAGGTGGCGTACGGGAATTGGAGCACGCATCAGGATTTCGGCTTCATCTCGGCGGGCCCTGGCACGGCACGGGGTGCGAATGCAGCATCTCGACCCAGCCTCGGCGAGCAGCAAGAACGGGGCCGACATTGCGTTGTCGCTCGACGCCTTGGAACTGGTCTTCACGCAGGAGCACATCAACGCCTTTTGCATATTGAGCGGGGACAGCGACTTCCTCCCGCTCGTTCACAAGCTGAAGACCTACAACAAGCGCGTGTACATCATTGCGGGCCACTGCCTTCATCAGCGAGACGTTGCGCCGGAACTGCCATGAGTTCATTTGCTACGAACAGCTTTGCGGTCAGGCGGAGGTCCGGCAGATGCCGGATCGCGAACCGGCTGCAAGCGTCGACGCCCCGCGGTTCGCGCCTCTTGAAGATGCGGCCGAGTTGGTGCGACGGACCATTCGGGACGATGCGCAGCCGGGGCGAGACTCCGTACACACGGCAGATTCGCACAGCGCTGCTGCAGCTGGAGCCCGATTTCGACGAGCGGCACTACGGCTTCGACTCATTTAAGGAACTGATCATTCGGTTGGTCAACGACCGCTTCTTCCAGCGCCAGCCACTCGGCGGGGGGCATTTCTGCATCGCGGAGAACCATGGCGGAGGCAGCGATCTTCACGATCGCTCGGCCCCGCGCAGGACTGAAGTCGACTTGGAGTACGGCCCGAACCGGGAGATCGGCCGCCGCCTACGGGATCTTCGGGGAGCACGTGACGCCCGGGAGCGGGAGCCCCGAGACGAAGGCCGGGCGGCCGCGGCGATCCGCGACGCCTTGGCGCAGATCGCTGCCCGCGGACAGGTTGCGGAGCTCGAGCTCCTGTACCGCACGATCGTGGACGCTGACCCGGGATTCCCGGCCTACGGCTGCGAGGGCCCTGACTTCCGGAATCTCGTCAGCAGGCTAGTAGCTCGGGGCCTGTTCTCCCTGAAGATGGCCGACGGCATCTGGGTTGTCGAGGACCGGGGAGGGAGGCCGCGCAAGGAGGTGCCCGAGGCGCCTAGCCCTGGGTCCGCAAGCCTGCTGCACGACTTCGTGATGGCCAACGCATCCCTGCTGCAGGAAGGCGTTCCCGCCAAGCAAGTGGAAGCGATGCTTTCGCAGAGGCTGGAATCCGCCGGGGAGGAGGCGGCTGCGGGGGAGGTCGATGCCTTGATGGCCCACGCCGTCCGGGAGGGGCTCCTTAGCTCGGAGCCTGGGGCGGGCGGCACGGTGCGGTACCGTGCGCTGTCCCGGCGCGAGAACGAGAACAAGCCGACCCAAACCGACTTTCGTGGCCCGCAGGCATCCCACCGGCGCGGACGGACCGATTCGGCCGCCGGGGAGCAAGAGCGGACTAGGGAGGAAGGGCTGGCCGTCCTGGCCCGGGCCTTGCGGGTGAACGAGGAGTTGTTTTGAGCGAGGCCTGCTGCGCAGCGAACTACGAGCAGCGTTAAGCGACGCATGTCCCGACTTCGACGGCAAGGACTACGGGTTCCGGAGCTTCCGGGATTTGCTGGACTTGGCTTGCGCTGAGGGCTACTTGGAGTCCTGGGATGACGAGTCTGCCGGCCTGCGCTACCTGGGAACGGCGCGTCTCTCCGAGAGCGAGCCACCAGTGAGCGATGCAGGCGGGGCGGCTGCGTCGGCCGAGACCGCTCCGAGCGCCGAGGCGCTGGAGTCCGACGGGAAGGCGGGGGGGCGGGTGGCGTACGGCGACCATAGGGAAGACGGCGCACGCCAGGAGGACCGTCCCGGGCCGAGTGTTCCTGGGGAACGGCCGGCCGATGGAGCGTCGGCGGCGCTGGCGTCCCCAAAGGACGAGGCGCTAGAGATCGTCCTTGCCGCCGTGGACGGCCACGAGACCGCTTCGGAGGGCTTGGACCGCACCGATCTGCGCCTGGTGTTGCGCGAGTCTCGGGCCCAACTTTGATTTCCGCGCCTACGGATTCTCTGGCCTTCGCGAGCTCTTGGACTACGCCTGCGCGGACGGAGCTCTGGAGACGAGAGAAGATGCCGCCGGGCGAGTGCGGTACTTCGCGGTTGCGCAGAGTGCGGAACCCGTGTCTGCGGCACCGGCATCCGGCGGAGAAGAGCCCCGGCCCACGCAGCCGGCCGCTGCGGAGCCTGTGCAATCCAGGGCTGAGCGAGCCCAAGTTGACGCGGGACTTGGGCGCGGACAAGCCGAGCTCGCTCCTGAAGCACCTGTTCCGTAGATTGGGCAAACGGGGGAAAGCGCCGCCAGTCTCAGGGACAACCGCCTAGGCCGCCCACGGGGGTCGGCCCAATCCAGGGCCTACAGCGTAGGAGTGACCTTTGACAGCTGCCGCGGCTTGTCCGGGTTGAGGCCCTTGTTTTGGGCCAAATAGGCCGCGAACAGCTGGGCGGGAATGATCATGGGGACGGGCGTCAGCAGGTCCTGCGGCAGGCCCGGGACTTCGGGAATGTCGCCCCGGGCCTCAAGGGTTCCGAGACCCTCGGGGAGACCCCGAAGGGTGGCGCTAGGACCAATGCACAGGATCTGCGTGCCGGTTGTCGTCAGCCGCTTCGCCAACAGCGCTGTTTGGTCTTCTGTCGGTCCCGGTGCCGTGAACGCCAACACCGGGAAGCCCTGTTCGATCATCGCAATCGGTCCATGCGCGAAATCGGCGCCCGAGAAGCCGGTCGCCGGCGACGTAGCTCGTCTCCATGAGCTTGAGCGCAAACTCGAGAGCGTTGGCGTAGTTTAGCCCGCGCCCGAGTACAGCGGCTCGGACCATGTGGCGGTAGTGGTCGGCCCACTGGCGCACCAAGGGCCCCTTGACGCAACTGGAGATCCGCCAAGCGGGGCAGGCTTCCGAGAGCGCTGTCCGGAATTGAAGCCCCTAGGGCCTGGGCCAACAAGTAGGCCATCAGCAGTTCGGCTCCGTAGGTCTTAGTGGCGGCGACGCTGGTTTCCTTACCTGCCTGCAAGTACAGCGTCTCGTCCGCACAATCGACGATGCTTGAGCCGCTTTCGTTGGTGATGCCGACGGTGAAGGCCCCGCCTTGCCTGGCTCGAGCTAGGTATTGGTTGATGTCCGTTGACTCACCGGACTGCGAGATGCCCACCACTAAGGCCTGTTCCAGGCGCGGCAGGGTTTGATAGAGGGTCGCGATCGAAGGGGCTGCTAGGCAGGTGGGGATCCCCAAAGCAATCTCAAAGAGGTAGCGGGCGAACAGGGCGGCGTTGTCTGACGTGCCGCGTGCGGCCAGGACGATCAGCTTCGGCCGGTCCCTGGCGAATCGTCGGCGTAGGCGCGCTAATTCCGCAGGCTTGCCATCCAGCAGCCTCTGGAAGACTGTCGGCTGCTCGTGGATTTCTGCGAGCATTAAGGACATGGCTAGGGTCTCGGGAGCGGCAAGCGTGGGATAGGCTTTCGGGACCTTGGAGGGGAGTCGAGCGCTGGTCTCGGTGGCCCGGGAGGAACTGCGCGGGAGACCCTCAGCTGCTGGACGGATTCAATCCAGTGCCGGGCCATCAGGCGAGCGCACTGACCCGGATCTAGGCGGTGCAGCACGTGCTGGGGCATCTTTCGGCGGCGGCTGGCGCTTCTTTTCCACAGAGCCCGGTTGCTGAGTGTTAGGCGTGGCAAGCCGCCAGCCCGCGCTTGGCCAAGTACTGCTGGTGGTATTCCTCGGCTTCGTAAAAGGCCGGAGCCGGCTGGATAGCTGTGGCTACCGGGCGAGAAAAGTATCCGCTCCGTCCCAAGCGCTGCTTGGATGCTTCCGCGGCAGCCGCTTGCGCGTCGCTATGGGCGAAGATCACCGAGCGATACTGGATGCCTACGTCAGGACCTTGCCGGTTGACCTGAGTGGGGTCGTGGCACGCCCAGAACGCATCTAGAAGGCTCTCGTACGTGATTTCGGAAGGGTCGAAGCGAACCTGCACGACCTCAGTGTGGCCTGTGTCTCCGCGACAGACATCCCCATACGTAGGATTCGGCAGGGTGCCCCCCATGTAGCCGACCCGCGTCGCCCGCACGCCGGAGAGCTGGCCGAACGCCATTTCGACGCCCCAGAAGCAACCTGCCCCAAATGTCGCTGTCTCCATCTCCTGAATCTGGCTGCTTAGGCCAACTGGAGCAGGCCCGGAAGCCGTTCGCGCTGCCCCGCTCACTATATCACTGTCGTGTGCAGCTTCCACGGCGATTGTCCAGGGTGTGCCCTGCCGAAATGGAGGTTGTGGCGCTCTAGGTGACCGGGGGGCAGTCGGCTGGAGCTGTCGCAGGCGGTCGGCTCTGAGGAGGGCGTTGGCGAGGAGCTTGCCCAGAACGGCTGCGAGGGCCGCTGGGGGCGGCTTGCCCCGCTGCCGGAGGAACTCGCGGGCGCTGCGGAGCGGCGGGTGCCTTGGGGGCAGTGAAGCCCCTGAGGCTTGGTTGCCCAACTCCATTCGCGTGTGCGCGTCGTTTACCCGCTCTTCGCTGGCTGTCTCGCACTCGATGGAGCCCATCAAGTTCTCGGGGTTCAGGTGCCGGCGGAGTGCTTCGATGGGCCCGCGTCCGAAAGCGTGCAGGTTAGCCACTGACCTGGCGAAGCCAATCTCGCAGGGAAGATCCATCTCTCGAGGGGCCGCATGCACCAACTCATTTCGACAGAACGGCGACCCGATGCAGAGCATGCGCAATGCCGTTGGATCGCCAACAGAGTCTTCCGCTCTAGTCTGCAATTGGTCAAGTGATTACGTGATCCGGGGCCGAGATCGGGGGATTGCCCGTTTATTCTTTGAGACTTTGCAGGACCTCTCGCGCGTCGAGCCACCAGCCGCTCGGCCAGTGCGGGCCAGGGGGCCGCGACTAAAGAGAGAAGCGGGGGCTCCGGCGGAGCTGGATGCTGGCCTGAGCATGCGGCAGCGACGGCGGGCAGAAAGGGGATGGGGGAGGGCTGGGCGGAACTCCTCAAGCCCGAGGGACGGGCAGGGGAGCCGCGCTAGGCAGCGGGCGTCAGTCCTGCAGGACGCTGAGGTGCTCCCGGTAGATGGAGCGTGCCGCGATGAAATCCGAGTGGTCCAAGCGCAGCTCGCGGCTAATGGCCCGCACCTCGTTGTCTTCCTTCACGCTGATCGAGTGGTCCGAGGACGACACCGCAAACAGGCAATGCAGCAATGCCTGCTTCTGCGCCCTGGTGGCCAGTTCGTTGAATTGCTGCGTCACCACGAAGTTTTCGGTTGCGCCAAACAGGGCGTGCTGGGCCCGGGCGATCTGCACCACAAGCACGGCCTGCTCCTCGGGGAGCCCTCCGACTCGCTCCACGATCCGCTCCATCTCGGCAGTCTCCTCCGGGCTGATGTCGTGGTCTGCATTGGCGACACGCCCCAGGATGAAGGCGAACGCCGCGATGTACTGGGCTCGCTTGGGGGGCAGCCTGTCGATTGCCTGGCTGATCTTGTGGATGGTGTCGGACGCGCTCTGGCCCCCTGCCGGTTTCTTCGGATTGAGCTTGAATAGGTGTCGCAGCAGCATGTTTGAGCGCTCCACGCAGCCTGCTCGGCGAATACGCGCCCCAATCTTAGCAACCCTGCTCGGCGTCCCGGCGCAGTTGCACCCGATGCCCGTTGGGCGTTCGCGGTTGGAGGTGCAACGGGGCTGCGCCAGCTGGGCCGCGGGCGCTCCCCGGCTATGGCGGCATCGGCCGCTCGCTCATCGGTTGCGTCTGCTGCGTCTGTTCCCTGCGGCGAGGGCGGCCTCGATCGCCTTCTGGGCGAGAGGGGCCATGACCTTGTAGCCCTCAGCGTTGGGATGCAGGCCGTCGCCCGACAGGCGCTTCTGGAGGCGGCTGTCCGCATCGATCGTCGCTTGGTGGTAGTCCAGGTAGGTCCAGAGACGGGAGCGGCAGAGTTCGTTCAGCCAGCGGTTGAGGCTGTCGATGCGCGAGGGGCTGCGAAGGTGGGTGCGGCGGAAGCGGCGGTCCAGCTCGGCTTGGTAGTCGTTCACCGGCAGGATCGAGGCGAGAATCGGCCGGATCCCGGCCGCCTCCGCCAGCAGGCCGATGGTCTCCAGGTTCTGGCGGATTGTGGAGTCGGGCACGCCGCGGGCCAGATCGTTCGTGCCTGCCAGCACGACAACTGCAGCCGGCTGGAGGTCGATGACGTCGGCCTTCATCCGGCCCAGCATTTGGCCTGTGATTTGGCCGCTGATGCCCCGGTTCAAGTAGGGCTTGCCGATGAAGTACTGGTTGAGCTTCCAGCCGTCGGTGATCGAGTCCCCGAGAAACACGACGCGCTGCTCCTGCTGCTCTGGAGGCCCCACCTGGGCGTTCGCAGCGGCATAGCGGCGGAGGTTGTCTCGGTCCGCCCCCCGGGCCAGCTCCTCGCGGACCTCGAGCGTGGCCCGGAAGTGCCCGTCCAGCCGGTGGATGGTGGCCCGGAACTCGCCCAACTGGGCGTCGATCTCCTCGGAGAAATCCGCCGGCCGCGGCAGGGTGTCGGCGAGATGCAGGTACGCCCGGGCATTGGCGAGCATCTTGTAGACGATGCCGGTGTGGCTGTTGCGCCCGGTTGTCTCCATCGTCTCGAGGCCTTGGCGGAAGTTTTCCTGCAGCGGAGCTGCGGCGCGGGACAGTTCGGGGTTCACGAACTGCGTGGACTCGAACAGGTCGGCCATGCGGTGCATGAGCTGGCGGGCTTCCTGGTTCCCGAGCCGTCCTTCGGGCTGGGCCCAGGCCCCGTAGGGCAGCAGCAGAGCGACTAGCGGCAGAACAGGCATGCGACGCCTCGACATGCTCTTGAGTCTACTCAACGTAGGAAGGGCTGCACGGTGTCGTAGACGAGGGCTGGCGTGCAGGCGCGCATTGAGGGGGCGGAGCTGCGTCCGCGCTTGTAGGTCGTTTCCACCTGCGGGGCGCGGATCACGAGGAGGCTGTCGCCGAAAGGGCCGTTCCGCGCCGGGTCCGTCGGGCCGAAGATGGCGACCCCGGGCTTGCCCAGGGCGGCGGCAAGGTGCAGCGGACCGCTATCGACCCCGACGACGGCGAGCGCCCGGCGCGTCGCTGCGATCAGCTGCGCGATCGAGGAGGGATGCACGATCACGGCGTCCGCTGGTGCCGTACGGTGGATGGCCTCAGCCAGTGCGCGCTGATTGCGAGGGCAGTCGAGGACCAGAGGTATGCCGTGATCTTGCCACACGAACGCAGCCAGCGTACAGAAATAGTCCGCAGGCCACTGCTTGGAAGCCCAGCCGGCCCCCGGGCTCGCCAGCACAAAGCGGTCCGGCAGGTCTGGGTGGGGTTGGCCGGGCGGCAGGGGGAAGACCGCCGAGCCCCGGGGGGCGTGGGGCGCGCCGAAGGCAGCGAGCTCGCGGTACCGGTCGACGACATGCCCGCCGGAGGCGAAGTGACACCGGTCGTAGGCGAATTCGGCAGCCGGCTCGCGCAGTTGCCCACGGTCGAACCCCAGGACGGACCGGGCCCCGCTGAGGCGGGCGACGACCGCCGACTTCATCAGGCCCTGGAAGTCTACGGCCAAGTCATAGCCTCCGGAGCGGAGGCCGCGGAACCAAGCTGCTGCATCCCGCCATGCCGCTGGGCTCGCTTTGGCTCTGCGCCACATTCGCAGCGGAAACGGGAGCCCTGCGTCGATATGCGGATTGCCCGCCAGCAAGGCCTCCCAAGCCTGGTCGACCACCCAGTCGATGCGGGCCTCGGGGAAGCGGAGTCGCAGGTCCGCCGCGGCGGGTAGGGTTTGGACGATGTCGCCCATTGCCCCCAGCCGGACAATAAGGATGCTTGAGGGAGGGTCAGGCTTTGCGATGGAGGTCGAGGACATCGCGGATCACGTTGCGCCTCAGGCCCGATTCGACATCAAGTAAGGAGCTTGGGCCGAGCCCGGCGGCGACCGCCGCCACCTCGGACGCCTCGCAGATCAGGACCCAGTCGACGCATGCGAGCGCCGCAACCAGCTGCGCCCGATCCTCGGCAGTGAGCGCAACAGGCCTAGCGGCCGACTCCCGCAAGACGAGCACGCCCAGGCAGCCGCTAGCCGGCCTCGCCGCCTCTAGCCGGCGGCAGTGGTCGCTGGTAAGGACATCGAACCATCCTTGGGCTAGATGGAGGGTGCTGCCAGCCGGAGCGATGCCGGCCCGAGTCGCGATCTTGGAACGGGTATCAAAAACCAATTGTCTACCATAGCGCCTGCCGTCGGCCTCGCGATGCGGGGTGGCTTGGCGGAACCCGCCCGTCTCCGGGCAGGCTATATGCTTGGGGGACCGAGATGGAGTTCACCGGCGAAAGACTGGTTCCGGATGCCGCCGATCTGGATCTCTGGAACGAGCATTTTGCCCGCTACTGCTTCGCGGAAGCGTTCGCGGCGGGCAAGCGTGTCCTCGACGCCGGTTGCGGAGCGGGCTACGGCACGGCGCGTCTCGCGGCGGTCGGTGCGCAGGTGTTCGGACTCGACCTCTCGGGGGACGCCGTGCGCCATGCGCGGAGAGGCTATCCCGCAGTCGACTTCGTGCAGGGCGACCTGACTCACCTTCCGTTCCCCGAAGGCTCTCTCGACCTAGTCGTAGCCTTCGAAGTCATCGAGCACCTCCGGGAGTGGCCGGTGCTGATCCACGAGGCGGCTCGGGTCTTGGCGGAGTCGGGCGTGCTCGTCGTCTCCACACCCAATCGCTCGGTCTACGAGGAGTCGCGGGAGGTCCCCAACCCGTTCCATGTCCACGAGTTTGCGTGCGAGGAGTTTCGCGGGGCCTTGGCGCGGCGGTTCCGCTATTGCTCCGTCTTCCTCGAAAACCACGTTCCTGCCGTCGCTGTCACGTCCAGCGGGGCCGGTCCGGTGCGTGCGCATATCGAAGATGCATTAGACGCACCGGAGGACTCCAGCTTTTTCGTCGGAGTCTGCTCTCGCCAGGAATTCGAGGTCCCGGAGGGGTTGGTTTATGTTCCTGAAGCGGGCAATGTTTTGCGGGAACGCGAACGGCACATCCGCAAGCTGCGGGATTGGGTCGCGGAGCTTGAGCAGCGCCATGCCGTAATCGAAGGAAGAATGAGCGAGGAACTCAAGCGCCTGCCCTACAGGATCCTGAGACGATTGGGCTTGGCTCCGAAGCTGCCCAGGGACTGGGGGGTATGAGGCGGCGAGCCCCCGCGTTGGTTCGGCTCTCGCAAGACCGCCGACGCTGTTCCCTTCCGCCCTGTGTTTCGACGCGCTGAGGGCAGGCTGCGAGTCGGCCCCGCCTTTGCGCCTGCGGGATGGCGGTGCGCAGCCTAGGCGCTTGGGAGGCCCTTTATGCGACGAGGCCCCGGGTGATCTCGGCGGCCGACCGCCGGGGGGCGGTAGCCTCGCGGCGTCTGGCGGTGGGGCGGCTCAGGGGCTGGCAGGCGGATGCCTTCGCTGGAATCCGACGGGTCTGCCGCAGCCGCTCCTTGGGGCAGCGGTGCCCGCCCTAGCGCTTGTAGAACCACAGCCAGAAGTACTGCGTGCCGGCCCCGGTGACCCTCCGCAACTCGAAGCCGTTGCGCTCGGCCATCTGGCGGGCCTCCTCCTCGGAAACGCCCGCTCCCAGCCAAGTGTTCCTGCGCGGTCTCCGGAGGCCCGGGCCGAGGTGCCCCTGGACCTGGAACTTGAACAGAGACCCGCCGGACAGCCTGGCGCTGACCTCCTGCACGTAGTTCTCGATCACGGCGCGGCTAGGGATGTGCTGGAACACGATGAACGAATAGGCGAAGTCGAACCGCAACTCGCCCAGGACCCGCAGGTCGACGCCCGAATTGCGGTAGACATGGGCGTTGGGGACTGAGCGGAGATAGCCCTGCGCCCGTGCGACCATTTCTGGGCTCACGTCGACGGCATGGACCTCGCCGAAAACCTCCGCGAGCGCACGGGTCATGCGGCCGACCCCGCAGCCGATTTCGAGCACCCGCATCCGCGCCGGGTCGCGCCCTAGGCAGATGCTCTCCAGGTCGTTGAGAATCTGGTCCCGGACATTGTCGGTCCCAGTCGCAAAGAAGTCGCGCTCGTCCCAGTTGCGGCGGCCGGTGTTCACGAAGTAAAGGGCGTTTTCGCGGGCGCGCCTGTCCCAGTCGCGGCGCATCGCCCGCGCTAGGCCGCCGAAGCGCAGGGCCTGCAGAATCTGGTTGGGCATGGGTTTCTCTTGCGCCTTAGCGCAGGCTCGCACGATCCAGCACTGCCTCCCTGCGCCGCCGACCGACGTTCGCCGGGGCCGAAGTCCCGTCGGGTTGGCTCCGGCCCGGGCCCAGGGTCTCAGGCGAAGAGTTCCTCCACCACGCGGTTGGCCAGCAGTTCGGTCGGGGAGAAGATCTCGATGTAGTGGTAGGCCCGCCCGGACGGCGTGTCCTCAATGCTCTTGGTCCAGTCGATGCCCAGGGCTGAGTAGATGGTGGTGGCGAGGTCCTCCGGGTAGACGGGGCGGTTGGCGCTCCAGCCATAGTCGGTGATGGTCGCCCCCGACTCGCCGGTGGCACCCAGGATCTGGCCGGGCTGGACGCCGCCGCCGGCGAAGAGGCCGGTGAAGGCGTACTGGTAGTGGTCCCGGCCCGCGATGTTGGTCAACTCGCCGGGCGTCCGGCCGAACTCGCCGACGCACACGATCAGCGTTTCGTCGAGCACGGACCGTCCATCCTCCCTGCGAGCGCTTCCGAGGTCGTCGAGCAGCTGGCTTAGGGCCACGTCAAGCTCGTGCGAGCGCTGGTAGAAGTTATTCCGAGCGTAGATCGAACCGTGATGGTCCCAATCCTCGTGGGTTAGGAAGATGAAGTGGGTTCCGGCGTCGGCTACGACCAAGTTGCGGGCTAGCACGAAGGAGTCGCCCACCGGGTTGGCGCCGTACCGCTGGCGATCCTGGCCGCCGATCCTGAAGATCTCGGCGCTGCGCGGGTCCGACATGATGTCTACCGCGCCCTCGTAGTGGTTGTGGAAGTCCCGGAACGCGCGGCGCTCGGGCTCGGGCGCTGTCCGGGCCGGTCTGTCGAGCCGCTGCAGCAGTTCCCACCGGCGCTGGAAGTCGGGAAGGTCTTCCTTGCGCGGCGCGAGAGCGGAAATGTCCGAGGAGGTGTTGACATGGAACGGCGTGTAGGTCCCGGGCAGGAAGCCAGAGCCGACGAGGCCGACCTGCGGAAACGTGTTGAAGCCCACGAACGGGGGCAGGGAATCTGTTTCCTTGCGGCCCGCCGCGTATTCGTAGGCCACCACGGAGCCCACGGCGGGCAGTTCCGGGGCCAGCGCCGGATTGTGCTGGTGCCCGGTTTGCATGTAGTACTGGCCCCGTCCGTGCTGGCTCTCCCAGGTTTGCATGGAGCGCAGCAGCGTGTACTGCTCGCGGCGCTTGCCCAACTCTGGATAGAGGCCGACGGGCCACTTGCCCACTCCCGGGATCGTCCGCACGTCGAAGTCGGGCGGCGTCCAAGGGCCTTCCTTGAAGTCCCACGAGTCGACATGGGACTGGCCGCCCTCCAGCATCACGAAGATGCAGAAACGGGCGCTGCCCAGCGGCGTGACCCGGCTGCCGGCCTTTGCGCGCGGCTGCACCAGCGGCAAGAGGTGGTAGCCCGTCATGGCTACCGAGCCGATTCGGAAAACGTCCCGCCGGGTGAGGAAATGGTCTTCGAAGCGTGCCATGGCCGGCCTTCTCGCGTTCCTAGCGATTGAACAGGAACTCCAGTTTGTTCATGAGCAGCCACTGGAGGTCCTCGCTGCCCGATACGCGGCCGCGCTCGGCCAGCAACTGCAGCGATACCTCGAGTTCGTCGGGCTCCGGCGGGCGCGTCAGGAACTGCCAGTAAAGCCGGTCGACCAACTGTTCGTCGGGGACTTTCGCGGCGAGCAGTTCCGCTAGGTAGCTGCCCGGCGCGGGCTTGGCCTTTTCCTTGACGAGCTTCGAGTTCATCATGAGCGCCGCCTGGATGATCGAGCCGCTGCGGCTGGGTTCGTTGAACTCGCGATTCGCCTGCCCGAAGGACTCGGCGAAGAACTGCAGGTCCTGCTTGAGCTGCGGCGGCAGGGTGCTGCTCCGGCGCAGGTCGGCAGGGCCGCGCATCTGCGCCATGTACTGCACCTTGCGGTCGGTCAGGGGGATCTGGATCGGCGTGTGGAGGTTGGTGGCCTTGACGATCGCGTCGTACACTTGCTCCGCAGACAGTCGCCGGACAAACTTGCGGGCGAAATAGGCTGCGTACGCAGGCTTCCAGTTGGCTGGGAAGCCCGTGGCCAGCTGGTAGGCGGACGAAGACACGATCCGCTTGTGCAGATGCTGCAGGTCGTAGCCGCTAGCGACGAAGTCCTCGGCCAGCTCCTCCAGCAGCCCGGGGTGCGTGGGCTGCAGGTCCCAGCCCTCCGGGAGCGCCGCCGGATCCATCCGGGCGAAGTCGAAGCCGTCCAGCGGCTCCACGATGCCCACCCCCATGAACTCGGCCCAGAACCGGTTGACCACGGCGCGTGCGAACTGGGGATGCCCGGTCACGATCCGCGCCAGCTCCTGTCGCAGCGGCTGGCCATCCTGCGGGGTCTCGCCGCCGAGGATGAAGGCGGGAGCGACCTTGCCTTCGCCCCGTCGGGCTGCCCGCACCGTGCTGGCTGCTGCGCGCGAATATCCGTCGCGCTGGGGGTCCTTGTCGTCGATGAGGTATTCGTCCTGCGTGTTGCGCAGCTCCACCCGGCGCATGACGCGCGTGTTGCCGAAGAACGCGGCCTGCGCCCAGAATTCCTCGCGTTTGCGCTCCGTGAGCCACACGTTCACCTGCTCGAGATGGTTGGCGCCGTCGTGGCAAGAGATGCACTGCAGGTTGACTCCCAGGAAATGCTGGAAGAGCATCACGGTCATTTCGTCGGCCGTGTCCTCGTGCATGATTTCCGTGCAGTTGTCGGCGAAGACCGCCCAACGCACGAGGTAGCTCGCCGGACCGACGTACCAGTTGCTCCGCGCCTCGGGCGTCAGCAGCTCGCGGACGAACTCGTCGTAGGGCTGGTTCAGGAGCAGGGCGTCCGCCACGTAGTCGTGGAAGAGGTTGCGGCCCGCCCAGCCGACACGGTTCTGGCTGATGCGCCACTGATCGAGGTGCCAGTAGGTCCAGCGGTCGCGCCAGGCGACGCTTCCGACGAGCTTGTCGACGAGCATGGCGCGCTTCTCTGGGGCGGCATCCTCCACAAAGGCCCGCGCCTCGGCCCCGCTCGGAATGCGGCCCGTCAGATCGAGGTGAAGGCGGCGGAAGAAGGTTGCGTCGTCAGCCAGAGGGGCGTGCGGCAAACCCTCGCGCTCGAGCTTGCCGAAGATCCTGGCGTCGATGAAATTAGCGAGCGGAACAGCCCGTGCCGGGTCGGCGGCCTGCGAGGCAAGGGCCTCGGTCTGGTCGGACAGCCGGTGCCGAAGGTCGCTGCTGCCGACGGCCGGATGGCCGTCGGGAAGCGTCCGTCCGACCGTCTGGCCGGGCAACGGGGCAAGGATGCCAGCGATCAATAGCCAGAACGCCAGATTGCGGCGAATCATTTTGTGGGCCCTGCTCTAGTGTAGATCGGAAGGGCCGCCTGATACCTGGCTCCAAGCACGCCAAGGCCGTCCACGGTCGGGAACTCGCAGTTTCGGGGCAGCGGGAGAGGGCAAGCCCCGAGCTTCGCCAATCCATCGTCATCCGGATCTACCCCCACCCTCCCCCTAGGCACTGCAGCCGGGACTTGCCCGATGTTGGGGGGCCCGCACGCGGGGCCCATCCCGCCCGGAGGGCAACGGTGGCGTCTGCCGGTATGCGGCGGGCACTGCCGGGGGGTGCCGCCATCCAAATGCGGAGCTAGTCCGGGGCTGAGCGCCTGGACTCGGACTGGGGCGCGGGTGTCGGATGGGACTGTTTGGTTACACCCTTGCGGTCTCGAGCATGGGATTCTGCACGCTGCTGAAGGCCTGGCTGGCACTTCTGAAATGGACTTATCCCCTGATCCACAGCTTGAGATGTTGTTCGACCTCGTGGAGGGGCAGGTCGGCTCGTTAGGAGCCTGTTGCAAAGCCACGGGTTCCGTGGAACTTGCGTGCGCGGTGCGCAAAGGGGCCCGAAGCGGTCGCAGAATAGACCGCCCGGACCGCGCCAGCGGCCAGTAGCGGTGGTTTGAACTCGCTGCTACACCGCCTGGCCCCAGCTGGCCATGCCTGGCGGACTTTTTCAGCGGGTTCTTGCGGGCTCAGCGAAACCTGGCTCCTTACGCCCCGTTCGCCGTGCAGCACTGTTGCGAGGGGCTGGCTAAGGGCAATCCGCCCCGGAGGCGGCACGCGGCGATTGCCTCGGTCGCGGGCCTCCTCGCCCGCGTTCGCAGTCTGCTGGGAGGGACGAGCCGAACTCCGGAGGAGCCGGTGCCTCGCTCCGGCAGGTGCCGGGTTAGCAGCGCTGGGGTGGCGTGCAGCCGAAACCCCTTGCGCCCAGGTCGTTGGCCGTCAGAACGGGGGTTCTTCCGCGTCGTCCATCCCTCCGGCGTACGAGCCCTCTGGATCCTCCATGTCCTCCGCCAAGTTGGCGAACTTGGCCAGCCGCTTCACGAAGGCGAGCTTGAACTTGCCCGTCGGCCCGTTGCGTTGCTTGGCGACAATCAGCTCGGCGATTCCCTCCAGCTTCTTGTTGTCCGGCTTGTAGACCTCCTCCCGGAAGATGAAGCACACCAAGTCTGCGTCCTGCTCGATTGAGCCGGACTCGCGTAGGTCGCTCAGAAGGGGCCGGTGGTCTCCGGTGCGCTCCTCCGGCTTGCGGCTCAGCTGGGACAAGGCCAGGACGGGCACGTCCAGATCCTTCGCCAGAAGCTTCAGGCTCCGCGAGAATGCAGAGATCTCCTGGACTCGGTTCTCGACCTTGCCCTTGGAGCCCAGCAGCTGCAAGTAGTCCACCACCACCAGGGCCAAACCGTGCTGAGCCTGCAGCTTGCGGCATTTCGAGACGATTTCCATGACGCTGCTATCGGCCGTGTCGTCAATGAACAGCTTGCTCTGCATGAGCTTCTGCAAGGCCTTCTGCAGTCTGTCTCTCTCCTCCCTGTTTATGTAGCCGCCGCGAAAGCGGTGCTGGTCGACCTCGGCGTCGGCGCAGAGCACCCGCGTCAGCAGGGCTTCGCACGACATCTCGAGTGAAAAGACGGCCACGGCCTGCGGGTTCTCCAGAGTGCCGGACGAGGCGACATACGAGGCGATGTTCAGGGCCATCGCCGTCTTGCCCATCGCCGGCCGGGCGGCCAGCACGATCAGCTGACCCCCTAGCATGCCGTTGGTCATTTCGTCGAACTTGGTGAACGGACCGGCCAGACCCTTCTGGCGCCGGCTCGGATCCAGAAATGCTTCGGGTCCGCCGGGGAAGCTCTCGACCACATCCGCAGGACTTTGCAGGCCGGCTTTCGGCACCTCGTTGCCGACCTGCATGATCGCCCTCTCGGCGTCGGCGAGGATGTCCCCGACCTCCCGCCCCTCCTCAATGCAGTCGGCGATGACTTTCTGCGAGGTCTGGATCAGCTTGCGCAGCAGGGACTTGCTCTTGACTATCTCTATGTAGCTCTGAATGCTTTCCAGTCGCGGCATTCCCTCGGTTAGGTACGCGATGTAGGCGAGGCCGCCAACGGCTTGCAGCTGCTTGAACTTCTCGAGCTCATTCGCGAGCGTCATGTGCTCGATGCTTTCGTTGCGCTTTTCGAGCTTATGCATGCAGGCGAAGATCCGGCGGTGCTTCTCGATGGCAAAGTCCTCTTCGTCGAGAGCCGTAGCCACGTCCGGGAACTTCTTGTCGTCGAGCAGGACGGAGCCGAGTACGAACGTCTCGGCTTCGATATTCGTCGGCAGGCCCTGCTGCAAAGCTAGGGCATTGACATCGCGTTCTTCAGGGGCAGGCATGCGACTGGCCTAGGCGTGCGGAATGGCTGCAAGGCGGAATCGTTCTGCAAGGGCAGGTCGCCGAACCGCCGGCTAGGCGGCAGGAGCTGGTCGGTCCGGGCGAGCCGCCCCTGGACACAGTGCGGGGGAGCCTCCCTCTGAGCTTGGCTCGGGGCTTCGTGCCAGAGAGAGGGGTTTCTCCCCAGCATCTCCCCCTAAGGTGCCTGCCGACGCTTCCGATTCATAGTAGCGCCGCCGTGACTGATCGGGTCGCACTCGGGCGGGCCGGTGTGGATCCAGAATCGGGTGGTTCAAGCGATGGCTACGATCGAGCCCGTGCCGACTATAAAGCGACGGACCTTTCTCCACCTGGCCCCGGCTCTCGGATTTGCCGCTGCCCCTGCCCGGCGCCGGTCGAGGGCGAACGTTCCGCTCCCGATGCAGGATTCGTTTGCGCGTCCGCGCAGTCTGTACGATCCTCCTGCGCGTTACCTGTGCGAGGTCGAAGAAACCAAGCTCCCGGGGCTTCGGGCGGCGACTGGGCGAGACCTTACCGGCCACGGAGCAGCGACCAGCCGAAGCTGCGGCATGGCGACCTGGGGCCGAGGCCCATGCAGCAGGGCTAGTGCAGCTCGATCCGCTTCATCGACGACCAGAGCGGGCGCTTCCTGGAGACCCTCCACCGGCGCGGGCTCTCGAGGACACCCTGATCCTGTTCGTCTCCGCCCACGGGGCCATGCTCGGCGGCCGCCACCGCGAGTGCCAGTGCTGCCCCTGGCAAGCGTCGGTTCGCGTGCCGCTACTCGTGCGGTGGCCGGAGGGCCGGCTCCACTCGCCCGCGTGCCGGCAGGGGCCCGGCCCGTCGGCCGGAACCTCCGGCCGGCTTGAGGGTGGAGTTAGCCGAAGACTAGCAAGTGGGCATAGGCGACTGGCGTTGAAAAGAGCAGCCCGTCGATCCGGTCCAGCACGCCTCCGTGGCCAGGCAGCAGCGAACTGCTGTCCTTCATGCCGGCGGCCCGCTTCATCCCGGATTCGGCTAGGTCTCCGATTTGCGCGGCACAATTGACCGCTAGCGCCAGGACCGTTGCGTCCACGAGACCGATTTCCGTCCGCAGGAACTGGGCGGCGTACAGCGTGCCGGCCAGAATGCCGCAGACAAGGGATCCCGCTGCCCCCTCCCAAGTCTTGGCCGGGCTTGTGCGCGGTGCCAGCGGGTGGCGGCCCAAGGCCCGGCCCACGTACAGCGCGGCGGAGTCCCCGACGCCGTTGGTTACGAGGAGCAGCACCAGCCAGTGCGGCGAGCGGGCGTGAAGCAGCGCTCCCAGCGCGAGCGGTCCCGCGATGTAGACTACCCCGGTGAGCGTCGATGCAGCGCTGGGGAGGACGCTGGAGACAGGGCGGCCCGAGACGAAGCCCGCCCCGAGCGCGGCCAGCGCCAGCAGGATCGTGAGGAGGCCTACGTCGAGGCCGGGCAAGCAGATCCACAGCCAACTCGCGGCGTATCCCGCCAGCGCGAGCGGTTGCCAGCCGCAGGCTCGGGCGATCCCGTAGAATTCCCGTAGGGCCAGGGTCGCAACTGTCGCTCCGAGGCCGAGAAACAGCGGCCGCGGGGCAAGGAAGGCCAGCGCCCAAGCTGCGCCGGCTAGCAGGAGGCCCGTGATGACCCTGGTCATCCGGGGCCGCTCATTCGTTGACCGCCACCAAGGCGGGGCTCTCCTCCCGCGCTCTGGACGCTGGCTGGTCCTCGCCGGAGGGCAGTCCGCCGTAGCGGCGATGCCGTTTCTGGTAGTCCAGGATTGCCTCCAGCAGATCCGCGGTCTGGAAATCGGGCCAGAGGCGCTCGGTGACCCAGATTTCGGAATACGCGATCTGCCACAGCAAAAAGTTGCTGATCCGGAACTCGCCCGAGGTGCGGATCAGCAAATCGGGGTCGGGGAGGCCCGCTGTGCATAGTTGCTCGCTCAGCGTCCTTTCGTCGACCTGGACGAGCTGGCCGTGCTGGTAGCTCCGTCGGAGCAGGTCGTTGACGGCGTCGACGATCTCCGTGCGGCCGCTGTAGTTGATGGCGACGTTGAGCCGCACCCTGTCGTTGGTTGCGGTTTCGATGCTGGCGTACTCGATGTCGTCGCGCAGGTCGGGCGGGAGCTCCTCCGTGCGCCCGATGGTCTGAAAGCGGACGCCGTTGGTCTTGAGGTCGGGCAGTTCGCGTCGCAGGTAGTTGCGCATCAGGGCCCAGAGCGTATCGATCTCGCCCTTGGGGCGCTTCCAGTTCTCGACCGAGAATGCGTACAGGGTCAGGTTGTTGATGCCGAGCCGGCAGCAGTCCCGAATGATGGAGCGCACGGCCTTGACGCCGGCGCGGTGCCCCGCTGCCCGGGGCAGCCGCCTGCGGCTGGCCCAGCGCCCGTTCCCGTCCATGATCACTGCGATGTGCCGGGGCAGCCGGTCCAGGTCCAAGCGGCGCACCAAATACCATTCGGGGGTCTTGGGGCCCCACCAATCAAGTAGCTTGGACATCCGGAAGGCCGAGGCCGATTCATCCTATCGTACACTTCCGCCGCTGCTTCGTCCACGGCAGCGCTGCGGCCCGCGGCGAGGGCAGGACCATGGCTGGCCGCCTGGGACCTTGAACCCGGGCGGGGTCCGGAATCCGAGCTGGCTCGGAACCGCGGCGGTGGGCTAGAATGATGGCGTCATGCGACCGTGCCGGGGACATTGGCTGCTAGCACTGCTCAGCGCGGCCCTCATCGGCTGGGCCCAGGAGGCCGACCGGGATCCCAGCACAATCAAGGTCGAGGTCAATGTCGTCAACTTGCCTGTGACCGTGACCGACTCGCAGGGGCGCTTCATCGTCGATCTGGAGAAGGCGGACTTCTCGGTGTGGGAGGACGACCAGCTCGTCGAGATCCGCTACTTCACGCGTAGCGTGGAGGAGGACAAGAAGCCGCCGCTGTACGCCGGCTTTGTGATCGACCTCAGCAACACCGCGCGCCTCTACTACAAGACCTACAAGGATTCGATCGGGGACTTGGCTTGGATGCTCGTGCCGGAAGGAGGCAAGAACAAGGGGTTCCTACTGGGGTACCACACGGAGGTGGACGAGTTGGTGGACTTCACCAACGACCCGGTGGCGCTGACCGAGACGATGGAGAGCCTCAAGCACGGCGGCGGCAGCGCGATGTTCGACGCGGTCTACAGGGCCTGCTCGGAGAAGCTTGTATCGATTCCGTACCAGGGCGCTAGCGAGCCCCGCAAGGTATTGGTCGTGATCGGCGACGGCCACGACAACGCGAGCAAGCGCTCGATAGACGAGGTGATCCACGCGGCCCAGAGGCAGCATGTCACGATCTACGCGGTAAGCACCGTGGGCTGGGGCTACCACCACGAGGAGGAGTCCAATTTGTTCCGGCTCGCTCGCGAGACAGGCGGCCGTGTCGTGCGCCCGATGCAGAAGGTCCACAAGGATGTGTCGGGGTATTTGTCGAAGCCCCAAGACGCCGGCAACTATCAGTACGAGGTCGGCACCGGGGGGTACGCCGCTGCCCAGCTGCAGGCCCTCTACCAAGCGATCATCGATGTGGCGGGCAACGTGCAGAGCCAGTATATTCTGGGCTACGTGCCGAGCCGCCCGTTCACGGACCAGCAGTTCCGCCCGATCCAGGTGCAGGTGGGCTTGGCCGGGGCCGAGGTGGAGATCTACCACCGCCGGGGCTACTTCCCGCCCAGCGCGGTGCAGGCCGTCCAGGACTAGGCTGGCCCGCCGACGGTCGGGCGGGTCTGGCCCTTGGCGCGGAGTGCGCGGGCGGCTTTCCCGGGCCTCGTCCGGGTATGCGCGGAAGCTGTCGCAGTCTCGGTATAATCGGAAGAATTTGGATCTGGAAATTCACGCGCGTCGCCTGAACGTGGTCGGTCTCAACGCGTACGAGTCGAAGGCCTATCTGGTGCTGATCGGGCATCTGCAGTTCAAGGCGCTCGATGTTGCTAGCCGGGCCGACATCCCCCGGGCTAAGGTCTACGAAGTCCTCAGCAGCTTGATCGACAAGGGCTTTGTGCGTGTGGTCCACGGCAAGACGAAGCAGTTCTCGGCGGTGGAGCCCCGGCTGGCCTTGGAGAGCTACCTGAACCGCCGGCGCGAGACTTTCCTGCGCGAGTGGAACAACCGGCAGCGGCTAGCGAGTCAGCTCAGCGCCGATCTGGCCGATGTGTTCCAGGACGGTTCGCACGGTCGCAGCCCGCTGGACTATCTGCGGATCATTTCCGACACGCGGCAGATCGTCGAGGAGTACCGGCAGATGCTCGTCCAGACTCAGAACGAGTATCTGGAGTTCGCCCGGCCGCCCTATGCCGTGGATCCGGGCCACGAGCCGATCGTCCGCAGCCTGGCGGAAAAGGGCACGGCTTGCCGACTCGTCTTCGATGCCAGCGACGCGAGCGCTGCGGGCGGGAGGGACAAGCTCCGCTTGCTGGAGGAGGCCGGGGCCGATGTGCGGCTAGGCCGCAACGTGCCCATGAAGCTCGCCCTGTTCGACAGCCACAGCGGCATGATCTCCCTCGACGATCCTGTGGTGAGCCATCCGCAGATCACGGCGTTGGTGTTCGAGCATCGGAGCCTCGGGACAGCCATGCGCACCCTGTTTGCGGACTTTTGGAACCGCAGTGCGCCGCTGGACGACTTCCGATTCGAAGAAGGTCCTGCTGCGGCGTAGGCGCACGGGGCGGAGGGTGCGTCGCTGGTGATTCGCAATGCCGTTGTCCCCGTGGCGGGCTTGGGCACCCGTCTGCTGCCCTCCACGAAATCGCAGCCGAAGGAGATGCTGCCGGTGGCGCGCAAGCCGATCGTGCAGTACGTGGTGGAGGAACTGGCGCGTTCGGGCGTCGAGAACGTACTGTTCGTGACCGGCCGCGGCAAGACCGCGATCGAGAACCATTTCGACACCGACCCGGGGCTGCTGGAGTCGCTGCGGAAGGCCGGCAAGGACGATCTGCTGCCCGCCCTCGACTTCGAGCGTCTGGGAGTCAAGATCTTCTACACGCGGCAAAGCGTGCAGCGAGGCCTCGGGGACGCCATCTTGCACGGCGAATCGTTCGTGGGGGGTGCGCCCTTTTTCGTGGCCCTCGGCGACTCCATCATCGGGCTGAGCGGGGATGCGACGATCTGCTCCCGGATGGCGGCGGCCTACGAGAGTTGCGGAGCGTCCGTGGCGATCGCGGTCGAGGAGGTGCCGCTGCGGGAGGTGTGCCTTTACGGTGTCGTATCGCCAGGCGGCGACGGGGAAACTTTCCCGATCCGCACCCTGGTGGAGAAACCCGCTGTGGCGGAAGCGCCGAGCCGGCTGGTGGTCGCGGGCCGGTACATCTTCGCGCCGGAGGTGTTTGACAGGATCCGGAAGGTCCGGCCCGACCAGCGGGGCGAAATCCAGATCACGGATGCCATCCGGCAGATTGCCGAAGCGGGCGGGCGGGTCGTGGGAGTCAGGCTGCGCAAGAACGAGAAGCGCTACGATATTGGTAACTTCGCGCGGTACTTTGAGACGTTCATTGAGTTCGCCCTCGCGGATCCCGACTACGGCCCGCGGGTGCGGGCCTGCTTGGCCGGTGTTCTCGCCCATGAGGTGCCTGATCCTGGTTGACTTGCAGAACGATTTCATGCCCGGCGGCGCATTGGCCGTGCCGCGGGGGGATGAGGTCGTACCCGTCGCCAATCGCTTGGCCCGGCGGTTCCCGTACGTCGTGGCTTCGCAGGACTGGCACCCGCCAGAGCATCGCAGCTTCGCGTCGCAGCATGCGGGCCGGAAGCCCGGGGATGCCGTGGAGGTGGGGGGGCTCAGCCAGATCCTGTGGCCGGATCACTGCCTCCAGGGTTCGCCCGGTGCCGAATTCCATGCGGGTCTGGATCGCAGCCCGATCGCCAGAGTGTTCCGCAAGGGGACGGATCGGAATATCGACAGCTACAGCGCACTCTACGACAATGCGCGGCGGCGCTCGACCGGGCTCGGAGAGCATCTGCGCGAGCGCGGGGTCGACGAGGTCTACCTGCTCGGACTTGCGACCGATTACTGCGTGAAGTTCAGTGCGCTCGACGCTGCCGACGCCGGGTTCCGGACCCGGGTGGTCCCCGACGGCTGCCGCGGCATAAATCTGGCCGCGGGCGATGTCGAACACGCATGGGAGGAGCTTCGTGCTGCGGGCGTGAGCCTCTTCGCGGAGTCGGACGTCGCGTGAGGGACGGCATCGAGACGCTCGGAGAAGGGCGGTTCCTGCGTCTGGTGAAGCGCGGCTCCTGGGAGTATGTAGAGCGTGTCAACGTCCACGGTGTGGCCGTGCTAGTGCCGGTAACGGGAAACGCAGAATTAGTACTGGTCGAGCAGTACCGCCCTCCCGTCCGGCGGCGAATGGTCGAATTGCCGGCCGGGCTGGTCGGGGACGAGGAGGCCTTGCGGGACGAATCCCTGTGGGAGGCGGCGAATCGAGAATTGGAGGAGGAGACTGGCTACCGTGCCGGTCGCTTGGGCTTGCTCGCTTGCATGCCGAGCGCGGGCGGACTGACGAACGAGCTCGTTTCGTTCGTCCACGCGACCGAGCTCGAGCGCGTCGGTTCCGGCGGGGGTGTTGCCGGGGAAGGAATCGACGTCTGGGTGGTGCCCCTGGCCGGGCTGCGGACATGGCTTGCGAAGCGGGAGCTCGAGGGCTGCCTGCTCGACCCGAAGATCGGCACCGGTCTGTACCTGCTGCAGAGCGCCGGGCACTTGTAGCGCCGATGGTGCGTCCTGCTGCCGTCTGGAGAGATTGGCTTGGTCCACACTGACGCCGTGTCATCCCGGCCGGATTACGATGCGGTCCTCATCGTCGCGTTCGGAGGGCCCGAACGCCGAGAGGATGTAGTGCCCTTCTTGGAGAATGTCGTGCGTGGCAGGCCCGTGCCGCGGGAACGCCTGCTTGAGGTCGCGGAGCACTACTACCGTTTCGGCGGCAGGAGCCCGCTGAACGCGCAGACCGAACTGCTGCTGGAGGCGCTCCGCGCCGAGTTGGCCCGGCGGGGGCCGCGGCTCCCGTTGTTCTGGGGGAACCGGAACTGGCGCCCGCTCCTGCCGGACACCCTGAGGACCATGGCCAAGGAAGGCGTGAAGCGGGCGCTCGCCTTTGTCCTGTCGGCCTACAGCTCGTACTCAGGCTGCCGCCAGTACCTGGAGAACATCGAGCAGGCTCGGGCAGTGGTGGGGCCGGATGCTCCGAGCGTAGACAAGGTGCGGCCGTGCTTCCATCACCCGGGCTTCGTCAACGCGATGGCCGAACGGCTTCGTGCAGGCTTGCCTAGCCTCGCGGCCGGGGAGGGCGAGCCTGTCAAGGTCCTGTACACGGCGCACAGCCTCCCGGCTGCCATGGCCCGCGGTTGCCTGTACCAAGCCCAGCTTCAGGAGGCCGCGAGGCTCGTCAGCGACAGGGCCGGAATCGAGGATTGGGAGGTTGTGTACCAGAGCCGGAGCGGCCCTCCGTCGCAGCCGTGGCTAGAGCCGGATGTCTGCGACCGGCTGAGACAGATCGCTCAGGAAGGTGTGGGTGCTGTTTGCCTCGCGCCGATTGGTTTCCTCTCGGACCATATGGAAGTGCTGTACGACCTCGACATCGAGGCGGCCGAAGTCGCCAACGAACTGGGCCTCCGCTGGGTTCGCACCGCGACCGTGGGCACGCATCCGCTATTTGTGCGGGGAGTGCGGGACATGATCGCGGAGCGAGTCCTGGGCCTTCCGACACGCGCTCATTTGGGAGTTGTGGCTCCGAGTCCCGACGCATGCCCCGCCGAGTGTTGCCCTCGTCCCGTGTATCCGACTCGAGGGCGCCCCGCGGTCGCTGCCGACCGGGGGTGAGGATCAGTGGCGTAGATGGGGCATCCGCGGATGCCTTCGCGCCAGTGCCGGCGATTCGAAGCACTTGCGCTGCGGATGAAGCCGGTCGCTGGGCTGCTGCGTGCGCCGTCGCGGGCCTGAGCCGAACCTGCTCGCCACCCATCGACCGGCGTAATGACTCGGCGGACGGGTCGGCCGCCCTGTAAGCCGGTTTCTGTTCCCGTCCTTAGACGGTTGGCAGCCATTCATCTAGAGCGTCCGTTGCCGAACGCCTCAAGCGACCTACCCGGGGCTCGGGCGCGGCGGGCAACCGCCTTGCCCCCTATTTGGTCTTGCTCCACGTGGGGTTTACCTTGCCGTCCCGGTTGCCCGCGACGCGGTGCGCTCTTACCGCACCATTTCACCCTTACCTCGGCAGCCGAGGCGGTGTCTTTTCTGTGGCACTTGCCGTCGACGCCCCCTCACGAAGACGCCTCCCGGCCGTTAGCCGGCACGCTGCCCTGCGGAGACCGGACTTTCCTCCCCGCCCGAAGGCGCAGCGGCTGCCCGGACGACCGACCCATGTCTTGATTATACACGGTGCCTTGTCGTCGGGGGGCGGACACCCTGCCCTAGATTCCCGGCTAATTTCCCGAAATGGAGGTTGGGGGGCCGTATGGCTTGAGCGGGGAGCCCGGCGCACCCGGCGCGGGCCCCTCAGCCCGTCGCCGAGCGACTTTGGCACCCCCGCAAGCGCCCGGCACCGGCCTGCGCCCGCACCGCGGCCGCTGCGCCCCCGGCTCCGAGCGCACCGAGCCCCCGCGGGCTCCGCGTCGGTCCCCTGCTGCTGGGCCCGGCCCTAGCCCGGCTCCCTCCGGCTCGCCGCGTGCAGCAGCCAGTCCCATTGCAGATTGCTCCTGCTGCACAGCAGCCGCAGCCGCCGCGCACTGCGCGTCAGCCGCCCCACGCTGCCCACGCAGTACCGGATCAGCGGCCGCAGCCCGGGCTGCCGCGCCGCGGCCGGCAGCGCCTGGTACTGCAGCAGCCGCAGCAGCAGCAGCGCAATCTGCCCGCCCAGATAGAAACCCTGATTCGCCGCCTGCGAGCGGCACGGCGGATGATGCAGCCCAGGTCCGTCAACGGCCCCTGGAACGCATTCTCCTGCCCCTGCTGGCCACGGTGCCGGCCGCACCAGCTCCGCCAGCGGCAGCCGGTCGTGGCTCACCAGCATCGCCATGCACACCGGCTCCAGCAGCCGCTGCTCCCCGTCCCAGCCACGCCGGATCACCACGTACACCTGCTCCTCCGGCCAGCGGGCCGGCCGGTACGCCACCACGATTGCCCGTTCCTTGCCCGCCGCGTCCAGGGGCTCCCCCTCGTCCTCCCGCAACCCCCTCGCATCCACTAGGCGCAGAATCGGGGCCTTTTGGCGCGGATCGGTCACGCTCACGGAATACTCCCAGCCCTTCCGCCGGCAGTAGCTCGCCAGATCCTGGCAGGAGTCCGCGCTGGCGGCCCGCAGCCCCACCGGCTGCCGCCCTCCTGGCCCAGCTGCTCCCGCCCATCCCCTCGCACATCCGTGCCGCCCGGCGTTCTCGCACAGCTTGCCCTCCACTTCGATCCCCGTGCCGTCCACGAACACCGGCCCGCAGCCCCACCGCTGCCCGCACGCCTGCGCCCCCAGCGGCACCAGCCGCCGGCTGACCAGCGCGCGCACTCCCGCAAGCCCTCCAGGGCCGCCTCGTTCATCCGCTGCAGGTACTCGCCGAGCCGCCGGCTGGCGGGCACGGCCCGCAGCCCGCACGCTCGGCGGGCGACGTCATCGGCCCCCAGGGCGTCGACCGCGTTGAGGTGCCCCCCGCCGGCGCAGGCCGCGTAGATCAGCGCCAGCAGCAGCTGCATGTCGCTGCCACCGCGCCGGCGGCGCTGGAGGCGGACCGACGCGGCCAGCTGCTCGGGCAGCCCGAGGAACCGGGCCAGCCGGGCCACCACGCCGAGCCCGGCCAGGCCCGTCAAGTCGTCGTCGCAGACGCCGTAGGCTAGGGTGGGAGCGCTGTCGGGGGACAGGGGGCCTCCCAAAAAATCAAGAGGCACCCCCGAGGTGCAATCCGCTAACACCCCAGAGGACCGTCTAAATCATTGTAGCACAAACACGTTCCGGATGGTGCCTGAGTTTTCAACCGGGAATCAGGGACACCCTGCCGGCAACAGCGCCTCAGCAGTCTACAAGGGATTTGCGGCGAAGCCAGACCCCCGTCATGCGGTTCGGTTCGTGTGTGGGTTTGTCCGAGCCGAGCGCGTTCATGCAGCTCCAGCCCCGGCCCGCAGCGCCCCTACGCTGAATTCGTCGGTTCCGCGAAGCCTCGCGCTGGGTGGGCGGGGCTTGGACCGGTACGCTGGCCCGCCGGACTCCACCGGCTCCTACGCAAGGATGGGCTGCACGACTTCGGCTGGCTCGACGCCCGTCAGTTTGGCGTCCAGCCCTTGGTGGCGGTAGGTGAACCGCTCGTGGTCGATCCCGAAGAGGTGCAGCAGCGTCGCTTGGTAGTTGCGGATCGGCACTGGGTCTTTGACGATGTTGTACGAAAATTCGTCGGTCTCGCCGTACACCACGCCCCCCCTGATGCCACCGCCGGCCATCCACAGGCTATAGCACCGTGGATGGTGGTCGCGGCCGTAGTTCGTGGGCGTCAGCTCGCCCTGCGAGTAGATCGTGCGCCCGAACTCGCCGCCCCAGATGACCAGCGTGTCTTCGAACAGCCCGCGTTCCTTAAGGTCCTGGACCAAGGCCCATGCGCCGCGGTCGGCATCCTTCGCCTGCGCCGGCAGCACTTCGGGGGCGTTGTTATGCACGTCCCACCCGCGGTGGTAGATCTGCACGAAGCGGACACCACGCTCGACTAACCGTCGCGCCATGAGCGCCGCGTTCTGGAATTTGCCGGGTTCGCGGGCCTCCTCGCCCCAGCGCTTCCACGTGCTCTCCGGCTCGGAGGATAGATCGCTCATCTCCGGCACCGAGGTCTGCATCCGGAAAGCCATCTCATACTGCTCGATGCGGGCGAGGGTCTTCGGGTCGCCGATGCGCTCATGCTGCATCTGGTTCAAGGCTGCGAGCCCATCCAGCATCCTGCGCCGCACTTGCGGGGTGACCCCGCCGGGGTTGTTGACGTACAGCACGGGGTCGTTGCCTGCGCGCAGGCCCACGCCCGCGAACTCGGGCGAGAGGAAGCCCGAACTCCACAGCTTGGCGGAGATGGCCTGCTGCCCGGCCTTGGGATGGCTGCGCTCCGCGTTCATCACCACGAAGGTGGGCAGGTCCTGGTTGAGGCTGCCCAGTCCGTACGAGATCCAGGAGCCTATGCACGGCCGGCCGGCTACCTCCCGGCCCGTCTGGATGAACGTGATGGCCGGCTCGTGGTTGATCGCGTTGGTGTTCATGGAGCGGATGATGCAGATGTCGTCCGCCATGCTGGCCGTCAGCGGGAGCAACTCCGAAATCCACGCGCCGCTCCGCCCATGTTGCTTGAACTCGAACACCGACGGAGCGATGGGGAACCGCGCCTGCCCGGAGGTCATCGTAGTGAGCCGCTGCCCTTGGCGGATCGACTCTGGAAGATCCTTGTCGTACCAGTTTTTCATGGCCGGCTTGTAGTCGAGCAGGTCCATTTGCGGTGGCGCACCCATCATGTGCAAGTAGATGCAGCGCTTGGCTTTGGGGGCAAAGTGCGGCAGATGCGCCAAGCCCCCGATCCGGGCCCCACCGCCCCGGGACGCTCGCGCTTCATCGGCCATCAAGCTGGCGAGCGCGATGCCGCCGATGCCCTTCGCCTGGCGGGCGAAGAACTGCCGCCGCGTCTCTGTGCGGATCGCGCGTTCGATTGGATTCATGGCTCATCTCCCCCCAAGGCGGCCGCCAGTGCCGGCGGCCTGCCGGGCTTCATTTGTTCAGGGCCTCGTCGAGGTTCATCAGCTGGTTCGCCAGCATGGTCCAGGCCGCCAACTCTGTGGGTGGCAAGGCTTCCTCCACCGGGTACTCGCCCGTGGAGAGGAGTTGGCTGGCGTCCTCCCCGTGCTCCGCATAGTGCTGCCGGAATTGCTGGTAGCTCTGCCCGGCGACTTCCCGCTCCTTGGCGCGGAATGGGCGCGACAGCAGCCGCTCAGTCATGAAGTTGAGCCGGTCGCCGAAGCGGGGGCCGGCCTTCTGCATTGCGGATTGGGCTAGGAACCGCGAGGCTTCCATGAACTGCGTATCATTCATGGTCACTAGCGCTTGCAGCGGAGTGTTGGTGCGTTCGCGACGCACGGTGGCGTGCTCGCGGGTCGGGGCGTTGAAGATCTGCATGGAGGCCGGCGGGGCGGCCCGCTTCCAGAAGGTGTAGAGGCTTCGGCGGTACAGTTTGTTGCCTTGGTCTTGCACATAGAAGCGCGTGTTGCTCCCGGGCATGGCCACCGCCTCCCACACCCCCTCGGGCTGGTAGGGCTTCACGCTCGGCCCGCCAATCTTGCCGACTAGGATGCCGCTGGCCGCCAAGGCGTAGTCCCGCAGCATTTCGGCGTCCATGCGGAAGCGAGGGCCGCGGGAGAGCAGCCGGTTTTCGGGGTCCGCCTGGAGCTTGCCGGGGCCGGCCTCAGCCGACTGACGATAGGTCGATGAGGTCAGGATCGTCCGCAGCAGCCTCTTCACGTCCCAGTCTTTCTCGCGGAACTCCACCGCCAGCCAGTCCAGCAGGTCGGGGTGGGAGGGCGGCTCGCCCTGCGCGCCGAAGTCGTCGCTGGTCCGCACCAGACCTTCTCCGAAGATCTGCTGCCAGAAGCGGTTGACGGTGACGCGGGCCGTGAGGGGGGTTGCGCTCGTCAATCAACCACTCGGCTAGATGGAGGCGGTTCATCCGTTCCGGGGCCGGCAGGGAGGGGAGGAACCCCGGCGTAGCGGCGGCTACCTTGTCGCGCCGCTGGTCGTACACGCCGCGGAAGAGCAAGTGGGCCATGGCCTCGCTGCCTTCCTTCTCCTGCATGACATGGGTGACCGCTCCGCGTCGGCGGATTTCGCGGATGTCGCGCTCAGCCTGCTTGGCGGCTAAGAAATTGGCCCGATACGCCTGGTCGTGCAGATTCAGATAGTGCAGTCCCAGCACGCGCTTCTGCGTGGCATCCAGCTGCGCGGGGCTCTTGGTGCGCGCCGCCTTCAGGACCGACCAGTTGGCGACAACATAGGCCTCCTCGACGCTCAGTTCGCGGTCGTAGAGGCGGACATCCGCCACGCCACCGCCGGAGAAGCCGCGGTTCTTGGTCTCCTCGTCGTCCGTGTAGAAACCGCGGCCGAGACGCATGGGCTGGCTCGTTGCTACCGACCCCTCGAGCTTTGCGAAGTATTCGCTGCCCTGGAATGGCATCCGCTTGCCGTCGTAATAGAAATTCAGGCCGGCGCGCTCGCCGGATCCGTCGTAGGTCACCGTGACGTGGCGCCAGACCCCTGGCTCGAGCTGGTATTGGTTGTTCGGGCGAATGTCGATGCTGGACGTCTTCGGCTTTTGGCCATCTTTGCCGGGCTCGACGCCCGTCATCGTGAAGCCGATCTGGCGCCCTCCGAGCGTCAAGGCCCAACCGCGCATCTTGTTCTCGGGATCTGTCTGGCTGGCGACCACGTAGCTGCCCGCTTCCTTGGGGTGGCGCACCCAAAGCGCTAGGGTGAACGGGGTGTCGCGGCCGATCTTCGAGGACGGCAGTTCCAGCACAGCGTTGTCGCCGAAGTGCAAAGCGGGGATGTCGGCGGCGGGACCTTCCGAGACCTCCACGCCGTCGGGCAAGAGCAGTTCCTCTCGCTCACCGCCGTGGACGAGTTCTTCTGGAGTGGCGTGCAGCGGCGGCCTGGCCGTCTGGAGGGGGCTGTTCAGCCCGCGGTGCCCGTTCTTGGCGAGCCAAGCCTCGAATCGGTCGCCCGGGTCCTCGGCAGCCGCTTGCAAGGCGGCGCGGGACTCCCTGAGTGTCCCTCGGAGGGCTTCGAACTCGGCCCGGGCGTCCGCATGGGGCACGATGATGAACGGGGGGGTATCGGAGATGTTGCCGTCCATCACGTACTGCGTCGTGTTGCGGAAGTAGGCTGTCAAGGCGTAGAAGTCGCGCTGCGTGATGGGATCGAACTTGTGGTCGTGGCAGGTTGCGCACCCCACCGTCAGGCCCAGGAACACAGTCCCCGTCGTGTCGGCGCGGTCCTTCGCGTAGATCACCTCGTACTCCTCGGGGATCACGCCGCCCTCGTTGGTGGTCGCGTTGCAGCGGTGGAAGCCCGTGGCGATCAGTTGGTCCATGGTCGGGTCGCGCAGCAGGTCGCCGGCGATCTGCTCGAGGGTGAACTGATCGAATGGCAGGTTGCGGTTGAAGGCGTTGATGACCCAGTCGCGGTAGGGCCACATCTCGCGGTAGTTGTCGATGTGGATGCCGTGCGTGTCGGCGTAGCGGGCGGCGTCGAGCCAGTAGCGCGCTCGATGCTCGCCATACGCTTCGGAGCCGAACAGACGTTCGAGGTAGCGGCCGTACGCTCCGGGCTCTGGGTCGGCGAGGAACGCCTGGACCAGGTGCGGCTCTGGGGGCAGACCCGTCACGTCCAGCGCGGCGCGCCGCGCCAAGGCCCGGCGGGCGGCGGGCGGAGCCGGCTCGAGGCCTGCGGCCTCCAAACGGGCGAGAACGAAGCGGTCTATCGGATTGGACACCCAGTCCTGGTCCTGGACTTCCGGTAGCTCGGGGCGCCTGGGAATCTCAAACGCCCAGTGCCCGGTCCATTCGGCCCCCTGCTCGATCCATTCCTTGATGCGTCCGATATCCGAAAGCTCGAGTTCCTTGTGGGAGGCCTCAGGAGGCATGCGCAGCACTTCGTTCTGGTGCGTGATGCGTTGGTACACCAAACTCGAATCGGGATCACCGGGCACGACCGGTGCGCCGCCAGGACGTTCCCCGAACAATCCTTCGCGCCGGTCCAGCCGTAGGTCCACCATGCGCGTCGCGGCGTCTGGGCCGTGGCACTGAAAGCACTTGTCGGAGAGCAACGGGCGGATCTCGGTCTGGTAGTCCACTCTCGCTGCGATCGCGATAGGGCAGGTGGCCAGCGCCGTTGCGAACGCCCCTAGGACACACGAGAACCGAAAGAATGTCATTTGCCTGGCATTATATATATACACAAGGGCAAGAGCAATCCCTGCCCCAGCCGCTTGACGCGAACGCAAGCTCTGTTTTTTACCGGCCGGGGCGTCTGGTCCAGCACTCGAAGAGCGGATGTCCGAGATCAAGGAGCGGACGCATCCCATGACCGCCGATCCAACAGCTGCGAACATCTTCACCGAGCTACGTGGGCTGGTGGACTCCCCAGTATGTTCCCAAGGCAGCCCGCAATACCGCACGATCACCCAGCATCGGTGTATTGGTCCCGCTCCTGCACGACCTTACCCATGCCGACCAACCCGGCGGCGGCACGCCGGCAAGACGGAGCGTGCTTGGCCGCAGGAGGGTCGCACTGCTGTGCGCAACGCCCGTGGAGGGGATTGAGCCCGGCCCGGCCAAGGCTTTGTCCGGCGCTTGCGTGGTCCAGGACGCAGGCTTCCAAGATGTGCCGGGAACCGTCGAGGTGGGAGCTAAGCACCTCACCCCTTCTTCAAGGCGATCCCGTACATGCCTGTGGAGCAACTCGTGAGAACCTGCTTGAGAATGGGGCGCGGATTTCCGCGGCCGTCAAGCAGGCCGGAGTGCTGGCGCGCCTGTTTGCGCTCGATTTGGTTCGGCGCGTCAATCAACCCGCAGTAGTGCCAGCCGACGAATTCGGACCGCGCAAACGCGCTACGGAAGAATTCCTCCGTCCAGGCGGCGCGCTGGTCAAGATCGTCGGCCACCGGCCCATATGGTCTCGGCATGTGCGGGGTGGTCATCGTGAATGCGGAATCGCCGTTGATCACGGGCTTGTCAACGGTTTCCGCCCAGCGGTCAAGGCCGGGCTTCTGCACCTCGTACCGGCCGTACATCTGATAGAAGACCACATCGGTGAACTGGCTCGTTACCGGCAGCACGGTGTCCAGCGTGTCGGTATTGGCGTTGAGCTTGTCGCCGAAGAAAAGATGGTTGGGGTCGTGCCGGCGGATGGCGTCGTGCGCTGTCCGGTAATAGCGGGCCACGACGCGCTGGAGGAACTCGATGTTGTCGCGGGCCTCGGTGCCGTTCGACAGATCGATTCCCGTGCGCCAGCGCACGGCGGACGCGAGAGCATCAAACGTCGCAAAACTGGTGCCGTAGGTCGCATTGAACCCGCCGATGTCGTCTCGATACAGATCCCTCATCGTCTCGACATAGGCGATCTTGCCCGGTTGGCCCGGTCCCAAGTTCCGCAACCGCTGCGGCCAACCGATTCGCGCCTTCCGCCGGGCTCCGCCGATGACATCGGGGCGTTCGCGGCAATCCTCCGGGGTGAACAACGGACAGTCGGTCATGGCGTAGCCGAGCAGGAAGGGATCGTCCCGCGCCGGGGCGGCGAGGTCGCTTGCCAAGCCGTCGCAGTGGCGAGCGAACTCGGCGGCGAACACATCCACGAAGTTCTCGTCAGGAACCTCGGTTTTCCAATGGGGGATGTCCACGAAACGGATCGGCTGGACGTAGGGCATGGACGGCCGCGGGGTGTTCGCGATCCGCAGGGATGCGTGGACCCCGACCGTGTTGAAGCCGTACGTGCGGCAGGTCTGGAGAAACCAAGCCCTCAACGCCGTCTCAAAGGCGGGCCCGACCAAGTTGCCCAGTCCCAGGCGCGCCTTCCACGCGGCCGCGTTGTACTCCTGATTCCATAGGTCCGGATGGAGGTGATTGATGCCGAACGTCAGGAAGGCGTGCCCGTCCGGGGTCACCATCCACCAGCGGTCCTCTTTCTCGACGCGGAAGAAGCCGGTGGGCTCGAATCGCCTGCCCGTCCAGCCTCCAAAGCGGTCCAGTCGAAGGCCGGGTTCGGCGCCATCCGCTGCCATGCGTCCAAGTGCCGAACAGCCGGCGGCGGCCAACGCGGTGTGGAGGCATTCGCGCCGACTCAGCGAGGGGGCCGTTTGCGCGGGCAGTGCCATTATCAATCTCGTGTCCGGAACTGCGTTGCCGAGCAGTGTAGCAGTTCATCCGAGACCGCTTCGGTTCCCGGCCGACCCGCACGGAGTGGCCCTTTTGGCGGGCTTGCGGGCTTCTTGATCACCAATGTCCAAGAGGGGGGTGGGTGCCGTGTTGCTCGCCGTCGCGGCCAGTCCGTCCGGAGCACCCGGCGTGCTGTAGGGCGCGACCTGGCTCGGGTCCGAGGATGATCCTGTTCGTTGGGAAACGCCTCCAATGCGAGGGTCTTCTTCCCCACTTCCCTGAATCTCAGCGAGGAATTCGTCGGAAAGGATAGAAGATGTCCGGCGTGTCCAGCCCGGCGGCTTCGAAAATGTGGGCGATCTCGATCGAGATGACGGCGCGGCTGACGATCTGCTGCACGGCCGGGGCCCGCTCGGCAGAAGACTTGCCAGCACAGGGTGCGCTCTTGGCGAGCGCCGGGCGGACGGTCTGGAAGAACCCCACTGCGTCTTGGATGTCGCGAGCCTCGTCGCTGGTGGCAGCGAGTGCGAACGCTGTGGAGAGCGCTAGCACGGCGATGAGCGTGGTTCTTGCCTTCTTCGGTCGACTCGCATTGCTGTATGTCGAGGATCCACTCGCTGGTGCCGGCAAGCGCAAAGAGCCGTTCCTGTGGCGACCCGGTAAGCCCCTTGCGGTAGTCGGAGTTACGGAACATGGTGCTACTGATGTGTTCCTAAGCAATTGCACGAAAAGGCTCCGCAATCCATTGATTCGATTGGTGGGTTGCTTGCAATTACTTTCGGCAAAATTAGTAACGATCTCGAACTTCTCCAGCATCACCGCGACGGTTTTAGCCTCGTCGATACCGGCGTGTCTCCGAGCATCGTGCGAATATTGGCCGAGCGTAAGTTTCAGGCGCAAGCGCTTCTCGGTCCCGACAACTGCCTCGACGTCGGAGCCGGGTGCGCAGCGGCTGCGATGCGGGCGCAGGCCGGCGCAGTGCATCTGTGGGAGGTGCCCAAGTCGCTCGGCGACGGGGCGAGGAGCCCGCGCCGGGGGCGCAGGGCTCTCCGCTCAAGCCATACGGCCCCGCAACACCCATCTCGGGGAATTACTGATGTGTTCATAAGTAATTGCGCGAAAAGGCTCGGCAAACCATTGATTCGATTGGTGGTTTGCTTGCAATTACTTTTGGCAAAATTAGTAACCGGGAATCTGGGTTACGCGCACATGCACAGTCTGCTAGCAAAAGCTGAGCAGGCGGTCGAAGTACGGGCCTGCGAGACCTTCACGCTCGATTTCCGCCTGGCTCTTCCCATTCTGAAGGAGGCGATCACCGTTACGGCCTCGGCCAAGCCGGAACTGGCCTTCGAATCGATCTCGAGTGTGGGTTCTTTCGATTCATTTGACCTCGCCACGCTCCCGAACACTTCGCTCGACGAGGCCTTGGAGCAGTAAGTCGGCTCCGGCATCGCCAAGCGCGGGTTCGGGCCCGGATCTTCGCGGCCAATCATCAGGGGATTTGATGGCGACTGCGTACTAATCATGGATGACGGAATCCGGATCGGGGCGCTCTCGTCTCGATCGGGGGACCACGGTAAAATTCTGGACATCGGCCTCGCCCGCAGTGTCGAAGTTATGAACGGGCTGCCGCATTGCTGTACAGCGGTACTAGTTTTGCCAAAAGTAATTGCAAGCAAACCACCAATCGAATCAATGGCTTGCCGAGCCTTTACTACGACACGCCGTCGGGCTTGATGCACAACTCGCGTTTGCGGATGACCAACGGCAGCGGCGCTTTCGGCCGGTTCGGGCCGAAGGTTCACTTCAGCGTGGGCACCAAGCTCGGGCGGAGTTACTACGGTGTGCCGTTCGCTCAGGAGTCCCACGGCGACGGGCATGAGTATGGAGACGAGGGATACGGGGAAGAAGAGGACCGGGTGCCAATTGTCGGTCGCCGCAACGGCTATCGCATGGATTGGGGCCTGCCCGACCTAGGGGGCCGCTCTTGCAGTTCGCTCTCAGCCTCAGTTACTGATCGCGTCAAAAGTCGTGTCCTCAGAATTGCAGGCAAGAATAGACTTGCAGTCTGCCTCTCGAAAGAAAACTCGCACCTGTTCCGGGGCTCTTTGCAAAGACTGGCAAGCAGCTTCCAGGTTGTCGCGAAGCTGTGCTTTGGTTTTGCTAAGCTGGCGGTTGGCCTGACGCTCCACCAAGGCCCATAGCAGTTTCACAGGATTGACTTGCGAAGAGTAGGTCGGCTGAACATACAGCTCTGCTGCGGCTTGGTTCGCCGCCAGCCACTCCTGGATTGTCCGGGCGCGGTGAATCCTGCAATTGTCGACCACGAACAGGATTTTCCGATCTGCTTTCTCCGCGATCTGCTTGAGGAACTCCCGGAAGACATCCGCCCCGGCAGGGCCTTCTCGTACCCTGTCCTAGAGCTGGCCCTCCGGGCTGCTGGCCGCCAGCCGGTGGAGGCGGAAGCGCCCGCTGGCCACCCGCACGACGGGGGTCTAACCGCGCATGCCCCAGATGCATCCGCACATGCTCTGCGCAGCTAGGCCGGACTCGTCGGCGCAGGCGAGCATGGCTCCCAACTCCTGGGTACGGTGAACGAGCTTAGGAGCCCGTTGCTAAAGTCCGGCTGAGCGGCGCTGCGCGCGGGGGCTTGCGGTGCGAGAGCATGCCGGGGGATCCTTGTTCAGATGGCGCTGGGCGCTCGCCAACGGATCCAGGGGTTGGTCTTCCTCCCTGCGGACGCACGCCCCCAGGCCCCGACCGTCCCGTGCTGCGAGAAGCTCCACGAGGTGCTCGAGCTGGCCGGCTGCGACGAGGGCCTGGAGCGGCTCTGCCAGCCCTGCTACGCCGCCGGGCTGGGCCGTCCCTCGCTGCCGCCGGGCGTCTCCTTCCGCAGGCTCCTGCTCGGCTACCTGCTGGGCCTGGGTTCCGAGCGCGCCATCGCCCTGCAGGCCAGCGACACCCTCTCGCTCCGCGAGTTCCTCGGCTCCGGGCTGAACGAGTCGACGCCGGACCCCTCCCCGCTCTGCCGCCCGCGCCAGCGCCTCGACCTCGAGACGCACAAGCAGGTTTTCGCCTAGGTGCTGGAGAGGCTGCGGGCCGCCGGGCTGGCGAAGGGCGAGACGGTCGGGGTGGACGCCACCCCGCTGGAAGCCCACGCGGCGCTGAGCACGCTGCAGCGGCGGAGCACCCAGGAGGGCTCCGGGGAGTTCCTCGAGCGCCTGGCGCAATCCGCGGGCCTCGAGACGCCGACGCAGGCAGAGTTGCTTGAATGCGACCGCCGGCGCCAGAACCAGTCGCTGGCGCACCAGGAGGGGGAGCACCCAGTCGATCCGGACGCCCGGGTGGCCCGCAGGCAGGACGGCGCGCCGGACAGGGCCCCCCAGGCCGAGCCCGCGGTGGACCTGGACAGCGGCGCGCTGGGGGGGCTGACCGTGCAGGCCGCGGACCGGGGCGACCCGGCGACGCTCGGGCCGACGCTGGAGGCGGTGGCGGAGGCGCAGGGCGAGCAGCCGCAGACGGTGGTGGCGGACCAGGGGTGCCCCAGCGGCGCGCCGGTGCCGGCGCTGGAGGAGTCCGGGCAGGAGCCGGTGCTTCCGGAGCCGCAGCGGAAGCCGCGCCAGGGGGAGCCGGGCCGGAAAGCCGAGCGCACGGCGGGGGAGGCGCACCGGGAGCGGGGGTGCCGGCTGGCTGCGGCGGGTCCACCTGCGGGGCCACAACAACGTCCTGAAGCGACTGCTCATCCACGCCTGCGGGTACAACTTGGGCGTCCTGATGCGGTCGCTGACGGGGATCGGTACGCCCCGAAGCCTGCCAGGCGGCGGCTCCCTGGCCGTTGCGGCGCCAATTTGGCCCGGAGAAGGCCTCGGGAAGGCCCTGGAACGGCTTCTGCGCGCGTTCTCGAGCGTCTGGGCCGCCCGGCGGCCCGTGCTCATGCTAGGAGCCTAGTCCGCAGGAGCCTTCGCTGCGTTCCGCCGCGTCTCGGCGGGAACTCGGACAGCGCCATTTATCAACAGGCTCTTAGGGAACTCTTGGTCTTTCCACCGCTGCACGTTGGCGGGCTCGGACTGGGTGGTGCGCCGCTGCGGCGGGAGCGGGAGCCGCCGCAGGCTCCGGCGCACCGGGGAGGTGCTCAGGACGCTGCCAAACTTTTCCCCAAGGCTTGGCGCACTCGCTGCGCGGTCCGCCAAGCGAACTCGCATGGGCATTGAGCGGGGTTTTGGTCTAAGACGATGGCGCGGATCCAGGCGGCGTGCCGGTCTGTCCCTTGGCAAGATCGTCCCGTTCTTTGGCGATCCCGCAGGCTCTCCATGCCTCCCGGGCAGAAGAATGAGATCCAACGATAGATCGTGCGTATGCAAAAAGGAACGCAGGACTTTATCCGGTTCATTGAATTTCCCCCAATGAACTGCAAGACCATGTTTTTTCGAACCTCGGACTTCTGGTCTGCAGTAAGGCGCGGAAAGAAAAAATCTTTCTTTTGTCATACTAATAGCGTACAATAAACCCACTCAGAAGATCAATAGACGAAGGGATTCCAGGAACACGATTTTTGACGCGATCAGTACTGCAGCAGCCGCAGCAGCAATGGCGCGATCCGGGCGCCTGGGTAGAAACCCTGCTGCGCCGCGGGCGAGCGGCACGGCGGAGGCTGCCGGCCCAGGTCCGGCAACGGACCCCGGAACGCAGGCTTCTGCCCCTGCTGGCCGCGGTGCCGCCGCCCCCGCTCCGCCAGCGACAGCCGGTCGCGGCTCACCGGAATCACCATGCATACCGGCACCGGCCACCGCTGCTCCCCGTCCCGGTCGCGCCGGAGCACCACGCACACCTGCTCCTCCGGCCCCCGGGCCGGCCGGTACGCCACCGCGAGCGCCCGCTCTTTCCCCGCCGCGTCCAGAGGCTCTCCCTCGTCCTCCCGTAACTCCCTCGCGGCCGCCCGACGCAAAAGCGGAGCTTCTGGCGCGGATCGGTCACGCTCCCGGTCGCGCAGAAGTACGCGCTGGCGGCCCGCAGCCCCACCGGCTGCCGCGCTGCCAGCAAGGGCGCCGCATCTCGGTCCAGCTGCTCCCGCCCATCCCCCTGCACATCCGTGCTGCCCGCATTTAGCCGGGCGCTGACCCATGCCGCCCCAACGCACACCGAGTGCAGCCAGGACTGCTTATCGCCGCGCTCGGCGTGCTCGAACAGCTTGCTCTCCCCCTCGATCCCCGTGCCGTCCCCGCACACCGGGACGGACCCCCACCGCTGCCCGCACGCCTGCGCCCCTAGGAGCCTGTTGAAAAAGTCCTCAGCGGCCGTGAAGCCTGTCCAGCAGCTCCTTGCAGGGCCCTGAAATGACCATGAAACGACTCCTGAAGGCCCTGAAACAGGTGCAAACCGGTGGTTCGCACGCGATTGCGCGATGGAAATCGTATCCCAGGGACTTTATCAACAGGCTGCTAGCGGCCGGCTGACCAGCCGTGCGCACTGCCGCAACCCCTCCAGCGCCGCCTCGTGCATCCGCTGCAGGTGTTCGCCGAGCCGCTGGCTGGCGGGCACGGCCTGCAGCCCGCACGCTCGGTGCGTGACGTCATCGGCCCCCAGGGCGTCGACCGCGTGGAGGTGCCCCCGCCGGCGCAGGCCGAGTAGATCAGCGCCAGCAGCATCTGCATGTCGCTGCACCGCGCCGGCGGTGCTGGAGGCGGACCGACGCGGCCAGCTTCTCGGGCAGCCCGAGGAACCGGGCCAGCCGCGCCACCACGCCGAGCCCGGCCAAGCCTGTCAAGTGGTCGTCGCAGACGCCGCCAGCCAGGGTGGGAGCGCTGGCGAGGGGCAGGGGGGGCCTCCAGAAAAATCGAGATGCATCCCCGGGGTGCAATACGCGGCTACCCTAGAGGACCGTCTGAACCATTGCGACACAAACACGTTCCCGCTGGCAACCGGAATCTCTACCCGGGAATCAGGGTGATACGAACCCTCACCAGTAGGGCTGGTCACTGATGGTATGTAAGCCCCTTGAAAGGGCCCTGCTCCGTCGATCCAGCGAAGGGCAGCAACCGTTGGCCCCACTGGTCGCCGTCAGCAGCCAGCCCCTGAGAGCCTCCCGATCTTTGCTGGTCAGCCTGCCCCTTTTTTCTGCAGGCGATGCTCGCCGCAGTTGCACAGGTTGGCGGTGTGGTACTGCCACCAAGCCAGCTCCACCCGCTCCTCCGGGTCCTGGTACCCTTCCGCCGTCAGCAACTCGTTGTGGCAGATCACGTCCAGCACCCGCATCACCGGCGGCTCGGACGCCTCCAACTCCAGCCGTTCCCGGGCGACGGCGGCAACCTCCTCGGCGGACGCGCTCGCACGCAGCCGCTTTTCCAACCGTGTGAAGTCACTGACGAACCTGGCATGGATGCCCGCCTTCGCGCCTAAGCCGAACACCAGCCTGAGACCCGCCAGGAACGCCACGACAAAGTTGGCTCCCAGCACCCATGCCGAATGCTCCAACAGGAGCAGGGCCATCGCCCCGGACCCCAACAGCAGCAGCGCGAACGTTGTCCAGCGATCAAGGCTCTCGTAAAACGCCTGCCGCCGGGCGTGGTAGCGAATCGAACGCCGCACCCCGAACAGCAGCTTGTGTTGTTCTTCCAGCATCCCGCTCATACTCTACTCCTCGCTCCCGGAGCCGCCCTTCCGCGGGGCGGTCTCGCTCGGGGGCGGGGGCTTCGGGGGCGGAGGTGCCACCGTGTCCCGGGTATTCCGGACGGGTTTGTACCGAACTTGGAGATCATGCGCTGCTCCTCGGTCCCTCTTCTCGGATGAAGGCACCGACGATTTCTCTGTCCCCCTCTCGCTCACACCAACCTCCCGATCCAGCACACCTCACCCACCGCATCTCCCTCAAACGGCCACGGCCGCGACGGATAGTGCAGGGCATCGCTGCCCAGCTGCCAGCCCGCGGCTGATCCCTTTTCTTTGGAGTATAGGAAACAGGCAAGACAGGCAGTCCAAAAGTTAGGCGCAGGGGCTGGCTTTTTGCCTCGATTGCTGATCAGGAGCAGGGCTGGCACCCGCAGGGCAGCCCTTTGCGCCCGTGGCGGCGATCCCCTAGGGGCGCGAGGTGCAGGTGCGCCTCGTGCGACCGCCCGAGCGGCCGGAGGTGGACCGTCTGCTGGACGAGCGGCACGATCTCGGCTTCCAGCCGTGCGCAGGGGCGCGGCCTGCGCTCCGGGGTCGCGTGGCGCGGAAAGTGGCTGGCCAACGGGCGTGCTCCCGTGCCAGCCGTGCGAGAGGTGGCTGAGCTGGCCCCGGGAGCTGCCGTTCCAGCGGCTGCACCTGACGGCGCACGACACCCAGTGCCTAGTACTGGAGGCGGGCGCGGGGTGTGCGCACCTGGGCTCGTCCGGGCTGGGGGCCCACCTGCGCCGGCTGAGCGCGGCCGGGCAAACGGAGGGGGGCACGCCCTGGAGCTGGCCGAGACATTCAGGGATCCGAGCCGCTGCCGAGGCACCGTGGGCCAAGCGGTGCATGGGCTGGAGGCGGGGCGCAGCCGGGGCTCCGGGCGCTCCCACGGGAGCTCCACGGACCAAGCGGGGCAAGCGCAGACGATGCTGCTGGATCCACTGCGGCGGGACGTGCGGGCGGAGTGGCCGGCGGAGCAGCCGCAGCTGCGCTGGGAGAGGGCGGGGCTGCAGGCGTTGTGGGAACTGCTGGAGGAGGTGCCGGACCCGCGGCCGGGGCTGGCGCTGCGGTCTCCGCGGAGCGCGGTCCTGAGCCTGCTGATGCTGGCGGAAATCTGCGGCTGGCCCGGTGGGCGGCACACGGAAGCGTGCCCAAGGCCTGGCCGCCAGAGGACTGGCAGGCGCTGGGCTGTCCGTGGGACCGATGTGTGCAAGCTTATGTGGCCCGTCGGGGATCGGCAGCAAAAGCAGGAAGCAGATGCGGGAGCCAGCGCTGCGCCAGAACCTCGCCGGGATTGAGGGCAGAGAGGGTAATTGCTCACCTAGGGGGGCCAAGTTGGGCCAAGGAGGCTTTGTCGCTGCAGGGCGGCGCGGATCGCGCCCAAGCGCGACAGGTCGTGCAGGTGCCCCGTGTTGACGACTGAGCGCCCCCGCGAACACCGCCGCGCCCCAAGTCGACCGGAAACCCGTTCGTGACCTAGCGGAAAATCGTGCTTGGGCGCACGGCCCGCTTCGCGATGTAGAGGAGCAGGTTGGTGCCGATCCGGGCGTAGCGCCGTGGCAGCCGACAGCCGTCCGGCTGGTTCGGCTCCAACTGCAGCAGCGCCTGCAGACAGGAACTTCCGCAGTGCCGGGGCGCAGACCGTTTCGCCGGCGTCGCGGGCGTACTGCATGTCGCACAGCAGATGCGCCCGGCGCACCTGCGAGCGCTCCGCGTGTCCCTGCCGGGCCCTGGCAGGCTTCCGGACGCGCCCCGCCCAGCGCCGCCTAGGGCACGCGTTGGGCCCGGCTCGGCACCAGCACGGGCAGCACCGCGTCCGGGCCCGCGAAGACCCACGCCCCCCAGCGGTGGCCCTCCTCGCAGGCCGAGGTCTCGTCCGCACACACCACCCGGCTCGCCCGCACGCGGGCGCGGATGGCCTCCGTCCGCGCCTCCAGGTGCCTCTGCACTCGCCAGAACAAGTTGGCCAACGCCCCTTCGCCGATGGTCAGCCCGAACAGCTCCTGGAACAGCTGTCGCAGGTGCTCGCAGCTGATCGCCTGGATATCGCGCAGGTCCACCGGCGAGGGCTGCGCTCGAAGCCCTGCACGGAGAACACAATTCGAGGTCCGGCGGCGGGCGCACCACCACTTTCCGGCCACACTCCGGACAGGTGCCCGCGTCCAGGCGCACTGGCGGGACGTGCGGCCGCACCGGGGGCAGCTTGATGCGCTCGGAGACCACCTAGCGCTGCCGTACGACATCCGCCAGGCCCGTCTGACCGTGCGGACAGGCGTCGGGGTGTGTCTCGACAATCCGATCGGGGTGTGGGTGCAGGCGGTGCCCCACGCCTTTACAAATTTTGCCAAAAGTAATTGCAAGTAAACCACCAATAGAATCAATGGCTTGCGGAGATTTTTCGTGCAATTGCTTATGAAAACATCAGTACGTCCCTTGCGTGGCCGGAGCCGGGGCCGGTGCGCCCGGTTGGCCTTCGCCCGCTGGGCGGCGGCCGCGACGCATGGGCCGGAGTCTTCGGAAGGGCCCCCGAGGCGGGCCTCCAAGGCCGCCACCTGCACCTGCAGTTCCGCGTTGCTCGCCTGCAACTCCGCCATGCCCGTTTGGAGTTCGGCATTGCTGCGCAGAGCCACATCCAACTGGAGCTGCACCGCAGCCTGCGCGGCCCGTGCGGCGTCCAACTGCGCCTGCAGCTCACCCCGCTGCGCCTGCCACTCCGCAGCCGCCTGCGGAACCCTCGGGCTATCCGACCTCGGTATCCTTGCCGTACCCCATCACACGATCCGCTTGTTTCAGTCAACGGTCAGCCGCCTGCTCCCCGCCAGCCGCATCAACCGCGGATTCCTACCTCTGGGTGAGCAATTGCCGTAGAGGTTGTCGGCGAGGCCGCGGACGGTGACACGGCACTGGGGAGAATCGAGTCTCTAGCTCCGGGCCTAATACTGCTCGACATTCAGATGCCTGCGCGAGACGGCTTCGAGGTCGTGCGCGGAATTCGCGGGGGCTTGCCGTCGATCATCTTTGTGACGGCCTACTGCGAGCATGCCTTGAAAACGTTCGAGGTCGGGGCGATGGATTACCTGCTGAAGCCATTCGGTCCGGACCGCCTGCTACAGTCCATTGAGCGCGTCCGAGAGATGCAGCTGCAGCCGTGCAGGAATGCCGAGGCAGGGACCAGTCGTTCGATCCCTAAGATCGTGGCCCGGCACGGCGACGACTACCTGCTCCTGAACCTGGATCAAGTGCATGCGTTCGGGGCGGCTGACGAGGCTGTTTGGATCCTCCCGAAGAACAGCCAGTATCGCGCGACTCAATCGCCCGGCGCACGCAGCGAAAGGCTGTCGGGTTCCTCGTTCCTGAGGATACACCGGTCGGTGCTGGTTAACAGCGCCAAGATCGCCAAGCTCAGCGCCCCGAGCCGCCGCCGCTGGCTGCTCACGCTGGAAAACGGATTTCAGTGCGCAGCCAGCAAGCGGAACGCCGCGCTTGCCAAGGCTCTGCTCAATTGAAGGCCAGGCCGAAGCACGCCTGAGTCCAATTGGACAGTGATGTAATCGACTCTCAATGCACCATCCCACAACCATGGAGTCTGCGCGGACCAGATCGGTGGGAGTTCGGCATCGCCAGTTCAATTGGGCGGCGTGATTTCCAAGGACGCTGACGCCTCGATCTGCTCTCGTCGTCCGGATTGCAGTTCGCGGTATTGCGCGAGAGCTTCGCGGGCGCGATCGCGCATTCCGAGGCGCTGATATGCCTGCGAGAGCTGATAGTGGATGCTGCCGTCAAGATCCGTGCCGGATGCAGCCTGCAAATGCTCCAGGGCCTCCTTTGGATCGCCCAAAGCAAGATACACACGTCCCAGATCGACGTGGACCGAAGGAGGATGTCCCGGTAAGGCCAACGCGGCCTCCAGCATGGGTACGGCTGATTCGTACTGCTGTTCTCCTGCGAGCAAGCTCCCCAGCATCGCCGGCCAGCGCGGGTCCTGGGGGTCTTCGCGCTGGAAGCGCTGCAGCATGGGACGCGCTTCGTCAATGCGCCTTGCGAAGTAGAGCAGTTCCGCCAGTTGCCGTTCCAAGGCGGGGTCTCCGGGGCGGATCTCAAGGGCGCTTCGGCAGGCATCGGCAGCCTTGGAATACTGCTGTTGAGACGCGAGAATGTCGGCGACGAGATTCAACCTATCAACCGTTTCGGGAAGACCTGACAGCGCGGCGTATGCGTCTGCGGCCATCGCAGCGTGCGCCCTTGCCGCCCAGAAAATCTGCTCCGGCGATGAAGCTGCCGATACCGACGGAACCTTCTCGAACTGTCCGGCCACGAATGCACATTCGGCCGACCGGGAAGATCTGCAATCCGGCGCAGGAAGGGAAGCGGCGATGCGGTTCTCGATCTGTGCCCACTCGGAATGTCCCGTGCGTTCGTAAATCTTGGCAATTGCTTCATGCACGAGCCGAACACCCGGATCCCGTTTCAAGGCTTCGCGAAACAGGAACAGAGCACTCGGGTATTGCTGGGCCATCAGGCGCGCGTGTCCGAGCAAGCGGAGCAAATAAGGAGATTCCGGGTTACGGCCGGTCAACTGTTCAACCGCATTCGCCGACAACTGCTCGTGTGTGCGAACTAGGCCCGCGTGGGCGTACGGATTCTCCGCATCGAGGCGGAGCAGTTGCTTCCACTGTTCCCCCGCCTCTTCGAAGCGGCCGGCCTGCTCGAGTGCGTCCCCGAGCAGCGCCTTCGCGAAGGGATGCTCCGGATCCAAGCTGGTCGCACGTCTGAGGGGCTCTATCGCCTCTTGATGCTCCCCCAGCCGCACGAGACTGGCTCCGAGGAAGAAATGGGCCGGAAACGACAACTCAATGGCCTTCGCCGCTGCGCGCAAGGGATCGATTGCCTCCCGGTCTTGACCGCTCATGTGCAACGCCATACCTAGGTTGGCCTGCAAGGCGGGCTCGGACGGAAACGCGATTGCCAATTCACGATAAGCCTGCGCTGCGTCTGGGAAGCGCTGCTCAGCCATCGCGAGCCGAGCGCTCTCGGCGAGTTGTTCAGGAGTGTTCTGCGCAAGAGTGCCGCCGCCCGCGCCCGCTAGCACCGTCAGGATCGCGATGACACACCCACGGGTCGTCGGCGGGGCCGTTGGCTGCGGCACTGTCATCTCGGCAAAATCGCGTTCGGCTTTCGACGAGAAAACGGGGCCTCCCAAAAGGCAGGCCCCGCGAATAACTGGTGCGTCTGATTCAGCTAAAACTCGAATCGAAGGCCGATGCGGAAATTGCGCTCGGTGAAGGCGTTGGTGGATGTGATGGTCATGAAGCCACCGCTGTTTACGTTGCTGTTGAAGTTTCCGAACTGAGGCGTGTTGGTAAAGTTGAACGCCTCCATGCGGAACTCGGCCCGGACATCCTCTCCCATCGGAAATTCCTTGATAAGGCTCAGGTCCAAGTTCGAGATGCCAGGGCCGTCCAAGATGTTCCGTCCGCTCGTCCCGAAACGCTGTTCCGTAACCGGCGCGAAAGCGTCGCGGTTGTAGAAATGCTGGCCGGGGCCGACGCCGCCGAGCTGCCGCACTGCTCCCACCTGGTCGGCTGTCTGCGACGCGCTCGCGGCGTTGAGGGATGCTCCGGATGCTGAAATCGTGCGCGGCCGGCCGGAATAGAATGACAGGGTTCCTGTGAATTGCCAGTTCCCCAGGACTGATGCGGCCGCCGAATTGCTGTTCTGCAGGAAGGGTAGCGTATACAGGAACCCCATGGCGAACATGTGCGTCCGGTCGTACCCGGCGCGAGCGCGATTCCGGTCGAACACGTCCAAATGATCCCAGTTGACGCCCGCCCAGCCTTCGTCGTCAGCCATGTTCAGAGACTTGGACCACGTGTAGGCACCTTTCAGCATGGGGCCCTTGCCCGTGAGTTGCCGATTGACGGCTACCTGCAGTGAGTGGTAGTCCGAATTCAAGTAGCTGTCCCACATGTTGATGGCTAGTCTGCGGCCCGTGATTGCCGCGTAAGGTCTGCCTGCATTCCCTTCGCCGGGGCGCGATGCATTGATATCACGGTCTGCGAGCATGTCGATTGAACGTGTGGCTACGTATCCCACTGACGTGATCATGTCGCCGGGCAATCGGCGTTCAAGCGTGAAGTTCCATGATGCGATATATCCGCGATTCAAGACACCCTCGTAAGGGCTGCGGAATCCCGCGGTTAGCGGAACCTCGATCACACCGGTGTCGAGGTCGGGCCCGACCACAGGAGGGATGCCGTCTGCGAGGGAGCGGAACAATTCGAACGTATTCGGTCGTGCGAAGTCCAAGGCCACTGTGATCGGATATTGCCCGCGCATTGGTCGCGAGAACGGCATCGGACTGTAGTTGAGCCCGAATCCCGTGCGTAACACGGTGACGTCATCAAGGCGGTATGCGAGACCAGCACGTGGCGAAAGAAGCGCTTTGCTGACCTCGATCCCCGCATTCTTCGGAGTCGAGCCGCGCCCTCCCAGATACATGAGGTTCGTGTCCGGATCGTAACGCTCAATACCTTTTCCGCGCGCCCGCGACATGAGCGGGTAGTATTCGTACCGCAGGCCTAGGTTGATCGTCATGCGCGGGCTCACGCGCCAGCGGTCCGTAGCGTACCAGGCGAACTGCCATTCGTTGCCGGTCGCGAGCACGTGCTGGAGTGCCTTCCGCATTCTCGATGTCTCGCCCAGCAGAAATGCTGCGTAGGAGTTGAACTGTCCTGGTGCGGCACCTCCTTTCAGGGCAGTGATGTCGCCATTGAAGTCGATCACTCCGCGGGGGCCACCGCCCAGTTCCGGTTGCCAATGAGCAAGCTTCAAGAGAATCCCGTCGAATCCGAAGCGAATTTGGTGGGCGCCCTTGATGTAGGTGACATTCTGGCTGGTGGTCCAGTTCTCCTCGACACGCGAAAGAGGCTGCCATCCCGGAGCGCCCATGCGCGTGTACGGCCCCGGGGCGATCCGCGGGAATCCGAAGTACCGCGGGTCCGGTCCACCCAAGCCCGGGATGCCAAGGCCGAAGTCCTTGCCGAGGTCCGTGGGATTCACGAACTGGTCCTGTCTCCAGTACCCGAAAACGCCGTCGTAGAGCAGGGTCGGCGAAATTGTGTACGTATGCCCGAACGTGCCGATGTTCACATAGGTTTCGGCGTTACCCGGGCTTCCGCCGGGGGCGGGCCCGCCAGCGTCGCCGAAGATCGGGCTTCCGGACACGGGAGCGTCCATGAAGCCGTGTTTGGCCCAAAGGCTGTACTTGTCGTTCACCGTGAAATTGAGTTTCGAGTCGTAGTACGCCCGGTCGAACGGAGGCGAGTCCGACGAGTGGAAGTTGTTGTTGGTGCCCGGCTGGTTCGGCAATGGGAGAAAGTCCTGAACCCGTCGCGAGATCGGACTCTGCATCGCGAGAGGAATCGTCCGGTTGCGGAACATCTGCCTGCCGGTACCGTCCGGATTGCCCGTATAGGGATTGAAGATGTCTTCTTCGTACGCGCTGAAATCGCCCATCCTCTGATCTTCGGTAGGCACCTCGTCCCCGGTCCGGACGCCCGAAATCCGCTGCGACGTCTTGTCGTAGCCGAAGAAGAAGAACATTCTGTTCTTGACGAACGGTCCGCCGATCGTGCCTCCGAAGTTCTTGAAGTTGCTCGAGGGCTTGTCCGCGGCGAAGAAATTCCTCGCCCGCAAGGCCTCGTTATTGTAGAACCAGAAGGCCGAACCATGCACTTCGTTCGTGCCCGATTTGGTGACCACCGTCGTTGAAGCGCCGCCGGACAGGCCCTGCTCCGCGTCGCCGGACCCAGTTGTGACGTTGACCGTCTCAATGGTCTCGGCGGGCGGAATGTAGCCGGCGTGGTGCGGCAGCCACACATTGATGCTGGCGGCCCCGTCGATACGCGTCACATTGTTGTTGCGGTTGGTGCCGTTGACGTTGGTGCTCAGCGAGCGCGCCGGAGTGTCGAGGATCGAATTCTGAAACCTCGCAGGCGTCGCGCCCGGTACAAGATTGATCAGGCTCTGGAAGTTCCGGAAGTTCGGCAGCGGCAAGCTCGTGACTTGCGTCTGTGTGATCTCGGCTCTGGTGTCGGCCTTTTCGGTCTGCAACCGGGCCGCCGCCGCCTCGACCGTGACGACCTCGGTGACCTGTCCGAGCACCAGTTCCACATCCAGGCGCGCAACGGCGTTGGCCGTCACCGCGACACCTTCCTGCGTGTGGGTCCGGAACCCTTCCGAGATGACCGAAACATCGTAGGTGCCGGGCTGCACATTGATGATTGTGTACTGTCCGTCCCCACCAGTCTGAGTGTTCAATTCGATGCCCGTGGCGGTGTTAACCGCGTTAACGCCGGCACCGGGCACCACTGCGCCCGTACCGTCGGAGACTGTGCCTACGAGAGACCCGTAGAGCACCTGTGCGGAAACTGGTGCAGCCCAGCACAGGGCTAGCGCTACCGCCAGAATTCCGGCCTTGCGGAATCCCGATCCAATCGTGAACATGAAGTAACCCCCTGTCATGCTCGGCTGCAACCTAGCGCAGCCCAGCGCTCTGCTTGAGAAACTACCCACCGAATGACCATCGAAGGGCATGGCATTTCTCAGTACGTAGGTTTGAGAATAGCACACAATTCCGCATTTGCCCCTAGACGTTCTAGATCCTAGATTCCCGGTTAATTTCCCGAAATGGCGGTTGGGGGGGGCGTAGGGCTTGAGCGGGGAGCCCGGCGTACCCGGCGCGGGCCCCGTAGCCCGTCGCCGAGCGACCTAGGCCCCCGCGCAGGTGCCCTGCGCCGCCCTGCGCACGCACCGCAGCCGCTGCGCTCCCGGCTCCGGGCGCACGGATCCCCTCGCGGGCTCCGCGTCGGTCCCCTGCCGCTGGGCCCGGCGCGGCTCCGGCCGCGCCGGCCCAGCCCTAGCCCGGCTGCATCCGGCTCCCCGCGTGCAGCAGCCAGTCCAGCCACAGGTTGCTCCGGCTGAACAGCCGCCGCAGCCGCCGCGCGCTGCCCACGAAGCACCGGATCAGCGGCCGCAGCCCATGCTGCCGCGCCGCGGACGGCAGCACTTGGTACTGCAGCAGCCGCAGCAGCAGCTGCGCGATCTGCCCGCCCAAGTAGAACCCCTGATTCGCCGCGTGCGAGCGGCACGGCGGATGATGCAAACCCAAGTCCGTCAGCGGCCCCTTGAACGCATTCTCCTGCCCCTGCTTGCCGCGATGCCGCCGCACCAGCTCCGCCACCGGCAGCCGGTCGCGGCTCACCAAAATCACCGTGCGCACCGGCTCCAGCAGCCGCTGCTCCCCGTCCCAGTCGCGCCGGATCACCACGTACACCTGCTCCTCCGGCCACCGGGCCGGACGGTACGCCACCACGATGGCCCGCTCCTTCCCCGCTGCATCCAGAGGCTCCCACTCCTCCTCCCGCAACCCCCTCGCGGCCGCCAGGCGCAGAAGCGGGGCCTTCTGGCGCGGATCGGTCACGCTCACGGAGTAATCCCAGCTCTTCCGCCGGCAGGAGCTCACCAGATCCTGGCAGGAGTACGCGCTGTCGGCCCGCAGTCCCACCGGCTGCCGCCCGGTCAGCCAAGGCGCCACATCCTGGTCCAGCTGCTCCCGCCCATCCCCCCGCACATCCGTGCCGCCCGCGTGCAACCGGGCGCTGACCCACGCCACCCCCACGCACACCGCGTGCAGCCAGGACTGCTGCTCGCCGTGGTAGCCGCGCCCGGCGTTCTCGCACAGCTGGCCCTCCCCCTCGAGCCCCGGGCCGTCCCCGCACACCGGCACGGAGCCCCACCGCTGCCCGCACGCCTGCACCACCAGCGGCACCAGGCGCCGGCTGACCAGCCGCGCGCACTCCCGCAACCCCTCCAAGGCCGCCTCGTGCATCCGCTGCAGGTATGCGCCGAGCCGCCGGCTGGCGGGCACGGCCCGCAGCCCGCACGCTCGGCGGGCGACGTCATCGGCCCCCAGAGCGTCGACCGCGTGGAGGTGCCCCCCGCCGGCGCAGGCCGCGTAGAGCAGCGCCAGCAGCCTCTGCCCGTCGCTGCCACCGCGCCGGCGGCGCTGGAGACGGACCGACGCGGCCAGCTTCGCGGGCAGCCCGAGGAACCGGGCCAGCCGGGCCACCACACCGAGCCCGGCTAGGCCCGTCAAGTCGTCGTCGCAGACGCCGTAAGCCAGGGTGGGAGCACTGGCGGGGGACAGGGGCAAGGAGGCCTCCAAAAAAATCGAGAGGCACCCCCGAGGTGCAATCCGCGAACACCCCGAGGACCGTCTAAACTATTGTAACACAATACGTTCCGGCTGGTTCCGGAATTTTTATCCGGGAATCAGGGTGTGCAGCCGGAATCGCTCCCCCGTTGGCTGGAGGACAGGCGTCCGGCCCCGGAGCCCCACGGAGTGCCGCGGTGGGAGTGCGAGGTGAGGTCGTGCCGGCCTTGTCGGCCAAGAGCAGCAGGGCTCCCCGCTCCTGCGAGCGCTGGGCGAGGGCGGGGTAGGTTGCTGCGATCCCAGTCCGCACCGCGTCGGCGTTCCGCCGGGAGGACCGGAACTGAGGGCGCTGCGGGGTGAGGCCGAGGCGCCGCAGGACCCTGCGCACCGTCGCCAGGGACAGTTTGACTGGGAACTGGTCGAGGATCCATGGCCGGACAATTTTCAGCGACCGGTAGGCGAACTCGAACTGAAGCTGGTCGGGGGATTTGTCCCGCAGAGTTGCGAGGATTAGCTGCATTTGGTCGTGGGAGAGGCAGGGAGGGCGTCCCGGTCTGGGTTGATATCCGAGAGCCTGGAAGCCGCAGTAGGCATAGAGCCAAACCCAGGTGCGGATTGTGCGGATGTCGATGCCGAATTCCTTGGCCAGGGCACGGAGAGCTTTGCCGTGGCGGGCTTGGATCACGACCAGCTTCCTAAGGGGAGGTCGGGACCGATGGGGAATGCGTCGGAAGTCGGGAAAGGTTGGAAACTTCATGAATTGATAATAGCATGAATCACAGAGAGATTCCATACGAAAATATCTCAGATAAAAACATCTATAGGCCAGTTTATGTGTGTGTTGGCACGGGGGATCTGCTGAGAGGTTGAAAACGGCCAGACCTGCAATTACTTTTGGCAAAACCAGTAAGCCCGTAGCCGAGGAACTCGCGGAGCGAGAGGGTGTCGCTGGCCTGCAGGGCGCTGGCGCGCTCGGGACCCAGGCCCAGCAGATAGCCGAGCAGGAGCCTGCGGAAGGAGACGCCCGGCGGCAGCGAGGGGCGGCCCAGCCCGGCGGCGTAGAAGGGCCGGCAGAGCCGCTCCAGGCACTCGTCGAAGCCGGAGCGCTCGAGCACCTCGTGGAGCTGCTCGAAGAACGGGACGGTCGGGGCCTGGGGGTGTTCGTCCGCATGGAGGAAGACGCACCCCTGGGTCCGTTGGCGAGCGCCCAGCGACATGTGAACAAGGATCCCCCGGAATGCTCTCGCACCGCAAGCCCCCGAGCGCAGCGCCGCTCAGCCGGACTTTATCAACGGGCTCCTAGACCCACTCGGCCTGCTCGGCGGTCCACTTGTGCGGTCTGCCGGTTCGCCTGCGATCCTTGAGATTCTCGAGGCCACCTAGGGCATAGCGTGCGATCCAGCGCTTCAAAATACGTGTTGCGGCGGAAAGTCTCGCCGCAACATCGGTAATGTTCTCCCCATCCATGAAACACAGAATCGCATTTTTGCGAACCTGATATTTCCGCTCGTTTGAAAGTCTTAGGAAGGAAAAAATAGGTGGAATATCCATTCTAATAGTGTACCCTAAGCGGACCGACCATGACAAGTGAAAAGTAGATTTCTTCGACACGACTTTTGGCCCGGTCCGTATGAATCTGCCGAAGGCGGCGCGGGCGTCCTCCCGCGTCGGGCCAGCGACCCGGGCGCGCTGGCCCGGATCGCTCGCAAGGCGCTCGAAGTTTGCCACTACGAATCGCGGTTTGGACACTGGGCCGGATCGGACCGCGATGACAAATGCGAAACCGACTGCTACCGCTGCCTGCTGAGCTACTACTGATCGCGCCAAAAGTCGTGTCCTCAGAATGCAGGCCAGAATATACTTGCAGTCCGCCTCTCGCAAGAAGGCTCGCACCTGTTCCGGGGCTTTTTGCAAAGACTGGAAAGCAGCTTCCAGGTTGTCGCGAAGCTGTTCTTCGGTCTGGCTCAGCTCGCGACGGACCCGCCGCTTGACCAAGGCCCATAGCAGTTCCACTGGGTTGACTTGCGGCGAGTAGGTCGGCTGAAAGTACAGCTCTACCGCGGCTTGGTTCGCTTGCAGCCGCTCCCGGATTGTCCGAGCGCTGTGAATACTGCAATTGTCCACCACCACCAGAATCTTCCGATCCGCTTCCTCGGCGATCCGCTCCGGAAACTCCCGGAAGACCTCCGCCGTGACAGGACCTTCCCGCACGGTGTCATGGAGTTGGCCCTCCGGGCTGCCGGCCGCCAGCAGGTGGAGGCGGAAGCGCCCGCTGGCCACCTGCACGACGGGGGTCTGACCGCACGGGCCCCCAGTACGCCCGGACACGCTCTGCGCAGCTAGGCCGGACTCGTCGGCGCAGGCGAGCAGGGCTCCTCACTCCTGGGCACGACGAAGGGTCTGGGGGAATTCTTGCTCTTTCCACCGCTGCACAGCAGTGGGATCGTACCGGGTGGCACGCCGCTGGGGGCGCTGCGGGGTGAGTCCGAGCCGCCGCAGGATCCGGCGCACCGTGGAGCCGCTCAGGACGCTGCCGAACTTCTCCCCCAAGGCTTGGCGCACCCGCTGCGCGGTCCACCAAGCGAACTCGAATTGATATTGATGGGGGTCTTGGTCTAGGACGACGATGCGGATCCAAGCCAGGTGCCGATCTGTCCCTTGGCGTGGTCTTCCCGTTCTTTTACAATCCCGAAAACTTTCCAGGTCTCCTAGGTAGAAGCGTGAGATCCAGCGCTAGATCGTGCGTATGGAGCAAGGGACGCAGGACTTTATCTGAGCTACCGACTTTCCCTCGAGGAACTGCAAGACCACCTTTTTCGAATCTCGAACTTCTGGTCCTTAGTAAGGCGTAGGGAGAAGAAGAATCTTTCTTTTGTCATACTAATAGAGTACAACAAATCCACCCTGCAGATCAATCGACAAAGGGATTCCCGAGACACGACTTTTGACGCGATCAGTACAACCAGCCGGACCTTCCCCAAATCGACCGGCGGGACGAGGCAATGCTCGCCCTGCTCTGCCGGCTGACACACGGCGAACGCGGCAGCCTCGGGCATTTTTCCGGCACCGGCACCGATTTCGACGAGTTGAACAACATCGCCGGCTCCCGTCTGGAGAAGGTCTGGCTGCGCTACATCAAAGACAACAGTTACCGTCTTCCCGACCGGGGGCAGACCTTTCTGGAGGAATTCGATACGCGGCCCGACTTCGCCTACACCACTCATCAGGCCTTGGTCTATACCGACGGCCCTCACCATTGCGGGGATCGCGGAAAAACCCTTGACCCGATGTCACCCGACGCCGCCGGATTCACGGTCGTGCGCTTCGAGGAGGACCGGGCATCGTGGGACAACATCGTCGATGAGTACGCCTGGGTCTTCGGACCGGGCACATCCTCGGCGGCGAAATAGGATCTGGAGGATGGGCAGTGGGCGCGGCGATCACCTTCAAACCGGGAGACTTGGTCAGGGCGCAGCACTGCGAGAGGGTGGTTCTCTCCGAGCCGTGCGACGACCTCCTCAAGCTTTCCCCACTCGGCGGGGCCGAGGACGGTGCGACGCTCATCTATCTTCCTCTCGAGCCCGAGACGCCCGTGCCCGCGACGTTCGACCTCCCGAATCCGGACACGCCGGGTTCTCAGCAGGCGGCGCTGCTGTTGCGGGACGCACTTCGCCTCAAGCTGCGCGCCAGTGCCAGACCTTTCCGCAGCTTCGGCAATCTCAACATCGAACCGCGCGTCTATCAGCTGGTGCCCCTGCTCATGGCCCTCAAACTAGGTGATTGGGTTCAGCAGGGATTGGACGCTCCCAACTCGATCTCCAGTTGGAGTACCGGTGACGAGCCAGACAGTGCTCTATCGATGTATGGTGAAGAATGGGATCGAACTGGATTTTTGAATCGGGATAAGCATCATCTAATGTCTGTTCAAGAAAGCAACAGTTGGGCACGGACTCTTACTGCATACAAGTTTTTTGCCAGAGTGTGTTCGGCGTAATTGTTCATGTGATTCTACGATTGGCTGGATTCAGAAGTGTGAAGTCGTGCTGAATTGATTTCTTCAAGTGTACGGGTCATTGGAAACGGACCTTGATCTTGATGACGTGAACGATCTGCTTGGAAACGCTGGTTCTCGCGTGTGGGCGGACTTGGTAAGATTGGGAGGTAATGGAGAATCGCTTCGTATGCGCTGCCGTGCTGCTCGGGCTGCTTGCGTGCGCGATGCCACCGCCTCCCGCAGGCGACGCCTTTGAGGTGGCGGACGGCTTGGAGCTAACCGTTTGGGCGGCGGAGCCGCTGCTGGTCAACCCCACGAACTTCGACATTGACGAACGAGGCCGCGTCTGGTTGATCGAGTCGGTGAACTACCGCAGCGACCTGAAGCAAAAGCCCAGGAACGACATTGCCGGTGATCGCATCGTGATCCTTGAGGACACCGACGGCGACGGTCGTGCGGACTATCGCAAAGTGTTTGATCAGTACCCGGAGATGCTGGCGCCGCTCGGGATCTCTGTCTTTGGCAACAAGGTGCTCGTGTCGCAGTCGCCGGACTTGTTTGTCTACACGAAAGACGAGGACGACCGCATCGTCTCCAAGGAGACCCTCCTGACGGGCTGGGGCGGCATCGACCACGACCACGGCTTGCATGTGGTGCTTTTCGGCCACGACGGCCGCTACTATTTCAACTCCGGAGACCAGGGTTTCGAGACCACCGACCGCTCCGGCAATACTTTCCGCAGCAGCCGGGAAGGTCCGTACTATGCGGCCACCGTGCAGTCGATGAACCCGGACGGCACGGACTTTCGCGTGCTGGCCCATAATGCCCGGAATCCGTACGAAATCGCCTTCGACTCGTTTGGATCGATCTGGCAGACCGACAATGACGACGACGGCAACCAGTGGACCCGTCTCCTGTACGTGCTGGAAGGGGCAGACTTTGGGTACTGGGGGCCGGGTGGCCGCAGATGGCGCGAAGACAAGGGGTCGCACTTCCACGAAGAGCGCCCGACGACGATGCCCGCCGTGGCGCGCACGGGGCCGGGATCACCCACCGGACTCGTGGTCTACGAGGGAGATCTATTGCCCGAGCGCTACCGTAATCAACTGCTGCACTCCGAGCCGGGCAAGCGCCTAATCCAAACCTTCTTCGTGCGCCCCGACGGAGCCGGGTACGCCATGGAGTCCGAGAATACGGTGGCCAGCACTGACCCGAACTTCCGTCCGAGCGACATCGCCGTGGCGCCGGATGGTTCGGTCTTCATCGCGGATTGGCAGGATCCCGTGGTCGGTGGCCACAACATGCAGGACATCGAGCAGGGGCGCATCTTCCGCTTGGCACCGGTTGGCCATCGCTCGTCCCGTCCCGCCCTAGACCTTGAGACTGAAGCTGGATTGCTGGAGGCATTTGGTTCGCCGAACCAAGCTACGCGCGTGCGCGCTTATCACGAATTGATGCTGCTCGGCACGGAGGAGCGACGAGCGATCCTCCTGAAAGCCTGGCGCGGCTCCAACGAAACTCTGAAGGCGCGGGCTCTATGGATCTTGGGAGGCTTCGGGGATGTCGGCGCAGCGGCAGTAGCTGAGGCCATCGACTCGCCGGCACCCCGCTTCCGTGTCTTGGGCTTGCGAGTCGCCCGCCACTTCGATTTCGGCACGCTGGCGCACGCTGCGGAGGCGGCGCAGGATGCCGACGCCCAAGTCCGCAGGGAAGCCGCCCTGATGCTGCGGCATCTTCCGGCTTCCCGGCGAATCGACCCCTGGCTGAGCCTTGCGGACCAGTACGACGGCGCAGACCGCTGGTACCTCCAGGCATTGCGGATTGCTGCGGGCGGTGCAGAGGACGCCGTCTTCTCGGCGCTGCGGAAGCGTCGCCCGCAGTGGGACACGCAGCTCGGAAACCTCTATCGAGCTCTACAGGCCCCAGCGTCAGTGCCCTACCTATCGGCCCTCATCGGCAATCGGAGCCTGCCGCTTGACCAGCGGCTACAGGCTCTTGAAGCGCTCGCTTGGCAGCCATCGGCCGATGTTGCGCGGACGGTCGCCCAGCTAGCCGCGGCGCGTTCTGAGGCACCGGAGCTCAGACGGAGTGCTCTGTATTTTTTGGGCAAGCAGCTTTTCAGCGTATGGAGTTCAGAGCGCGACAGTCCCCTGATTCGCGAGGCTATCGCTGCCTCGCTTGACGATCCCGACACGCGAATGGACGCTTTGGAGTTGGCCGGGATGGTCGGATCTGCGGGTCTTGTGCCGCAGCTGCGGCGGCTGGTGATGAACGAATCCATCGGGGATGATGTGCGAGCCGCTGCGGTCCGTACGCTGGGCACGGCTGTCGGCCCAGAGGTCGCGGACCTGCTTCGCAAGCAAGCGCTGGGGGGTGCGGTTGCTCTCCGCATAGCGGCGGTCCAGGCGTTGGCGACCAGCTCCCCCGAAGCCTCGGAGTCAACGCTGCGCGAGGTGTTGTTGTCGGATGCGCCGAACGAGGTGCGCAGCGCGGCCTTACGGATGCTGAGTCGCAGGTCTGCGGGCTTGCACATGGTGCTGGACTTGGAGGAGTCGCTTGAATTGCCGGCGGAGATGCGCGCTATGGCGGCCAGCTCTGTGAATGCTAGCCGCGACCCGGAAGTCAGGGCGCGGGCGGCGAAGATCCTGCCGCCTCCCCGGAGCAAGAACGAGCAGCCGGTATACCGCGTCCGAGAAATCGTTGAAGCGGTAGGCAGCGAGGAGCGCGGGCGAGTCGTCTACCACCGCAAGGATGGCGCGAACTGCGCAAAGTGCCATTCGCTGACGGCGGGGGAGGAAATCGTCGGCCCGAGCTTGGCCGCCATCGCGTCCAAGTACGGCAAGGAAGGCATGCTGAACGCGATCTTGCATCCGAGCGCGGGCATCGCTCCCGAATACGTCTCATGGATCCTCGACACGACGACATACGGATTGATCACCGGGCTTCTGGTGGAAAACACTCCCGATCGAGTGGTGGTCCGGACCGAGTCGGCAGACGAGATCGAGCTGGATCCGGGCGAGATCCTGGAGCGCCGCCAAAGCAAGCTCTCGATCATGCCTGAGGACCTTGCGGCCGCGATGTCCAAGCAGGAGTTGATTGACCTGCTCGAGTTTCTGGCGTCACTGCGGGCGGATCCTGCCTAGGCCGACTGATGCGGGATCGGGACGCACCGAACCTCATTGAGGAGCAACGTCGCTGGCTCTCCCCGCAGGGTCCAGACCGCCCGGTGATGGGAAGAGCTTCCCCGGAAGATCGCGGACGCTTTCTGAGGAAGTCCGGCTAGGAGCGGTCGCCCCACCAACCGTCCGCTACCCTCGCCCAGGGTCGTTCCTCAACCGTGATCCGGGGCACAGGTTAGCTCCGGCTATGCGATCGTCCAAGCTTGATGCTCTCCGCGTGAGTCAAGGATGACATGGCAGTGCGGGGTGGCTAAGGCAGCCTCGAAATCCGAGAGGTTCGGGGAGACGTCGAGAAAATCGGGCAATTCGGGCGGGATCGAGGTGACGGATGGGGACGGCGGCGTTACGGTGTCGGACTCGTCAGGTGACATCGCCATAGGCCGCATCGCGGGCGGCGGGGTCATCTAGCGGAACGGCTCCGGCAGCCCGAGCCGCCCGTGCCGACCGTCGCTGCCTAGCGCTCGCGGCGCCGACCGGAGGATCGCTTCTACCTGTCACCATCCTGACAAGCCATTCGGAAGCTCTCACTCGGGTGCTCCGAGCCAAGCCGCTCCAGCCTTTGGCAACGCAGCGATGTGAGTCCGGTGGGCAACCCTCATGCCCTGACCGCCGGGCTGTCGAGAGCCCCTGCGGCCACTTCGGGCCAATTGCTGCAGCAAGTTCTGGTCCCCGACGACAGCTGGCAACTTGGGGCTCGGACCCTTTCGAGACCGGCCGTGTTGCTGCCAGAGTTGGCCGTTCGCGTCCAGCGATCGACTTCGCGAAGCTCTCGACCGAACTGCGGCCCTATGGTCGCGATGCCCCACAATGGAGGGAACGGGGCTCCGTCTGTCTTGGCTGCGTCAGTTGGGGGAATGGATCGCCGGCGTGGCCATCCTGCTGGGGCCGTGGGGCGTGTTCTGCGTCTCGCTGGCGGACAGCGCCTTCATTCCGATGCCCCAGGGCGTCGACGCCCTGTTGGTCGCTCAAGGCATTGCTAGGCCCGACATCGCCTACCTCGCGGCAGGCCTAGGTGTCCTTGGCTCTGTGCTCGGCAGCGTGGTGCTCTACTTTCTGGCCCGACGGGTCGGTCATTCGATGCTTAGCAAGCGGCTGTCGCCGGGCGGCATCCAGCGGTTGAGCGATCTCGTCGGCCGCTGGGGGGCCGCCCTGCTCGTTCCAGTCGCCATGATTCCCCTGCCCTTGCCGATGAAGCCCGTCGTGCTGGCGGCTGGAGTGTTCCAAATGCCCCTGCCCGCGTTTTGCGCTGCGATCGGGGCGGCGAGGCTCGTGCGGTACTTTGGCATCGTATTCCTGTCGCTCCGCTTCGGAGACCGGGCCCTTGAGTACGCCGGGGACCATCTGGCGCTCGCCGTCGGGGCTTGCGCGCTATTCGCCGCGGTGTTCGTCCTCGTCCATCGCGCCTCCAACCGCTGGCTCGACTGCGCCGAGTAGCAGCGCCCGTGGAGCTACGGATCCGGCGGCAGCATCGGCACGCCCACGGGGATCGAGAACATGCCGGCGGTGAGCGGCACGTTGGCTTCGTAGCTTTGCGCGAATAGCGAGAACACCCTCTCTCCGTCGCGCTCTCTGCGGATGATCCAGGGCAGGAGAGTGTCGCCCACCGGCCGGTACCGCCCGAAGACCGACTTCTCTTCGTACGGTATGCGCGTCTTGGGGTCCCGCCGCAGATACAGCTGCTGCACCGGCAGTCCGTCGGACTGCCGGAGGAACAGCGTGATAGCCTCGCCCTCCGCGTCCACGATGTCCACCGCCTCGCAGGGCGTGTTGTCGACGATCTCTGTGCCCTTGTAGTAGTAGTACAGGTCCGGCTCGTCCATGCGGTAGCGCATGAAGAAGAAAATGTCCCTCCGGCTCGCTAGCCGGTACCGCAGCATGTATTCTTCTGGCTGGGGCACGGCACCGCGGTAGGTGATCTCGTACCCCTTCCCGTTCAGAAACAGCGCGTAGTAGTCGCCCTTCGGCGTGTAGACCTCGCGGCGGCTGACAGGGAGCCAGTCGGGGCCGGCGTCCGGCTGCATCTCCTCGAACTTGTCGTAGATCGTGATGCGGGTCTGCCCGCGCACCTGGCGGTTGTAGAAGGAGTACGCCCGACCTGCCCGCACCTGCGTGCGGATGTCGAGGAACTTACTCCCGCCGATGGCCTCGAAGGCCTCCCGGACGAGTCGCCGGCCCATTTCCTGGCGCGTCTCCCCCCGGAGGGCGGCCGTACCGGCTGCCGCCCCGGCGCAAGTTAGGGCGAAGCCTCTGCGGGTGATGTTCATGGCGCTGGCCCTCCGCTTCCGTAAGCTGTCCCCTCATTCTTCCACGCTTCCGGCTGGTGCGCACGGCCTGGGGTATTCTGCGGAGGTGGGCTTCCCGGGGACCGTCGTCGCAGCTCACGAGAACGCTCAGATTGCCCAACTGCTCGACGCGCTCCGCCAGCACCTTCCGGCTGCGGCGATGCAGAAGATCCCGCGGCTGCTCCCGACCTTGCCGGAGCCGGTCGCAGCGCTGCAAAGACTCCTCGAGTTCTACCGCAGGCTGCCCTGGGAGCCGGAGGCGGAGGACTTCGACGGGAAAGTCATCTACGGCGCTCTGACCGCCTTCGCCAGCAGCCGCTACCTGACCAACCTCCTCTTGAACTGGCCGCCGTTGCTGCGGTGGTCCCTAGCCCCCGAGGTCCTCGAACGGACCATTCCGGCAGGCGAGCTCCGCTCGGACCTGGGGTCGTTTGCCGCTCAGGCGGACGACGAGTCCGCCGCCCTGCTGCTTGCTCGCTTCAAGAGCCGCCACCTGCTGCGCATCGCCATGCGGGACCTTCTCGCGGTCGCCCCGCTGGCCGACATCGCCCAGGACCTTTCGACTTTGGCGGATGTGGCCATCCAGGGAGCGCACGACCATGTCCGTCAGCAGCTAGTCTCCCGCTTTGGCAGGCCGCTCTGCGAGACCGGGTCCGGACCGATCCTTTGCAACTTCGCTGTAGTCGCCCTCGGCAAGCTCGGGGGCGGGGAACTCAACTACAGCTCAGACGTCGACCTCCTGTATCTCCATACGGGGCAAGGCAGGACATCGGGGCCGGTCGTCACGAGCAACCAGGACTTCACCAAGCAGCTAGCCTCGCGGCTGACCAAACTGCTGAGCGTCATGACCCCCGAGGGCTTCAGCTACCGGGTCGACTTGCGCCTGCGCCCCGAAGGCCGGGCAGGGGAGCTCGTGGTGCCTCTGTCCTCCGCCGCGCAGTACTACTTCAAGCGAGCCAGGGACTGGGAACTGCAGATGCTGTTGAAGGCTCGGCCAGTCGCGGGCGACCTGCGCCTCGGCCGGGAATTCCTGGACTTGGTCACACCCCGGATCTACCGCACGACAACCGACTTCTCGCAGGTCGAGAAGCTCGCTGAGACCCGCGACCGCATGCAGGCGCAACGCCGCAGGCGCGGGCCAGGGCTCACGGATGTGAAGCTCGATCCGGGCGGCATCCGGGACATCGAATTCCTCGTCCAGTGCCTCCAGCGGCTTTACGGCGGCCAGGACCGGTTCCTGCGTAGCGGCGGCACGATGTACGCGCTGCACCGCTTGCGCGAGAAGGGCTATTTGGCTACCGCCGACTACAGCCGCCTGTTCAATGCGTACCGCTTCCTGCGCAAGGTCGAGCATCGCCTGCAATTGGCTGACAACAAGCAGACTCATGAAGTGCCGCGGGCGGACGCGGCTCTGAGGCAGTTGGCCCGCCAACTGGGCCTGTCCATGGCCGCTAACGAGGGCAGCCCCGTGCTGGCGGAGATCCGGAGCCACTGCAGCTCGGTCGGTGAGATCTACCAACGGGTGATTCGCAGCCAGCAGCCGCGGGCAGCAGCTGAGGGAGCGGAGCGTCCGGCGCAGGGCACAGCGGCCGCCTCCAGCGGCGACGGCAGACGCTCCGTAGCGGGGGCCTCGGTCTGGCAGATTCACCTGCCCCGCCTGCAGCGCTACGCGCCGAAGGCCGCGGAGGCCGTTGAGAACCTCAGCTTGCGCTGGGGCAACCGGGCATTTGAGCAGTTTCTGGAACGAGCCTTGTCCCAGCCCGCGGTGCTCGGCACTCTGGACCGTCAGCCCCGGGCGGTGCAGTGGATCGGGGAGCTCATGGAATACAGTCCGCATTTCGCCGGGTATCTCCTGCGTTTCCCGGAGGACGCCTCGGTCATTGCCGAATCCGCTCGGGCTGCGGCCGGCCGGGCTGGGCCGGACGACAGCGAACAGGATCTGCACGTCTCGCTCGAGGCGATTCTGGCCTCGGATGTCGACCCAGACGAGACCGCGGCGGAACTGCGAAGGCTCTTCCGGCGGCGGATGCTCCAGATCCAGACCCGCAGCATCTGCGGGGGCGAAGATGTCTTTCGGACCTTGTCGGCGGCGAGCGACCTGGCCGAATGGATACTGCGTGCGGCGCACGCCCTGGCCCTCCAGGAGGCCGCTCGCCGCGCCGCCCAGCCGATCAACCTGTCCGCGGCGGTGCGCATCGTCGCCCTGGGCCGCCTGGGTATGCGAGAGTTCGACCTGGGATCGGACGCGGACATGGTGTTCGTGCTGCCCGACAGCGAGGGCAGCCGGGCGGCGCTGTGGACGCAGGTCGCCAACCGCGTGATCGATATCGTTGCGAGCTACACGGCCGACGGCCGGATGTTCACGATCGATCCCCGGCTCAGGCCCTTGGGCCGCGACGGCGAACTGGTGCAGACCGAGTCGCAATACCTGACGTATTTCTCCGGCCAGGCGGAGTCCTGGGAGGCGCTGACATATATGAAGGCGCGCACCGTGGCGGGCGATCCTCGGGGAGGCAAGGAGTTCCTGGCCCGGCTGCAGGAGCGCCTATGGCGGAGGTTCGCGCATCGGGAGGAGCTGCGGGAGCTGCTGTTCAAGATGCGTCTGCGTCTGGAAGAGGAGCAGGGCGACGGTAAGCCGCTAAAGTCCGGGGCCGGCGGTTATTACGACATCGACTTCCTTCTGCTCTATTGGCGTCTGCTGCGAGCGGAGTCGTTCTACGAGTCGCTCAACACTCCGCAGCGGATCGAGATCATCCGTGCGACCGACCCGGCCCTGGCTGGCGACCTCGATGTGCTCCTCGAGGCGACGAGGTTCTACCGCTCCCTGGACCACGGCGTGCGCGTCAGCCACGGGACGTCCTCCCATGCGCTGCCTCCCACCGAATGGCAGCGCGAGAGGCTCGCCAAGCTCGTGGCGCGGTGGCTGCCGCAGGCGGAGACGGAGCCGCTCGAAGCCATGACTCAGGCCACGCAGGCCTCTGTGCGGGAAGTGTTCTGGCGGGCCTTTCGGCTGCAGCCTTCGTCCTCAGGCCGATCCCCTGCACGAACGAAGGCATAGTCAAATCGGCTAGGGGGATTCCCGCAGTGCTGCCCGCGCTTGCAGGACCGTCTTGAGGTCGGCAGCAGTCAGCGCACGGTCCGTCGCGGAATTGCCTTCCACAGCGGTGAACACCACGGGCTCCGAACCGGCTCGTCCGGGTTCCCTCCGATGCAGGTCCAAGCACGAAAGGTTGGAGACCGCCAGCCAGAAATTGAGGCGTTCGGAGAGGTTGTCCGGCAGCGGGTGCGAGCGGTGGATCGGAAACGGGAGGACGTTTGGCCGTCCCTCACGGGCGAAGCCCACCCAGGTGCAGGGCAGGGAGTAGCGCATGTCCAGGGCCATGCCCGTAGCGGGGCAGTCGGTCCGCTCGATGGCTTTAAGCGTGTCCTCGTCGAAGCCAAGCATCTCTGCGTGCCGTGCGTGTGCTCGAATGGCCAAAGGCTGCCCATCGCGTGCGCTGCGCACCTGTCTTGAAGAGTTTGCTCATCGTGATTTCTTCCCGGAAGGGGCCGGGCTGCGGATTGTGCGGTTGGTCGTAGCGGGTGTCGTGACTGTCGGGGGCAGCCATTGCGACCGCTTCGCTCGCGGCCAGAAGGGTCGCGGCTTGCCTCGCGGATCAGACTGGGAATCGTCTAGCCCCCGGGCGAACTTGCGGAAAGTGGCTGTTGCGGCCCCTCTCGGACGAGGCTGGCGAGTGCGGTCCGGGTCGGCGGGCCCGGCGGTCGATCGGGCGAGGGTTGCCGGCTACGTTGACTCACAGGCTCCAACACCATGCGTTGACCGGCTCTTCCTGTACAATGGCCCCGTGACCGGAAAAGCAATCGCTCTCGCCTGCGTAATGATTCTCGGCGTTCTGCCGGCGAGCGCCGACAGCCACGACTGGATCGATCTCTGGGACGGCAAGTCCTTCGACGGCTGGAAGCTGAGCACGGAGAACCCGTCCACCTTCCGGATCGAGGATGGCGTGATCGTAGCCCAAGGGCCCCGCGCCCACCTCTTCTATGTGGGTGAAGCGCTCGGAGGCGAGGTGCGCAACTTCGAGCTCAAGGTTGACGTCCTCGCCAAGAACAATTCCAACGGCGGCATCTACTTCCACACGGCCTACCAGGAGGAAGGCTGGCCGCTCAAGGGTTTTGAGGTCCAGGTTAACAACACCTTCGCCAGGGACCCACGCAAATCGGGAAGCCTGTACGCCGTTATGGACAATGTCCGTGCTCCCGCCAAGGACGACGAGTGGTTCACCGAGCATATCGTCGTGCGCGACAAGAACGTGAAGATTTACGTCAACGGCAAGCTGATCACGAACTGGGTCCAGCCCGACGACTGGGCCGGAGTGAACAACTTCCCGGACCGCGTCCTCGACAAAGGCATCTTCGCGCTCCAAGGGCACGATCCAGGCAGCACCGTGATGTACAAGAACATCCGCGCCAGGGTCCTCGACTAGGCTCGCGGCTCGCGGCGCCGGAGGAAGCGGCGTCCCATGGATTTCGCCCAGCAGGTCAAGGAGGCGACCGACATTGTCGCTGTGGTGGAGGGCCATGTCCGCCTCAAGCGGCAGGGGCCGAACCGGCACATCGGCCTGTGCCCCTTCCACTCCGAGAATACCCCCTCGTTCTCGGTGCATGGCGGTCTGCAGATTTACAAGTGCTTCGGCTGCGGGAAGGGCGGCGATGTCCTCAACTTCTTGATGGAGCTGCAGGGCCTTTCCTTCTTCGAGGCGCTCCAGCACTTGGCCGAGCAGGCGGGCATCGAGATGCCGCGCACGGACAAGCGGCCCGGGGCCGATGCCGACGCCCGGAGGCGGGAAGCGCTGCTGTACATCCATGAGATAGCCCAGAAGTTCTTCTTTCAGCAATTGCGAACGGCTTCCGGGGCGGAGGCGCTGCGCTACCTGGAGGGGCGCGGGCTGCACCAGGATGACCTAGTCGAGTTCGGAATCGGCTACGCCCCGCCCGGCGGCGCTTTAGTGCGGCACCTCAAGAACTGCAACCTCAAGCGTGGCGAGGTTCGGGATTCGGGTCTGATCGGCGAGGCCCAGGACAAGCCAGATTTCTACGATCGCTTCCGGGATCGGATCACGATCCCGATCCACGCCGACTCCGGCAAGCTGATTGCCTTCGGCGGCCGCGGTCGGCGCGCCGACCAGCAGCCCAAGTACCTGAACTCCCCGGAGACTCCGCTCTACAGCAAGAATTCCGTGCTCTACAACCTCCATCGAGCCAGGACGGCGATGCGTCAGCAGAATCTCGCAGTCCTGGTCGAGGGCTACATGGACGTGATTGGGGTC
>CBDBZZ010000047.1:0-56359 GCA_965213745.1 Bryobacterales bacterium | reverse complement strand
GGCGGACGTTCCGCTCGATAGCGCCACTCCGTAAGCGGCGTCGTGGTACTGCGCGAAGAGCGCCCTCGAACTCCTCGACCGCCGGGTTGCGCCCGCCCCAAGCGGAGCTCTCCAGCACCGTGCGCACCGCCTCCAAATCACCCTGCCCGAGCCTAGGCCAAGCCGGGTAGGGCTTGCGCCGCAAAGGCTCGCCCCCGTGAATGGCAAGCTCCTCCCGCACCATCGCCTCCCAGTGTAGTGAGTCGCCCGGCCCGCAGCCGCGTCGAGCGAGCCCTGTCCGGGCGGGCGTTTGCCGCCCCGCCCGCCGCTCTGGTACTGTATCCGCTGAGGGTGCCTAGCCGATGGCCAAGCAAGATGTCCTGCGGACCATTCTGGAGGTGGGCATTATCCCGATCGCCCGTACGAACACCGCGACCCAGGCGCTGTCCGCCATCGAGGCGATCTACAACGCCGGCCTTCGTGTGCTGGAAGTCACCATGACGGTTCCGGGGGCCCTCAAGGTGCTCGAGACGGCCTGCGACCGCTTCGGGGACCGGCTGGTGTTGGGGGCCGGCACCGTGCTCGATTCCAGTACGGCGCGAAGCTGCATGCTGGCAGGAGCGCAGTTCTGCGTCACGCCGTCGCTGGACCGCCCAACCATCGAGATTTGCAACCGCTATTCGACCTGCATCATCCCCGGCGCCCTCACGCCCACCGAGATCATGGCGGCCTGGGACGCCGGCGCCACCATGGTCAAGGTCTTCCCGGTCGGTGCCCTCGGCGGGCCGTCGTACATCAAGGCCCTGAAGGCTCCCCTCCCGCAGGTGCTGTTGGTGCCGACCGGCGGAGTCAACCTCGAGAACGCCCCAGCGTATTTCCAAGCAGGCGCGAGCGCCGTGGCGGTCGGCTCGGAGCTCGTCAACAAACGCTGGCTGGAGAGCCGCGACTTCGAGCTCATCGAGACCGCTGCGCGAGGATTCCTGGACATGGTGGCCGAGACCCGCGCAGCCTGAGACCGTCCGATGGGCCGGCCCGTCCTGGCCCGCCTGGGCCCGGAGCCCTCGATCGTCCTGCTCCGGCTCCGGTCCCTAGGCGACACGGTCCTGGCCACGCCGGCCTTCTCGCTGCTGCGGCGGGCGATCCCCCGGGCCCGTGTCCAGGTCGCGATGGAGGCGCGTTTCGCCGATGTGCTGGCTGATCAACCCGACATCGACGGTGTCCTCCGGCTCGGAGCGGGCTTCGGGGCCAAGGTCGCCCTGCTGCGGGCCGTGCGCGCGGCGCGTCCCGACCTGTGCGTGGACATGCACGGCGGCTCCACCGCAGCCTGGCTGACGGCTCTCTCTGGGGCCCCCTGGAGGTCCGGCTTCGCCCATTTCCGGCATCGCTGGGCCTACAACGAGCGGATCCCGCGGGCCCAGGAGGTGCTGGGCCGCGCTCCCGACGCCGCCGTGCATACCGCCGAGCACCACGCGGCGGCGATCATGCATCTGGGAGCGCCCGCCGCCGAGATCCCTGCTGCACGGCTCCGGAACATTGCGGCGCAGCGAGGCCGCCCGTACGCGGTCCTCCACCCCGGAGCGGCGTACTGCACCAAACGGTGGCCGATCCAAGGCTTCCGCAAGGTCGCCGCGAGGCTGAGGGACCGCCACGGGCTCAAGCCGGTGTTCGTCGTCGGTCCCGCCGACGGGGAAGTCGCGCACCACTTGGCGGGATTCGAGATCCGGCGCGGCCTGCCGGTCGCGGCGTTGATGGCGCTGCTGGCCGGAGCCCGGCTGTTCGTCGGCAACGACTCGGGGCCGGCGCACATCGCGGCGGCCTTCGGCGTGCCGTGCGTCGCGATCTTCGGCTCTTCCGACTCGGCCGCGTGGCGGCCCTGGCGGACGGCGCACCGCATCGCCGAAACGCAGTGGGACTGCAAGCCGTGCCCGGGCGACCGCTGCTATGCGTTTGAGGAGCCGCGCTGCATCCTGTCGGTCACGCCCGAAGCCGTGACGCACGCCGCCGAAGAACTGCTCAGCCCGACGCGCCCTCCTGGCTAAGCAGGTACACAGCCGAGTCGGCCCGCAGGTTGGGCCAGACACGGACCTGCTTCGCGCCTCGCAGAAAATAGGCCTGCTCGGCCCGGAGCCGTTCCCGGCGCAGCAGCCCCTCGAAGTCCAGCACGGTCAGCAGCCGGATGTTGGGGGAGTCGTACCAGCTGTAGGGCAGGTGCCGCGTGCGGGGCGCCCGGCCCGACCACAGCAGCGACATCCGCACGGACCAGTGCCCGAAGTTCGGGAAGGCGACGATGACGCGATGCCCGACGCGCATCATTTCCCGCAGCACATCGACCGGCTTCTGCACGACCTGCAGCGTCTGGCTCAGGATCACGTAGTCGAAACAGCGGTCCGGATAGTCCGCCAGCCCCTTGTTGATGTCTCCCTGGTACACCGAGAGGCCGCGCTCCACGCACCGCCGCACCTTGTCCTGGGAGATCTCGACGCCGCGAGCCTGCACGCCCTTGCGCCGCACCAGCCAAGCCAGCAGGTCGCCCTCGCCGCAACCGAGGTCGAGCACCCGCACGGAGTCCCCGATCATCTCCTCGATAATGCGGTAGTCCTCGCGGGCGAGCAGCTCGGGCACCAGGGAAATGCCCTCCGCCGCTTCGGCCTTGGTGATCGCTGCCCCCACCGTTCCGTATTGTCGCCTGTTAGCGGACCCACACGTCGAGTCCGAGCGCGTCGTGGTCTGAGAGGGGCCGCTCGCGACCTTCGCGAAACTCATGCAGGACCACCGGGTCGGCGACTCCCAGCCCCCGGACAGCGAACCAATCGATCTTCAGCGGGCACTTGCCGTCAAAGTCCCGGAGGGCCCACCGGATGAAGTCGAAGCACCACGCCGGCACCCATTCGCGGAGGTTCTTGTACGCCTTGCCGTCGGCGTAGTCGTAGGAGGTGGTCCGCTCGTCCAGGACGTTCGCGCTGCGCCAGTCGAAGCCTCGATCCTCCAGCAGGCGGAACAGCTCTCGCTCGAACCAAGCGTAAGGCCGCAGGAAGTGGTGCCGGATCGTGCGGTCGGCTCCGATCAGTACCCGCGCCCAGTAGCCGAGGATCGCAGACAGCGCCCGCGAGGAGTTGAAGGTTGTCGTGTTCCAGTCGCCGCCGATCACCGCCGGCCCGGCGGGCGGCAGGCCCGCGGTGACGGCTGCCATCTGGTCGCGCCGGTGCCGTCGCCGCGATTGCGCGTCGAGATGCACGGAGCAGACCGGGAGGTCAAGACCGGGGAGCTCGATCTCGGCCGCCAGGGCCGCCTGCTGCCCCAGCCGCTTCTCTGCGCCGCGCATCTTGTCCTTGCCGTTGCCGAGCACGATGGCCCGGGGCGCGCGGATCGGATATCGGCTCAGGATCGCGTTGCCGTGGAGCCCGAGCTCGTTGTCCCCGGCGGCCTCGCTCTCGACGCCCGCGCCTTTCGACAGATTGAGGTAGCACGGGACGAAAGCGTAGTTGAGGCCGAGATTGCAGGCGAGGTCGTGCGCCACGTTGCGGTTGCCCGAGCGGGCCATGCCGACATCCGTCTCCGTGAGCAGATAGATGTCGGCCGAGGCGAGGTAGGGATGGGCCCGGAACTCCGCCAGCTGGCCCTCGTACTCGATGCCGCGCTCAAGGTTCCAAGCGACTAGGCGGTAGGACGGCTTGGCCGGGCCGGGCGGAGCGAAGGTGCCAGCTTCGATCGTCCGCAGGACCTGCTCCGCCAGGGGCCGCAGCTCGCGGTACAGCGGCAGCGCCAGCAGCTCGCGCGTGGACTCGCACCGCGCCAACTCGGCGAATCGGGGCCGCAGCCTCTCGCGGATGATGCGGGCGGCTTCGGCGGCGGCGAGTTCCGGCTCCGCCCGGCTCGCCGGGGGCTCGCTGCGCAGCGCCTCCATGCTCCAGTCTAGCCGCCGCCTGCCGTCCCATTGCACTAACCTTGGGGATGGTATGGCGCTGCGACGGGTCTTCGTGGACGCTTTCGAGGCCGACGCAGCGCTGGTCCGGGGCGGCCAAGCGCATCACTTGGCCCGCGTGGTGCGGCTGCGTCCCGGGGAGCGGGTCGCAGTTTCGGACCAGCGGCGGGCGTACGCGGCCGTGGCCGAAGCCTGCTCGCCTGAGGAAGTCCGTTTTCGGCTCGAAGAGCGGCTCCCAGACCCGGAGCCCCAGACCCGCCTAGCCGCCGGGCTGGCGATCATCCGCTTCCCGCGCTTCGAATGGGCCGTCGAAAAGCTGACCGAGCTCGGTGTGCGCACTATCCGTCCTGTTGCGGCCGAGCGCAGCGATGCCCGGCTCGTTGCGGCGGCGGCCAAGAAGCTTCTGCGATGGCGCAGGATCGCGCAGGCAGCAGCCCAGCAGGCCCGGTTACTGTGCGCACCCGAAATCGAGGAGCCCTGCGCGTTCGCGGCCTTTCTGCGCATCCCCCGGCCGGGCACCAAGCTGCTGGCGGACCTGGGCAGCCAACCGCTGGCGGAAGTGTACCGGGGCGGGCCGGCGACGCTTTTGGTCGGGCCGGAGGGCGGCTGGACCGATGACGAGCGGGAGTCGGCCCGGCGCGAAGGGTTCGCCGCGGCGGCTCTCGGCCACTCCGTGCTGCGCACGGAGACCGCCGCTGTCGCGCTGGCGGCTTTGTGCGTCGGCCGACTCGCAGAGGAGGCCGCCCAGTGACGCCCCCGGAAGCCCTGCAGCTGTGCCTGGAGCGCTTCGACACAGCGAATGCGGAGGATCCCAGCCGCGAGCCCAACGGCACGCCTAAGGAACTCGCCTACGCTCAGCGCATGTCGGCGTGGCTGGCGCGCTTGGAGCCGCACGCTCCAGACGAGGTGCAGCTGGCTGTCCGGGCGCAGCACCTCATGCGCTGGAAGATTCCGCGCGGCGACTACCCGCAGGGCAGGGTCGGCTACAACCGCTGGAGGCAGGACCTAGCCCGCTACCATGCCGAGCAAGCCGGGGCCATCATGCGCACATGCGGCTATGGCGAGGCGACCGTGGCCCGCGTCCAGGCGGTGATCCGCAAGGAGCGCATCAAGGCAGACCCCTGGGCGCAGACACTGCAGGATGTGGCTGGGCTCGTGTTCCTTGAGCACTACCTGGAAGACTTCGCGGCGGGCCAGGAAGAGTCCGGCATGGTGCGCATCTTGCGGCGCACCCTCGCCAAGATGTCGGAGCGTGGCCGCCAAGCGGCGCGGCGGATCCCCTACCCTCCGGCCTGCGAGACGCTGGTCCACAAGGCACTCGCGAGAGTCCCCGCGGACACTGCAGCATGAGGCTTCCCGAGGGCCAGGCGTAATCCGGCTTCGCCGCTCCGCGGGCGCACGCAGTGTGGGCCCACTTACTCTGCCTCCAGGTCGCGGGCCGAACGGCGGCGCTCCTCCGCGGCCCGGCGCTCGCAGGCGGCCCTAGCACTCGCCGGTGAAAAGTGCGTCGAAAGCAACACGCCCCGGCCTTTCCCGGCTCGCGCTTGCCATGCCGTCAGGTGTTCGCCCGGAATGACGGGCACGACGCGATAAGGCCCTGAGACATAGCATTCGCCCCGCGGGATGCGACCGCGCCACCAAGCCCGGTAAGGCTTCTTGTCCCACCTCATCCCGCACGACTCGGAGGCGGGCAGGGATCGGATCGGCGGGGCAAGGCTGCTGCGGGAGCCGGATTGGCCGACTTCTCCGGGGATACACTGATTTGCCCTATGCGGGCACGCAGTTGGCCGGCACGGCAGCGGCGCGGGACTGGCATGAAGACCTGCTACAAGCCGCCGGGCCGCCCCGTCCGCGGGCCCGCCGGGTTTAGGCCTTCAGCCTCGGAAGGCGGGGCCCCCCAGCACCCGATGCCTCGCGGCCGCGGCCACGGGCTTCGCGGCTGCCAAGCCATTCTAATCCAAGGCGCATCCCGGGGCCAAGCGGGCCCCGCCGTTCGACGCGAGGCCGCTCGCCTACGCGACCGAAAACTTCACAGCGTTCGAACGCCGGCCGGCGGCCTCGACCACCACCTCGACATCTTCCGTACCGCGCAAGCGCCCGGGAGCGGCCCGGTCCGCACTGCGTCCAAAACCAGGATTTCCGCGCCAGGGCCGAACCCATGCACGCGGATGGGCCTCCCGCGACCCGGGCCCGCACGGACTCAACCGTCCCGCGTCCGCCCGTTCCATGCAGCGTCCGGCAAACCGCGCAGAGAGCCCCCCTGCCCGGCTAGCCGGGCGGCAGTCGCCGGACCCTCGTCGACCCCGCAGCCCAACCCCCAGGGCCTGCTAGGGCACGGACAACTCCAGTGCGGTCCGCGCCCCGCACCGGACTAGCATCCCAGGGGCGGGGTTTGGGCGCAGGCCGTTACCAGACGGGGCCCCAGCGCCACCCAGTCGTAGCGCCGGTTGCAGCGGTAGGCGAACTCGGCCAAGCAGCGCGGCAGGTGCTGCGGGTGGCAGGCGTGGCAGGTCCCAGCCAGAGAGTTCTGGACATTGCCCAGCAGCGTGTTGATCCATGCCAGGCGCGGGGCGTCGCCCCGGCCCGCGGCTCAGGCTCAACGGGTGCGGACGCCCGGCCGAAGTGACCTCCATGGCTGCTACTGATGTTTTCATAAGTAATTGCACAAAAATGCTCCGCAAGCCATTGGTTCTATTGGTGGTTTGCTTGCAATTACTTTTGGCAAAATCAGTGCGAAGTGCGTCTAGGCGGACGCCCCGCGCCCCCGCTAGCCGTCCCGGCGCTCCCCGCCCCAGGAGGCGTCGTCCAACTGCACGCTGCCCTCCCAACGCGGGCGCTCGTCGCGCTCGCGCAGGGCTTGGCGCAGCTCCTGCAGCAGCTTCCCAGCCGGGTTCCGGTTCCCGCCCAGCTGCCGGGCCAGCTCCAGCGAGGAGCGTCCGCGCTGGGCCTAGGACAAAGGTGGAGGGCCAGGCACTCCGGGGTCAAGGGCAGCTTGGGGAGCGCAGCGGGGGCCGGCGGTGAGCGAGACCTAGGGCTGGCAGGCGTGGCCCGGGTAGATCCTGCGGGTGCGCAGGCGGCCGTGCGGGCCGCCGCAGGCGGGGCAAACGAAGCCTTTGGGCCAGTGCGCCTGGAAGGTGCCGAGGCTGAGGCCCTGCTGGAGCTCGACAAAGTTTCATTTCAAAATCGATTTCCTTTTTAATCATAAACTTGCATTCACTTGAATAGAGCACGCAGCACAGCGAAGCACAGCTATATCGTCCATTTATTGGGACCCTGAATCGGCTTCTAAACTGGGATGAGGCATGTGTGTGATCAGGTAGAAGCTTGGAAAAAGCGGACTGATGCACCGGTCGGGATCCATCTATCACCGGCATACTCTCCGGAATCGAACCCTGCGGACCAAGTCCGGTCGGTAGTCAAGCGTCGCGTGGGGGAGGTGCTGGTCCAGACGGTCCACCAGCTAGGGGAGCGCTGGAAGCCTGCTCTGCAAGCTCTCCAGACAGACCCAACCAAGGTGCCAGGGTTCTTTCCTGAGGCCGACTGTGACTATATTGTTTTTGGTCTCATGCTCCAATGACTTATGGCAAAGGTAGTATAGTAAGTGTGTGGTGGTGTCAGACGATCGGCTAACACCCGCCTCTGAGCTTGGTACGATCAGAAAGTGAAAGGTGGGCGGGCATGGGAGAGAATCGCCAGGTCTTGGAGTTCGTGATCCAGAATTCGTTTCTATCGCGCTCAGACTGGCTCCGCTGCTGTTCCACCATCACGTGCGCCTCTCCGGGACGGGATTCGCAGGACAGCGAGAACCGGTGGGAGATGCGCAGCTTGCGCATCTCCCAGTTCGACGAACTCGATGACCTGCCGCCGGCCGAGACCGTCGAGTGCCTGCGGGCCGTCACGCGCAAGGTCGGACTGGGCCAGGACACCATCACGAAGCTGGCAGCATTTCGACATGGATCGTCCGGCACGTAGTTGGCAATGGTTGATGCATTCGACCAACTCGGCCCTGTGCCTGCTACTGCATCCTGGGGTCTCGGGAGTAGTGCAACGATGACGGATGAAGAAGATTGCGCAGATGATTGGCGCACCCAAGACGATAGTGTCCAAGACGCCCGGCAAGGGCTACCGAGAACAGAGCGGGCACCGCCGCTGCGATGTGGAGCTTCGATCGGAATTGGTCGGCGGCGGAAAGTTCTCGGTTTTCGTGCGGCAGAACGTCATGTTCATCGAAAACTTTTCCATCGGATTGCGCTATCGCAGCGACGACGCGACATCGGGACCGGTCACATTGGTCCGTTACAACGGTCCGCACGGAGAATTGAGGAAGGGTCAAGACGAACACTTTTTTAGCCCGCACATGCACCGCATCACCGAGGAGGAAATCGCATCGGGAAGCGTACAACCGCAAGAGAAGCACCGGGAGCCTACGGATCGGTACAGCACGCTTGAGCAAGCCCTCGCTGTCTTTTTCAAGGACATCGGCGTGTCGGATGTCGACCCCTGGTTCCCGGACCTAAGGCAGGAAGTTCTGTTCCAATGAACATCGAGAAGGCCGTCGCGACGCTGAATCAGCAGCTGGCGGGGGGAGTAGACGTGTACGAACGGCGCCCCGGATGCCATCAACTGCTCGTCCCCATCCTGCACGAAGACGGCGACATGGTGGACATCTATCTGCAGAGCAGCCCGTGCGGCGACAGCTACATCCGGATTTGTGACTTCGGTATGACTCTGATGCGTCTGTCCTACACGTTCGACGAGACTTCCCTTGCGCGCCGGCGGATTCTCGACAGTATCCTCATCAACAACGATATCCGCAACGACGCCGGCAATCTATATCTCGACACACCAACCAACTCGCTCTACCGTGGTGTTCTTCAGTTTGCCGGCTGTGTGCAAAAAGTGTGTAATATGCGCTACTGGGCACGGGAAATTCCCCGCAGAATTTTTTACGATGACCTTGGGAAATACGTCACAGAGGAATTGAAACCATTTTCGCCGGTCGCCGACCTTTCCCCGCTTCCCGACTACCCCTTCGGCGTGGACTGGCATTTGACTCACAACGAGCATGTGTTCTATCTTTTCGGCGTAAGAGGCAACGATAAAGCGAAAAATGTGGCGATCTCCCTGTTGGAGTTTCAAAAGGCAAAACTCCTCTTCATAAGCTTGATTGTACATGAGGATATGGACGATCTGGGCGGAAGAGAGATGTTGTATCTGACCAGAAATGCTGATATCCAATATCCTGTTTTGAGCGACTTCCGGCAGAAAGCAGTAGGAGACGTTGAGCGAATCGCTGCAGGAAAGGGGTGGCAGCCCACATGACCGCGGCCCGGACAAGCCGCATCAGCCGGACAGGGTTCGGCACGAGATCGCCAAGCGCGGCACCATCGTGTGCTGTTCTCCAGTATAAAGCACGGCGCACGCAATCTGGATCTGTTCTACGGGACGTCGGCGGCCGCCACACTACTGACCGGTGCAAAAGAGGACGAGGCCGAACTTCTCCCCCAAGGCTCGGCGCATTCGCCTAGGCATTGATCGGGGTTTTGGTCTCCACCGGCGGTGCAGATCCAAACGGCGTGCAGGGCTGTCCCTGGGCGCGGGCGTCCCGCTCTGCTGCTATCTCTGCGGTTCTCCATGCCTCCCTAGAAGCGTGAGACTCAACGCTCCATCGTGCGTGTTGAGCAAGAAACGCAGGACTTTCTATGGGCCGCCGAATTTTCCCTTAGGAACTGCAAGATCGCGTTTTTTCGAATTTTGAACTTCCGGTCTGCAGTAAGGCGTGGAAAGAAGAAAAAGCTTTCTCTTGTTATGCTCATCGTGTGTAATAAATCCACCCAGCGGATCCATTGACGAATGGATTCCAGGGACACGATTTTTATGCGATCAGCACTAGGCAGCACGCTGCCTCCAGACCTGCCTGCAGCACCTCGGCGCAACGCGCTGAGCATCTCGCCCTGGGCTCCACCGCTACTCTGGGCAGTAGCCACACGCCAGTCTCCAGGCCAAACCGCCCAGCAGGCGCATCGGTCGGCCAGGGGGCCACCTGTTGCGGGACTACACCTAGCGGCTCCGTTCCGGCGTGGCCGAACGACGCACCCTCCGCTGCGGCTGATCCATCTGCCATGCCGCGAGCGACACCTGCGGGAGACAGCACCTCAGGCAAGTGTGCCGTAGCGACAGCGCCTGCTGCCCCCACCTCGGGCAGGGACGGCAACGCTAAAATGGGTAAGCAGCGAGCCCGCTGGGCGAGAGCTACGCCGCTCTGCGGGGAGTGGCCGAGCGCAAGCCTAGGGCCCGCGCATGCGGAATGCAGAACGACGCCTGCCTACGCTCACAAGCCGGGTCCGTTCCCGCCGGAACCTGGGGCCGCAACCGCGCCAGGAACGCGGCATTGAGACTGCCCCTCTTTGGCGGCCTAATGCTCTGCCTCCTAGGTGCCGTCGGGACGAGCCGGGCAGGCGACGAAGCGTTCAACGGGCGCTGGGTCCTGCAACCCCTGGGCGAGAACAACGGCCGCGCCCTCTGGCTCGAGATCAACGGGGCCGGTTCGGGCTCCATCATCGGCACTATGGTGGGCGGCGGCCCGGGAGGCCAGCTCGATCCCATCCACGAGGCACGCATCGAAGGCGGGCAACTCCGCTTCCACTTGGAGCGAAGCGTGGGCCCAGGGCGTTCCGTCGCGGCGAAGACGCAGGTCGTAGCAGCCCTAGCAGCAGGCCGGATCCACGGGGTCGCGTTGCGTCCGCGAGGTCCGCTGCTGTGGGTCGGCGAACGGGCACCGATCCTGAACGAGCGCGACGACGGCTCCTGGCGGGAGGGGCGCCCGATCGCCCTATTCGCTGGGACAGGCCTCTCCAACTGGCGCACGCTGCGGCCCGGACGCGAAGAAGGCTGGCATGTCGAAGACGGCGTCCTCAAGAACCGCAAGCAGGCCGACCTGCTGGTGTCTACGGAGTCCTTCTGGAACTTCCGCCTGGAAGTCGAGTACCGCGTGCATCCGGGCATGAACGGCGGCATCGGCCTGCGCGGACGCTATGAGATCCAGCTGCTGGACGATTTTGGCCAGCCGGCCAGCGACCACGGAAACGGGGCGCTCTACGGTCGCATCCAGCCCAGCGTCAACGCCAGCCGCCGGGCCGGGGAGTGGCAGACGCTCGCCATTCGGCTCGTGGGCCGGGAGGTGACCGTCGTCCTCAATGGCGTGAAGACAATCGACCGCGGCGTCGCGGAGGGTTTCACCGCCATGGCGACGGATTGGCGCGAAGACCGGCCCGGCCCGATCACATTGCAGGGAGACCACGGCGCGATCGAGTACCGCCGGATCGTGCTTACGCCGCTCCTGCAGTGACTCGCGCCTCCGCTGCGGCCGGGGTGACTGCCGTGATGCTCGCGGCCGCCCTCTACCTCGCGCCGCTCCCGCAGCGCGGACTCGTCGGTCCGGACGAGCCCCGCTACGCCTCGATCGCCCGCTCGATGGCCGAGTCCGGGGATTGGGTGACCCCCTTCCTGTGGGGCGAGCCTTGGTTTGAGAAGCCGGCCCTGCTCTACTGGCTCGGCGGGCTCGGGGAATCGCTCGGCCTGGAGGCCGCCACCAGGCTGCCCGTCGCCCTACTGAGCCTCGGCTTTCTGATCTTATTTCATGTCCGGGTGCGGACGGCCTTCGGCAGCGGCGCGGCGACCGCGGCGACCTGCATCCTCGGGACCTCGGCGGGCTGGGTCGCCTATAGCGACGCGGGCATCTGCGACCTGCCCTTGGCTGCATTCACAACCGCTGCCATCCTGTGCCTGTGGGATTGGATGCCCAACCCCGAGTCCTCATCTGCGCACCGGTCGCTGCCGTGGTTCGGCGGGCTGCTCGCGTTGGCCGTGCTCAGCAAGGGCCTGGCGGCCTTGCTCGTCGCGTTCTTCGCCCTGCTCCCTGTTGCGTGCGCCAAGCCCAAGCAGGTCCTGCAGTTGGCCGGCACCCGGACTCTCGCGCCCTTTGCGGCTGTTTGCGTGCCCTGGTACGCGGCGTGCTACTGGCGCAACGGCCAAGCCTTCATCGACGAGTTCCTAATTCGGCATCACATCGATCGATTCTTCAACGACTCGCTGCAGCACGTGCAGCCTTGGTGGTTCTTCGGAGCCGTCCTGCTGGCGTTCTGCCTGCCCTGGTCCCCGCTCCTATGCAGCCTGCGCCCGCGCGACCTGCGCGGGGACCTCCGCTTGCTATCCCTGCTCGGCTGGGCACTCGGTCCTCTAGCTTTCTTTTCCTTGTCGGTGAACAAGGTGCCCTCGTACATCCTGCCGGTCCTACCCCCGCTCGCCGTCCTGGCAGCAGTGCAATGGCAGCGCCGCCCGGGGAGGGGCCTCCTCGCTGCCTGCGGGGCCACGCTCGTGCTGGTGCCCCTGGCCGCGGCCCTGCTGCCGGTGGGCCTTTCGGACGGCATCCGAGACGCTTGGGCAAGCCTGGACCTGCGGACGGCGGCGCTTTCCGGCGCAGCAGGCCTAGGCGGCGCGGCCGCTGCCGTAGCGGCGGCCCTGCGGCTGCGGGGGGCGGCGAGCGTGGCTGCGGTCGCGGCCGTCGCAGCCGTGCTACTGACTCTGCTCAAATTCGAGGCCTACCCGGCTGTCAGCCGCGTCGCCGGCGTCCGCGAGCTATTCCACGAGAGCGCCGCGAGCGCACCCGCAGCGTGCCTGGGCGAGGTTCGGCGCCACGTGGCGTACGGACTCCGCCACTACAGCCGGGATGCCATCCCCAGCTGCCAGAACCACCCGCGCCCGCTGCGCTTCGAGGGCGATCCGCCGCGCCTCGTGGGCTCACCGCCTGCACCGGAGGGTGCAGGAGCTAACTGAGCTCCGCCATCACCTCTTCCAGAGCGCTGGGCGGCGGCCGCAGTCGGTCTTGACTCAGCTGCGCCAGCGGCGTTTCATCCAGGTGCAACATGTCGACGAAGCTCGGGGCCTTGGTGTTCACATACAGCACGCCGGTCAGGATCTGGCCCTTCTCCGCCGCCAGCTCGATCCGGTCCAGGGCCTCGAGGCGGCTCCTCGGGTCGTACTCCTCCTCCAGCTTCTCGAGCCGCAGGATCGAGCCATCGTGCATCTCCACCGCATGCACAGTTCCCGGCGGGAATTCCTCCTCGAGGTGAATCTCCTCGAAGTGGGGCACGAACCCGATCGACTGCAGCGCCAGCCTGTTATCGCGGACATGCCTGTAGCTCTTGGTGGAGCCGAGGTGGTCGTTGAACGTCACGCAAGGCGAGACCACATCGAGCACAGCCGTGCCCTTATGGCTCAGCGCCGCCTTCAGGATCGCCTGCAGCTGCTTCTTATCCCCGGAGAACGACCGGGCGACGAAGGTCGCTCCGAGCTGCACGGCGAGGCCGCACGTGTCGATGGGCGGGAGTTCATTCGAAATGCCGGACTTGGCCGTCGAGCCCAGGTCCGCCGTCGCGGAGAACTGGCCTTTGGTGAGGCCGTAGCAGCCGTTGTCCTCAATGATGTACACGATCGGGACATTGCGACGCATCATATGCACGAATTGGCCTAGGCCGATCGACGCCGTGTCGCCGTCGCCCGAGACCCCCAGCGCCAGCAGATTCTTGTTGGCCAGGACCGCGCCCGTCGCCACGGCCGGCATCCGCCCATGCACGGTGTTGAACCCGTGCGACATGCTGAGGAAATAGGCCGGCGACTTCGACGAGCAGCCGATTCCCGACAGCTTGACCACTTGGGTGGGATCGATGCCCATCTCGAAGAAACACTCGACGATGCGCTCCGAGATCGAGTTGTGCCCGCAGCCGGCGCACAGCGTCGTCTTCAGGCCGCGGTAGGGCTCCAGGCCCAGCCCGATCCGGTTCTCGGGCGGAGGGCGTCTGCGGGTCTTGGTCGCAGTGCTCACAGGTTCTCCTGGCCGACGATGCTGTCGGTTACCGTGCGGGCGTCCAGGGGCATGCCGCCGAAGTAGCGGACGCTCCGCAAGCGATCGTGGATCGCCGGGAACTGGCGCCGCAGCAGCGTCCGGAGCTGGGCGTCCCGGTTCTGCTCGACCACGTAGACTCGCCGGTGCCGGGCGATGAAGTCCTCCGTGTCGGGGCTGAACGGGTAGCCCCGCATGCGGCAGTAGCCCGTCTCCAAGCCGTATTCCAGGCGCAGCTGGCTGCGGCTCTCGCGCACCGCCTCGTGGCTGGTGCCGGCTGCGAGGAGCCCGACCTCGCGGGCCGGACCCGGCTCGAAGACCGACTTCGGCAGCCATTGGCCGGCGCTGAGCATCTTCTTGCGGATCCGGACCATGTTCTCGATCCAATCGTCCTCGCGCTCGCTGTAGTTGGCGTCCGCGTCGTGGCCCGTGCCGCGGGCGAAGTAGGCCGCCTGGGGGTGCGGGTTCCCGGGCAGCGTGCGGTAGGGGATGCCGTCGCCATCCACGTCCCGGTAGCGCCCCCAATCGCCCTGCAGCTTCTCGATGTCGGCCTCGCTCAGGACCTTGCCCCGGTCCAGATCCCAATCCGGGTAGTCGAACTTGTCCGCCACCCAGTAGTTCATGCCCAAGTCGAGGTCGAGCATGACGAAGACCGGGGCCTGCATCCGCTCCGCCACGTCGAAGGCCCGGGCGGTGAACTCGAAGCACTCCGCCGGCGTCGCCGGGATGAACATCGGATGGAACGCGTCGCCGTGCGACAGAGTCGCCGCAGAGAGCAGGTCGCCCTGGGAGGTCCGGGTGGGCAGGCCCGTGGAGGGCCCCATGCGCTGCACATCGATCAGCACGATCGGGATCTCGGCGAAATGCGCCAGTCCGACGAATTCCGACATCAGCGAGATGCCCGGACCGGCCGTAGTGGTCATCGCCCGCGCACCGGCCCACCCGGCCCCGACCGCCATGCCGATCGAGGCCAGCTCGTCCTCGGCCTGGACCACGGCGAAGGTAGCCCGGCCCGTCTCCGGGTCTGTTCGGAAGCGCTTGAGGTAGTCCTGCGCCGCCTCGGCCAGCGAGGAGGACGGGGTGATCGGATACCACGTGAGGACGCTCACGCCGCCGAAGACCGCCCCTAGGGCCGCCGCGGCGTTGCCTTCGACGATGATCTTGCCCCGGTTGCCGTCCATCCGCTCCACGCGGAACGGATCGCGCTTCTCCAGGTGCTCTTCGGCCCACTCGTAGCCCGCGACGGCCGCATTCCAGTTCAGCGCCGCAGCCTTCGGCTTCGCGGCGAACTGCTTGTGGATCGCGTTGCGGACCTCTCCCATTTCCACACCCAGCACGGACGCCAGCACCCCGTCGTAGATGATGTTGCGGACGAGCTTGCGGAGCTTCGGCGCCGGGCACACCGGGACCACGAGCTTGTCGAAGGGCACCGGATAGAAATGCAGATCCCTCCGCAGGCCGCTCAGCCGCAGCGGCTCGTCGTAGACGACGGCCGCCCCAGGGGGCAGGGTCTCGACATCCTCCACGGCGGTCTGCGGATTCATCGCCACGAGGACATCGACTTCCTTCTTGCGACCGGTGAAGCCGTGCTTGCTCGCCCGCACCGTGTACCATGTCGGCAAGCCGGCAATGTTCGACGGGAACATGTTCTTGCCCGACACCGGAATGCCCATTTCGAACAGGGCCCGCAGCAGCACCAGGTTGGAGGACTGGCTTCCCGAGCCGTTGACGGTGGCGACATGGATGCTGAAGTCGTTCACGACTTCAGCGGGAGGCGCAGGCGAAACGAGGGGTGCGCCAAGCGGAGAGGCATCGACTCCAGACATGGGAGAACCGGATGAACACGGAACGCGGGCGGTCAAGTGCGGAGCCGACATTCAGAGCGTTTTCTCATTATAGGAAGCTGTCCCGCCGGCTGTCACAGTTGATCAGCCCGAAAGCCGCCGCCCGACAAAGTAGAATCGAATGAGGGAAAGCCGCCCAAGCGCTGCGTGCCGCCCCCGAACAGTAGCCGCTCGCCCAGCGTCCTCCGGTGCCGACGCCGACTGCCATGCTGACCAACGCCCCTCCGCCAGCCACGCGGGACAGCCTCCCCGAAGACGCGGCGCTGCGCCGCAGCCTGGAGGAGGCCTTCGTGCGCAATGCCGTCGTCTACGGCTTCGAGGAGGTCTCCACGCCGGCCTTCGAGCGCGCCGATCTCTTCGCGGCCCGCTCGGGACCGGAAATCAAGGACTCCTTGCTGACCTTCCACCTCGACCACGAGGAGTTCGCCTTGCGCCCGGAGATGACCGCGCCCGTGTGCCGGCTGGTGGCCTCAGGCGCGCTCCGCGACAAGCCCAAACCCCACAAGCTTTTCTACGTCGCGCCGTGCTACCGCTACTGCCGCCCCCATTCCGGCCGGACACGCGAATTCGTCCAAGTGGGGCTCGAGCTGCTCGGCGAGCCCGGCCCCCGCGCCGACGCCGAGGTCATCGCAGCCGCCGGCCGCTTCCTCAACATCATCGGCATCGAGCGACGGTCGACCAAAATCGGCACCGCCGCGATTTTCCGCACGCTGCTGCCTGAGGCACTGGGCGCAGAAGACCGGGCGGCTGTCATCGGCCACCTGGACCGCTTGGTGGGCATCGGCGAGCGCTGCGGGGACCTGGCCGCCGAATTCCGCCCCCAAGTGCTGGAGCAGTTGCGGATGGACCGGCGGGACCTAGCCGCGCTCCAAGCGCAAATCGGCTATGCCGGAGACTTTGCCATCGCAGACCGGCCCGCTCCGGCGCAGGCCGAGTTGGCGGAGCGCTTGCCCGCGGAGGCGGAGGCGACATTCTGCCATCTCTGGAACGTCGAAGGCTACTTGCCGGACGAAACGGCCCAGCTGCTGCTGCGGGCCAGCCGCATCCGGGGCACCCTCGCCGAGGTCTCCAGCCAAGCCGCGGAGCTGCTCGACGGCACGCGCGCCCAGTCCGCGCTCGCCGACCTCGTGCAGGTAGGCCGCCTGCTGGAATTCTACGACGAAGGGGATTTTGAAGTGTCGCTAGGCATCTCCCGTGGCTTGACGTTCTATACAGGCACCGTCTTCGAGATACATGACGGACCCACGAGGCTGTGCGGCGGCGGGCGCTACGACCAGTTGGTGGCACTGTTCGGGGGCGAGCCCATCCCAGCAACGGGCTGCGCCCTGCGCCTCGACACCCTCGCCAAGCTGACTGATTACGGCCGCCCGGTGGGCGGTCCGCCACAAGTCGTGCTCGCCCCGGCGGACCCTGGCGACGAGCGCACCGCAGTGCGGCTGGCGGAAGCACTGCGCGACCGGGGCATAGTCGTGGGTGCGACGGGGGACGAGGTTGCAGTCGTGGAGGACGGGCGGGTGCGCCTAGCCGACGGGTTCGAGGCGGAGGCGGAGGCCGCGGCGGTGCAGCAGATGCTCCTGTTCGCCCGCAAAGCCCGTGCGGTCTACGAGTTGGAGCCCCAATGAGCCCGGTCCGATTCGCCATCCCCAAGGGCAGCCTGGAAAAGAAGACGCGTGCATTCCTCGAGCGGGCGGGCATCAATCCCCGGGGCTACGCCGACGGCAGCCGCGGCTACCGCCCCGACCTCGGCATTCCGGGCATCGCGGCGAAGACCATGCGGCCCCAGGAAATCCCGTACCTGCTGCAGGCCGGCTTCTTCGACCTGGGCATCTCCGGCGTGGACTGGTACTACGAGAGCGAGGCGCGGGCCAATGTCGAAGACCTGTTGGACCTCGGCTTCGGCCGCGTGGACATCGTGCTCTGCGTCTCGGCGGCTTGGGACGATGTCCGCTCCGCAGCGGACCTGTTCGCCAAATTCGTCGATTCTACGGGCACCCAGCCTCTCCGGATCTGGACCGAGTACCTCAATCTGACGGAGGCGCTCGTGCGCCGGCACACCGATCTCGAGCCTTCGCTCTACAGCCCGTACACACGCCTCAGCGTGAGGCGGAGCGGGGCCTCGCCGGTGGCCATCTTCCATTCCTTCGGGGCCACCGAATCGAAGCCCCCGGAGGACGGCGAGGCGATTGTCGACAACACCGAGACCGGCACGACGCTGCGGGCCAACGGACTCAAGATCGTCCACAAGGTGCTGGAGGGCTCGACCGCCCACCTGCTGGCGAACCGGCGCGCCCTGCGCAACCGCGACAAACGGGAAGCGATCTTCCGCGTGCGGGATCTGCTCGGGGCGGCCGCGCCCGCGCCCGTCGAGGCGGAGCCGGTTTTCGGCCACATCTAGCGAGGGCCGGCCCAACCCCCGGAGGCAGGCGGGAGCGAGCGGTTATGATCATGGCAGCGGTCGCACGTGCGGACTAGAAAGCACATCGCCTGGGCGGTAGCGGTCGGCCTGCTCGCCGCCTGCGCCGCCTTCACCCAGAGTCGCCGCAGCCGCTCGGAGCAAGCCCGCCGGCAGCGCGAGATCCGCAGCTGGGAACTCCTCGGGCCGGTCGTCCGGGGGACCCAAGCCGCGGTGGCCGCCGGCACGCCGCTGGTCACGCAGGCGGCCATGCGCATCCTGCATGCCGGGGGCAACGCGGTCGATGCAGGCGCGGCGGCGCTGCTGGCCGGCGCCGTCACCGAGTTCTCGCACTACGGCTTCGGAGGGGAGGCTCCGCTTTTGATCCGGACCGCGGACGGTGAGGTGCATTGCATCGCCGGCGTCGGCAGGGCACCCGCCCGCATGACCCGCGAGTTCTTTCTCCGCCTCCGGCCCAACCCTGAGCTGGAGGCGGAGGCGCTCCGCCGGGAGCAGAAGCCCGGCCCGATCCCGTCCTACGGCACGCTGCCTGCCCTGGTGCCCGGCATGGTCGATGCCATGCTGCTCGCGCTGCAGCGCTTTGGCACCCTCTCCTTCGCGGAGGTGGCCGGGCCGGCGGCCGACCTCGCGGCGCAGCACCCGCTCGACCACATCCGTGCGCGATCGATCGCCAAGGCCGAGCATTTCCTGGAGCTGTTCCCCTCCTCCCGGGCCGTGTTCGCCCCGGAGGGGCGCACGCCGAGGCCTGGGGACATCTTCCGCCAGCAGGATCTGGAGAGCACCATCCGCGAGATGATGCGGGCCGAAGAGACCGCGCTCCGGGCCGGTCGGACACGTGCAGCAGCCATCGGGGCCGTCCGCGATTACTTCTACCGCGGGCCCATCGCCCGCCGGGTCGCGGCCTTCGTGAAGGACGAGGGAGGGCTGCTGCGCTACGAGGACTTCGCCTCGTTCCGCCTGCAGGTCGAAGAGCCCCTGCAGACGGACTTCCACGGGCACACGGTTTACAAGGCTGGTTTCTGGACCCAGGGCGCGGTCCTGCTGCAGGCGCTCAACATCCTCGAAGGCTACGATCTGGGCTCAATGGGCTGGAACACCGCGGCGTACATCCACCATCTTGTCGAGGCGCTCAAGCTCGCCTTCGCCGACCGGGACGCTTGGTACGCCGACCCCGACTTCGCTCCGCCGCCGCCGCAACTTCTCAGCAAGGCCTACGCCGCGGATCGGCGGGAGCTGATTGACGCCCGCCGCTCCTCGGCTGCCTTCCGGCCGGGAGTGTTCGGCGACCGGCGGCCGCTGCATCCGTCCGCCCAGCCGGGGTTGGTCCGCCCGCTCCCCGACGCGCTCGCGTCGAAGGACACTACCTCCCTCAACATCGCGACCACGGACGGAGTCCTGTTCTCCGCCACCCCCTCCGGGGCGTGGATGCCGTCGGTGATCGCCGCGCCGACGGGCATCCCGCTGACCCAGCGGGCGCAGAGCTTCCTCATGCTCCCGGGGCACCCGAATGTCGTGGAGCCCGGTAAACGGCCGCGCATCACACTGACCCCGACCCTCGTAACTCGCCGGGGAGCTCCCTGGATGGCGCTGTCCACCCCGGGAGGCGATCAGCAGGAGCAGGCGCTGCTGCAGGTGCTTCTCGCGGCGCTGCTCTTCAACTTCATCCCCCAAGCCGCCGTGGAGGCGCCGCGCTTCCAAAGCAAGCACCTAGTCGCCAGCTTCGACGACCACGCCATGGAGCCCAACCTCCTGCTGCTCGACGAGCGCATGCCGGACTTCGTCGCGGAGGAGCTCGCGCGGCGCGGGCACCGCATCGAGACCCGCGGACGGCGCAACAGCGGCTCCTCCCCCACGGCCCTGAAGCTGCTGCGCAACGGCGTCGTCGAGGCGGGCGCCGACCCCTACGCGTTCCGGTCCGCAGCCGCTTGGTAGCCCCGGCGGGACGCTCGAGACGCACAGGCTGAGCCGCCGGGAACTGCTGACCGGCGGCGGCCCCATGCTGGGGGCATCGCGGTGCGGCCGGAGCCGGACTCCGCTTCCCCGAACGCCCTATTCCTGTTCCCCGACCGGCTGCGAGCCCAGACGATGGGCTCCCTAGGCAACCCGGACGCGAGGCCTCCCAACCGGGATCGGCTGGCTGCGGCAGCGCGCTGTGCCGCAAGCGCTTCGCCAACTCGCCGCCCGGCTGTCCCGCGGGCTGGGGGCAGGAGCCGGCCGGGGCGGCGGCTCCCGCTGCCCGGAGGAGGATGCGGGCGCGGAGGGCCAGCTTGCGCTCGAGGCGACCTGAGCTGCCTGGCCGACCTCGCGCAGCCACCGGGAAAAGGCCTGCCGGGGCGGGTTGCAGCGCCCGGCGGTGACGGCGGCCAGGTGGAGCGGGCTGCGGACCGGGGCGCGGCCGCCACGAATGCGGCGGGCGCCCCTGGCGGCCGCCGCTGTCCCGAGTGCAGGGAGCCCAGCCCCTCCGGCCCCGTGCCGGCCCCGTGCCGGCCCCGTGCCGGCCCGGTCGCCGGCAGCGTGCCGATGCGGACGGGTCCCGCCCCAGGGAGCTAGGCCGGCACCGCGGCCTAGCGGGCGCGTGCCGCGTCCGCGCCGCGGCGAAGGCCTCCGCGCTCTCCCTGGCGCAGTCCTGGAGGTCGCGCTGCAGCGACCGCTCGAACTTCCCCCGGAGCTTGGCGTGCGGAGGCCTCGCCCAGCCGCCCCCGCACGTTCCTCCAGCCCTCCCGCCGGCCCAGCGCGCGGACCAGCCCCGCCACCGGCCGTGCCGCCAAGCTCCGCGGCCCCGCCCGCACTCCTCTCCCATCCACACCTATCCCCGCCACCGGGTTACGTGGGCAAAAGCCTCAGGGACCCACGATGGAGGTCCGCGCCGCGCCGAACGCGCCGTGCAGCTGGTAGCCCCCCTCCTTCAGCTCGAACATCCCGAGCACGCCCAAGGGGCCCTCGTCCGAATCCGCGACGAACCGCAGGTTCACGTATTCCGTCGGGAAGACCTTGGCCTTGCCGGTGAGGATTTCGTTGCTGACACTGGTGAGCTCCACTGTCGGATCACCAGCCCTAGTGCTGGCGTTGCCGTCGCGATCCACGGAGATTTCTCCGCGGAGCACGATTCCGCTGAACTCGCCGGACTCGTTGGGGATCCAGCCCGCCGCGTTGAGGAGGTTCCCGCCCCCATCGGCAATGTCCGAGATCGACAGCACGTAGGTGCCGCCGTCGGCGCGGGCCGCTCCCCACGTCACGACGACTTCGGAGATCGCCTCGTAGAGGTTTGCGTTTCTCGAAGCGGGCGTCGTGCTCTTCCACGTCCCGCCGATGTACTCGGCCAGCCACGCTTCGCCCCCGTAGGTCGCCGTCAGATTCGCAACATCGTCGTAATCGACGCGCGCCGTTCCCAGCGGACTGTAGGCGAACACGCCGAACGGAGACGCTTCAGCAGCAGGATAGCTCATTCGGTCATATGCGGAGGTCGCTGTCCGCCGGTTCCAGGCACCGAAATGGGTGTGGCCCACTTGGGTGTACCTGGCCTCAATCTCGTCCCGCCGGATGTCCCAGGCCTCGGCGGCGTCGTAGTGGGCGGGGGCGAGGGCAAACGGGCCTCCGCCGTTTGGGTCAACCGCTGCCACGAAGCTGTCCCTGTCCTGCAGCGCCTCAATCGCGCCCTCAAGCAGCTGGATCGCGTCCTGGTCAGTACTTGGGTACCACTTACCGAAGATCTTCGTTACCGCGCCATCGGGACCGAGACCGGGGAAGACATAAAGAGCTTCAGTTTGGACGGTTCTCCAGACATTTCGCCTTATCCCGGCGATATTAGCCCCTGCGGCTTCGGCTGCCAGGGCTTTAGTCAGCACTTCAAGCTGCCTTTCGAGCGCATTCCTGACGGCTATCGCGAACGATACTCTCTTGAATGTCGCCGCGCCGGACCCAAAGAGGTCCGCCGCCGTCCCCAAGTAATAATCCGGCAAGCTTCCGCTCAACAGCCTGATGGGGCCGCCGCTGCCAAGCCCGCTGAGGAGAGCGTAGTAGCCCCGCTGGTCCTCAGGGGCCAGCCCGGGCAGCACGGGGGTCGCCACCCAGGTTGCCGCCTCTCGGAGGAAGTCGGGAGGCGGCTGCTCCTCGCCGACGGATGTCTGCTCCGCGCCGAACGCGCCGTGCAGCTGGTAGCCCCCGTCCTCCAGCACAAACCTCCCGAGCACGCCCAAGGGGCCGTCATACGAATCCGCGACGAACCGCAGGTCGACATATTCCGTCGGGAAGACCTTGGTCTTGCGGGCTAGGGTTGCGGCGCTGCTGAGCTCCACTGTCGGATCATCCGTCCTAGTGATAGCGTTGCCGTCGCTATCCACGAAGATTTCTCCGCGGAGAACGATTCCGCTGAACTCGCCGGACTCGTTGGGGAGCCAGCCCGCCTCGTTGAGGCGGTCCCCGTCACCATCGGCAATGTCCGAGATCGCCAGCACGTAGGTGCCGCTGTCGGTGCGGGTCACTCCCCACCTGTCGACGCGGGCCGCTCCCCACGTCACGACGACTTCGGCGATCGCCTCGTAGAGGTTTGCATTTCTCGAAGCCGCCGTTGTGCTCTCCCACGTCCCGCCGATGTACTCGGCCAGCCACGCTTCGCCCACGTAGGTCGCCGTCAGATTCGCAACATCGTCGTAATCGACGCGCGCCGTTCCCAGCGGACTGTAGGCGAACACGCCGAACGGAGACGCGCCGGCGGCGGGATAGCTCCTTCGCTCATAGGCGGCGGTCGCTGTCCGCCGGCTCCAGGCGCCGAAGTGGGTGGGGCCCACTGCGCCGTACCGGGCCTCAATCTCCGCCCCCCCGTTGTCCCAGGCCTCGGCACCGACCAAGCCCACGCCGTCCCGCAGGTCCCCGTCAGCGTCGTAGTAGGCGAGGGCGAACCGGCCTCCGCCGCCCGGGTCAACCGCCGCCGCGAAGCTGTCCCTGTCCTGCAGTGCCTCGATTGCGCCCTCGATCGTGCGGATCGCGTCCCGGTCGCGATCCGGGTATTGAGCGCCGAAGATCTCCGTTACCGCGGCAGCGGGGAAGAGTTCTGCAGCTCCGCCCCTGAGGGTTGCCCAGATCGTCGCCTTGGTCGCCGTGAGATCAGCCCCGGCTTCCTCGGCTGCCAGGACGTTCCGCAGCACTGCGAGCTGCCTTGCGAGCACATCCCTGAAGGCTATCGCGAACGGTTCCTTCGCGAACGTCGCCGCGCCGGACCCGAAGAGGTCCGCCGCCGTCCCCGCGTACTCCGGCAAGCTTCCGCCCACCAGCCCGATGGGGCCGCCGCTGCCCAGCCCGCTGAGGAGCGCGTGGAAGCCCTCCCTGTCCCCGCCGGCCAGCCCGGGCAGCACGGGGGTCGCCACCCATGTGGCCGCCTCTTGGAGGACGTTCGATTCGGAAGGCGGCTGCTCCGCGCCGACGGAGGTCCGCTCCGCGCCGAACGCGCCGTGCAGCTGGTAGCCCCCGTCCTCCAGCTCGAACATCCCGAGCACGCCCAAGGGGCCATCGTCCGAATCCGCGACGAACCGCAGGTCGACGTATTCCGTCGGGAAGACCTTGGCCTTGCCGGCTAGGATTTCGTTGCCGACACTGGTGAGCTCCACTGTCGGATCATCCGCCGTAGTGACAGCGTTGCCGTCGCTATCCAGGAAAATTTCTCCGCGGAGCACGATTCCGCTGAACTCGTCGGGCTCGTTGGGGATCCAGCCCGCCGCGTTGAGGAGGTTCCCGCCCCCATCGGCAATGTCCGAGATCGCCAGCGCGTAGGTGCCGCCGTCGGTCCGGGCCGCTCCCCATGTCACGACGACTTCGGCGATCGCCGCGTAGAGGTTTGCGTTTCGCGAAGCCGCCGTCGTGCTCTCCCACGTCCCGCCGATGTACTCGGCCAGCCACGCTTCGCCCACGTAGGTCGCCGTCAGATTCGCAACATCGTCGTAATCGACGCGCGCCGTTCCCAGCGGACTGTAGGCGAACACGCCGAACGGAGCCGCGCCGGCGGCGGGATAGCTCCTTCGCTCATAGGCGGCGGTCGCTGTCCGCCGGCTCCAGGCGCCGAAGTGGGTGGGGCCCACTGCGCCGTACCGGGCCTCGATCTCCGCCCCCCCGTTGTCCCAGGCCGCGGCGCCGACCAAGCCCACGCCGTCCCGCAGGTCCCCGTCAGCGTCGTAGTAGGCGAGGGCGAACGGGCCTCCGCCGCCCGGGTCAACCGCTGCCGCGAAGCTGTCCCGGTCCTGCAGGGCCGCGAGCGCGCCCTCGAGCGTTCCGATCGCGTCCCGGTCGCGATCCGGGTATTGAGCGCCGAAGATCTCCGTGACCGCGGCGGCGGGGAAGAGTTCCGCAGCTCCGCCCCTGAGGGTTGCCCAGATCGTCGCCTTGGTCGCCGTGAGATCCGCCCCGGCTTCCTCGGCTGCCAGGGCGGTCCGCAGCACTTCGAGCTGCCTTGCGAGCACATCCCTGAAGGCTATCGCGAACGGCTCCTTCGCGAACGTCGCCGCGCCGGACCCGAAGAGGTCCGCCGCCGTCCCCGCGTACTCCGGCAAGCTTCCGCCCACCAGCCCGATGGGACCGCCGCTGCCCAGCCCGCTGAGGAGAGCGTAGAGGCCCTCCTGGTCCCCGCCGGCCAGCCCGGGCAGCACGGGGGTCGCCACCCAGGTGGCCGCCTCTTGGAGGACGTTCGCTTCGGAACGCGGCTGCTCCGCGCCGACGGTGGGCTGCTCCGCGCCGAACGCGCCGCGCAGCAGGAAACTGTCTTCGAAATCCGTGTTGTCGGCAGCAACCGCCGCGGCGCTCAGCGACCATGAGCCGATCGCTGCCGTCCCCGCTTCGGCGCCTCGCCCCAGCAGCTCCCCCTGCCAGTACGCGGCGACCTCGGAAGGCCGCTTATTGCTATAGATCAAGCTAGCCGTCTGCGAGGCGGTGCCGGTGGACCACTGCGGCGGACTGCTGCCGGAGGCGCCGCCGAGACTCTCCCGCGGCAGGTGGATCCACTCCACAGCGGCCCCGCCGTGGGTCCAGGGGCTCCCGTCGTCGCCGACCAAGCCGGAGACCGCGCCTTCGATCCTGCGGGACGCGAGGCTCAGATGCAATTCGATGTCCCCCGCGTAGAACCCGGCGTCCTCGTCCACCGCCACCGTCCGCCCCCGGTACACGGCCATGCCGGTCGACGGCAGGTCCCGCACGCGCAAGGTCTGCTCCAGCGGGCTGTAGGCGAACACATTGCGCTCGGCGGCGTGCAGCTCGCCCGGATCGTTCGCGTCCGCCACCTCCAGCGTGCGCGCGCCGAAGCGCGTGTTCGCGGTGAAGCCGAACCGCACCGTCTCCCGCTGGCCGATCGCGTGGAACAGCGTCCGCGCCGCATCCTCGTCCCAGCCGGACCGGCTGTTCTCGTAGGCGCCGCCCCGGGCCGTCCCCGCCACGAACCCGGCCTCGCTCGCCAGGAACCCGAGGACCGCGTCGATTTCCCCCAGCATCCGCGCACGGGTGGGCGCAATGCCCAGCGCCACATGGGACGCCCCGAACAGCTCGTCGAGCGCGTCCTGGACGGAGGCCCAGACATGGTCGTACACATCGCTGCCTACGATGCTGTCGTCGGCCTCGTCCGCGGCGTACAGCGCCACCACCACGGCGCGCTGCCTCCCGATCGCTTCCACCGCCGCGGCCACCAGGCCCTGGCCGTCTGCCGCGGCGCTCCCCTCGGCGAACAAGTCGGCCAGCGCCACGGGCAGGCCTCCGCCGACGGTCAGCTCCGCCCCCGTCTCGTCTTGCGGCGTGCCCTCGGCGTCCCCGCCGAGCGCCGGCGCCGCCAAGCCGACCCGGCGCTTGTCCGTCCCGGAGGCGGCGTCGGTGGACCGCCCGATGGCCCGGTCGTACCGCAGCCCCTGCAGGCTCCCCGCGGCGTCCCGCCACACCCGGTAGAGCGCTCCGTCCGCGTCCAGGCTCCCCGAGCCGTCCCCGGCGAGCTCGCCGGCCTCTCCGACCGTGTACCCGCTGCCGTCCTCCTTGGCCGTCGCCGTGAGGCCCGTGTTCGCGATCGCCAGCGTCCGCGGACTGTACGCCGCCGTCCAGGCGTCGCCCCCCGCCAGCGCCAGGATGTACGCGTTGCCGTTCCCGGCCGTGTGCGTGTGGCCGCTCGCGACCGGCGTCCCCGCGAGGCTCCAGGAGCCGTCCTCGGCCCGCTCCAGCGTCACGCTCTCCCCGCTGAGGCCCAGCTCCACCGTCCGCTCGACCGGCCGGTACGCCGCGGCGACCGCTCCGTCGGCGAGCGTCAGCACGTACACGTTGCCGTTCGTGGCCGTCACCTCCCGACCGCTCTCAACCGCCTCGCCGTCGAGCGTGAAGCCGCCCGCCTCGGTCGGCATGAGCGTGATGCTGTCGCCGCTCGCCCCCAGCGCCACCTCCACCGCCTGCGAGGGCGCCCCCGGCGCGGTCTCAGCCCCTCCGTTGCCCGCCAAGCCGACCAGCAGCAGGGGGGCGGTCGCCAGCAGCGCCCACCCCCTCCGGAATCGTGTGGATTGCATGACTTGAATTCCTTCCTCCTTCTGTGGATTGAGCCCCCGTCGCAGCTCCCGGCCAAGGCAGCCCCGCCAAACCCCGCTGCGCACCTTGCGGCAGCGCACACGCAGTAGCTTCCGTTTTTGGCAGTCGACAGGCGGTCTCTTATTGGTACCTTTTCCATCATATGCCACAGGCTGGCTGGGGCAGGGCTGGCGGATCCGCCAGCCGATGCTCCGCGGCGTCGAGGCCCTGCACTCGCGCCCCCGCATCCTCCCCCGTACACTAAGTGTGCCGTAACCCTGATTCCCGGTTAAAAATTCCAATACCAGACGGAATATTTTGTTTTACAACGACTTAGACTGTCCTCGAGGTGTTCGCGGGTTTCACCTCGGGGGTGCATCTCGATTTTTTTGGAGGCCTCCTTGCCCCTGTCCCCCGACAGTACTCCCACCCTGGCTTACGAAGTCTGCGACGATGACTTGACGGGCTTAGCCGGGCTCGGCGTGGTGGCGCGGCTGGCCCGGTTCCGCGGACTGCCCGAGAAGCTGGCTGCGTCGGTCCGTCTCAAGCGCCGCCGGCGCGGTTGCAGCGACGTGCAGATGCTGCTGGCGCTGATCTATTCGGCCGGCGGGGGCACCTCAACGCGGTCGACGCTCTGGGGGCCGATGACGTCGCGCGGCAAACGTGCGGGCTGCGGGCCGTGCCCGACAGCCGGCGGCTCGGCGAATACTTGCAGCGGATGAACGAGGCGGCCCTGGAGGGCTTGCGGGAGTGCGCGCGGCTGGTCAGCCGGCGCTTGGTGCCGCAGGCGTGCGGGCAGCGGTGGGGCTACATGCCGGTGTGCGTGGACAGCACGGGGATCGAGGTGGAGGGCAAGCTGTGCGAGAACGCCGAGCGCGGCTACCACGGCGAGCAGCAGTCCTGGCTGCCCTCGGTGTGCGTGGGGGTGGCGTGGGTCAGCGCCCGGCTGAAGGCGAGCGGCACGGATGTGCGGGGGGATTGGCGGGAGCAGCTGGACCAGGATGTGGCGCCCTGGCTGACCGGGCGGCAGCCGGTGTGGTTGCGGGCCGACAGCGCGTATTACTGCCAGGATCTGGCGAGCTACTGCCGGCGGAAGGGCTGGGAGTATTCCGTGAGCGTGACCGATCCGCGCCAGAAGGCCCCGATTCTGCGCCTGGCGGCCGCGAGGGGGTTGCGGGAGGACGAGGGGGAGCCCCTGGACGCGGCGGCCAGGAGCGGGCCATCGTGGTGGCGTACCGGCCGGCCCGCTGGCCGGAGGAGCAGGTGTACGTGGTGATCCGGCGCGGCTGGGACGGGAAGCAGCGGCTGCTGGAGCCGGTATGCACGGTGATTCCGGTGAGCCACGACCGGCTGCCGGTGGCGGAGCCGGTGCGGCGGCACCGCGGCCAGCAGGGGCAGGAGAATGCGTTCAAGGGACCGCTGACGGACCTGGGGCTGCAGCATCCGCCGTGCCGCTCGCACGCGGCGAATCAGGGTTTCTACCTGGGCGGGCAGATCGCGCAGCGGCTGCTGCGGCTGCTGCCGTACCAGGCACTGCCGGCCGCGGCGCGGCAGCCTGGGCTGCGGCCGCTGATCCCGTACTTCGTGGGCAGCGTGGGGCGGCTGACGCGCAGTGCGCGGCGGCTGCGGCTGCTGTGCAGCAAGAGCAACCTGTGGGTGGACTGGCTGCTGCACGCGGCGAGCCGGAGGGAGCCGGGCTAGGGCTGGGGCGACGCGGCCGGAGCCGCGCCGGGCCCAGCGGCAGGGGACCGCCGCGGAGCCCGCGAGGGGATTCCGTGCGCCCGGAGCCGGGGGCGCAGCGGCCGCGGTGCGGGTGCAGGCCGGCGCAGGGCGCTTGCGGGAGGGGCCCAAGTCGCTCGGCGACGGGCTGAGGGGCCCGCGCCGGGTACGCCGGGCTCCCCGCTCAAGCCCTACGCCCCCCCAACCGCCATTTCGGGAAATTAACCGGGAATCTAGGTGCCGTACTGATGTTTTTATAAGTAATTGCACGAAAAGGTACCGTAAGCCATTGATTCTGTTGATGGGTTGCTTGCAATTACTTTCGGCAAAATTAGTAATGACAGCCCCACGATCCCTACTTGGTCGGACAAGTACATGGCCCAGTACGATCCGGAAGCCATCTTCCTGCGGCCTAACTTTGCGGGCGACGAGTCGGACCGCGAACTGGAGCCGAACCTCTATATCGCCGCGTACTACGCCATGGTGACGTCCGTCGACGACCAGATCGGGCGCATTCTTGCCAAACTCGACGACCTCGGTCTCCGCGACAACACCATCGTGATCGTCTCGACGGACCACGGAGACATGCTCGACTTCCACTGCGCACGGCTCAAGCGCAAGCCTTGGGAGGAATCTCGATCCGTGCGCCAGGTATCGTGCGGCATCCGCGGGCCCCGGCCGGCCAGACCACCGAAGCGCTGTTCTCCTACCTCTACATCGCCTCGACGCTGCTGTCGCTCTGCGGCGTCGAACCGCCTGCCGGCCTGCAGGGCAGCGAACTTTCCCCGATGCTGCTCGCCCCCTACGAATCCGGCCCGTTCCACGCGGGCAGCGTCGAACACGGGTGGCGGGGGATACGGGCGCGGCGCTACATGCCGCACGGACCAAGGAAGAGCCCTGGATGCTGCACGACTTGGAGGCGGACCCCTACCAACTAGCCAATCTAGCGAACCAGCCCGAGGCGGCGGGGGCCCAGGCCGAGTTGGATGAAGCGCACCGTGGACTCGTGGGGGTACGACTGGCACGCCCCGCTGGAAAACGAAGGCCGTCTCTATACCCACGAAACGTTCTACACGGTCGAGGAGTCCTTGGACTTGGCCGCCAAGAATCCGGGACTAGCCGATCTATAGACCGAGTAGTGCGGTGCGGGAGGCGCTCGACCCGCTTTCGGAGTGCTGCTTCCCGGCGGCTCCGTACGACCGTACGCCCCACTTCGTCTCCTCGATGGTTCGAGTCCGCGAGTGCAGAGGTAGCCGCATTCGCGCTGGGCACCGAACGGGCTCGGTTGGTTCTCGGAAACGCGCCCGGTCCCTGTCCGGCAAGCTAGTTCGCCAAAGCCGGATGTCGGACGAGGCAGATCGGAATCGGCTGGATGTTCTCGGGAACACAGTGGATCGAGCAACGGCCCGCCGAGCGGCCCAGCACAGCCAAGCATGCTTCGCAGTGACCCTGCCGAGAGTGGTTTCCGAAAAGTTTCCTGGCGGCTCTGGAATTTCTGAACTTTCGCATCCTTGGCGCCAGGGCGGTCGCACGCTGTTGGCGACGCCGACGGGTTGCGCGGACCGGGCTACAATGGCGCCCAATGTCTCCGCGCAAGCCCTCTCGCCGCTGTTTTCTGCAGGCCGCGGGCGCGGCCGCCCAGGCGCTGGCCGCGGCTGGCTGCGCCGGGTCTTCCGACCCAAGAGCAAGGAGGCGGCCCAACATCGTCATGATCATGTCGGACGACATGGGCTACGCGGATCTCGGCTGTTACGGCGGCGAAATCGAGACTCCGAATCTGGACCGACTGGCAGCCCAAGGCCTGCGGTTCACGCGCTACTACACCAACAACATGTGCGTGCCAACGCGGGCCTCCCTCATGAGCGGTTGCTATACGACCAAGGCGCTCGGCCCAAACGGGACGATCTCAGACCACGTCGCGACTGCGGCGGAGGCGCTGCGAGCGGCAGGTTACGCGACCTACATGAGCGGCAAGTGGCACCTATGCAAACCCGGGGACGAGGCCAACCTGCCCTGCCAACGAGGCTTCGACCGGTTTTTCGGCACGATCCTCGGCGCCTCCAGCTTCTGGGCTCCGGCATCGCTGATGCTGGACAACGAGGCGGCCGAAGATCTATACCGCGACCCGGACTTCTACTACACAGACGCGACGACCGACTGGGCGCTGGAGTTCATGCAGAACGGACTGGCCCGAGATGCACCGTTCTTCTTGTACGTGGCTTACACTGCGGCGCATTGGCCGCTGCATGCGTTCGACGCCGATATCGCTCGCTACGCCGGCCGGTACGCCGAGGGCTGGGACAGCTTGCGCCGCGAGCGCCACGCCCGCATGCAGGAACTCGGCACTGTGGACCCGGCGTGGCCGCTGTCCCCTCGCAACCCGGAGGTGCCGGCGTGGAAGGACGAAGAGCACAAAGACTGGCAGCAGCGTCGGATGGAGGTCTACGCGGCGCAAGTCACGCGCATGGACCACGGTATCGGCAGGCTCCTCGACCGGTTGGAGCAAGCAGGCGAAGCGGACAACACGCTCGTCTTGTTCCAGATCGACAACGGCGGCTGCCACGTGGAATATACCCCGGATCGCAAGGGCCCCTACCTGCCCGAGCGCACCCGCGACGGCAGGCCGATTGTGCCCGGGAACGTGCCCGGCGTGATGCCTGGCCCGGAAGACACCTACCAGAGCTACGGGTACGGGTGGGCCAACGCCTCCAACACGCCGTTCCGGCTCTACAAGCAGCACGACCACGAAGGCGGCATCACCGTGCCGCTGATCGCTCGCTGGCCCGCCAAAATCCCGGATGCAGGAGGCCTAACCGACCAGCTCGCCCACGTCATCGACCTGATGCCGACCTTCCTCGAGGCGGCCGGGATCGAGTACCCTCCCGAACTCGAGGGGCGGCCGCTCCACCCGGCCGACGGGCGGAGTCTGCTGCCGATCCTGCAAGGCGGGCGCCGGAAAGCCCCTGACACACTGTACTGGCGATGGAATAAGGGGAAGGCGGTGCGCCAAGGACAGTGGAAGCTCGTCGCCGTGGGAGACCGGACCTGGGAGCTCTACGACATTGAAGCCGACGGAACGGAGTTGCGGGACCTAGCCGGGGCCATGCCGGATAGGGTCGCGTCCATGGAGCGGCTCTGGAACGCTTGGCATGCCGGGCCACAGCCCCCGGCCTAGATCGCGTCATAACGGTCCAGGCGCTGAGTCTGGCTAGAATGAAGGGTTAGCCGGCGTTTCGTGGCCGGGCCTTAGGCCGCCTTCCCCACGATTCCGCCCGCCTATTTCGGGCAGCTTTCCTCCCCTCCATGCCGAATCTTGCCGTGTTAGGCCTCCAGTGGGGCGACGAAGGGAAGGGCAAGCTCATCGACCTCGCGGCAGAGCACTACGACATCGTCGTGCGGTGCCAAGGAGGCAACAATGCTGGCCACACGGTCCAGGTCGGGGGCCAAGTGTACAAGCTATCCCTGGTGCCCAGCGGCATCTTGCGCCCTGGCATCACAGCGGTCGTGGGCAATGGCACGGTCGTCGACCCCGAGGCGCTGCTGGCGGAGATCGACATGCTGCGGAATCTAGGGGTAGATGTCGACGGGAATCTGCTGGTCAGCAACCGTGCCCATTTGGTCTTTCCCCACCACATGCTGCTTGAGCAAGCGTCCGAGGCCTCTCCGGGAAAGCGAAGGATTGGAACCACCTCCCGTGGCATTGGTCCGTGCTACGAAGACAAAGTGGCGCGGTGCGGCATTCGCATGGCCGAGTTGCTGGAACCGATGATCTTTCCGGATCGCTTCCGCGCCGTGGCCGCGGAGAAGGCCGCGCTGGCTGCGGCTCTCGGGCTCGGCAAGCCTGCAGATGTCGAAGTCGACTTGGCTCGTTACCAGGAACTGGGCGAACGGCTCGCACCGTTCGTTTGCGACACGGGGAGGTTTCTGAATCAAGCGATTCGCCAAGGCAAGCGGCTGCTCTTCGAGGGGGCCCAGGCGACGATGCTCGACATAGACTTCGGAACCTACCCCTTCCTCACTTCATCGAACGCCACCGCCGGCGGAATCTGCACCGGCTCAGGCGTGTCGCCGAGGCTCCTGCACGATGTAGTCGGCGTGGCCAAGGCCTATGCGACCAGGGTCGGCGAAGGGCCGTTCGTGACGGAGTTGCTCGGCCCCGCCGGGGACCGCCTGCGCGAGGCCGGAGGCGAGTACGGCACGGTGACCGGGCGACCTCGGCGCTGCGGCTGGTTCGACATCCCGTTGCTGCGTTACGCCCACGCAATCAACCACTTGTCGACGCTGTTCATCACCAAACTCGATGTGCTGGACTACCTCGACCGCATTCCTGTCTGCGTCGGCTATCGGCACAAAGGCAAACCACTGGACTGGATGCCCGCAATTGCGGAGGAATATGCAGAAATTGAGCCCGTTTACCAAGAGTTGCCCGGCTGGAGCCGCGCCACTGCGGGCATCACGGCGTTTGAAAAGCTGCCCCGTGCAGCTCGGGACTACGTGGCATTCCTTGAAGATCGACTGGAGGTCGAGATTGGCGGAGTCTCAACAGGACCGAGCCGCGAGCAGACGATCGTGCGCGAGGGATCGGTGCTTGAGCAACTCGTGGCGAGCCGCGACTCCCCCTAGCTCGACGTCAACTGCCAAGGCGATTCCCTGCCGATTGCGAAGCAACTCACCTAGGACTGCGTAGCGGCTCCCGGCCACCTAGAGACGGATCGCCGCCAGGATGGTAGTTTTTCCGGCGCTGTTTTCGTCAACCAGGAGCGTTGCGCGACCCACGGCCAATCGTCCGATTCCCCGAAACGCCGAAATTGCAAGGTTTCCAAGGCGCAAGCGGCTCTTCACGGCCATCGGGCGGAAGTTCGGCTTAGGGTTCCCGACGGCGGCCGCAATGTTCCGAATCGGCGCTTCCCCGGCGAGGCTTGCAGCTTCGCGGGCGAGAATTCGGCGGGCCGGCCAGGGCTGAGTCATTGGCCGGGGAAACCGATCCAATCTACTGCCCCGGCTTCGCCCGCAGTTCGGCGAACTGGGCCTTCAACTCCCGCCGCGCTTGCTCCGCTTCCTCCGCAGTGGGGATGAGCAGGCCCGTCACCGGGTCCCGGAACCGCAGCAGCTTGCCTTGCACCACACCCTCCAGCCCGAGCACCGCACTCGGCAGCACGCCGCCCTCCCGCGGGACCAGCTCCGCGTACAGACAGGTGCAAAAGTCCTGTCGCGAAAATCGCTGCAGCTCGCCAAGGTTTTCAATGAGTTAGGGCAAAAACTACGGACACGACTTTTGCACCGGTCAGTACCGCCCCCCTGCAGCTCCAGCCCGCGCAGCCGCCGCCCCAGCGTGTCCCCCGTCAGGGCGAACTGCCAGTACCCGCGCACCCCCTGCTCCACGCACAGCTCCCGCTTCCACCCCAGATCCTGCAGGTGCGTCGACAGCGACGCCACCTCCAGCACCCACTGCGACGCCACGCCATCCTCCCACAGCAGGTACCGCGTCCGGTCCCACCGCCGCACCCCTCGCACCACGAACACGTCCGACGCGACTGCTTTCTCGGGGCGGAAAATCCTCGTAGTACAGCAGCAGGTCGCACGCCACGAACACACCGTCCCGCTCCTGGAAGCGCAGCTCCAAAGCGCCCGCGCCCACTCGCCTGTTTCGTGCCGAGCCGGGAGGGCCCGCACAGGAAAAACCCATGAGCACCACCGAAGAGGGCTGCTCGAGCTCGCCTGCTCGCGGCTGCGGCCCGCGCCAGCCTGTTGCTGCCGCAACTCATACGGCGGTGCGGTCTGTCTCCTTGGGCCGAACTTCCGGAGCGGATATCGACGTGAGTCATTGGTTTACTTGAACTATCGTCCGTCTGCGGAGATGCGGTACTGGGTACGCTACAGGCGCAGGCCGAGCAGGTCGAGGGCTTGTTGCTGCAGCGGCGTGGATCGTGTACCGAGGCGTGGTGCGAGAGCCTAGCCCTGCGCGGCATCCGGCGGGTAGGTCCGGGACGCTCAGGCTGCCCTGTCGGGCAGCTGGACGGTTGCTTTGTCGCTGACGGAAGCGATGGATTCCAGGGTCCTGGATCTCCTTGCGACGGGCCCTGCATCGTTCTGCGCACAGAGGACGACACCGCCGAAGCGCGTGAGGGTGTCCTCGTTGGGAAAGCTGCCGACGACCTGGGCACGGCGCTTGCTTGCGGCATGGAGCCGTGCGAGCGGGTTGGTCGCGTGCAGCTTCCGGCAGTGCTTCTGGGGAAAGGACCTGGAGGCGGGGCATCCTGCTCGGCTTCGTCCAGGATGGCGGCGAGCGGCGGCCCTTGGTCCTGAGCTGGGCGGCGACCTGGCACCCCTGGACGCTGGCGCGGCGTCCTTCTGAGCGCAGGCGGTTGCTACGCGCCGGCCCTGCTGGCCGGCCCGGGCCAGCAGGTTGCGTATGCACTACATGCGGCAGCGCGGCCAGGCGGCGCCGAGGACACATGTCGCAGCGGCCTGCCGCCCCTCGCGGTCGGCGGATACCGCCAGCTGGCGTCCAGCCGGAGCTAGGCCAGGCACCCCCAGCAGGCGGTCCGGGAAGCCGCGGAGCTTGCCGTCGAGCTCGCCGCACAGCCGCGTGACCTGGCCCTGCGAGATGCCCCCATCCTCAGCGACAGCATCGGATCGTCGACCGCGCGGGGCGACACACCTTGGACGCAGACCTCTGGATCACCGCCGGCAGGGCCTGCTCCGCCATCCGCCGCGGCTCCAGGAAGCCGGGGCAGGAGCTCCCCTGGCGCAGCTGCGAGATTTGCAGCTCCACCGTGCCGCACACATTCCCCGGGCCGGTCGCGGGAGCCGTTGCGGGGCGGGAGCCGGTCAGGTCCTCGACCTCCAGCGCCAGCCAGTGCGCGGCTGGGAACTCGAGCATCTCGCGCAGCAGGTCGGTCGCGGAACTCTGGTCCCCCAGCGCCCGCAGGGTCGTCCTGGCGTTGGGGGTCAGCGTGGTCCTCCTCCTTGCAGATGCATTGTCAGCCTCATTTCCAACCGGCACCGCGATGACCGTCGCTAGGGATCAGGAACCCTCCGCCGCCAGACTCGTGGCGGTCGCTGCGACGGGCCCCCGCCCCCCCAGCTACCGATGGAAGCCTCTGCTCTTACACCACATCGGGGGACACGACCGACGGGGGCCTTCTCCCCCGGGAGCCTGAGCTACAACCCGCGCTGCCTGCGCATGCACGGATAGATCGAGCGGTTGTCCGGCGCTCGACGCTACCGGTTCGCGGACTCCGGGAGCCCGCCCGCGCTGTGCCTGCAGCGGGCCTACGCCCGCGTGCTGTACCCAGTTCCTTCGGCGGTGTGCGACCGGCACCCGCCCCGCCTGGCGTAGCTACCTACGGCAGCGCACAGTCGCGGCCTTCGACCGGGAGTTCGACAGCCTCCGGGAAAGCTAGTTCCTCACCGCCTGCCCCTGCGGACGCAGCGTGACTCATCCGTCACGCGCTTACGCACTCCAGGAGCCGGACACCACGCCGTTGCAGCGCGACGCCTCGGTCAGACGATCCGCAGCGCTGGGGAACTCAAGAAAGCTCCGGCGGCCCGTGCGCCTCGCGCAATCACCGGCCTGCACCGGCTGCGCGCAGCACTGCACGCCCCTCGGGCCCGCAACCGAAAGCGTCCCGCGCCGGGGCTGGACCCCCATACCGCGAACACGCTCCGGGGCGTTCGCTAGGCTCGGGCCCCGATCTGCCCCAGGCGAGCCTCGGAGAATCCGAGTGCGCCGTCACCTGTTCGGCGCTAGTCTCCGCTCGTGCCGACGGTCGCCTGCGGACGCTCGGCGGAAGCCTTGACCCCGGCGATCTGCACCAGCGAGGGAGCCACGGGCTCCTTGAGCACCTCCTGACGGTACATCTTCATCAGCTGCGCTTCCTCCTCGGACGTCATCTTGCGCTGGCGAGCGCGGCTGGCGGGCAGCTTCTCACCCTTCTTGCGCGCCTCGGCGAGCTTCCGGTCGCGGGCCGCGATCTTCTCCTCGCGAGCGTTCTGCGGGCCTTCGGAGGCCTGCGCCCCGCGGGCCGCATGCTCGGCATTGATGCGCAGCGCGTCGCTAAGGCCGGCGATCTCCTCGACCTTCCTCCCGCCCGCGTAGATCTTGTGGCGACCATGCTCGCCGTACCAGTTCGACAGCGTGGCGGTCATATGCATCTTCTCGATGATGTTGCGCCAGCCGATGCCCGTGTTGTAGGCGCAAAACGAGATCTCGCCCTCCTGCGTGCCGTACGGGATCACGCACATCTCGGTGCGCCGGAAGTCGTAGTTGAAGAGGTCCTGGAACCACATCCCCGCCACGAAGAGGAAGTTCCATGGATCGTTGCGGCGCGCCGTCCCCTTGCCGTAGTTCTTTCCGCTCAGCGCGAAGGACTTGTCGAACTTCTTCAGCAGGTCGAACATCGAAAAGTCCTTGGGGGCCTTAGCCGGGTTGTAGTTCTTGAGCAGCGCCAGCGCCATTTGGGCGTTCGTGGCCAGCTTGCCGCGACCGGAGTCCGTCACGCGGCGGATGTCCTGCACGAACTGCGGCACGTTGATGAACTCGGGCACCGAGGCCATGTCCTTCGTCTGCTTGTTGATCATCAGGGCGGTGCCCACGCCGCAGTTGGGATGGCATCCGCAGCTCACTTGCCCCCACTGCGCCTGCGGCCCGTGCGCGAGGTCGGCGGCGTCGACAAAGCTGCCCATGACCGAGATCGGGAACCAGTCCCGAGTGGGTTCGGTGATGCCGACCTGCTTCTTCACATCGTGCGCCAGATGGCTCAGCGTGTACCGCTGCCGCATCCGCCGCTCGTTCGTGATCTCCTCGTCGCGGCCCGTGAAGGAGACGGGCTGGAAGGCGATGAAGGCGATGCGCCCCGGGTTGTCGCGGGCGAACTGGATGATCGGCCCGACCTCCTCGTTGTTGACGTTGTTCACCAAGGTCGTGACCAGCACGATCTCGATCCCAGCGTCGTGCATGTTCTCGATGGCCTTGATCTTGACGTCGAAGAGGTTGCCGATCTTGCGGTGCTGGTTCGGCTCGTTGCCGATGCCGTCGAACTGCAAGTAGGCATAGCGCATGCCCGCGTCGGCAGCGGCCTCCGCAAATTCGCGGTTCTTGGCGAACTCGATGCCGTTGGTGGCCGCCTGGACCGAGTTGTAGCCGATCTCGCGGCAGTAGCGCACCGCCTTGAGGAAATACGGCGACATGGTCGGCTCGCCGCCCGAGAATTGCACCGACATCTGGCGCCGGGGCTTGATCCTGATGGCATTGTCCAGGATCGTCTTGATCTCGTCCCATTCGAGCTCATGCACGAACCCGACTTGGTTCGCGTCCATGAAGCAGGGATCGCACATCATGTTGCAGCGGTTGGTCAGGTCCACCGTCAGCACGGCACCGCGGCCCCATTTGACGGTCGAGGAGCCGTGGTTGTGCAGGTCCTCGTCATTGTGGGCCCTGATGTCGCGCCCCGGGAACTGCGCCTCGATATGCTCCAGGAACTGCGCGTCGATGGCCATCACGTCCTCGGTCCGGCCGTGCCGCGGGCATTCCTTGACCATCCAGATCTCGTTGTCGCGCTGCAGGATCGTCGCCTTGACCTCGCCGACCTTCTCGGTCTTGAGAATCGAGTAGTCCACTTCGCCGCTCAGGATCACCTCGCGCGCCTCCCGCACGCACTGCGGGCAGAGCGAATCGGTCTGGCGCGGCCAGCCCAGCGGCGGCTTGGTCTTCTCCCAGGACTTGAGCATCGGCTTATCCGACCAGTTCGGCGTGAACGCCGGGCTCGGATCCTTGCGGGCGTCTAGCTTGCGGGCGACGCTCCAGCCCGCTCTGGCCACATGCGTCAGGCCTCTCTCCAGGTATTTCACCGGTCTTGGCATGGCTTCTCCTTATCTTTAACGAGATATGCGATCTTTAACGAGATATGCGCTTCCGCGCAGATCCGGCGCACACGGGCGCACATCTCGCTGAGGCGAAAGACGGCGCCGGGCAGGTGGCCCCGGAGACTTTTGGCTAGTCTAGGGACGCTAGGAGGACCCCGCAACACGGATATGCCGAAACGCAGGAAATTGGGGTTCGATGGCGAAATCCGGAGTTTAACGGTTTCGCAGATGCGCAACGAGCCCTCCGGCCAGCCTTGGGGCGGGCCGCCCAGCTCGGACAGAGCCGCCGGCGTCTGCTATCCATAGAGCTGCGCCCCTATGGCGCAGCCCGAGGCAGGGATGCCCCGGCGGCTGTTTTCGGGGGCGGTACGCGATGCGCGATCCGGCACCGATCCTGGCCAGGGCCCGCGAACTCGGCTTCGAGCTGGCCGGCGTGGCGAGCGCCGAGCCCACTGTCGAGTCCCTGTTCTACTCCGCATGGCTTGAGCGCGAATTCCACGGCAAGATGGCCTACCTTGCCGGCCGCCGAGGGGCTATGCGCGCCGACCCGCGCACGCTTCTGCCGTCGGCCCGCTCCGTAATCTGCGTCGGCTCGGTCTACAACGCCCCCGCCGCATACTCCACGGAGTTCGCCTCGAACCAAGCCGGCTGGGTGTCGCGGTACGCCTGGGGCGACGACTACCACAACATCCTGCGCCCGCGCCTCCGGGCGCTGGCGGAGTGGCTCCGGGGCGAGTACGGCCGGGACATCGATTGCAAAGCGTGCGTCGACACCTCGCCGCTGCTCGAGCGCGCTTACGCACGCCGCGCGGGCCTAGGCTGGATCGGCAAAAACAGCTGCCTGATCGACGAGCGCCTCGGTTCCTGGTTCTTCCTGGGCGAGCTCCTGACATCCCTGGATCTCACGCCTACGGCGGAGGCTCCGTTCCGCTGCGGCACCTGCCGACGCTGCATCGACGCCTGCCCAACCGACGCGCTCGTGGAACTCGACAGCGGCCAGGGTCCCAGCCATGCCCTCGACTCGCGGCTCTGCATCGCCTACTGGACTGTCGAACTGCGAGGCGCTATCCCCCCCAAGCACCGGTCGGACATCGGCCACCACCTTTTCGGCTGCGACATCTGCCAGGATGTCTGCCCATGGAACAGCCCCCGCCGCGCCGCAGTTACCACTGAGCCCGCCTTCGAGCCCGCCAACGCCCAGCCCGACCTCGGCGAACTCGCCGCCCTCAGCGAAGAGGAGTTTAACGTCCGCTTTGCCTGCACGCCGATCCAGCGCAGCTGCTATGCCGGCTTCCTCCGCAATGTCGCCGTCGCGATGGGCAACAGCAGCAATCCCGCATTCCGCGGCCCCCTTGAGAGGCTCGCCCGCTCCCCGGACGCGACGGTCCGGGAACACGCCGCCTGGGCGCTAGAGCAGCTCCCACCAGAGCGGCCCGACAGCCCAACCGACGCAGTGCCGACCGAAGCCTAGACGGCCCTGGGCACGGAAGCCTTGCCGGCGCGGCCTGGGCCGGCTATTTTTTCCGGCGGTTTCCGCCCTGAGGCTCTTCCTCCTCGGGCTGGGACTCGATGATCTCGAGTTCGACCTCCTCCTCCTCGGCGAGTCGCTTGGCGGTCTCGGCGTCCACAACCTCCAGGGCCACGGGCTGCTCCATGTAGGCAGCTCCAGCCCCAGCGGTCAAGACCATCAGCCGGTACCGCTTCATGGCGGTCGAGTCCGGCACTGTGAACTTGATCTCCTCAGCCGACTGCTCCGTGACGTTGACCTGGACATCGCTGCCACCGACGGTGAGGTAAAGCTTGTCGACGGAGCTCTTGTCGAGATCCATCCCCTTGGCAACGGCGGTTCCACCTGGCGGCACGGCCATCGGCTCCACGGAAGTCACCCGCGGCACAGCGTAAGCGAGCACGGGCGCGAGCGAGAGAAACAGAATCGTGAGTCGGCACAGTCTGGGCATGACCATCCCTCCTTTCGTGGAATGATCTTAGGCCTCCCGCGGCCCTGTTGGCAAGGGCAGGCCCTACCAGCGCGGCAAGACCCGCCGCCAATGCGGATCGACATGCCGGCGCATCTCGGCCTCGTCGTCCCTGCGGCGGTAGGGGATCGCCGCGTAGAGCCGCCTCAGCCGGTCCAGCTGGTCGTAGTCGAGGTCCACGCCCAAGCCGCCACGGTCGGGGATGCGGATCGCCCCCCCTTCGAACGCTACGCGCCCACCGTCAACGACTTCGTCGGACCACTGCCAAGGATAGTGGGTGTCGCAGGCGTAGGTGAGATGCTTGGTCGCCGCCGCCACGTGGGCCATGGCCATCAGCGAGATTCCGAGATGGGAGTTCGAATGCATCGACAGCGCCAAGCCGAAGGTCTGGCAAACCTTGCCGAGATGCTGGACTTGACGCATGCCGCCCCAGAAATGATGGTCGCAGAGCACCACCTGGACCGCATCCTGGGCAATGGCTTCGGGCAAATGCCCAAAGGACGTGACAGCGACATTGCTGGCCAACGGCGTGGCAATGCCGCGCTGGAGCAGCTTCCGGCGAACCGCCGCCATGCCCTCCAAACTCGCCACGGGGTCTTCGAGGTAGCCGCCGGATTCCAGCTCGTCGCGCAGCCGTTCCCCCACCGTCACGGCCGTGCCGACCTCCCAGGCGGAATTCGGATCGATGCGGAGGGGCAGACCCGGAAACTCGCGCCGCAGCTGCCGGATGGCCTCGAGCTCCTCGGCGGGCTCGAGGACGCCGCCCTTGAGCTTGATGTCCCGAAAACCGTACTCGTCCACCATGGAGCGCACTTGCCGCACGATCGAGTCGGGCGTGAGGCACTCCCCGTACTTGTCTTCCCGGACATCCGAACCGCTCCCCCCTCCGCCGGCATGCTTGTAGAACGCGTAGGCCGAGAACGGCACGGCGTCCCGCGCCCGCCCGCCCAGCAAGTCGCAGACGGGTACGCCCCAGCTCCGGCCAATCAGATCCAGGCAGGCGGTTTCGATCGCCGCGTAGGCTCGAGGCCCGGCGTCGAGCGGGTTCTCCCCCGGCGTGAGCATCGTATGGGACCGCTTGGCGCCCTCGCCCTCGCCCTCGGCAAGATCGAGCAGGTCGCCCGTCACGCGGCAGGCGTCGGCCCCCACTAGGCGCGGGCGGAGGCGCCGGAGCGCGGCCGCCGGCCCCTCGCCGCCGTGAGTCTCGGCGAGGCCGACGAGGCCGTCCTCGCTCTCCAGCTCCACGATGGTGCGCAGGGCGTACGGGGCATGCAGGCCGTAGGAGCTGCGCAGGGGCGGGTCGGCGACGGCGATCGAGTGAACCCGCAAGTCGACGATCCGCATAGCGAAACGTCCATTGTAGGCAGGCGGGATGCCTCGCACGCCGGCGGCCGATGGGGACCGTCCGCCCGCCGTTGCGGGCTGCCGCGCTAGCTCGGTAAACTGAGGATGTCGTGGTGTGGGGAACAGCCCCTTCATTGACGTGGCCAGCCTGGAGCGCAAGCCGCTTCTGTTCGAAGCGGTGATCCGCCCCGCACTGCTCGACCTGTCGCACCGCTGGGCTCCAGCCAAGCCCGCGCATGCGGTCGGCAAGGCGGAGTTGCTGGACCGCGAGGGGCTTCGGACAATCCGAGTACGAGGTCGGATCCGCACGGCCGTGGACCATGCCTGCGACCGCTGCCTGGAAGCCTACCGGCAGGAGTTCGATGCGGACTTCGACCTGTTCTTCTACCCTATGGAGACGATCGAGCAGGGCGGCGCGGCCGCCATCAGCCGGGACGAGACGGAAGTGGGCTTCTACGAGGGCGAAGGCATCGGGCTGGCGGAGGTGGTGCGGGAACAGCTGCTGCTCTGGCTGCCGATGCAGAGCCTGTGCCGCCCGGGCTGCCGAGGCATCTGTTCCGCCTGCGGCACGAATCGCAACTGGTCGGCCTGCAGCTGCAACCAGCCGTTCGCGGACCCGCGCTGGGACGGCCTGCGCGACTTAAGCTGCAAGCAGTGAGCCCGTTCCGTTAGGAGAAGTAAGCCATGCCAAACCCGAAACGCCGCCACTCGCGCGCCCGGACTGGGAAGCGCCGTGCTCACGACCACCTCGCGATGAAGTCACCTTCGATCTGTCCCCAGTGCTCGGAAAACACCTTGCCGCACCGGGTCTGCAAGAAATGCGGCTACTATAGGGGCCGGGAAGTCATCGAAGTCGCCAGCGAATAGGGCCTCCAGTCAGAAACCGGAACTCCCGTGGCGCGAGTAATCACCGTAGCCGTTGACGCGATGGGCGGCGACGACGCGCCGGCCGCCGAAGTTGCTGGCGCCCTGCTCGCGGCCAAGGAGTTCGGAACGCGCATCCTGCTTGTGGGACGCGAGGATGTCCTGCGCCAGGAACTGCAAAGGCGCCTAGCCCCTGCTGCTCCGGTGGAGATCGTCCACGCGCCGGAAGTCATCACCATGCGGGACAACGCCGCGAAGGCGTTGCGCTCCAAGCGGGGCAGCTCGATCCGCGCAGCTGCCGAGCAGGTTCGCGAGGGACGCGCCGTGGGTTTAGTCTCTGCGGGAAACACCGGCGCGGTCATGGCCACATCCCTCAACGTGCTGGGCCGGATCCCAGGTGTCTACCGGCCGGCAGTGGCGCAGATCTTTCCGACCGGCAACGGCGGGCGGACGCTGGTACTGGATGTCGGCGCCAACGTGGACTGCACGGCGGGGATGCTTTCCCAGTTCGCGGTGATGGGCGATGTCTACTCGCGGGTGCTGTTCGGCTGCGAGCGCCCGCGCATCGGTCTGCTGTCGATCGGCGAAGAGGAGCACAAGGGCAACGAGCTGACGCGCGAAGCGACTCCGCGGCTCAAGCAGCAGCGCCTGCACTTCATCGGGAATGTGGAAGGCCGCGATCTCTTCAGCGGACGAGCGGACGTCATCGTCTGCGACGGATTCGTCGGCAACGTGGCGCTTAAAGTCAGCGAAGGGTTGGTGCAGACCATCAAGACCATGCTGATGGCCTCGCTGGAGGCCACCGTGATGCGCCAAATCGGATACGGCTTGGCGAAGGGTGCCTTCGAGGAATTCCGCACGCGGGTGGACTACGAGGAATACGGCGGGGCTCCGATGCTCGGCGTACGCGGCGGAGTGATCATTTGCCACGGTCGCTCGAACGAGCTAGCCATCAAGAACGCCATCCGGGTCGCTGTCGAATTCGAGACGCGGGGCATCAACCGCCAGATCGAGGAGACGATCGAGCGCAGCCTGGAAGCGGCCTGACCCCGACGGCGCATCAGGAGCCCGCGGGCGGGCGCATGACGCAGACCTGCGGCAGCAGCGCTTCGATCCGGTGCCCGAGGGCCGTCAGGTCGGCTTCGGGCAGGCTGGCCTGAATCTCCTCGAAAAGCACCCGCTCCTCGGTGCGGATGTGCCGGACCAACCGCTCCCGGAGATCGCCCAACGCCTCGGCCACGCTCTCGTCGCCAGCCCGCTCGACGCGCGCAAACGCCGCCCGCAATTCCCCGTGCTCGGCCACCAGCTGGTCGACAACGGCGGGGTCGGGCAGCGCGGCGCGCACAGCCGGGAAGAGGATCCGCTCTTCCACCTCGAAGTGGCCTTTGATCTCCGTTTCGAAGGCGTCCGCTGCCTGCCGTTGCAAGCGCCGGGCGGCGGCCAGGGGATCGTCCTCCCGCAGGCCGCGCTCGATGAAAACTCCCAGCGCCAGCCCGTCGTGGTGCTGGCGGGACAGGGGGATCAGAGCGGCGTGTCGCTTCACAACCTCATGATAGGGGGTCGCCCCCCAGGCGTTGCGCTCGAGGCGGTAGGGGGAGGCGGCGCGGCGTGCCGCCGCCCCCGGCCGGCCTATTGCGCGTCGAGCTGCTCTGGCCGGTACCCGCCCTGCCGCTTGAAATGGAGAAAGAACAGGCCGAAGAAGACGACCAGGATCATCGGCAGCACGGAGACGTTTTGGAAGGCGGCTGCGGCTCCTTGCGTGTCGTACCAACCGCCCATGACGGGCAAGACAAACGCGATGGCCAAGTTGCCGGTGCCCCCCATCAGGGCCAGAGCCACCGCGCCGCCCTTGGGAAACAGCTCGGAGGTGACGCCGAGCATGGTCGGCCAGAAGTAGGTCTTGCCGACGCCGAAGAGCGTCGCCGCGGCGAACGCCCCGAAGGCGGTGCTAACCGTACCGAGGGAGTAGAGGCCGGCCGCCGCCAGCACCGCCGAGATCGTCATCAGGCCGAAGGGCGAGAAAGCATGCGCCAACGGCCCGCCGAAGAAACGCAGAACGAACATGATCCCCGCGGTGTAGACCAGGATCAGCACGCCCTGCATGCCGGTGAGGTTGGTGATCAGCGAAGACATCCACTGGTCGGGGCCCAACTCCGTGGCGGACGTCATCCACATGCAGATCCAGAGAAAGATGAACGAGGGCCTTAGCAGTTGCTTGAGCATGGCCGAATTGCTCACGCCGGCGCTGACCCGCTCGGTGGCGGGGAAGGTCTGGCCCCGAATGAGGAAGATGTACACCAGCGCGATGAGCGGAATGGTCAAGAACTTCAGGCGCCAGCCGAGGGTTGCCGTGGCCGCGCCAACCTCGCCGTCCAAGCCCATGATCTTGGTGATCGCGTAGGCCAGCAGGCCGCCGATGATCAGCCCTCCGGGCCACCAAGCGTGCAGCACATTCATGCGGTGCGTCTTGTCCTCCGGGTAGAGGGTCGAGCACAGCGGGTTGATCACGCCCTCGACGAGGCCTTGCGCCAAGCCCAGGGTGAGCATGGCGGCGTAAACCATGAGCGTGATCGGGTTGGTGAAGATGGAGTCGACGGGTCCGTCCGGGAACGGAGCCAGCACGATAGTCAGAATGGCGACGACGTAGAAGGCTCCCGACAGCGTGAGCAAGCGGCGCATGCCGAACAGGTCGACCAAGGAGCCGCCGATGAGGATGGAGATGGTGAAGCCCCAGAACGCGGGGCCCAGCAGCTGTCCGAGCTGCTCTTTGGTTAGTTGGAAATCCGTTCCGAGCGCATCCAGGACATCGCCGCGGATCGACAACACCATCGAAGTGGTGACCAAGGCGATGCAACTCGCGATGAAGAGACGGTTTCTGTCCACGAACAACCTCCGGCGCGGAAAAGCGGGAAGCTAGGGTAGCACACTTAGAGTCGCTTTCATCCTGCTAGAAACGTTCCCGGTGCTGTAGTAGATGCCGAGGCGCGGCGGGGAGCCGATGTGGCCGAAGCCGCGCAGGGGCGCGGCTTCGGCGTTCCGCCGCCCTGCGCAGCCGCAGGAATGCCCAACGCCAGCTCGCGAACTGCGCCTCCTCGGCCGGCTCTCAGCCCCGCCCGGAACCGGAGCACCTGAAGGCTGGGATGCGCTCCTAGGCGCAGCCGTCCAGAATTTCGGCGATCTCGGAGAACAAGTCGCCAACGCGGCGAAGGTCAGTGGCCGAAACACGCCGGGGGTCCCGCACAGCCCGCTCCGCCAAGCGGCCGAGGTGACGGGAGATTGCGTCGGCGTCTCGATCCGCTGAGAAAATGGCGAAGAACCGCTGCCAGGAATCGATTGGAATTCCCAGGAGATCGTGGCTCAAGACCTCGGCGATAAAACCGTCCATGAGTCTCGTTCGCGCGATCCGGCCAAAATTTCCTCCTCGATCCGCCTCCGGCTCGTCCGAGATTTGGTCGACCTTGGAGGGATACGGGCGTTCGGGCACAGCGATGAATATCTGAGAACTCTGGCCTCTCGACCTCTTGCCGTAACGCCAGAACCAGTTGCGGTGCTCAGCGACGAATCGCGCCTGCTCCACAAATGGGCTGAAGAGACGCGGCACCCCGGAAACCACGTTGTCGAACACCCACGGAAAGACCACCAGCAAGTCGGCGTCCGCGCACGCAGCCGGGGTCGTCCTGAACCGGAAGCTGGGCTCCCGCTCCTTCGCCAGGGCGTACCAGCCCTTCAGCTCGATTCCCATGAGGATTTCGGAATGCGTGGCAGGGGAGGCAGCCCGGAGCGTCACGTCGGGAAAGGTTTGCGGCTGCCGCACGAAGCGGTAACCGGCGTAGCGGCGATATGGATCCCAGATCCTCCGTAGCTTGTTCAGTTCCTCGACGACCTGGCTTTCGATGGTTGCCCCCAAGGAGGTATTGAAGGTGTAAAGGTCGGTCGCTAGAACGCCCGACACGCGCAGGTCCGACTCGAAGAACGCCGGAAGAGAACGAACCGCTTCCCGGACGGCGAGATAGAGGTCGCGATGCGGCCAACTCGCAGCGACCGCCTCGCTCGCCGCAGGAGCGACCGGCGCCTTAGGCGGCATCCAGCAAGCCTCCTTGCCCGGCCTCGCGACGGAGGCGCTCCGTCGCGAGCGCGAAGAATCTGGAATTGACCTCCGCCGCAAAGCAGCGCCTGCCAGTTCGGAGCGCCGCCACAGCCGCCGTGCAGAGACCTCCGAACGGCTCCCAGACTACGTCGTCGGGTTCGCTCGAAGCCAGGATCGTTCTCTCTACAAGCCGGAGCGGCTTCTGATTCGTATGCACGAACTGGGAACCGCCGTCGCGCAGCCGTTCCGCGTTGCGAAGCGCCGGCTCGCGCCACACATTCGTCACGCCGTGGGTGTGGTTCCACTTCGCTCGCATCCGGGACCACGCCTCGGCGCTAAGTTGGGTCTTGCCGTCCAATGAGAAGTAGGGTCGAGTAGTCCTCCGGCCGTGAGTCACTGCGTAAGCCGCGAGACGCTCCATCATTTCCGGGGGCGGGAAATACCAAAGATGGCATCGCGTGAAGTACTTTCTGGTTGCTGCGTTCTTGACACCGCAGGCCTCGTTGGCCAGGTAAAGCGGCAGACCCGTGCGTAGCCACTCTGCACGCAGCCATTCCTTCAAGGGCAGTTCGGAGCCACCCGGGCCGCAGAGCCGCACCGCGCGCACGTACTGCACGCAGACTTCCGTCACCACTGGATAGCGGCGGATCGTGTTGCTGTTGCAGTTGCCTGCGACATGCGCGATGCCCTTGTCCCAAATGTGGGCCGACCGGTAGGTCCACCCGTGCTGCTTGAGAGCCGGATGGACCTCCGCCCAGCCAAGCTCGGTTCCCCAGAACCAGAGCGTGGTCTCCGGCAGCGCCCGCGAGGCCCAGGCGACGATATGTGGCGCGTACCAATCGGCGAGGCCTTCCGCAGTTGCGAGGTCTCCCTCAAAGCCACCGATCCCGTAGGGGCCATCTGCCAGGATCACGGTCGGGCGGGGCCAGTCCGCGTAGCAGGCTGCGGCATCAGCCAGCTGAACCGTGATGCCGCCGCACTGGAACTTCACCTGTCCCACGGATGCGGGCCGCGGCCGGTTTTGGGCCCGCACCTTTCGCTGTGCAGGCAACTGTACCACTGTCGCTCCCATCAATGGATCCTCCAGGCCTCTCGACGCCGAAGCCCGAAGCGTACGTGGCGCATTGCGGCGGGCAGCCCAGAGGCGCTAGCCCGGAGGTTGGTGCCTGCCTAATTGGCCGAAGAGGAATGGATGTTGCCCATGCATGACGACCAATTCATTTACTATACACATCTTCTATAGGTTCTGCAACCCCTGTGTCTGCTGAGCCAGGGACCGTGGACCAGCGTCGGTTTCCCTCCGATACTTGAGCGGACCTGCGACGACTCGGCACGCTATTACCGGAGGAGTCCCGTCCTGACCTGTTCCAATTTCCCCCAATCAAGTCACGGCGGCGGTGAAACCTCGACAGTTCGCGCACTCGGAGTCCAGAAGCTGGGGGACATGCTCAAGGTCGCTGGTCCTCTTGCCGTCCGAAGGGCCGGGGCCACTCCCACTCCTACGGTACCTGGAGCCGCCTTGCATCACTGCAGATCGTCCGCTCAACCTCGACATTCCGACTCAGCGTCCCGGCAAACACCCATCAGGGCCCCGGCCCGGGGGAGCACACGAAGGATGCGGCGGACCTAGGGTCGCCGGTGCCGTCGTACCGGGCGACCTCGGGATACGGGCACAGCGGACGAGTCATCTCGACCTCCCCGTCGATGATCCGCGCTGCCTCGAGGCGGTCAGGAGCCTTCCCCGATTCCACCCAAGCCATGAGCGCTTCAAGGTAGTCCGCCTGGAAAACCCCCAAGCCTCCCGAGCAATGGAACATCCCCGGCACCATGAAGAGCCGGAAGAAGTCCTTCACGCCGGAACCGCTGTTCCTCAGCACCTCCTCGTAGTAGTTCACGCCCATCATAGGGTTCAGGGCCGTATCCGCCCAGCCGAAGTACATGAGCATCTTGCCGCCGGCGTCCCGAAACCGCGTCAGGTCGGGATCGGTCGCGTCGAGGATCGAGCGGATGAACGCCATGTTGTGCGGATCCTCGTCGAAGTCGAACGAGCGCCAGTCGTATTCCGGGTCGTCCAGATCGAACGCCATGTAGCGCAGGAACGTCTCGGCAAACACCTGCTGCCGCGGCGGGCGGCCCGCGGCGATGAGCCAGCCGCGCCAGCCGCTGGTTCTCCGCCTTCCGCTCGGCGGGGCCGCCTCCGCACCAACCGGCAGCCCGGGGAACAGCCTCTCGCCGCGGCTGATCACTCCCCCGTAAATCTTTTCCAGGGCATGGACTTCCGCGTCCGTGAAACAGCCGGGGCCGACGCCGCCCTCGCAGCGGGGCAGGTCCCTGGCCGGGTCGAAATCGCACCGGCGCGGGTCTTCCAGAAGACCGTCAACGAGCCCGTCCAGGCCGTCGCACCGTTCGTAGACCGCCTCGGCGACGAGGCCGATCTTGTGGGGGGTGATGGGGGTCTCCTCCAGCGCTTTGGCGTTCCATGCCCCCCAGATCTGGGTGTCCGTGAAGTTGAGCACCGGGGCACCCACTACGATGCCATCGAAGTCCCGCGGGAACCGCTGGGCGGCTATCAGGCCTTGGCGTCCGCCGGTCGAGCAGCCCTGCCAGTAGCTGTAGTCCGCCGGCCTCCCGTAGTACAGGTCGGTCAACTCCTTGGCCGTCTGGATCGTCAGCCGTACCGCCCGGAAACTGTAGTCGATCTCCTTCTGACGGTTATTGAAGGCGAATACCGCCAGCGGCTCGGCGTCGCGGTCGTGGCCCGTGTTGGTGTAGACGGCCACGAAGCCTCGGGCTGCAGCCCGGTCCGCGGCCTGCACACGGAAGCGCGCCGCCGGGGAGGTGCCCGCGTAGCCGCCGTTGCCGGTCATCAGGATGCGCCCCTTCCAGGCGGTCGGCAACACCACCGAGAACAGAATCTCAGGCGGCAGGACTCCCAGCACCCGGCAGCGCTCGGGGACGCCGTCGGACGGTTTCAGCAGAGTCGCGGAAACGATCGAGTATCTATGGTTCGTTTGCTCCACAAGCGCCGCGCACTCCCTAGCGGGCCGCGACCCCGCAGTGCCCCCGGAGCCTGCGACCTGGCCCCAGGCCGTCACGAGCGCGGGCAGGGCCAGTGCGACGATCCGTGCCGCCAGCCAGCCGCCCCGCGTAGGACGCCTCCGTGTAGAGCTCATGCGAGCCTCCCTCGCTGCGGCTACAGCTGCAGGCGCCGCGCCTGCGCCGAGATCCGCCGCCCCGATTCTACCCCGACGGGTGCCAGCGGCAATCCGGGCTCGCCCAAGGCATCCGGCCCAGGTCGCAGCCAGCCGCGCCCCCCGCAAGGTGTCCTCGGGCCGGTTCCAATCATCCGCCTCGGCTGACGGCCTACAATGAAGGCGCGGAACTATCGGCCCGGGTGGCGGAATCGGTAGACGCAACGGACTTAAAATCCGTTGTCCGCAAGGGCGTGTGGGTTCGAGTCCCACCCCGGGCACCACCGCGCTGCGCGTCCGCTCTCGGACCCCTGCGATCCTCGGTGCGCCGCAGGTTGCCGCCCGGCACCGCTTTCGCGGTGCCAGTCCGAGCCGGACATACTGATGTCTTCATGAATAATCGCACGAAAAGGCTCCGCAAGCCATTGATCCTATTGGTGGTTCGCTTGCAATTGCTTTTGGCAAAACTAGTAGTGCCCGCAGATCACGAGGGGCCAGCCAGCTGGGCCGCAAGCGCGGTTGCCTTGAAGAGATGCGCCTTGGGCCGCCGCACGGTCGGCCGAGCCTTCCTCCCGTGTGCTCGTAGTGGGACTGGGTTGCGGTTCGCGGCCACATGGTCGGGCTTGAGCTCGACTGATCCGCCCCGCCGAAGCAACGCTCCGGCTCAGGCCGGCGGGCTACAGCGAGCGCCCGGGCAAGAAGAACTCCGCAGCCCGTGCGTGCTCGGCGTAGGCCGGTAACGGCCTCCCGGCTTGGCCGCCGCCTCGCTCGGAGCGGAGTCCCTGTCAGCGGGCAGCGGCGCGAGGCATTCGGCGAGCGCGGGGAAAAGCGGGCGAGGCGGACATAGGTGGCGGGCACCGGCACCGCGCACCCCCCTGCCCGACCGAGGATGAGCCTCCGGACCGCGGAACCGCCCCGAGGCCCTCAGCGGGATGCCCGCACGGCGGCACCGCCGTTCAGTGCGGCGACGCCCTCGTCGGCGTGGTAGGAGCTGCGGACCAGCGCACCCGACTCCACATGGCGAAAACCGAGCCGTTCGCCGTACTTCCGGAACGCCTCGAATTCCTCGGGCGCGTAGTACTTCTGGATCGCCAAGTGGTCCGGGGAGGGCCGCAGGTATTGCCCGACTGTGAGGATCTCCACGCCGTGGTCGCGCAGGTCGCGGAGCGCTGCGCGAACCTCGGCTCCAGTCTCCCCCAAGCCCACCATGATGCCGGACTTGGTGGGCAAGCCAGGCGCTTGGCGCTTGGCGTACGCGAGCATGCCGAGCGAGCGCTGGTAGTTCGAGCCCACCCGCACGGTGCGGTAGAGCCGCGGAACCGTCTCGACATTGTGGTTCAAGACATCCGGGCGTGCCTGCAACACGATGTCCATGGCTTCCAGGGAGCCCTGGAAATCCGGCACGAGCACTTCGACGCTGCAGCCCGGCAGGCGGTCCCGGATCGCCCGGATGGTCCGGGCGAACAGCTCAGCACCGCCGTCGGAGCGGTCGTCGCGGTTGACGCTTGTGACGACCGCGTGCCGCAGCCCCATAGCGGCGACGGCAGCGGCAACCCGGCGAGGCTCGTCGTAGTCGACCCGCCCCGGGGGACCCTTCTGGACGGCGCAGAACCCGCAACGGCGCGTGCAGACGTTGCCGAGGATCATGAAGGTCGCACTGAGTCGGTTCCAGCAGTCGCCCACGTTCGGGCAGGCCGCGCTCTCGCAAACCGTGTGCAAGCCCAAGTCGGCGACTAGACGCTTCAGCCGCTGGTAGTTCTCCCCTGCCGCAGCCCGGGCCAGCAGCCACCGGGGACGCGGCCCCGCCGGGTTCTCCGGCGGCTTCGCGTGGGCCGGCACCATCGGCTTGACGCGCAGGCTCGCTACCGGGACGAATCCGTTCATGCGGCCTTCACGGCGCGGCCACTTCCGGCTCGCGGGGCCGGGCAGGTGCGCCCCTCATGCTAGCAGCCCGGTCGAGCGTCCCGAGCCCTCGCGCAGCCACTGCGGCCTAGCCCCGCTCCAGCGCATCGCGATCCGGCGGCCGGCGCGAACCCGGCCGCGCCCGAAGCTAGTCCTCGCTGGAAAGGCACTTATGCACGCCGGCGGCCAGCAAGCCGCCCAGCGGGCACGCCACGCAGTAAATCCAAAGCGACGCAAGCGCGGTCGGGGCATCGCTAAACAGCGCCGGTCCCAGCGAGCGGGCCGGGTTGAGCGATGCTCCCGTCAGGGGGCCGCCCATGGCGATGCAGGCCGCGAGGGTTAGCCCGATGGCAACCGGCGCGAGGTTCCCCGCCTTGCCGCTCACCGCCGAATGGTAGATCGAGTTCACCAGGAGGAACGTCAGGATCAGCTCCAGCACGAACGTCTGCCCCGTGCCGATGCCCTCCGCCGGGACGGTCGCGCCCAGGCCGCCCGCCTGCGCCCCCAGCACGTACGCCAACGCCGAGGCGCCTGCGATGCCACCGATCAGCTGGACGATGATGTATCCGACGGCCGTCCCGGCCTTGATCTGCCCGCCAGCCAGCAGCCCGATCGTCACAGCGGGATTGATGTGCGTTCCGGAAATGTTCCCGTAGGCGTACGCGAAGGCCATGACGACCAAGCCGTGGGCCAGGGCCACAGCCACTAAGTTGCCGCTGACGGCAGCCGCACCGGCTCCGATGAAGATCAGCGAAAAGGTGCCGATGAACTCGGCGGCAAGTGCTTTGCTTTGCATGTCTTCTCCTCTGCTTACCGGTCCGGTTCCGGCAGGACCTGCAACCGGCCTAGCATGGTAGCACTGAGGCTTGCCTTGGGCCAACCGAGCCCCCAGGCGGTTCGCCCCCAGCGCGCTGGATGCCTGCGGTTGAACCGTTCGCGGACGCTTGGTTGCGTCCGTTGCAGGGGAGAGGGAGGCGGTGCGGCCCATTGCGGGACCGCCTCGAATCCGCCGTTCTGATCAGCGTCCCAAAGAGAGGAGGTTGGCGAAGATGCGATACGCTCCGGGCACGCTGAAGGGCAGCTGGCGATGCACGGCGTAGGCGAAGTACGTGTAGTAGCCCCTGCCGTACTGGGCGGTCAGCCACCCTCCGCGCTGCGGTTCCTGCCCCTGATCCTGGGTTTCGACCAAGGGAACGTAGGCCTCGTCCCACGTGGAAAAGAATTTGGAGCCGCGCTGCTCCACCCAGCCGTCGAAGTCGGCCGCCACGATCTTGTTGGGCCGCCGGAAGACCGGGTGGTCCGGAGCCAGGATTCGAACCGGGGCATCCTCTTCCGACACCTCTTCGGCCCTGCGCGGCAGTTCGGCCGGAAAGGCGGCCCACTTGCCCGGAACGAATTCCTGCGTCTGGTAGAGCACGATCAGGTTCCCCCCGCCGCGAGCGTACTCGAGCAAGCGCTGGTTGTAGTTGATCAAATCCTGGCGCACGGCGTAGGCCCGGGTGCCGATCACGATCGCTCCGTACGCGTCCAAGCTCCCCGCGGCCAGATCCTCGGCACCCAGGAGCGCGACGGTCGGCCCCCATCTGCTCGAGGCCACTCGGCACCTCGTCCCCCACACCCATGACATAGCCCACCTTCAAGCGGGGAGCGATCTTGAGGTCGACGCCTCTGACGCGGGTCGTCGAGTCCCGGTACAGGTAGCGGATGTCGTAGTCTCGGTGCCGAACGACCTGATATCCCTCGCGGAAGTCCCGCCCATCCGCGCGGGCGACGACCTGCAGTTCGTAGGTGCCTGCGCTGAGTCGAGGCACGGTGACCGAGAATCGGAAATTCCGGCGCTCGTCGGCTTGCGAGAACTGGAAGGGCCTCCGGCTGGGTTGAGCGAGCCAGCCCTCGGGCAACTCGAGCGCGAGCTCGCCCTGGCTTCCTCCGCTCTGGTTGTTGACCAACTCCACGTCCAGCGACACGCTGTTCCGGCCCGCCGTGAGCGGGACGACTAGATTGGCCGGGGAGACATTGACCGCGAGGGCCGGCACGACCTTCAGCTGGCGGTATTCATACCCGTAGGGGAGGTTCGCCTCCTGCCGGTACACCACTCCCCTTGCTCGGACCGACTGCCCGCCGACCGAGTAGTCGACCGCAGCCGAGAGCGCCGGCACGCGGCCGGCCAGATGGAGGTATTGCGGCTCGCGAATCTCGTAGCGGCTGTCCTGGATCGAGCCGCGTTGAAAATAGCGTCGGGACAGGGCTGCGTCGTCGGGCACCGTGACCTCGAAGGTGGCTGCGAGCTTCTCCCCCGAACGCAACATCTGGCCCGCCTGCGGGTCTGCTTCGATTCCCCAATCGCCGACACCGCTCAGCGAGATCCGTTCGAGTCGAATCGGCAAGCTGCTGGGATTAACCACAGCCACCCCCACCTGAAACCGCTGGCCGGGGACGACCGCCCCCATGGTGGCCGGCGGCGAGAAGGGGGAGCTCGAAGCCTCGGAACCGAGCGGCGCGGAAACGGCTCGAAACTGAAGCCCCAGGGCCGTATTGATCGCGTCCTGGAACTGCCGCTCTTTGATCGCCAGCAGGAAAAGAGCCTCGTCGCGCCCTTCCGAAAGGCTGATCGCCTCGCGAGTCAGGCTCAGTCCCTGCGCCAGAAAGGGCGCGACCGCCGCAGGGTTGTGGACGCTGTAGGCTGCCACGGCGTCCTGGACCCGCCTCTCGATCGCGGAAAGCAGAGCGGCAACGCCGTCGGGCGCCGCGCCGCCCAGAAGTTGGTAGATGCCCGCGATCGAGGTGTCGATTCCGTCGAAGAATCCGGATTCTCGCTCCTGGGCCGCGACGCGGCTCTCCAGCCTCTCGAAGAACTGGTGGTGGGAGCCGGGTCGCTCGCGCCGCCGGCCGCTGACTTGGGAGCGCTGAAAGCTCAGGCCCAGGGCCGCGAACTCCTCGTAGCTCTCTCCCAGCCAAGGGCTGAAGGTTCCGGCGTTGACGTCGACGTTCCAGCGGTGATCGGGAGGCTCGGTGCTCGGACCGGGCAACCGTCTGGACCGGAGATTGCTGCGGTAGAGTTTGAGCGGCTGCCAAGGCCTCAGCCCCTCCTCGCGGATCTGCTCCGGGAATCGATCCGGGTCCCCGGCAGCGGCGAATGCCTCCTGGGTCGCGACTCCCGAGACTTGGTGATTGCCGTGGCCGTCTCTCGATCCGCCGTAGAAGCGGGAGACGAGCACCAGGGGGCGATTGATGCGAATGACCCTCACGATGTCCCGCAGGATGTTTTCTCTGCCCCATTGCCGGAGCGCTTCGTCCAGGTTCTTCGAGTAGCCGTAGTCGACCAACGTGGCGAAGTACTGATCGTCCAAGCCGTAATACCGATCGGAAACCAGCATCTCCTCCGTCCGGACCAAGCCCAAACCGTCGAACAGTTCAGACCCGATGGCGTTGGCCCCGCCCTCCCCCCGGTTCAGGGTGAGCAGCGCAGTGCGCACGCCCCGGCCGCGGCTCAGGTAGGTCAATGTCCCCCCCTGCTCGTCGTCCGGATGGGCCGCGGTGTACAGGACGCTCGCTGTCGTCTGGAGCCGCAAAAGGCGTTGCCATAGACCGGAGGCTCCGCGGTCGACCGGAAGCGAGCGGGGTCCGGTTCTGGCTTCCGACAGGGTTAAGACACGGTCGAGCTCGGTCTCGCGCTCGGCGCGCGCGGACTCCGCCCAGCCAACCAGAACGCAGGCAGCCAGCGCAATTGCAAGAACCGATTCGGAAAACCGAAACCGAGATCGCATGGTTCCCTCCTTGAGATCGCAAAAGCGTCTCAACACTCGCATTGCTAGTTTAGTGTAGGGCCTGATTCAGCGCCGTCCGAAATGGTGCCGCAACCCGGCAGGCAAGAATTGCGCGAGGCAACTGCAGCTCTGGCCGGACGCGACCGTGTCCGGGCGTGCAGGCATCGCTGACGTCCCGACCGCACGGCCGCGAACCGCACAGCAGGTTGTAGGCGCTGGCTCGACGCGCCGTCCGGCGAGGCCGAAGCGGGGGGGCACAGAGCCGCTGGGGCCCGCTTCAATCAGGCGCAGCCGCCGGAGCGCCTCGTTGACCGGCCCAAGGCCGAGCGGAGCTCTCTATGCACGCCCCGGGAGAACACGCCCGGCTCAGGCTCGCCCCATGTGGGCTGGGCAGTCCGGATTTCGGCTGCAAGGAGCCGCTTGCCCCCAAGCGGATGCCGCGCAGGAGCCGGCTCGCTTCCCCGCCCAGTTCAGCTTGCGGGTCAGATTGGCGCTGCGTATCAGCTGGCGGGAATCGTCGAGTAATCGAAGCCGCCGGGCGGGACGCTAGGTCAGATAATCCAGCCAAGGAGAGTGGGCTTTCCGGTAAGCGTCGACCAGGGACTCCGCCAGCTCGCGGCGCTCGACCAGAGGATTGGCGGTCAAGGCTTCGATCGCCAGCGACCGCGAGCCCTGCAGCGCGGCAGCCACAGTGATGCGCTCGAACTCTTTGACTTGCAGGAGCAGTTCCCGAATCTGGGCCGGGAGGCGCCCGACGGCCAGCGGCCGAGCGCCATTGGAGTCTATGGCGCAAGGCACTTCGACCGCCGTATCGCAGTCGAGATCTTGAATGGCCCCCCGATTAGCCACATCCACCGGCATGACCCGCAGCCGGTCGTTGCCGATCGCGCCCATGACATCCAGGGCGATGCGCTCGTAGCCGACCGCGCTCTGGTACAGATTCTCCCGGGCCGCCTCGAGGCGGCCCGCGCCGCCCGCCTCACCCGTTTCAATCGCCATGTACGTGGCGTTGCGGCTCGCGAGATAGCGGTCGTAAGCCTCCAGGATCTTCGCCTCGTCGCCGCCCGCC
>CBDBZZ010000046.1:0-3254 GCA_965213745.1 Bryobacterales bacterium | reverse complement strand
CCAGGTTGGCCCGCAGCTGTGCTGCGGGCTTGCTCAGCTGGCGACGGATCCGACGCTGGGCCGAGGCCCATAGCCGTTCCGCCGGATTGACTTGCGGCGAGTAGGCCAGCCACGCCTGGATTCTCTGCGCACGATGCATCCTGCAATTGCCGACCACTACCAGCATCTTCCGGTCTGCTCCCTCAGCGATCTGCTCCAGTAACTTGCGGAAGACCTCCGCCGGGGCAGGGCCTTCCCGCACCCTATCCTCGAGCTGACCCTCCGGGCTGCTGGCTGCCAGCCGGTGGAGGCGAAAGCGCCCGCTGGCCACCCACCCGAGGGGTCTGCCCGCGGCTGCCCCCAGGGCGTCCGAACACGCTCGGCGCGGCCCGTCCGGACTCGTCGGCGCAGGCGAGCAGGATTCCCAACTGCTGGGAACGGCGAGCGAGCTGAGGGAACTCTTGGTTTTCCCACCGCGGCCCGTGAGCGGACTCGGACTGGGTAGCGCACCGCTGGGACCGTGGCGGCGGGAGCGGGAGCCGCCACAGGACGCTGCCGAACTTTGCCCTCAAGGTTTGGCGCACTCGCGGTGCGGTCCGCCAAGCGAACTCGCATTGGTATTGAGCGAGGTTTTGGTCTCCGACGGTGGCGCGGCTCCAGGCGACATGCTGGTCTGTCCCTGGGCGCGGTCGTCCCGTTCTCCTGCGATCTCGCAGGTTTTCCATGCAGTCCAGACAAAAACCTGAGATCCAACGATAAATCGTGCGCGTTGGTAAAGGAACACAGGACTTTATATGGTCTACAAAATTTCCCATAATGAACTGCAAGGCCACGTTTTTTCGAACCTTGAACTTCTGGTCTGCAGTAAGGCGTGGGAAAAGAAGAATCTTTCTCTTATCATGCTCCTCGTGTACAACAAATCCGCCAAGCAGATCAATCGACGAATGGATTCCAGGGACACGACTTTTGACGCGATCAGTATTGCACCTCGGGGATGCCTCGCGATTTCTTTGGAGCCCCCCTCCGGCCCCTGTCGCCCGACAGCGCTCCCAGCCTGGCTTGCGACGTCTGCGACGAGCACTTGACGGGCCTAGCCGGGTTCGGCGTGGTGGCGCGGCTGGCCCGGTTCATCGGGTTGCCCGAACTGCTGGCCGCGGCGGTCCATGTCCAGCGCGGTTGCAGCGGCATGCAGCTGCTGCTCTCCGCGACCTACGCCGGCGGGGGCACCTCCACGCGGTCGACGCCCTGGAGGACGATCATATGGAGCGCCGAGCGTGCGGGCTGCGGGCCGTGCCCGCTAGCCGGCGGCTCGGGCATACCTGCAGCGGATGACCCAGGCAGTGCCGGAGGGGTTGCGGCAGGGTGCGCGGCTGGTCAGCCGGCGGCTGACGCCGCTGGGGGCGCAGGCGTGCGGGCAGTGGAGGGGGTACGTCCCGGTGTTCGTGGATGGCACGGGATTGAGGTGGGGGGCCAGTTGCGCGAGCACGCCGTGCGCGGCTACCACGGCGAGCAGGGGATGAGCGGGAGTCCTGGGACTGGGAGGGGGCCCTGGCTGGCAGCGCAGCAGCGGGTGGGGCTGCGGGCCGACAGCGCGGATTACTGCGAGGCGCTGGTGAACTCCTGCCGCCAGCGGGGCCGGGATTATTCGGTGAGCGTGACCGATCCGCGCCAGAAGGCTCCGATCCTGCGTCGGGTGGCCGCGAGGGAGTTGCGGGAGGACGAGGGGGGAGCCCTTGGATGCGGTGCGCCAGGAGCGGCGATCGCGGGAGCGTACCAGCCGGCCCGGGGGCCGGAGGAGCAGGGGTGCGGGGTGCTCCGGTGCATCGGGGACGGGAGCAGCGGTTGCTGGGCCGGTGTCCGGGGTGATGCTAGTGAGCCACGACCGGCTGCCGCTGGCGGAGTTAGTGCGGTGGCATCGCGGCCAGCAGGGGCAACCTGCGATGGGCTGGGCTGCTGCACGCGGCGAGCCGATCACGGAGGAAGCAGACCGGAAGATTCTGTTGGTGGCAGACAATTGCAGTATTCATCACGCACGGATCATCCAGGAGTGGCTGGAAGCGAACCAAGCCGCGGTAGAGCTGTGTTTTCAGCCGATCTAATCGCTGGAAATCAATGCGGTGGAACGGCTAGGGGCCTGGGTCCAGCGGCGGGTCCGTCGCGAGCTGAGCCAGACCGAAGCCCAGCTTCGCGACAACCTGGAAGCTGCTGGCCAGTCTTGGCCAGGAGCTCTGGAACAGGTGCGGGCCTTCTTGCGAGAGGCGGACTGCCAGTCTACTTCTGCTCAGGTTCGAGGTGGTGGAGCAGGCCCCCGCGAGGGCGGCCACGCGCCGGGGAAGGTCAAGGGCTGCGCAGCCCAGCACCGCCGCCTAGGCGGGCCGATGCACCTAGCGGCGGGGAGTTCAGCCGGGAGACGCGCCACGGCGTGGCCTGCGAGGCAGAAAATGCCTGAGCCGGCCTGACCGCCGGGAAGGCACCGCCTCAGCGCAGGGACCGACCTGCAGCCCCCGCGACCGAGGTGCCTGTCCACTCCGGCCGGTGCCGACCGGGATCCAAGCTAAGCCTGAGCGGCCCGCGGCGCGCCCGCGCCGTGCGTCGGGCTGACGGGTTCGCCCGATCGCGTTCATCGGTTGGACCTCCGGATGCTCCGCAGCAGCAGCCGGAGACCCCGGCGGCTCAGCCATTGCAGGAACGGCCCTGCCTCGCGGCGGAGGTGGAGGTTCCGCGCCCGGTGGCGCAGGCGCTCCCACGGGGTGGGAAGGCCCCCCGAGCCCGTGCCGGGACCCCACGCCGCGGGGCCGGCCTTGAGCTTCAGCGCAGCGGGCGAGAGCGTCCGCGCCTCGCCGTAGGCGCCCGGATCGCCCCCCCCCCCCCCCCCCGGCCCGGCGCGCCCGGTGGAGCGCCCACGCCCGGGTGATCGACACCCGGGTTCCGTCGGGGAGGACCGCCCCGGCCGTGACGGCGCTGCGCAGCCGGGTGCGCAGGCGATGCACCAGGTTCGGCGCGAACGCCGCCGAGGCCGGCAGCGCGATGTGGAACGCCGCCGCGGGGAACTCCTCGAGCGCGTCGCCGGCGGTCCCGACGCGCACGCGCGGGTCGGGACCGAACACGTCAAGGAGCCGGGCCCGCCGTGCGTCGCCCTCCCCCGCCCGCAGGGCGATGCGCACCAGCACGTCATGCTCGCGGTCGGCCAGGATCGCCGCGGCGGCCCCGATGACCTGCTCGGCCGGGACGTGTCCGGCGTCGATGGTCACCACGTACTGGGGCACCGCATAGAT
>CBDBZZ010000045.1:0-19752 GCA_965213745.1 Bryobacterales bacterium | reverse complement strand
GCTTGTTCCGGGAAGCGCAGTCGGCGGGACGGCTGTCCCACCCGGGCATCGTCACGATCTTCGACGTCGACCAGGAAGATGGGTTGGCGTACATCTCGATGGAACTTGTCGAAGGGCGTACGCTAGCCGCCGCGAGCGCGGAGGCCCTCGCCGCGGGGCGCAAGCTCGAGTTTGCGGCCGGCTTGCTCACCAAGGTCGGTGCCGCGCTCGACTACGCCCACGGGAAGGGCATCGTCCATCGCGACATCAAGCCGTCCAACTTGATGGTCACAGCGCAGGGCGTGAAAATTTTGGACTTCGGCGTGGCGCGCATCGCGTCTTCGCAGCTCACGAGGACGGGCACGGTCGTGGGCACGCCCAACTACATGTCGCCCGAGCAGGTTCGCGGCGAGTCCGTGAACGGCCGCTCGGACCAATTCTCCCTGGCGGTTATCGTCTACGAACTGCTGACCGGCAAGCGGCCGTTCCAAGGGGACAACATCACCTCGACGATCTATCGGGTTGTGTCGGAGGACCCCACGCCTCCCCGGCGGTTCGACGCCGCGGTCCCGCCGACGATGGAGGCGGTCGTCTTGCGGGCGCTGGCGAAGGATCCGGCGCGCCGATTCGACTCGTGCAGCGAGTTCGCTACGGCCTTCGCCCGAGCGGTTCCGCTTGCTGGATCGCCGCCGCCGCTCGCTCCCGTCCCGTCCCCGGATGCAGCCGCTTTGGACGAGACGGCGGTGGACCTCGCCTCGCAGGCGGCCACCGAGCCGTTCTCGGATATCGGCCGGATGAGGCTTCCGGAGCCGGCCGGCCGCAAGCGCCGCGATGCATCCGAGGCGGAACCCGCCAGGAGTTCGATCCCAGCGCCTCGGACCGAGAAGCCTGCCCTGGAGCGCCGATGGCCGTTGGCGATCTTCACCTTGCTGGTGGGCGCGATTCTCGCCTTCACGTTTCTGCTGGTTCGCTCTCCCGGGCTGCTGGAGGATCCGGCCAAACTGATCGAGACCATTTGGGGCATCGGCTTGCCCGGGGGTTCCGGTGCCGCTGTCCAGGAGACCGGCTTGAATCCGCCAACGCCCAGTGCCCCGGACGACGGCGTGGACGACCTGGCGGCGGTCGAAGTCCTCGAGGTCGCGGCCGGCCCCGAGGCGCCTGGGACTCCCTCCGAGGCGGACGATGCGCAGGGGACGGCCGAGGCTCCATCTTCCGAGGCAGTGCCGGCGGAGCCTCCGCCCCCCGCGGCCCGGCCTAGGCCCCCGACGCCGTCCGGAACCGCCGCGGTGCTCTTCACCAGCCCCGTGGACGGCGTGGTGGTCACGGTCGACAACAACCTCGCTTGGCGGTGCGAGACTCCCTGCGAGGCAATGGAACTTCCGCATGGCGAGCATGCGGTGGTCGCTGTCCGCACGGGTTACCGCCTGCACCGCCGCTTGATCCAGGTGGAGGGAAGCTCTGCCACCGTAGCCCTCGCCCTGCAGCCCTTGCAGGCGACCTTGATTGTCGCCAGCGACCCCTCGGGCGGCCGCGTCTTCCTGGACGGTCGCGATACGGGCAGGGTCACGACCGCCCAACTGCGAGTCACGCCCGGTCGGCACGCCATCCGGATCGTCAAGGGGGCTCTACAGGCGGAGCGCACGATCGAGGTGCCCCCCGACGCTCTCCGGCACCTCGATTTTCGCTTGGGCGCCAAGTAGGGCCAAGCCCGACATGCTGGACCAGATCCAAGTGCGCGGGGCGCGGCAGCACAATCTCCAGAACATCGATGTCGCGATCCCCCGCGGCAAGCTCACGGTCCTGACGGGCCTGAGCGGCTCGGGCAAGTCCTCGCTCGCTTTCGACACCATTTACGCCGAAGGGCAGCGCCGCTACGTCGAGACCCTGTCGCCGTACGCCCGGCAGTTCTTGGACCAGTTGGAGCGGCCGGACATGGATTCGATCGAAGGGCTGAGCCCGGCCCTCGCGATCGAGCAGAAGACGACCAACCGCAGCCCGCGCTCCACGGTAGGCACGGTGACCGAGGTCTACGACTACCTGCGTTTGCTGTTCGCCTCCGTCGGCACGCCGCACTGCGTGGACTGCCAAGTGCCGATCGAGCGGCAGCCGGCGGACCAGGTCGCGGCCCGCATCCTCGCCGAGAGCGCCGGTTCGCGGATCACTGTGCTGGCTCCCGTGGTTCGCGGACGCAAGGGTGCCTACCGGAAGGAGCTCGAGGAGCTCGTCCGGCAGGGCTTCGTCGCCGCTCGGATCGACGGGAAGTCGCAGCGTCTGGACGACTACCCGACCGTTCCGCGCCTCAGCCGCAATCTGGAGCACACCATCGAGGTCATCGTCGACCGGGTCACGGTGCGCCCCGGCACGGAGAAGCGGCTGCGGAACTCCATTGCGACGGCCTCCAAGCTCGCGAACGGATTGGTGCTGATCGCGATGGAGGAGGCGGGCACCGAGACGCTGTATTCGGAGCGCCTGGCCTGCGTCCAATGCGGAGCGGGGCTGCCCGCATTCGAGCCGCGCTCGTTCTCGTTCAACAGCAAATATGGTGCCTGCGCGGACTGCGGCGGACTGGGCGAGGTCTGGGACCTCGACCCCGCGAGGCTGATCCCAGCTGCGGACAAGCCGGTGCTCGCGGCGCCTTGGGCGGGCGTCAAGTCGCGCTCAGAGACGATCGAAAGCGCTCGCAGGTGGGCGGCGCTCGCGAAGGTCGACATCGAGCAGCCGTGGAACCAGCTGGCTCCTGAGGAGAGAGAGTGGTTCCTGTTCGGGACGGCAGCGAAACTGCCCGCCGGCCACCGCTTCCGCGAGCACCGGTTCCCCGGCCTGCTCCGCACCCTGCGGCGGCACTTCGGCCTCGGCCCGGGCCGCCAGCCGGGCGCGGGGCTGGCGACTCTGATGTCGCACATGGCTTGCCGGGCGTGCGGGGGGGCCCGGCTGAAGCCGGAATCCCTAGCCGTGCGCGTGGCGGGCGTATCGATCACCGATGTGGCGCGCATGACCGTCAAGCGCCTGAGCCGCTGGCTGGACGAGCTCGCGCTCGGTGAGCGCAAGCAAACGGTAGCCGAGCGGATCCTGGGAGAGATCCGGCAGCGGGTGGCGTTCCTCGAGGCCGTGGGCCTGGACTACCTCTGCCTGGACCGCTCTGCCGGCACGCTGTCGGGAGGCGAGGCGCAGCGCGTGCGGCTGGCAACCCAGATCGGCACCCGGTTGCGAGGTGTTCTGTATGTCCTGGACGAGCCTTCGATCGGCCTCCACGCCCGGGACCACGGGCAGCTGCTCGACACCCTGCAGGGCCTGCGCGACTTGGGCAACACCATCGTGGTCGTCGAGCACGACCAAGCCACGATTGAGCGTGCGGACTACGTGGTCGATCTCGGTCCTGGGGCCGGCCGGCTCGGCGGCCACCTCGTCGCCGCCGGCGCTCCGCACGAGCTAGAGCGGGCCCCCGGGTCGTTGACGGGCGAGTATCTCGCGGGCAAGAAGGCGGCCTACGCGCCGGCGAACGGTGCCGGAGAGGCTCGGGGCCAGCTCGTGGTGCGCGGCGCACGGCAGCACAATCTCCAGGGCGTCGACGTGACGTTTCCGCTGGGCAGGTTGTGCGTCGTCACCGGGGTGTCGGGCAGCGGCAAATCGACCTTGGTCAACGGCATCCTGTATCCCGTCCTCGCCGCCCGAACCGGCCACGGCGAGCTGCCCGCAGGGGCGCACGACCGGATCGACGGCCTCAACCTTGTAGACAAGGTGGTGCGGATCGACCAGTCCCCGGTGGGGCGCACGCCGCGCTCCAATCCGGCTACCTACACGGGCGTCTTCACGCTCATCCGGGACTTCTTCTCCCTGCTGCCCGAGTCCCGGGCGCGGGGCTACAAGCCGGGTCGGTTTAGCTTTAACGTGGCCGGGGGGCGCTGCGACGCCTGCCACGGCGACGGACTGAAGCGGATCGAGATGAACTTCCTGCCGGATGTGTTCGTGACCTGCGAAGTCTGCCGCGGGCGGCGGTACAACGTGGAGACCCTCCAGGTACTGTATAAGGGCTACTCGATCGCAGACCTGCTTGAGTCCACCGTGGAGCATGTGCTGGAGGTTATGGAGGCTTTGCCCTCGGTCCGCAAGAAGCTGGAGACGCTGGTCGATGTGGGTCTTGGCTATATCCACCTCGGCCAATCTTCTACGACGATCTCGGGGGGGGAGGCGCAGCGCATGAAGCTCGCCCGCGAACTCAGCAAACGCCAGACCGGTAAGACCCTCTATGTGCTGGACGAGCCGACGACCGGCCTGCACTTCGACGATGTGCGCAAACTGCTCAGCGTGCTCCGGAGCCTCGTCGGGCACGGCAACACGGTGATCGTGATTGAGCACCAGCTTGATGTGATCCGCTCAGCGGACTGGATCATCGATCTCGGCCCCGAGGGGGGGGAGGGAGGCGGCCGCGTGGTCTGCGTCGGCACGCCGGCGGAAGTGGCGGCGGTCGCAGCCAGCTACACCGGGGCGGCGCTGCGGGAGGCAGGCGTGCAGTGAGCTGTGAGTGCGAAGAGCAGTTGGCCACGAGCCAGCGCAGCGTTGCCGAGGAGGCTCGCTCTGTACCGACTCCGCTGTGGGGGTACCGCGAGATCCTGTTGCTGGGAGCGTTGCTTCTGGTCGTGCAGGCGCTAGCAGGCGTGGCAGCGGCGGCGCTCGCAGGGCGATTCGCCGGGGTTGGGATTGAGGCCGGGGCGGAGCTAATTGAGCGCGAGCCGCTGGTCGCCGTGGCGCTGCAGATGGTGGCTTGGACGCCGGCTTTGGGCTACATCCTATTCGTTGTGAAACGGCGTTTCGGCTTGCCGCTTCGCGAAGGGGTAGCTTGGCGTCGGCTGCGGCGGCCTGCAATCAGTTATGTCCGCACGGGGGTGCTGCTGGCCCTCGGCTCGGCCTTGGCAAGCGTCGCGTTGACCGATCCGGCGGAGGCATCGCCTTTGGACAAGCTCTTCGCCGACCGCGACTCGCTGTGGATCTTGGCGCTTTTCGGCGTCCTGCTGGCACCCGTGCTAGAGGAGGTCGTCTTTCGAGGCTTCCTGTTCGCTGCGTTCGAGCGGATGCACGGCGGGGCGGTCGCGTTGGCGGCGACCACGGCTGTTTTCGCTCTGCTGCACGGGTCCCAGTACGGTTGGCAATGGCAGCGGCTGGCGATCCTGGCCGCAGTCGGCTGCGTGTTCGGTGCGGTGCGGCTGCAGAGTGGGTCCTCCAAAGCGAGCACTATTGTGCATGCGGCCTACAACGCCTTGCTGCTGTTGGCCCTGCTCTCCTGGCCCAGCCAGCTGCAGTAGACTGGGGGCTTGCCCCGGGGTCGCTCCCGGGCCATGGACCAGAGACTCATGGTGAACACTGTTGCATGGGCCGACGGCGGCGTGGTCATGATCGACCAGACCAAGCTGCCTGGCGAGGAGACCTTCGTCACTTGCCGCAGCTACGGGGAGGTGGCGGACGCTATCCGGACCATGGTGGTGCGCGGTGCGCCGGCCATCGGCTGCGCCGCGGCGATGGGCGTGGCGCTTGGCGTCGCGCAGGCTTCCCACGAGGATCTGGACGCCGAGGATCTGGACGCCCAAGTCGAACGCATCTGCGACACTTTGGCCGCGACGCGGCCGACGGCCGTCAATCTTTTTTGGGCCATCGACCGGATGCGCGGTCTGTACCGCAGCCTGCGCGAGCAGAAGGTGGAGGCTGCCGCGATTCGGCAGCGATTGATCGACGAGGCGCGGCAGGTATTGCACGAGGACATTGAGGCCAATCGGGCCCTTGGACGGCACGGGGCCGCGCTGCTGCCGAGCGGCAGCACTGTCATGACCCACTGCAACGCCGGGGCTCTGGCGACCGGCGGATACGGCACGGCCTTAGGTGTGATCCGGGCGGCCGTCGAGAGCGGCAATCCGCTCGAGGTGCTGGCGAACGAGACCCGCCCCTTCATGCAGGGGGCGCGCCTCACGGTGTGGGAGCTGCAGCAGGATGACATTCCCGTAACCCTCCTGACGGACAACATGGCGGGGCATTTGATGCAGCGGGGCCGGGTGCAGGCCGTCGTGGTGGGAGCCGACCGGATCGCCGCGAACGGCGATGTTGCCAACAAGATCGGGACGTATTCCGTGGCGGTGCTCGCGAAGGAGAACGGCATCCCCTTCTATGTCGCAGCGCCAACCTCCACCGTGGACTGCAGCCTCGCGTCGGGCGAGGAGATCCCCATCGAGGAGCGGGCTCCGGAAGAGGTAACGCAGATCCGAGGGGAGCGGATCGCTCCGGAGGGCACGCAAGTATGCAACCCTGCATTCGACGTGACCCCGCATCGGTATGTCACCGCCATCGTCACTGAGAACGGGGTGGCTCGCTCACCGTACGAACCAGCCTTAAGGGCCTTGGTCAACGCCGGCGCCGCCGGGAAGGCTCGTATCCGGGACGATGAAGTTCTCTGAGCTGCTGCTCGATACGATCCGCAACGCCGAGATCCCTCTGCGTTTTGAGCCGGGAGCGGAGGCGGCGATCGCGGAACCGGTGACCGAGCTGCTGAAGGCCTGGGTCGCCGTGCATGATCCCGATCCGGCCCGGGACGAATTCGACTACGGGCAGAAGGCCCTGGTCGTGCGGCTCATTGAGGAGCTTGAGGACGGAGTCGATCTGCCGGTTGCCGAGAGCTAGACCTCCTGGCGCGGCCGGGGACGGCTCCTGGCGCTGCCGTTCGGCGGTCGGGAGCAAGCTGCTGGAGGCCGAGCGCTCCGCCTCGGCGGCAGGCAGCGGTGCTTGGCGGGTGCCGCCTGACCGGATGGCGAGACCAGGCCTCGGCCGGGGGCTAGCGAAACGTGATGAGCTTGGGCGTTTGCGCTAGGTGCGGGAGCAGGTTGAAGCCATCTAGCGACCAGCGTTCGCCGCTGAAAAGGAAACTCGTCAGCGAGACGTTCCGCACGCGCCAGTTGACGGCCAAGGCCGCCCCGGGCGGAGCCCCCAGACAGAGTTGCACGGCTACGCCGATGGGGCCTCCCGAGGTGAATGCGGCGATGCGCCGGCCGCCCGAGCCCTCGGAGCGGATCCTTTGGAGGGCGGTCGCGACTCGCTGCCGGAAATCGTCCCAGGGCTCCAGGCCGGGTGCCTGCAGGCGTCCCTGCGCCCACCGGCGGGCGAGCGCCTCGAACATCCTCTGAAAGGCCCGGTTGCGCTCGGCGTACCCGGAGGCGGATTGCCACGCACGCCATTGACGGGCAAAGGATTCTTCCCGCCCGGCTAGCTGCGGGGCGAGGTCCACGACCAGGTCTTGGGCTTGGTACTCGTTCAGGCTGGGCAGTTCCACGGCCTCCGGGAAGGGCGAGCCCTTGGCGTCGAATTCCGCGGCGACCGCCTCGCAGGTCTCCCTCTGACGTCGTAACGAGCCGTGGTACACAGCGTCGAATTCGATTCCCTGAGCGGACCAATAGCGCCCGAGGGCCCGGGACTGTTCCCAGCCCATCTGGCTCAGGCGATCGGGCTCGTCAGTGAAGGCGCGAGCTTGACCGTGACGGACCAGGACAAGTTCGCTCATGCAGGTCTCTGCAGCCTCAATCCTAGGCGGACTCGTCGTCGAGGACGATGGCATCGACCTCAATCTCGATGAGCAGCCGTGAGTCGATCAGAGTTGCCACGCCGATGGATGCAGCTGGTGGCTGGCGCGACCCCGCCCAAAGCCTCTCGGTGCGCCTGGCGAATCCGTCGGACTTGTGCGTGTCCGTGACGAAGGCTCGCGTGCGGACAATGTCCGCCATGCTCCTGCCGACTGAGTCATTCTACCCGGGCCCTTCTAGGTCCGACACTCGGCCGCGACATGCCCTCCCTTGACCGTTACAGGGGGCCAACAGCCGCTTCGATCCGAGTAAGCTGCGATTGCACTCCGCTAAGGGCCCGTTGAAAAAGCCCGGCCGGCGTACGCAGCTAGCGTCGGGTGGTGCAGCAGCGCCCTCAAATCACCGATATTGGCCGGTTGCGCGAGCCTTGGGGTCTATTCTGCGACCGTTTCGGCCCGTTAGAGCGCCGCACACGCAAGTTCCACGGAAACCAGATTTTTTTACAGGCTCCTAAGGTGCTGGGGCCTGACGCAGCCGGCCAACCGCCCCACATCCTGATTCAAGAGCGGAGCGCGCGTCTGTTCGCCTAGGCTCCAGCAAACCCTAATGCCTTCAGTCGGCTGCGAGACTTGCGCAAGCTGAAGCTGGGTCTGCAAAGCGGCACACGAGGCACCTGCCTTGGTGCCGCCTTGGCTTGCTTGCGTGCAGGTAGGAGTCAGGTGCCGATGCGGTACGGGGCCTGCGACCGCGTGACAGCAACCAGTGTCGGCCGGTTGACCGTCGGCCCGCCGAACGAGGATACCCGCTCAAGGCGCGTGCCGCCCTCGCCTGGGTGCTGGATCGACACCAGCATCAGGTCCTGGCGCGTGTTCATGATCACCGATGCGCACTCGGCCCCGACGACGCCACTGAAGATCTGACGGTTGTAGCCGCGCTCGGGTCCCTCGGTCGGCACGAAGAAGATGCCGTCGTTGATGTCGATGGTGCGGGGCTGGCCGTCCGTAGCGATGAGCAGGTTGCCGGTGACGTCGAACGCGAGGTTGTCGGGATTGGCGATCTTGCTGACACGGGCTTGGTCGAAGCCCGCACAGTAGGTGCCCTGGGTTGCGTCCGCGGGGTCGCCGCAGAGCATGAAAATCTCCCAGCGGAACTGGGTCGCGCCATTGTCCCCCCCGTCTTCCGCGATCTCGATGATATGCCCCATCGGGTTGGGTGCCCGCGGGTTCGCCGCGTCCTCGGCACCCGCGGTGCGCCGGGTGTTGTTGGTCAGTGCGACATAGACCTTGCCGGTTACGGGATTGATGTCGATGTCCTCGGGCCGGTCCATCTGGGTCGCGCCCAGCACATCTGCAGCCTGCCGAGGGAATAGCAGGACATCGGCTTGGCTGCTGAAGCCGTTCGAGCTATCGAGCGCGTTCTCCCCGTGGACGAGCGGCAGCCATTCGCCGGATCCGTCCGCGTGGAACTTGGCGACATAGAGGGTGCCGCTGTCGAGCAGGTCTCGGCCGTTCCGGCGATCGCTCGAGTCGTAGACGCCGCTCGAAACGAACTTGTAGACATACTCGAAGCGGGCGTCGTCGCCGGAATACACCACGGCGTTCCTCGTTGCGGAGAGGGTGGTGGCCGCGGCTTCGTGCTTGAAGCGGCCCAGCGCCGTCCTCTTGACCGGGGTGCGTTGCGGATTGTACGGGTCGATCTCGACGATCCAGCCGAACTTGTTGATTTCGTTGGGTTCGTGGCGCAGGTCGAAGCGATTGCGGAACTGCCACCAGGGACGGCGGCCTCCTTCGTCCCGCACGCCAAACCTGGCGTTGGCCGCCTTGGCCCATTTCATGTTCGACAGCGTGGTTGTTGGCGAAGTACTGGTCGAAGTTCTCTTCCGCGGTGAGATATGTGCCCCAGGGGGTGATGCCGCCACCGCAGTTGTTGAAGGTGCCCCTGACGCGGGTGCCATGCGGATCGGTGGACGTCACCAGCAGCGGATGGCCCGCCACGGGGCCACTGATGTCGATGGGAGTCTCACCGTGGATGCGGCGATTGAAGCTGCTCCCGAGGTAGTGCCTGTAGCCGTGGCCTTCGGGGCTCGAGTACGGCACTGCCAGGAACATCGACACTCCGTGCGCGGCGATCTCGTAGTCCACCTGCTGGAGGCTGCTGTTGTCGGCCGAGTAGTTTGGGAACATCAGCTCCGGGTTCGTGTATTCGTGGTTCAAGCCCACGATGCCCGAGCCGTGGATGTAGTCGAACCACGCCACGAAGTCGCAGTTGTAGCCCACCTGCTGCCTTTGGGCTACCGGGTCGAGCTGGCACGGATCAAATGCTGGTGCCGAGGGCGTGAGGGGCTGGCCCCAGGCAGCCAAGGGCTCCCACCGGTAGCCCTTCGGTACTGCGATTTCGTCGTCCGCAGAGCCGGCGAGGGGGGAGAAGGTGAGCCCTGCCCCCGCCCCCTGGCCCTTGAGGTTGGCCACCGGCCCCAAGACGAACAGAGGGGCGAGGGCTCCGGCCCGGATCAGGGACCGGCGATCCATGCGCCGCGCGAGAACTTCTTCGAACGTTTGCCCGCAGCTGCGCCGCGGCTCGTGGCCCTCGAATCCCACATCACCGGACGGGAAGAGAGATTTGCTTGACATATGCCTCCTTGATGTCGGCGCTCCCCCATGGAGCACTAGGCGCAATTCCGGCGAGGCGCTGTGACGATCGAGTGACGCGAGCGTTGTTGTTTGTTATCTTTTGCGTTACAGCCTTGCGGCAGATGGGATGCGGGGGCCTAGATCGGGGGGCGCAAATCCGGTGGGAACGACGGGCTTGGACTGGGCTGCGAGGCTGGCGGTCAGGCCCGCGAAGGGCCGTCGCCGGGTCGCCTGGGGCTTGATGCGGATGGAATGCCCGCAGGAGGTCCCATCCGACAGAGGTCGTGACCGCCAAGTTTGCGGGAGGCCGGCCAACTCGAAGGCGCGGTTGGATCCGGCCCGGAGCAAGCAGCCGTGCGATGCGATCTCCACGCTTGCGGACGCAACCCTGCGGCCACACACTGCAAGATAGAGCTGGCCCCACTGAGCCCTGTTCGAGCTCAAATCCTGGTTGGGGCTGATGGACCGAGCAAGGCGACATCTACGCTGAGTCGGCAGGGGGCCTCGCCCTAGACGGCAGGTGCGGCGAGTGCGAGACCGCGCCGACTCCTGGCTCTGGAGGATCGGATCCGTCGAAGACACCGCCGAAACTGGAAGGAAGCGTCTGGGATTTCAGACGTCAACACGTCAGTGCGGGTGTGGCGCAGGCCCATGGACGGGATGTAGTGGAGGGAGAGGGCCTGCGCCACTAGTGGAGGTGCCCCATGGTACTACAGTGGCTCGGCGAGTTGTCAAACGACACTTTTTGATCCGCGGGGATTCTTCCGCGGAGGGCAACGTACGGTTGCGAGCGCAGTTGCGAATATTGGTTCTGCCCGCGTCAGGGGCGGGAGGGAAGGCGGCTGGCCCGCGCTGACCGGTCCAGGGTCGGCCGTGGCGCGGTTGAGGAACTGGCGTGTCCCAGAGGCATGGGAGGCCCGGCAGGGCATAGCCTCAGGCGCGGTGGTGGTGGGAGCCGGGGGGCCAGCGTCAACTCCGTCAAGGCCGTGCGTGGTGCATGAGGACAAGCCAGGGGGCAGGGCATCCCTTCCACGTGCGGAGATGGGCCTTGCGGAGCCTTGCAGGCCGCCTAGCTGGCCGATTGCTCGCAGTCCCTGAAAAGCCGGCGTCGCAGCCCGATGGCTGAAGACGAACGCTCGGGGAGTTCCGCTCGCGGCTGGTGTAAGATTTACTGAGGTATCCGCCCGCCGCTTCCGACACAGCGATTCCCGGCAGCTTGGTCGTTATTTCTAGCCGGGGCCCACTGCGCCAGCCCGGCACCATAGTCCCCGATCCGAGGAACACCCAGATGCAACGCAGATCCTTTCTGGCAGCTTCCGCCGCCGCGACTTCGATGGCCGCAGCCCAGTCGGGCGCACCCAGCAAGATCCGTCTCGGTGTGATCGGCTGCGGCCGTCGGGGGCGCAGCAACCTGCGCTCCGTACTGAAGTTTCCGGAAGATGTTGAGGTGGTCGCCCTGAGCGAGGTCTTCAAGCCGAATCTCGAGCTGACCCTGGAGATGGTGCCGGACGCGAGGATCTATCCCGACTTCCGCGAGTTGCTAGCGGCTGACGACATCGACGCGGTCCTGATCGCGACTCCCGACCACTGGCACGCTTACATGAGCGTCGAGGCCTGCAAGGCGGGCAAGGATGTCTATGTTGAGAAGCCCATCTCGGTCACGGTCCACGAAGGTCAGATGATGGTCCAGGCCGCCCGCAAGTACGACCGGGTGGTGCAGGTCGGTACGCAGCAGCGCTCCGGGAAGCACTTCCAGGAGGCCAAGGATATCGTGCAGAGCGGGCGCCTCGGCACGGTCAGCTGCGTGCGGACCTGGAACTACGCCAACGAGTATCCCGACGGCATCGGCCAGCCTCCGGACACGAACCCTCCCGCAAGCCTGGACTGGGACATGTGGCTGGGGCCCGCCCCGGAACGGCAGTTCAACAAGAACCGGTTCGGAGTCAATCCGTATAAGTTCGCGCACTTCCGCTGGTTCTGGGACTACGCTGGCGGCATGATGACCGACTGGGGCATCCATCTACTGGACATCGTGCTGTGGGCCATGGCGGAGCCCGGGCCGCGCGCGATCTCGACCTTTGGCGGCAAGTACGCCCTCATAGACAACCGCGACACCCCGGACACGATTCTGGCCACCTACGAGTTCCCGACCTTTGTCTGCACGTACGAAAACCGCGTTGCGAACGCCTACACAGGAGGGTTGCCTAGCTACGGGATCCTGTTCCACGGCACCGAAGGCACGCTGTATGTCAACCGCAGCTACTGGGAGATTACACCTGAGCAGCGCCGCTACCGGGAGCCGGAGCCTCGCGTTGAGAAGCGCATGGCGGCAGCTCGGGGCGCGGCGCGAAATCCTAGTACGGACGATCATTGGCGGGACTTCATCGCGGCGGTCCGCGACCGGGCGAAGCCAATCTGCGACATCGAAGTTGGCCACAAATCGACGGCGATGGCCCTGCTCGGCAATGTCTCGTTGCGCAGCCGCCAGCGGATCGATTGGGATCCGGTTGCGGAAACCACGAGCAACAAGGAAGCCGCAACCTACCTCCAGCGCGAGTACCGCCCGCCTTGGAAGCTTGAACTGTAGGGTGCCCAGGCGGCTCCCCCGCACTTGAGCCGCAGCCATGACAGGTCGCTTGGGTGATCAAAGCACCGTATCGCTGCCGGGCGACGTCAGGCCGGACGAGCCGGACCCTGGCCTCGCTGGAACAGGGCATCGCCAGAGCTTGCGAGAACTAGGCGGTGCGCCTGGCTAATCGCCGGCTTCCCCGAAAGCGGGGATTCTTCCGCTGGCGGGTCCTAGCGGAGCGTTCCCACAAGTTCCGGCGAACTGGCATGCTGGAACAGCCAAGAAGACCACTCGTCCGCGGAGCCTCGCTGACCAATAGCTGTGGCTGGTATCCGCAGCTAGCTGCTGTATGGCATCCGCATCGTCGGGCAGCTGATTCAGATCGAGCCTGGTGAGGTTGGCCGAGGTCTCGAATCGAAAGTCGAAGTTGATGAAGGCCAGGACGTCCAGGATCAGCATCGAACCTCCTGCGATGCAACCCTGGCTGGTACCGAGAATTCTTCCGTGTCGGCCTTCAGGGGGTCGTTGCAATCCAGCCCGGCCATTATCCTCTCTCGGTTTAGGAAGACCGTCTCCCCGAATTCGTTGACAATCTCGAGCAGATTTTGCCCGAAACAGGCTCCCGTGAACAGGCATAAAACAACTCCGGCTCTCAGTAGAGTCTGCATGGCGAGTCCCTTTCTGTCCGTAGTGGCGATCGGTACGGGTTGCAGCGATTCGGACATGGCCCCGGCTGAGGCTTCGGAGGGCGCTGGAACACCTGCCCGGGGCTTGGCTGCAACCAGATCAATGCCTCTAGTAGACGACGACTGCTAAGCGCTCCCGCTCCCCAAGCCGCCAAGCCGCGTCCCCCGATGTGGTGCCAGAGCAGAGGCTTCCATCGGGAGCTGGGGGGCAGGGGCCCGTCGCAGCGACCGCCACGAGTCTGGCGGCGGCGGGCCCCTGATCCCTACTGATCGCGTCAAAAGTCGTGTCCTCAGAATGCAGGCAAGAATAGACTGGCAGTCTGCCTCGCGCAAGAAGGCTCGCACCTGTTCCGGAGCTTTTTGCAAAGACTGGCAAGCAGCTTCCAGGTTGTCGCGAAGCTGTGCTGCGGTCTGGCTCAGCTCGCGACCGACCCGCCGCTGGACCAAGGCCCCTAGCAGTTCCGCAGGATTGACTTGCGGCGAGTAGGTCGGCTGAAAGTACAGCTCTACCGCGGCTTGGTTCGCTTGCAGTCACTCCCGGATTGCCCGTGCGCGGTGCATCCTGCAATGGTCCACCGCCAACAGAATCTTCCGATCCGCTTCCTTCGCGATCCGCTCCGGAAACCCCCGGAAGACCTCCGCCGTGACAGGACCTTCCCGCACTGCGTCCTAGGCTAGCCCTCCGGGCTGCTGGCCGCCAGCAGGTTGAGGCGGAAGCGCCCGCCGGCCACCCGCCCGCCGGGGGTCTGACCGCACGGGCCCCCGGTGCGCCCGGACACGCTCTGCGCAGCTAGGCCGGACTCGTCGGCGCAGGCGATCAGGGCTCCCAACTCCCGGGCACGACGAAGGAGCTGGGCGAACTCTGCGTCCTTCCACCGCTGCACAGCAGCGGGATCGTACCGGATGGCACGTCGCTGGGGCCGCTGCGGGATGAGTCCGAGCCGCCGCAGGCTCCGGCGTACCGGGGAGACGCTCAGGACGCTGCCGAACTTCTCCCCCAAGGCTTGGCGCACTCGCTGCGCGGTCCACCAAGCGAACTCGCATGGGTCTTGAGCGGGGTCTTGGTCTCCGCCGCCGATGCGGATCCAAGCCAGGTGCCGATCTGTCCCTGGGCGTGGTCTTCCCGTTCTTTGGCGATCCCGCAGGCTTTCCATGCCTCCCAGGAAGAAGCGTGAGACCCAGCGATAGACCGTGCGTATGGAGAAAGGGGCGCAGGACTTTATCCGGGCCACAGACTTGCCCCCAATGTGCTGCAAGACCACGTTCTTTCGAACCTCGAACTTCTGCTCCGCAGTAAGGCGCAGGAAAAATAAGAATCTTTCTTTCATTATACTACTAATTTTGCCAAAAGCAATTGCAAGCAGCCCACCAATAGAATCAATGGATTGCGGCACATTTTCGTGCAATTACTTATGAAAAAATCAGTAATGGAGTACAACAAATCCACCCTGCAGATCAATCGACGAAGGGATTCCCGAGACACGACTTTTGACGCGATCAGTATTGTTCAAGCGGATCAAGCAGCTGCTGCAGGGGAAGCGATGCGTGGGTCAGTCGAAGAACGCGGTCTGCGTGCAGAAGTGGTAGGGAGGCCAGCCGCCGCGGACGCCTGGGCAGGGCGGTGCTGTGCCGCAGCAGCTCGGGTTCGAGGAGGTGGAGCAGGACGCCGCGAGGGCGGCCACGCGCAGGGGAAGGTCAAGGGCTGCGCCGCCCAGCACCGCCGCCTGGGCGGGCCGATACCCCTAGCGGCGTGGAGTTCAGACGGGAGACGCGCAACGTCGTGGTCTGCGAGGCAGAAAATGCCTGAGCCGGCCTGACCGCCTAGGCGGCACCGCCTCAGCGCAGGGACCGACCTGCGGCCCCCGCGACCGAGGCGCCTATCCACTCCGGCCGGCGCCGACTGGAATCCAACCTAGGCATAAGCGGCGCGCCCGCGCCGTGCGTCGGGCTGCCGGGTTCGCCCGGTCGCGTTCATCGGCTGGACCTCCGGATGCTGCGCAGCAGCAGCCGGAGACCCCGGCGGCTCAGCCATTGCAGGAACGGCCATGCCTCGCGGCGGAGGTGGAGGTTCTGCGCCCGGGCGCGCAGGCGCTCCCACGGGGTGGGAAGGCCCACCGAGCCCGTGCCGGGAACCCGCGCCGCGGCGCCGGCCTTGAGCTTCAGCGCAGCGGGCGAGAGCGTCCGCGCCTCGCCGTAGTCAGCCGGGGCGCCCCCCGTGCGGCGCGCCCGGTGGAGCGCCCACGCCCGGGTGATCGACACCCGGGTGCCGTCGGGAAGGACCGCGGCGGCCGTGACGGCGCTGCGCAGCCGGGTGCGCAGGCGATGCACCAGGTTCGGCGCGAACGCCGCCGAGGCCGGCAGCGCGATGTGGAACGCCGCCGCGGGGAACTCCTCGAGAGCGTCGCCGGCGGGAGCGACGCGCACGCGCGGGTCGGGACCGAACACGTCCCGCAGCCAGGCCAACCGTTCGTCGCCGTCACGCGCCCGCAGGGCGAGGCGCACCAGCACGTCATGCTCGCGGTCGGCCAGGATCGCCGCGGCGGCCCCGATGACCTGCTCGGCCGGGACGCGGCCGGCCTCGAGGGTCACCACGTACTGGGGCACCGCATAGATGCGGCCGCGCTGGTCGCCGCGGAACTCGCGGCAGGCAATCAGGTGGGCCGCCTTCCCGTGCTGGATCCGCCTCGCCCGCTCCTTGGCGGCTCTGTCCTGCTCCCAACGCCCCTGGTGCCAGGCCGAGGCCTCCCGGACCGGCACCAGCAGCCCGCCGCGGGCATACGCCCGGTAACTGAACTCGGTGTCCTCCGCGCCCCAGCGGGCGAACGATTCGTCCATCCCGCCCACCAACCGGTAGAAGCTCCTGCCGACTCCGAAGTTGCCGCCCCGCATCGCCCGAAACACATCGTCGGCCCGCGTCGTCAGATCGCGGGTCCTGAGCAGCAGATCCTCCACCTCGCGAGGGCCGGCCGACCGGTCCACCAACAGCTCCCGCAACGACCCCGGCCGGCCCCGGATCGTCTCGGCGTCGATGTCGTCCACCGCCGCATAGACCACGTCCCCCAACGTCAGGGCGTCGCAGACGGCGTGGTGCCAGCGGGCGTGCGCCACCAGCCAGTCCGCCTCGACCAGCATGTCGCTGTCGAGGAAGAGCAGGATGTCGCCCGCGGCGGCCCCGGCCCCGGTGTTGCGCGCCCGGGCGAGTCCGAACCCGCGGCGCTCCTGCCGCACCACCCGCACGTCCAACGCGGTCGCCCGGGGCCGCTCCAGCGGCGGCTGCGACCCGTCGTCGACGAGCAGCACCTCCCACAGGTCCCGCGGGTAGGTCTGGCCCTCGAGCGCCGCCAGCGTCCGCGCCAGCGTCGCGGCGGGCGTCCGGTAGGCGGGGATGACTACGCTGACCGGCAAGGTGGGGGTGAACGTCTCCCGCGGCTCCACCTCCACCTGCCGCCAGTCGTTGTAGGGGACCGCTGTCGGTGGGGGTACCATCCAAGCCGTCCTAGCTCTGAGGACTCTTAGGCTTAGTGTCTCACCCACTGGAACGCCACTCGATCGGCCCCCGCGATTCCAGATTCCTGGAGAATTCCCCGCGAGGGGGTTGCGGGGCCGTAGGGCTTGAGCGGAGAGCGATGCGCGCCTGGCGCAGGCCCCTCATCCTGTCGCCGAGCGACTTGGGCCCCCCGCAGGTGTCCGGCTCCGGGCACCCGGGGACCCCCGCGGACTCCGCGTCGGTCCCCTGCCGCTGGGCCCGGCGCGGCTCCGGCCGCCCCAGCCCGGCTCGCTCCGGCTCGCCGCGGGCAGCAGCCAGTCCCACCGCAGGTTGCTCCTGCTGCACAGCAGCCGCAGCTGCGCGATCTGCCCGCTCAGGTAGAAACCCTGCTGCGCCGCGTGCGAGCGGCACGGCGGAGGCTGCAGGCCCAGGTCCGGCAACGGTCCTCGGAACGCAGGCTCCTGCCTCTGCTGGCCGCGGTGCCGCCGCACCAGCTCCGCCAGCGGCAGCCGGTCGTAGCTCACCGGAATCATCGTGGACACTGGCACCAGCAGCCGCTGCTCCCCGTCCCCGTCGCGCCGGAGCACCCCGCACTCCGGCTCCTCCGGCCCCCGGGCCGGCCGGTACGCCCCCGCGAGCGCCCCGCTCCTGGCCCTCCGCGTCCAGGGGCTCCCCCCTCGTCCTCCCGCAACCCCCTCGCGGCCGCCAGACGCAGAAGCGGGGCTTTCTGGCGCGGATCGGTCACGCTACCGGAAGCATCCCCGCCCCGCTGCCGGCAGGAGCTCACCAGCGCCCCGCAGGAGTACGCGCTGGCGGCCCGTAGCCCCATTGCGGTAGGGATACCAGTTGCCCGGCACCCCCCGCGCAGATCCGTGCATGCCCGCTGAGGCACACGGCTCCTATCTCGGGTACTGATCGGTGCAAAAGTCGTGTCATCGGAATTCAGGCAAGAATATACTTGCAGTCTGCCTCTCAAAAGAGGGCTTGCACTTGTCCCAGAGCTCCTTGCAAAGCCTGGCAAGCAGCTTCCAGGTTGTCGCGCAGCTGTGCTGCGGTCTTGCTCAGCTCGCGACGGACCCGCCGCTGGACCAAGGCCCCTAGCAGTTCCACCGGATTGACTTGCGGCGAGTAGGTCGGCTGAAAGTACAGCTCTACCGCGGCTTGGTTCGCTTCCAGCCACTCCCGGATGGTCCGGGCGCGGTGCATCCTGCCATGGTCCACCACCAGCAGAACCTTCCGATCCGCTTCCTCCGTGATCCGCTTGAGGAACCCCCGGAAGACCTCCGCCGTGACAGGGCCTTCCCGCCCTGTGTCCTAAGAGCTGGCCCTCCGAGCTGATGGCCGCCAGCCAGGGGAGGCGGAAGCGCCCGCTGGCCACCCGCCCGACGGGGGTCTGCCCGCACGGGCCCCCGGTGCGCCCGGACACGCTCTGCTCAGCCAGGCCGGACTCGGCGGCGCAGGCGATCAGGGCTCCCAATTCCTGGGCACGACGAAGGATCTGGGGGAATTCTTGGTCCTTCCAGCGCTGCCCAGCAGCGGGATCGTACCGGGTGGCACGCCGCTGGGGCCGCTGCGGGATGAGTCCGAGCCGCCGCAGGCTCCGGCGCACCGGGGAGCCGCTCAGGACGCTGCCGAACTTCTCCTCCCAGGCTTGGCGCACTCGCTGTGCGGTCCACCAAGCGCACTCGAATTGGCATTGAGCGGGGTCTTGGTCTCCGACGACGATGCGGATCCAAGCCAGGTGCCGATCTGTCCCTTGGCGTGGTCTTCCCGTTCTTCTGCGATCCCGCAGACTCTCCATTACTCCCAGGAGGAAGCGTGAGATCCAGCGATAGATTGTGCGTATGGAGAAAGGGACGCAGGACTTTATCCGGGCCACAGACTTGTCCCCAATGTACTGCAAGACCATGCTCTTTCGAACCTCGAACTTCTGGTCCGCAGTAAGTCGTAGGAAGAAGAAGAATCTTTCTTTTGTCATACTAATAGAATACAACAAATCCACCCTGCAGATCAATCGACGAAGGGATTCCCGAGACACGACTTTTGACGCGATCAGTAGCAGCGATCATCGCGGTGCCGGCTGAGGATGAGGCTGGCCAATGCATCTGCAAGGAGGAGCCCCACGCTGAGGACCACGCTGGCCCCCAACCCTAGGACGACCCTGCGGGCGCTGGGGGGCGAGAGTTCCGCCGCGACCTGCTGCGCGAGATGCTCGGGTTTCTGGCCGCGCACTGGCTGGCGCTGGAGGTCGAGGGCTTGACCGGGGCCGCGCCCGGCGAGCGTTCGCCGGGTCGGACCCCGCCCCGCAACGGCTACCGCGACCGGCCCTGGGGGATATGTACCGGCACAGTGGAGCTGCAGGTCCCGAAGCTGCGCCAGGGGAGCTCCTGTTCCGGCTGCCTGGAGCCGCGGCGGATGACGGAGCGGGCGCTGCCGGCGGTGATCCGGGAGGCCTGCGTCCAAGGCGTGTCGACCCGTGCGGTCGACGATCCGATGCGGTCGCTGGGGGTGAGCGGCATCTCGCAGGGCCAAGTCTCGCGGCTGGGCGCAAGCTCCGCGGCTTCCTGGACCGCCCGCTGGTGGGTGCCTGGCCTAGGCTCCGGCTGGACGCGACCTAGGAGCCCGTTGATAAAGGGCGCTGTCGGAGTTCCCGCCGAGACGCGGCGGAACGCAGCGAAGGCTTCTGCGGGCTAGGCTCCGAGCCCGAGCGCGGGCCGCCGGGCGGCCCAGACGCTCGAAAACGCGCTTAGAAGCCGTTCCAGGGCCTTCCCGAGGCCTTCTCCGGGACAAATTAGCGCCGCAACGGCCAGAGAGCCGCCGCCTTGCAGGCTTCGGGGCGTACCGC
>CBDBZZ010000044.1:0-165687 GCA_965213745.1 Bryobacterales bacterium | reverse complement strand
GCAGCTCCGAATAGTTCCTACCCCCACCTGTTTCGGCGAAGAGCAGGTCCTTGTCTCTAGAGGAAAGTTTCAACACCTCCCGATGGTGCAGCTGCGGCAAAAGCGAATGGGCAAATTCCAATTGCGCAGGGGTAAGCATCTCTTCATCGGGCGGATTTGAATGATTCGACATCTGCAGCACTCCCCGAACCTCTGAAGGGTTGCTGAGGTTGCTCAGTGTACGCAAATACGACCTAAGTTCGGGCTGGCGAGCTTCTTTCCGTCCGAAAAAGCTCTTTACCCAGCTTCTTCCCCGTCGCCATCGCATGGATATATGCCCATTTGATGTGGAATATTCGTATTCAATTGACGAAGATATATCACGATCATCTCGATGACTTCCAAACTTCGGATAGTAGCCTGGAAACAGTTTCGATGGTGTATTGGATTGCTTAGTCTTTGTTGGGTCCCTATAGGCACATGCCATGGCGAACAATAGAGTCGATTTTCCGCTCCCATTCGTACCAGCGATCACGCTTACCGGATAAGTGATTCGGGCACGTAGACCTTGGATGCCTCGGATTCTCTGGATGCGAACTTCCTCCAGAAAGTTACTCATGGAGTTGCGCTTAGCACGGAGCTGACTCCACACGTCTTCGAACGTCTGCTTATTGAGTGGCATGGCCTTGGATCATCTCAGAACAGGTAGCTTCAGTCTCATACCTAGCGACAGCCAGGTCAAACGCCACGCATATTCGAATTCTAGCACCACGCCGATTTCACCGTTTGCGATTGGCGTGGGGGCGTGGTCGCCCGACGGCAAGCCGGAACTTTTCGTATCGCCGCGTGAAGATCTTTAGCGGCGGGTACCCGAAGTCCGCGTTCAGAACTTGAGGAACTGAGCACGGTGAGCCCCGCCTGCTGAACTGCCTGGGGACTCCGGCAGCTTCGGAAACCCTGCCCTGTCAGTCTCACTGGGCGGACGGACCCAGGCGGCCTTCCTCGGCAACTAGGCTAGGCCGCAACGGGTTTGCGCCATCCCCGAGGCCGGCGAGCCCGCTCGCCATCCTCAAACCTGCCCTCTAAGGGCGGCATCGAGAATGCCACAATGAAGGCGGCATCCCCGCATCGAAACATGCACATTTTGCCTACGCCCATCTTCAAGGACCTTGTGCTGGTGGGGGGCGGCCACAGCCACATCGCCGTCCTCAAGCGGTTTGGGATGCGACCAGTCCCCGGCGTTCAACTGACCCTCGTCTGCCGGGATGTCCACACGCCCTACTCAGGGATGCTGCCCGGCTTGATCGCCGGCCACTATACCTTCGACGACGCTCACATCGATTTACGGAAGCTCGCCATTTTCGGAGGCGTGCGGTTCGTCCATGCACAGGCGAACGGCCTCGACCTCGAGCGCCGCCAAGTCCTTTTCGCCGATCGGCCGCCCATTTCCTATGACTTGCTCTCGCTGAATATCGGGTCGACTCCCGCAATGCAGGACACGCCCGGGGCGCGGGAGTTCGCGGTGCCCGTCAAACCCATCGGCAGCTTCCTGCCTCGCTGGCACGCTCTACTTGGCCGCGTCGAGCTACTCAGCGACGCCCCTCGGATCGCGGTGGTCGGTGCGGGTGCGGGGGGCGTCGAACTGGCGCTTGCGATGCAGTATCGGCTCCGTCGGCATTTCACCACCTTGGGCCGACCTGTCGAGCCTTCCCTGCATATCTTCAGCGCTGCGCCCGAGATTCTCCCGACGCACAACCAGAGAGTGCGCCGCAAGTTCGGGCGGATCTTGGCCGACCGAGGAATCCAAGTCCACACAGCAGCCCCGGTCGCCGAAGTCACAAGCAACGGCCTGCGGTTAGCGAACGGGTGGAATAGCAGCTTTCACGAGGTCGTGTGGGTCACTCGGGCTTCCGCCGCGCCATGGCTGGCGGCCTCGGGGCTGGAGACCGACGACCACGGATTCGTGCGCGTTGATCCCTGCCTCCGTTCCATTTCCAACCCGGCCGTCTACGCAGCGGGTGACATCGCCGCGGTCGACGGCTACCGGCGCGAAAAGGCCGGTGTGTTCGCCGTCCGGCAGGGTCCGCCGCTGGAGGCCAACCTCCGTGGCACCCTGTGGGGCAAGGCTCCCCGTCCGCTCCGGCCGCAGAAGCGATTCCTGGGCCTCATCAGCACCGGGGATCAATATGCAGTCGCCTCCCGAGGAAAGTGGTCCATTGAAGGAGATTGGGTCTGGAGCATCAAGGACTGGATCGACCGCCGCTTCATGGACAAATATCGGGACCTCCCGGCGATGAAGCCGCAGAGTGGCGGAGAGCCAGCGGCGCCGGCTAAGGCCCCGGAAGACCCTGAGCCGCCGAAGAAGGAACTGCGTTGCAAGGGCTGCGCTTCGAAACTCGGTGCCACGCCCCTGATCTCCGCGCTAGAGTCCGTGCAGCCCTTCTCGCCCGAGGGTGCTCCAACCGGCCCAACCTACCGCGACGATGCCGCGATTTTGGACATTCCGGGTGATGCCTCCATGGTGCAGTCCGTGGATTTCTTCCCCGCCATCGTCGAGGACCCCTACCTCTTCGGGCAGATCGCCGCCAACCATGCCCTAGGCGACATCTTCGCCATGGGGGCGGTTCCGCAATCCGCGCTGGCCATAGCTGGGATCCCGTTTGGGACTGCAGAGAAATCCGCGGAGCTGCTACGCCAGATGCTGCTCGGCGCGAATGTGGTCTTCCGGCAGTCCAGGACGAATCTCGCTGGCGGCCACACCAGCGAATGCCCGGAACTAGCGCTGGGGTTCGTGATCAACGGGCTTGCCGAGCGGGGCCCCTTGCTCCGCAAGGGCGGCCTGCGCCCGGGCGAGGCCCTGGTCCTAACTAAGGCTCTCGGAACCGGCGTGCTCTTCGCCGCGGAAATGCGCCTCCAGACCAAGGGGCGCTGGATAGACGATGCCATCGAGTCGATGCTGCTGTCCAGCGAGGTCGCGGCCAAGATCCTGCGGAAGCACGACGCTAGCGCCTGCACTGACATAACCGGCTTCGGCCTTGCCGGCCATCTCCTTGAAATGCTGGAGGCTTCTGGGGCCGCTGCGGAGGTCGACTTGGACGCCCTGATTCCGCTCTCGGGAGCCTTGGCCTGCTTTAGTGCGGGGGTTTTCAGCTCCCTGCACCCGGAAAACCGCAAGCTCTGGGACCGTGCGACCGACGGCGATGGAAACTCGCCCCACCCAGCGTTCCCGCTGTTGTTCGATCCCCAGACCGCTGGCGGCCTGCTGGCAGGCATCCCCGCCGAGACTGCAAGCGCCTGTCTCGCCGAACTGCGCAACGCGGGATACAGGGATGCCACCCGCATCGGGACGGTACATGAGCCGCTGCCTGACGGTACGCGGCTAGCGCTCGGCTAGGGCTCCATCGCTGAAGCTAGGCAACGACCCTGCGGCCCAGCTACCGAAAACACAGCTCCTGCCCAGCGACGGCTAATGCATGCGTCACCATAGCGGCGGTAACGCTGCCGGACTTCGCGTAGGCTCGGCCGCAGAACCAGCCGAGCACCGACGCCGAGGCGGCGTACGCCCAATTGGGGAAGCCGCCTCGTCCGAGATGCACTGCGCCGAAGACGATGGCAGCGAATCCTTGGGCAAACAGCGGTCGGCCGGTCGACGCGGCCATAAGATTCTGGACTACTCCGCGCAGCAAGAACTCTTCCGCGAGGGCCGTCGTGAAGTAGATGCCCACGAGTTTGCCGACCGCTCCGGCGACGGCCCGCAGAGGTTCAGCCAGCGGTGGGTCCCACTCGAGGTGGCCCGTCAGCAGGCAAACGGGCACGAGCCATGGCAGCGCGAACAGGGAGCTGTCCAGCGCGGGCTTCCAGTCGTTTCTGCGCGGGACTAGCCGGAACCCTACGCCACGCAGTTTGCGCAAGGAGAGGAACGTGAAGATCCCCAGCGGAATCAGCATGAGCTTGCCTAGCGCATCAAGGCGATTGGCAGGCGGCTCGAAGCCCAGGTAGACCTCGCGAAAGAGGGTGCTCAAGCCGCTGATCATCGGATACGCTAGGGCGCATACGACCACCGCGTCCTGCCACTGGAATCGATGCTTCCGCACAGGGAACAGGACATATGGCCCGGTCACGCAGGCGCAGAGCAGCACCAGTTGCAGCAGCGCGACCGCCGAAAAACGGGCGGTAGGCGCGGCGTAAATGACATACGGAGCAACCGAGGCCGCCACGAGCGCGGCGGCAAGGCCCAGCGGCGGGAGAGCGGCCTCGATCGCTTGCCGCACCTGCCTGGCCACCGCAACCCAATACAGCGCTGCCTGGAAGCAGAACGCGGCCACCACCGGGGCGGCTACAGCAGTTGTGAACCCGAAACGGTGTGCCAGAATGACTCCAGCGATGCCGATTGCTGCGCAGAGTAGCAGCAGGCCTGCTCCGTGCCAGCGCAAGTTCCGGCCAGTCGGGGGATTCTCCTCCGCGGTCAAGCTACTCATCGTAGCCTTGGCCATGGTGCCGCCCCCTCCTGCGCCAGCCCAAGCCCCAGACGACCTCGTGCGGAAGGTGGCCGAATTGGGGAGCCTGCTGGTGGCCGAGCGCGACCACTACACCTACACCCAGACGTTCAGGTTCTACGAGATCCGCCGCGGCGTCCCCGTCGGCCACTACGAAGAGATTCGGGACGTCACATTCACAGGGACCGGGCAACGCGAGGAGAAGCATCGGAAGAGGCCGGTCCTGCGGCTGAAGCGCCTAAGGCTCACCGAGGAGGACTTTCGTGACCTCCGCGACGTCAATCCATTCGTGCTCACCAAGGAGACGTTGCGCTCCTACAAGGTAGGCTACAAGGGCATTGAACCGGTCGATGGCCAGCCCTGCCACGTTCTGGCTGTGCGGCCGCGCCAGATTCTCGCGGGCCAGCGCTTTTTCGACGGTCTGCTCTGGGTAGCAGTGGAGAACGGCCAAGTAGTCCGCGCCGCAGGCCGGCCCGTGCCACAGATTCACCGACTCCAGGACAGCAACCTGTTCCCGGCGTTCACCACGTTCTACGAGCCCGTCGACGGCACGCACTGGTTCCCAGTGCGTACGGTCGGTGACGACACTCTGCCGTTCCCGTCGGGGAACCAGCGAGTGCGGCTCAGCATCGAATACTCCAATTACAAGCGCTTCACGGCAAGCTCGACCATTGAATTCCAGAATGGCGAGAACGCCCGCTGACGGCCGCCCTACGCCAAGGGACAGTTCGGAAATCCCGGGAGGACCCGCAGCATGGCCTCGCAACGAGCCATCCAAACGCATAGGGTGCGGCACCCGGGTCGGAGCAAACCGCCGATGGCCGCTGGCGGACCTTGCCGACCCGGCGAAACCGAAGGGTACCGCCTACGCTTCCGGCGCGAAGTCCGACCCACGTATTCGAATCGATCCGCCAGCCTCCCCTGCCTCTCCTCCCATTTCCGCTAGGCGATTTCCTCGGTGGCTTGTCGGTGACCGCGGAAGGCCGCGAGCCGCCTCGCCCGCGCTTCGCGATCCCCCTGCCGAGTTCCTCGACCGCGACGGCGAAAGCATGGAGGTCGGATCTGACGCTCTGGATCTCCCACCAAGCGAGGGCGACCTTCTGCCAAGCGGCCGCCGACAGGTCCGATACCGGGCGAGCCGTCAAGCAGGAGACAACCGGCGTCTTGAGGCAGGCGGTCTTCCTGGCCATCGGCGCGTTCCGCGAGCAGGAAACTCCGCACAGCGCCGTCAGCATGTCGCCGCTGTCGACGATTCGGACGCAGGTCTCTCCCAGCACCGGAGCCGAAAACAGCTGTGGGGCCAGGCCGGACGCGACGACAAGCCCCTCGGCAGCGGCAGGCTCTCGCCGGTGGCATTCGCGAACTCCGGCCGGCTCGACTCGCGAGCCTTGACCATGGCCGGGGTCTGATCGATCGCCGTCATGGCCGTCCGCCGCTCTGGCCGCTGGCCGCTTCCGGGAATGGCTCCGGGAGACCGGCGACGATTCCGACGGTCTCGACGCTCATATGCACGATCCGCCGGATCGCCGCGATGAGGTCCTCGGGGTTCAAGAACCAGCCGTTCGGATCGTTCACGATCCCGCTCCCGAGGTCTCGCCTCACACGGTAGCGGTCGACGAACCACTCCAGCGGCGTCCGTCCGTTGACCACGTAGGCGTGGGCCTCGCTCGGAATGCCCGCGAGGCGAACGTGGTCGTTCACGATCAGCACGGTCTTATCACCGTCGGCGAAGCGCATGGCCCGCTCACCGAGCCGGAAGTGATGCGATTGCAGGCTCGCCGAACTGGGCACAACGATCCCCAGCGGGTATTCGGCGCAAGTCTCGTACCCGAGATGCAGGGCCGCCAAGTCCCGGCCGGCCTCCGCGAAGGCTTGGAAGTCGGGCACCATCGGAATCCGCGGCAACGACTTGGCCAAGTCGTTCGCGAAGCGCTCCCGATACGCCGGCGCGTGGAGCACGCCGTAGGTGTAGTCGAAGATCGCGTCCTTCGTGATCCCGTCGTCGCCGTAGCGCTCTCGGAAGGCCAGCAGGGCCGCGTCCGTGATGTTGTCGACGCGTTCCGCTTCGGTCTCCAGCAGGCCGGCGTCGTCAAAGACACCCCCTTGGATATTGGGGATAGGTCCATTGGGGGAAGCACTGGCCGAATTCGAGGAAGTGGAGGTCGGGCATGCGGTCGGTGACGAGGGCCGAGAACGGCTTGTTGGCACCGATTCCCGGGACGCAGATGACGCGATTCTCCGCTCGTACCGGTACCGCGGGAAGCACTGGCCCTTCGACACCAGCTCCAGGTCCGGCATCGTGTCGACCATGAGAGCGGAGAATCCCTTGGTCGCGCCCACGCCGGGCACGCAGATGGCGCGATTGCCCCCCCCCCCCAAGAATCGTGCCAACTTCGCTCGAAGGCGGCGGGAAGATGCTGTCCTGCTGGTACTTGTTGTTCACGAGGACGTACTCAACGTAGCAGTGCTGCTTCACGAATGGTCGGTACTGGGTCACCCAGATGTTGTCCACCGAGTAATAGACCGTGCGCCTCCGTCGCATGTTGTTCTTCAACTCACGATCCCACCGCACGTGCCGAGTGTGAAGCCGCACTGCATCATCGACCGAGTATTCGGGATGCTCCTCTCGGACCCGCATCGCGCCCATGTACTCGCCCACCATCTTGCGGGCGTTCTCGGCGCAGGCCTCGCGGGAGAAGTTGTAGATGTAGGCGTCACGCGCGGTCACCATGCCATGCGAATACAGCCGGAAGATCGCCTCGTCCGATTTTCCGGCCTTCGCCGCTTTCGACCCCAGCGGGTAGAGCGCCTGGAACGCCTCGTCGCGCTGGCCGATCCAGTCGTGGTGACGGTCGGGGGTGATCTCCCGCCAGTCGTCGATGCCGGAGATCGAGGCCGCCTCGCGCAGGACCGCGAGCTTCTCCTCGCGCTTCAGGTAGTCGCCGATGTCTCGGTAGAGGATTCGGCAGCCCTCGTGTGACGCGTTCTGGTTGCGGACGAGGATGGTGATCGCGACCGGCGCGCGGGAGCCCTGGCCGAACGCGTTATCACCTTCGGCGCGCCGCTTCTCGCCGGATGTCCGTGCGTTCCCCCGCAGGTTCAGCGCCCAGATGTTGCTGAACTCCTCCGCCAGACACGCCCGCACCCCGGAATCGACGTTGCCATCGATCCACGAGCCGTTGGTGACGAAGGCGACGACGCCCTGCTCGCCGATGCGATCCGACGCCCAGCGGATCGCCATCTTGTAGGTGTCGTACAGGCTGTTCTTCAGCGTCGCCGCCGAGCGCGCGGCATACGTGTCCGCCACACGCCGCTCCAGCTCGGGATAGTCCACATTGGGGTTGTCGTCCGCCGAGCTACGCTGCCCTGTCGACCAGGGCGGATTGCCGACGATCACCTGGATCGGAAGCTTCTGCTGGCGCTCGACCCGCTCGCTGTTATCGGGCAGCCACGCCTTCGGGAAGCCGGTCCGCTCGGTGTGCAGGTTGAAGGTGTCGGTCAGCGCGATGCCGCGGAACGGCTCGTAGCCGCTGTCCGCTCCGCGCCGGCCGTGGAAGGCCTCCTTGATGTGGATCGCGGCGATGTAGTACGCGAGCAGGACGATCTCGTTCGCGTGCAGCTCCTCGAGGTACTTCCGGACGAGGTCCTCGTCCCGTATCAGCCCGGACTGCAGCAGCCGGACCAGGAAGATGCCGGTGCCGGTAAACGGGTCCAGCACATGCACGCCCGCGTCGCTCAGCGAGCGGCCGAACTCCCGCTGCAGGACGTGATCGGCGCTCCAGAGGATGAAGTCGACGATCTCCACCGGCGTGTAGACGATCCCGAGCCGGTCGGCCTCCTTCTTCAGCGCGGTCGCGAAGAACTTCTCGTACAACTCCATCAGCACGCGCTGGCGCGCTGCGCTGTTGTCGAGACCGTGCGCCCGCAGCCGGACACTCTCGTAGAAGCCCTCCAGGTCGCGCGTCTCGTTCTCGAGCCCGAACTCGCCGAAGTCCCGGCGCAGCCCGTCGAGCGCCCTGGCCACGGGGTTGGTCCCGGCAAAGTTGTACCCTTCGAACAGCGCCTCGAAGACCGGCTGCGTCAGGATGTGCTGCGCCATCATGTCGATGGCACCGCCGCGTGTAATCGATTCGTTGATCGAGACCTTCAACTCGTCGTGGAACGCATCGAACCAATCCCGTAGCGCCGTGTTCTCGGGGCTGTCGAGCAGCCCGCCGATCCGCAGGACGAGGCGCGAGAAGATGTCGGCGACATCTTTCGCCCAAGTCTCCCAGTACTTCCGGTCGCCGCACTTGTCGACGATCTTCGCGTAGATCGCGCCCGGCGGCAGGTCGAGCGGCGCGAACGGCAAGAGCTCCGGCGTCCCGTATCCCCCATCGCCGGCTCCGCCGCCGCTGAAGATAATGCGGTCCGTCGGCGTTTTGTTCAGGTCGATCTGGTTGATCTCGGCATCGAACCGGTCGTCGTGCGAACGCAGCGCCCGCAGCACGCCCCAGACCGCCGCGAACCGCTCGTTGTCGTCGAGCGCCGCGGCCGGGTCGACGCCCGCCGGCACCGCGACCGGGAGCACGATGTAGCCGTACGTCTTGCCCTCGGCCTTACGCATCGCCCGACCGACGGCCTGCACGATGTCCACCTGGCTGTTGCGGGGACTCATGAAGAGCACGGCGTCGAGGGCCGGCACGTCGATCCCCTCCGACAAGCAGCGGGCGTTCGAAAGGATGCGGCAGGCTCCCGCGGACGCTCCCTTCAGCCATTCGATGCGCACCTTGCGGTCGAGCGCGTGGTGCTGGCCATCGACATGCTCCGTCTCGCACCGCAAGGCCGTGGCCTGCGCCGCCGACGGCAGACAACCGACCGCCTGCGCGACGACGCCGCCCCAGTGTGCCGCCAACCGCTTGGATGACTTGATGGTGTTCGTGAAGGCGATCGCACGCTGGAGAGTCCGAATCGAACCATCGGTTTGGGGCCGGTTCTCCGGGTTGCGCAACGCCTGCCAGCAGCCGACGATCTTGGCCGCGTCCGTGAGGTTGATCTCGCCGGCGCCCGAGTCCAGGTGAGCCCGCAAAGCCGCATCGACGCTCCGTTCCGACACGGCGAGCACCACGACCTTGTAGTCGGCCAGCAGCCCCTGGTCGACGGCCCGCGAGAACGGCAGCCGATGGAACTCCGGCCCGTAGGTCGCCGCATCGTCCATTGAGAACACGTCGACGCTGTGGCTCGCCGCCTTCGTCTTCGCTCCCTCGGTGTAAAGGCGCGGCGTCGCGGTCATGTAGAGCCGCCTGGACGCACGGATCCGCTCGGCATCATGCACCAGCACGAACGGCGAGGTCTTGTCACCGGGGCGTTCGATGCCCGTGGTCCGGTGCGCCTCGTCGCAGAGCGCCAAGTCGAACGGCGGCGCACCGTTGCCCTGCGCACGCTCGACGAGTCCGAGGGACTGGTAGGTGCAGAAGACGACCGTCATGGCGTCCGACGCAGCCTCGCCCAACGCGCTGCCGATTGCGCTCGGGTCCGTCGTCACCGGTATCTCCAGCTCGCGGATCGAGGCGTCCTCGTCGTTGCGCCCGGCGCGGGTGTCCGAGCAGATCCCGATATACTGATCCGTGCAAAAGTCGTGTCAGGGGTCTTTCCCCGTAAGCTATTGAAAATGCTAGAAATCTAGCGTGATTTGTGTGACAGGACTTATGCACCGGTCTGTAGCGGTGCGCCACGGTCCGCTGTTCGGCCCACGCCCGCATCGACTGCTGGAACAGCGAGATCGAAGGCACCAAGTAGAGGACCCGCCCGCCGCTGCCAGCCATGCTCTCGGCGATGCGCAGGGCGGTGAACGTCTTGCCCGTGCCGCAAGCCATGATGAGCTTGCCGCGGGCGTGCTTGTCGAAGCCCCGGACCACATCCTCCACGGCGGCTTTCTGATGCGGAAGCGGACTGAACGGCTCAGGACGCCAATGGAGGGCTTCCGGGTCTTGCCGCCGCAGATTCGGCCAATCGATGGGTCGGTCGGCAAGATCGTTGAACCGCAGCACCTGACAGGGCGGCGTCAGGCCCTCAACGGTCTTCTCTGCAGTCGGCCCCCACGCGTGGCCCGTATCGACGACCATGCGCCGCGTGAACGGCTCCCGTGCAGACGCGGAGATGAACGAGTCGAGGGCAGCCTTCGAGATGCGGGTTCCCGGCGCATGGAACTTGCACTGGATCGCGCAGCAGCCGCCATCGCGCTCCTCGGCGACCAGATCCACTCCGGTGTCCTGGCCCGTCAAGTCCGGCCGGCGAGCCGCCCACTCGGGCCACAGCCAGACCTCGGAGAACCGGTCGGCGTACAAGGGGTCCTGACGGAAGTACTGCTTCACGAGGCGCTCAAAGAGCGCCCCCTTTTTGGCTTGGGAACTGGCGACGGCCCGGATCTGGTCAAGCGTTTGCTGGAAGCCGCAGCTCATCGGTGCTGCCGCCCAAACAATGCACAGTCGCTTCGTACGCTCGCGTCCGATCATATCGTGGCCGACGAGAAGGGGGGGCCTCGCAGGGCAGCTTTTCTCCTGACCAAAAATCGAGGCAATAAGTCAGCCCCTGCGCCTAACTCCTGCACTGCCTGCCTCCTAGGCTCGAAGAAATCAGTAGTGGTGCAGGATCTCGATGCAGCCGCCCATCCTTCACGGCTCAGCCCTGCGCTGGCGGTGGGCGGCAGACTGCCCATTTCTGCACCAGAATCGCCGTCTGCGGGCTTCCGGCGACTGGCGGTGCCTAGAGCATGTCCGGCAGTTCAGACGCCCGCAGTGCATTTGCCCCTGATTCCCGAACAAGGATTGCGATTGCTGCCATAACGTGTCTGGATTGCCATGGTTTAGGCGGTTCTCCGGGGTGTCCGTGTATTGCACCTCAGGGGTGCCTCTCGATTTTCCTGGAGGCCCCCCTGGCCCCCCGACAGTGCTCCCGCCCTGGCTTGCGGCGTCTGCGACGGCAACTGGACGAGCCTGGCAGGGCTCGGCGTGGTAGCCCGGCTGGCCCAGTTCCTCGGGCTGCCCGACAAGCTGGCCGCGTCGATCCGCCTCCAGTGCCGCCGGCGCGGTGGCAACTTTGGGCAGATACTGCTGGCGCTGATCTACTCAGCCTGCGCCGGCGGGGGGCACCTCCACCCGGTCGACGCCCTAGGGGCCGATGACGTCGCGCACCGAGCGTGCGGGCTGCGGGCCGTGCCCGACAGCCGGCGGCTCGGCGCATACCTGCAGCGGATGCACTAGGCGGCGCGGGAGGGGTTGCGGCGGTGTGCGCGGCTGGGCAGCCGGCGCTTGGTGGCGCAGGCGTGCAGGCAGCGGTGGGGCTCCGTGCCGGTGTTCGTGGACAGCCCGGGGATCGAGGGGAAGGGCCAGTTGTGCGAGCACGCCGAGCGCGGCTGCCACGGCGAGCAGCAGTCCTGGCTGCCCTCGGTGTGCGGGGGAGCGGCGGGGGCCAGCACCCGGCTGCACGCGGGCGGCACGGACATGCAGGAGCAACTAGACCGGGATGTGGGGCCCTAGGAGCCCGTTGATAAATGACGCTGTCCGAGTCACCGCCGAGACGCGGCGGAACGCAGCGAAGGCTTCTGCGGACTAGGCTCCGAGCCCGAGCGCGGGCCGCCGGGCGGCCCAGACGCTCGAAAACGCGCTCAGAAGCCGTTCCAGGGCCTTCCCGAGGCCTTTTCCAAGCCAAATTAGCGCCGAAACGGCCAGGGAGCCGCCGCCTTGCAGGCTCCGCGGCGTACCGATCCCCGTCAGCGACCGCAGCAGGACGCCCAAGTTGTACCCGCAGGCGTGGATGAGCAGTCGCTTCAGGATGTTGTTGCGGCCCCGCAGGTGGACCCGCCGCATCCCGCCGGTCCCGTACATGGGGGCCATCGACCGTTCGACCTTCTCGCAGCGCTGCCGCCCCAGCTTGCGGCCCCGCTCGCCGGCGACCCGCTCCCGGTGCGCCTCCCCCGCCGCGCGCTCGGCTTCCCGGCCCGGCTCCCCCTGGCGCGGCTGCCGCTGCGGCTCCGGAATCACCGGCTCCTGCCCGGACTCCTCCAGCGCCAGCACCGTCGCGCCGCTGGGGTACCCCTTGTCCGCCACCACCGTCTGCGGCTTCCCGCCCTGCGCCTCTTCCACCACCGCCAGCGTCGGCCCGAGCGTCGCCGTGTCGCCCAGGTCCGCGGCCTGCACGGTCAGCCCCACCAGCGCGCCGCTGTCCATGTCCACCGCGTGCTCGGCCTTGTGGGCCATGTCCGTCGCGCCGTCCTTCATGCGGGCCACCCGGGCGTCCGGATCGACCGGGTGCTCCCACTCCTGGTTCGACAGCGACTTGTTCTTGCGCCGGCGGTCGCACTCAATCAACTCTTCCCGCGTCGGCGTCTCGATCCCCGCGGATGCCGCCAGGCGCTCGAGGAACTCCCCGGAGCCCTCCTGGGTGTTCCGCCGCTGCAGCGTGCTCAGCGCCGCGTGGGCTTCCAGCGGGGTGGCGTCCACCCCGACCGTCTCGCCTTGGGCCAGCCCGGCGGCCCGCAGCCTCTCCAGCACCCAGGCGAAGACCTTCTTGTGCGTCTCGAGGTCCAGGCGCTGGCGTGTGCGGCACAGCGTGGAGTGGTCCGGCGTCGACTCGTTCAGCCCAGAGCCGAGGAACTCGCGGATCGAGAGCGTGTCGCTGGCCTGCAGGGCGATGGCGCGCTCGGAACCCAAGCCCAGCAGATAGCCGAGCAGGAGCCTGCGGCAGGAGACGCCCGGCGGCAGCGCGGGGCGGCCCAGCTTGGCGGCGTAGCAGGGCTGGCAGAGCCGCTCCAGGCCCTCGTCGCAGCCGGAGCGCTCGAGCACCTCGTGGAGCTTCTCGCAGCACGGGACGGTCGGGGCCTGGGGGCGTGCGTCCGCAGGGAGGAAGACCAACCCCTGGATCCGTTGGCGAGCGCCCAGCGACATCTGAACAAGGATCCCACGGAATGCTCTCGCACCGCAACCCCCCGAGCGCAGCGCCGCTCAGCCGGACTTTCTCAACGGGCTCCTAGGCCGACAGGGCGGCAACCGGTGGGTCTGCGGGCCGCCAGCGCGTACTCCTGCAGGGAACTGGCAAGTTCCTGCCGGCAGCGGGGCGGGGATGATTCCGGGAGCGTGACCGATCCGCGCCCAAAGGCCCCGATTTTGCACCTGGCGGCCGCGAGGGGTTGCGGGAGGAAGAGGGGGAGCCCCTGGACGCGGCAGGCCAGGAGCGGGCGCTCGCGGTGGCGTACCGGCCGGCCCGGGGGCCGGAGGAGCCGGTGTGCGGGATGCTCCGGCGCGACGGGGACGGGGAGCAGCGGCTGCGGGTGCCGGTATGCACGGTGATTCCAGTGAGCCGCGACCGGCTGCCGCTGGCGGAGCTGGGGCGGCGGCATCCGCCGTGCCGCTCGCCCGCGGCGCATCAGGGTTTCTACGCAGGCACCCAGATCGCACAGCTGCGGCGGCGGCGGCTGTGCAGCAGGCGCAACCTGTGGTTGGATGGGCTGCTGCCCGCGGCGAGCCGGAGGGAGCCGGGCTAGGGCCGGGGCGGTCGGGGCCGCGCTGGGCCCAGCGGCAGGGGGCCGACGCGGAGCCCGCGGGGGGATCGGTGCGCCCGGAGCCGGGGGCGCAGCGGCTGCGGGGCGGACGCAGGTCGCCTGCGGGGGACCAGGCCGCTCGGCGACGGGCTGAGGGGCCCGCGCCGGGCTCTTCGGGCTCTCCGCTCAAGCCATACGGCCCCGCAACCCTCATCTCGGGAAATTACCCGGGAATCTAGGTTGCATCTGCGAGCGCGTTAGGCTAACGGCATGAGCACTGAGCAGGCAACTACGGTCACCACTGGTAGCGTCGTGGCAGGCTTGGTGCTCACAGCTGCACTGTGGCTTGGCAGCTGGATGCAAGGCATGGACGCCTTGGACGCACGAATGAACACACGAATAGACGCTGTGGTCGACAGCTTGGCCGCCCTGCGAGAGCGTGTGGCGCGGATCGAGGCGCGGCTGGAAGTGCAGCTTCCGATGCCGCCCTCAGCGCCCGCGCAACCCGTCGATCCCGCTACCACCGGCCAGCCGTAGTCCGCGGATACAGGAAGAGCGGGAAGGTACGAGTTTCGATATCCGGCGATCTGGAGGTAGCACCGGGCGAAACGCTATGGCGGCCCAAGCCAAGCCACTAGCATCGCGCAAGGTGTCCGATCAGCCGCTGATATTGCCCGTCTATAACGATGACTGGGAGTAATAGATATGAACAAATTAAAGCGCTGGGCAAAGCGGCGTGTGCAGGTCGACGAGCAGACTTGGCAACAGATCGAGCGGCTGAGCATTGAGCGTGACAGGAAAATTGGCGTGCATGAATATTTTGATTAATACATGATTGATCACAATATCGATCGCGTTGAAATACGGTCAAATTTTTCGGAAAAATTGTTGGTATAGATTTCCACCAGAGCTGTCGAACTGTATTTTTCGTTCTTTCTGCCGCTCGAAATCGCCAAAATAGATAAAAAAATAGACGAAAAATGGCATAATTGCAGAACTGTAGAGTTGCGATAAGATTTCCAAAACTCAGCGGCAGACTAATTTTTTGGGCGCTCGCCGCAAACTGCTGGTCGGGCGGCTGGCGGTTCTCAACCGTCCCGGGCCCGGCCAAGTGCGCGTCCTGTGCGATCAGGTCGTAGGCCGTGCCGGCCGTTGCGCTAGATCGTCGCCAGCGTATCGGAACCGGGCTGCGCCTGCAGCGTCTCGTAGCTGATGTGGCCGGCGTCCAGCGCCCGCAGGGCCGCCGGCTAGCCGCCCTCGGCGCGGCAGCTGCAGCTGGCCAGGGACAAGCCGGGGCGTGGTCGACCAGCGAGACCGTCTCCCAGTGCCCATCTCCCGGAGGCTCTGGCAGGTCGTGTCCGAGGGTGCCCCTGAAGCTTGCGCACGCCGCTCCCACAGACAGCCGAACGCCTTCCAGTCCTCGGGCGGCCAAGCCTTGGCGCACGCTTCCGGCTGTCGCACGCCGGGCCAGCCACAGATCTTCGCCAGCGTCGACAGGCTCAGGACCGCGCCCCGCGGAGGCCGCAGCGCCGGTCCCCGGCGCGGGTCCGGCACCTTCTCCAGTAGCTCCCGTAACACCCGCAGCCCCGGCTGCGCCCTACCTCCAGCCCGTGCGCCGCCTGATACACGGTGCCTCGGAAACGGCTCAGGCCCACAAACGTCTCGGCCAGTTCCAGGGTGGGCATCCACTCCGCCTGCCAGTCCGTGCGCAGCCGGCGCAGGTTGGCCCTCAGCCCGGACGAGCTTCGGTGCCCCCCCCGCATCCAGCACCAGCAACCGGGTGTTGTGCTCCACTAGGTGCAGCCGCGGAACGGCAGAACCCGGAACCAGCCCCGCCACCCCCCGCGCCACATGGCCACGTAACGCAGGCCGCATCCCGCGCACTGCGGGAGGCCGAGATCGGGCCGCTCGTCCAGCAGGCGATCCCCCGCCGGCCACTCGGACGACCGCACCAAACGTACGGGCACCTCATGCACATGGGGCCACCTCTTCCGCGGCGTGGCTCCGCCCGTCCGCTGAAGGCACCTCGCGCACATGGGGGCCACCCCCGAGCGGGCAGGGCTGCCCTGCGGGTGCCATCCCTACTCCTGATCAGCAAGCGAGGCAAGAGGCCAGACCCTGCGCCTCACTCCGGAACTGCCTGTTTCCTAGGCCCCAAAGAAGCAGCCGTGACCCAGCTACCAAAACCGCTTCCCGAAAAAGCTAGCAGAGACGCTACCTGGCATACAATTTGGGAAACAATGCGACTCTCGGCCCTCGCCCTGATCGCGGCCATATCCGTGGCCGCAGCCGCCCAACAGACCCACCATTTGGGCAAGACCCTTATAAAATGGCGTGCCGAACTCGATTCCGCCACGCGGGTCGAGCGCTTGCTGGCGGCGCGAGCGATCGGCGAAATGGCCATCGCAGACCGGCCCGGATCCCGCGAGGCGCTGTTCGCAGCCCTAGAGCACTCGGACAGCGCTGTCCGCTTCTGGTCGGCGACAGCCGCTGCCTACTTTCCCGAGGCCTATTCCCCAGGTGCTCGTGCGCTCGAATTGGCTTTGGAAGACGCAGTCCCAGAAGTCCGCATTCAAGCGGCGCTGGCCTTGCTGCTCTGGGGCCAGGACGAACCCGCGCTGCGCATTCTTGAAGAGGGCCTAGCCCACCCCAACCGAGGCGTCCGCTTGCACGCCGTCCATGCCGCAGACGCCATCGGAGACAAAGCAGCGGGCCTCGCCACGGCACTCAGAAAAGCCGTCAGCGACGACTTCGACTACGTGCAGCGCGTGGCCCGCCATGCGCTCTGGACCTTGAATCTTCGGCCTTGCCCGTATAGGACCTGCGAATGACCGGAACCAGACTACTCCGCCAGTTGGCCTCCGCCGCAACCGGAGCGCTCGCGCTCCTGGCGATGCCGGGCGCGGCTTCGCGCATGGAAGCCAAGCCGCCGAATATCCTTTGGCTTTCGATCGAGGACACCGGCCAGCAGGTTGCGCCCTACGACCCGTATGCCCGCACCCCCAACATCGCCCGCCTAGCCCGCGAAGGGGTCACCTTCCTGGAAGCCTACTCGCATTCACCGGTCTGCGCACCGACGCGCTCCGGGATCATCACCGGCATGTATCCGACGGCTATCGGCACGCACCACATGCGCTCCTCAATGGTGCCGCCCCCCCATGTCCGCGCTTTCCCGGAATACCTGCGCGAACTGGGCTACTACACGACCAACAACCGCAAGACCGACTACAACTTCCCAGTCCCGCTCACCGCCTGGGACGATTCGAGCGCCACGGCGCACTGGAAGAATCGCTCCGACCCCGATCAGCCGTTCTTCGCGGTTTTCAACTTCGGCACCTCCCACGAGGGCTCGGTGCGCCGCCAACACGCCGCACGGGCGACGGACCCGGACAAGGCCATTCACAACGCCCGGCGGCTCCCTCTCCCGCCGTACTACCCGGATACTCCGAAGGTCCGCGAGGCCTGGGCCGCCTATTACGATGCGGTCACCCACACCGACCGTACGATCGGCGAAATGCTCGAGGAACTCGACGAGGCCGGGTTGGCCGACGAGACGCTGGTCGTCTTCTGGGGGGACCACGGCGTGGGGCTTGCGCGCGGCAAACGCTGGATCTACGACTCCGGCCTCAAGGTCCCGCTCATCATGCGCTGGCCAAGCCGCATCAAGCCAGGCTCGGTGCGGGCCGACTTCGTCCAATTCCTCGATCTCGCCCCCACCATGATCGCAGTCGGCGGCGGCGAACCGCCTCGGCATCTGCACGGACGGGTCATCCTCGGCGAGGACCAGGGTCCTGAGCCCGAGTACCTCTACCACGGCCGGGACCGCATGGACGAGCGCTACGACATGATTCGCGGAGTGCGCGACCACCGGCACCTCTATGTGCGCAACTTCGAATCCCACCGACCGTGGGTGCAGTTCATGCGGACACCGAGCCAAGGGCCGATCTACCAGGAACTGGGCCGGCTCAAGGCAGCTGGCGAGCTGGACCCGCTGGCCGCTCCTTTTATGGCAGCCACGAAGCCGTACGAGGAACTCTACGATGTAGTCGCTGATCCGCACCAAGTGCATAACTTGGCGGCAGACAAGCGCTACGGCGCGGTCCTCGCCCGCTTCCGCGATGAGCTCATCGGGTGGATGCGGCGGACCAACGACCAAGGGCTGGTGCCGGAGCCCGAGCTGTACCGAAAAATGTACCCCGCCGGAAAGCCCGAGGCCGTCGGGAAGCCGTTGGCGCACAAGCGGCAGCTGCCCGACGGCGCAGCCGGGGTCACGCTGGAAGCCGCAACCGAGGGCTCGTCCCTGGCCTACCGCATCGCCTCGGGTGGCGAACCGAGCCGGTGGCTGCTATACACGGGCGAAGTCCGCCTGGAGCGCGGACAGATCCTGGAAGGGATCGCGGCCCGGCTGGGGTTCGACGCAAGCCCCAGCGTAGAAGTGCGGCACTGAGCGCACCGCCGCCGCTCGGTGGTGCGCTCCGCCGATGTTTCGCTTAGGGAATCCCTCAGCGCGCTCTACGGCAGCGCCGGGGCTTCAATCGTGTAGTCGACGTCGAGCGCCCGCAGGAAGGCCAGCAGGTCGGCCTTCTCCTCGTCGGATAGGTCGGCGTTCTTCGCGTCGGCCAAGTTGTCCACGTCGAGCCACTCGTTCTCCTTGCCGCCGCTCAACATCAGGTCGACCGCTTCCTCCAGCGTCTCGACACTGCCGTCGTGGAAGTACGGCGCCGACTTGGAGATGTCGAACAGGCTGGGCGTCTTGAACGCGCCGGTGTCTTGCTCGTCCTCCGAAACTTTGGCGCGCCCGATGTCGGGGCTTTCCGCGTCCATGCCAATGCCCACATTGTGGTACTGCATGTCAGTCAGCAGCCGCCCGTCATGGCAGTTGGTGCATTTCGCCTTCTCGGAGAAGATCATCCAGCCGCGTTTCTCCTGGTCATTCAGCGCAGCTTCGTCACCGTTCTGGAACGCGATGTAGCGCGAGTTCTCCGTAGTAGTCACGATGGTCCGCATGAAAGCCGCCACGGCCATCGCGACAGTGTCCGGTGTGGCGGACCCGCCGAAGACCTCCTGGAATTGCTCCGCGTAGCCTGGGATTTCGTTCAGCTGGGCGCAGATGTCCTCCATCGACGGCGCCCCGTCGTTGCCGGACGCGCCCATGTTGCCTCCGCTCCACGCTCCCTGAACCTGCTTTTCCAGGGCAGTCGAGCGCCCGTCCCAGTACAGCGCCTCGTAGTAGCCGACATTCCACATAGTCGGCGCGGCCCGGGTGAGCTGCTTGTCGAACGCTCCCAGCGCCATGGCCCGACCGTCCGTCAGACCATGCTCCTTGAGGTGACAGCCATAGCAGGACCTGTTCCCGTCGCCGCTCAGCCGCTTGTCGTAGTAGAGCTGCTTGCCCAAGGCCACTTTGGCCTCGGTCATCGGGTTGTCCGCCGGGACGACCATCATTTCATAGCCGGCGACCTCGGGCCAAGCCGGGGGGGCCGGCTCCGGCATCTCGGTCTCGGTGCAATGGACCAAGAGCAACGGCAGCGCAAGCATCAGGGCGGCATTGGTTCGGGACATGCTGAATCCTCCTCACTCCGCGGGCGGCGCTGGGTGCGCTACGCCCTGTCCGCCGCCCATTATACGGAACCGGCCGGCACGGTACCCGCAAGTAAGTTCGCACAAGTGCGTTCCGTGCGCCTAACGACCGCAGTGCTGCGCGAGACGCCACAGGCCGAAGGCGTCCGGCTCGCAGCGGTTGCCCGGCTGCTGCGGGAGATCAGAGCGGGGGAAACGGCCGTTGCTCCGTCCCAGTGAGGACCGTCGGCATGCGCGCCAGCTCGGCGGGCGGCAGCTGCGAAATGCGAGGACGCACCAGGATCAACAGATCGCTGCGGCTCCAGCGCCACTGGCCCGTGCGAAATAGCGCTCCCAGCCAGGGGACCCGCCCCAGTCCGAACAGCCCGGACGCGCTCTGGCTCCGCTCATAGACGGCGATCCCGGACACGATCGCGAACTCGCCCTGCCTCAGTCGAACCTGCGACTCAAACTCCCGGTTGGACAGGACCGGTACCCCATTGACCGCCCCACCCGACAGAAAGCGAAACTGCGCGGCCAATTGCAGGGTTATTTCCCGCGCACTGTGGATCAGGGGCGTCACCGCGAGGTTGAGGCCCAGATCCTCGAAGGTGACCGACGGGGGCGGCTGCACGAATCCCGGACCGGTCGGCCCGCGAGTTCCCGGCGAATACTGCGCGGTCGCGACCGGATAGCGCTCACCGATTCTGACTTCGGCCGGCAGGCCATGCGCACTGCGAACCTGGAGACGATACAGAGACTGAGCTGCGCTCGCGTCCAGAGCCGCCGTGAAGGAGGCATCGCCGACAGCGACGCCGAGGACGGTTTCTCCCCCGCCCAATCCGATCAGGCGCTCCGCGCCGGCACTTGGCGACGGGACCGCGCCCAACAGGGTGGAGAGGTTGGTGACCGGGAACCGCGTGGGAGGGACAATACCAGCGCGGACGAGGCTGCCGTTGGAAACAGAGATGAGCTGCACCTCGATCTGCGCGGACGCAGGAAGGTGCAGCAGATTCTCCGCCAGCGTTTGAGCTAGCGCGGCCTTAGCCACCGAGTCCCGGACTAACAACACTCCGCCGGGACCGCTGGCCTGGAACTGCTTCAGGTCCAAGATCTGTTGGACAACTTGGACGACTTCGGCGACCGTCTCCGGCGCGAGGCCGGAATCCAGAGGAACCGTGGCGAACACCGTCGGCTCGAGCTGGGAGCGCTTCTGCGGAGTGTCCGGGATCACTAGGATCTGATCGGTGTCCACTGCGACGGCCGCGGACCTGCCGAGGTCGCCAAGGGCTCGCAGCGCACAACGCAATCCGCATTCGTCAAGATCGGCGCGGATCCGGTGGTCGCCGTCGAACTCATCATCAAAAAGCACTCGGACGCCGAACTCGACTGCGACCTCCTCGTAGGCCTCCCGGAGGGAGCTTCGAAAGCGGAATCCTGCCGAGTGCCCGGCGAAACGGAGCCGGACTGGCTCCTTGTACCGCGGCTCGGCCCGTATTGTGACCTGAGGGACGGGGGCCGGCTCCCTGGGCTCGCCGACCAGCCTTGCAAACTCCCACGAATCGGGGGCTAGCTCAAGTGCCGTGCGGTACTCCCCCGCAGCTGCGAGCAGTTGGGCCGCGCCCCGCCTCACTCCCCGGAAAGCCCGGGCATATTTGGGCTCGGCGGGTTTGAGCGCCCGAGCCCGGCTGTAGAGGAGATACGCCTCCACATGCCTCCCCTGCCGCTGAGCGCGAACCCCCTTGCGGTAAAGCGCTTCGGCTGTGTCGCCGACGAGACTTGGCGCTAGGGTCGCCAGGGCAAGGATCGCCGCCAGACGGCGTAGGAGCGACAGCAGCACTCGTAGGGGATGACGCCCGCGGCAGCAGGAGCGTGTAAGCCGAGGCCGAACATCTCCCAAGCCTAGCGAGCTGGGATTCCAGAGCACCGCTCGCACGACCCGCACCCCAAGCCGACGGCAGCGCTGCGAAATGTTGCGTCGACCACCGCCATGCGTTGAGCATTGCACACAGCGTCGAGGCCCTGGCGGCGCGGCGCATGAAGGCCATCGCTCTGGGCTGCGAAGACCTCCACGCCCATGCTGCACTGCGTGGCGATGCAGGGTTGCCGCTCCTAGCGGGCAAGAGCGCTCCGACAGGCGGGAAGCGGGTGCGCGCCGGTCAGCAGGCCTGGGCCAGCCCGCGCACGCTGCACCGGCTGGAGCTTGGCGCGGAGGAGGAGGCGGCCAGCGACCGCTGCCAGCGCATCGTGCCGCGCTTTGCAGTGTGCGATGCGCTGCTGGCGGCGCTGGAAGTCGAATCGCATCGGTGGGCGTCGCGGGAGCTATGGCTGGACCTTGATGCGACCGACGACCCGTTGCATGGCCCACAGGCAGGCCGGTTTTTGCACGGCCACTATGGTTGCTATGGCTATTTGCCGCAGTCCCTCAGCTGGGAGCGGCGGTCGCTGCGGTCGGCGCAGGCCGCCAGATAGCGCCCCGGGGTCCGCAGGCGGGGAACGTGCCGTGCAGCGAGCGCTGGACATTCCCCGGCAGCATGCCCCCCCAGCAGCCCCGGGGTCTCACCACGGCCCTGGCCGCCGCCCGGGACGGTCGGCTGGCGCGCGCAGTCGGCCTCGCGCACCCCGCGACAGCACCCCCTCCGGACGAGCGCTCCCCTGGCGGCCATCCCGGCACCGCAACCCGCGCCCCGCCGGGCAGCGGCTGGCTGGCGTCGCGTTCCCACAGCGCCTGCCTCAGCTTGCGGGAGAGCATCCCAGCCGTGCTGCAGCTCGCGCCCAACCGGCACCTCTGCTCCATCGCCGAGATGCCGTGCTTGGACTGGGCACCCGGGTGCAGGGCCGGGAGCCAGGTCGTCGTCGGCAGCTTCGTGCTGGCCAGCGGAGTGTCCGCCGTCCGGGAGGTCCGAGGCTGGCGGCGGATGCCCTGCAGGGCCTTGCGCCCCGGCAGCGGGCAGGGCTTGCCACAGCCGCCTGGGGGCATGGGCAGCCCTAGGGCCAGCGGGCCTGGAACAGCGCCTCGGCACACCGTTCTTCTGGGCCGTAGGCCGCCGGGAAGCTGGGCAAGCTCTGTCCCTTCGGGAACTGGAGGGGGTTTTCCGCGCAGGCTGCGATCCTTTCGTTGACAACCCTAATTCCAACCCAGTCAGTAACATAATGCAATTGCGGCACAGTAAGTCCGGCCTGCGTAAGTTTGCCTGACTGTACTGGGTAATCAGGTTAAGAATTGTTGTCGACTCACTTCCAGCCCTCCATCTTCAGCTGAAGTTGCAGATGCCTCCCGCCGCCGATGCACGCGCTAGCCGGAACACCCTGGTAGTCTGGAGCTCGGCAGATCGAGGCGGCTCAGTTCCTAGCGGCGAGCGTTTGGGCGAAGAGCCATGGCAGCATCTTGGTGTCGTCATCGCAGCGGTCGGTGCTGCAGCGAGTCCGGCCGTTGTCGCCGCCACGGATCATCTTGGCGGCGATGCCGTGCCCATCCCCTAGCCAAGTAGTCAGCTTCAAATTCCCTCCCAGCCGTTCCATCTCCTCAAAAAGCCTCTCGGCACGGTCGTAGGGGCATACTTCGTCGCTGTCCCCGTGGAAGGCCCAGATGGGGATGTCCTTGATGAGGGCTGCATCGATGAATTCTGCGTCACGGGCCCGGCCAGTACCGGCGGAAGGTGCCGCCGCCGCGAAATAACCTGGATCAAGCTGGAGAAAAATGTACGCTCCGTGTCCCCCCATCGAATGCCCGACCAAGTAGATCCGCTCCGGATCGGCGGACGGCAGTCTCCCAACGAGGGCCTTGATCTGCTCAAGGTGCGCGGCGTCCCAGAGACGGTCTGACTGCGGGACGAGCACGTAGCTTGGGTACGCGGAGCGCGTCGCATCTTCGGCCAGCAGCTTGTTCCAGACGCGCAGCTGTTTGCGGTTGTCGGACCCCCGGCCGCCCCCGCCGTGCAACGAGACAATGACCGGATAGCGGTGGCTCGGATCGAATCCCAAAGGCCTCATGAGCCGATACGGCATCTTGTCATCGGCATGGGGCTCGTAGAGAGCGACCCAGCCTTCGGCAGGCAACGTTTCGGCCGGCTCCTGGGCGCAGGCCTGAGTGTGGACTACGAAAAGCATGGCTAGAACGATCCACTGGGGTTCACGCACGACGGACAAGTTCATTTGCTCCTCGGCTCAAAGCCTAGCGAGCCCTAGTAGCCGCGTCAAGCTTCCCATGCTCAAACCATCCTTCGGTCTGACATTTCGGCAGGGACCTGAGCCCAGGGACGACGGGGCAGACAAGGGAACGAGCAGTCGTGATCACCCCAGGCCGCGGGGCTCGGACGACTCAGCATGTCCAGCTTGTCGTCAACCCAGGTCAACAAGATGGGCGGTCCTGGTGCCGATTAGGGCGGTATTGCGAGGGGTTCACGTCTGTAAGTTATGGATTGCCAAGGATCGGAGTTCGGCTGCGCACGATGGAGTGCCATGATCGTCTCGGGATGGTTGCGCTGGACCGGGCCCGCCCGCTACTGATGTTTTCATAAGTGATTGCACGAAAAGGCACCGCAAGCCATTGATTCTATTGGTGCGTTGCTTGCAATTACTTTTGGCAAAATTAGTAGCGGGGGCGTCTGTTACCCGGGATTGATGGGGTCGACGCGGGCCTGATTACGATCTGCAACAGCAAGTGGCGTGTGCTCGCAGTTTCAGCGCGGCGTCTTCGAGCGTCAAGCGCCAGGGTCGATCGAGGACACAGAACGGATCCCTGGCACCGAGCTTGAGCAGGGAACCACCCATCGCCAGATTGACGAAAAAGTCCTAGTCGCCCCGACGGCAGCCTGTCGCGAGGCGACGGGCGCAGCCCGACCGGAGCTATCCGGGACCGGCACCATTCCTGAGAGCATTGGCACTGCACGAGGGCTGGGCTGGCTCGGTCACTGCGCGTAGCGCTTCCTGAATTCAGCCGCCGCTGCCGCCCTGGCAGCTTGCTCCGCGCTGCTGGTCTTGCCCAGGAACCAGCGATGCATCTCGGAATTAAGGACCTCGTCCAGCTTGGCTTGCAGGCGCCGGGCGGCCCCGGCCTGGCTCCCGCTCCGGTGATGCGCGATGAGCTCCCGCAGCTGGGGCACGAACTCCATGTAGAACCGGTGCGCGACCTCAAACATGCCGTGCCACTGCGTGTAGTCCGAGCCCATCATCGCCGCGCCGTGCCGGGCGCGACGGCCCTCGTGGTGCCACAGGAAGAAATAGGTGAACTCCAGTTCTTCGTCGAACTCCACCGGGGTCAGCAGACCGCTTGAACGCGCTTGCCGGAACAGCTCGGTTGCCGGACGTCCGAACTTGTCGTTGTACAGGTCGACGAGGTTGTCGAACTGCTCGTACCAGTTTCCGACCCAGCCCGGCGCATGGCAGCTCTCGCAGACGTTCCGCATGTCCCGTCGCCGATCCTCCCAGCTCTTCACCGTCTCGCCCTGCGCGATGGCGGCCGCGTCGATCTTCTCCGAGACCGCGGGCCGGAGCGTCCAGGAAATCCGTTCGCCAACATCGTGGGTCAGCGGCAGGCTGCGGGTCGCGCTCATGTGGCAGGTCGTGCAGGTCGGCCCCTGCTCAAAGTCGCGCCCCGGAATCCACTCCTCCGCCTCCATCAGAGGCTCGAACCGCGCCCGGTTGGCCTCGAAGGCGATGCCGTGCTTGGAGGATTGGTACACCTCGAGTTGCGGGTGGTCGGGTCCTAAGTGGCACCGGCCGCAGTTCTCCGGGGCCCGGGCCTGCGCCCGCGAGAAGTCGTGCCGCAGGTGGCAGGCGGTGCAAGAGCCTTGCGATCCGTCCGGGTTGATCCGCCCGATCCCCGTGTTCGGCCAAGTGGCCGGATCCAGCTTGCCGTCCTCCAGCACGCGCACCTCGGACCCGTGGCATTGCAGGCATCCACTCACGGCTGCGGCCGACGTCTCGACCTTGTTGCCCTGCTCGTCGAAGCGCGTGAAGCCCTCGACCACTTCGGCGAGCACATTGTCCAGGCTGCCCAGGATCTGGCCGCCCTTGGCGTGGTGGCTGGCCTCAAACTCGTCTGTCTCCCGCTCGTGGCAGCCACCACAGTCCCGCGGAGTCACGATCGTCGCGATGACCTCGCCGTGATGCATGTAGCCGTCGATATCGCCCTGCTCGGCTTGGTGGCAGTCCAGGCAGCCGATGCCGGTCTCGGCATGCTCGCTGATCTCCCATTGCCCCACGATTCCCGGCGACTGCACAAGATGGCATTGCACGCAACCGGCGTTCGCGGCGGTCACCACCGCGTCCGGCGCCCGCAGCACGCGCTGGCGCCCTCCCTCCACCCAGGCCACAACCAGCAAAGCCAGCATGAACAGGCCGGCCAGCCCGATGATGATCGTCTCTTTCTTCTCCAGGGTCACAACGATCCCTCCTCATGGAACCGCGTCCAGCGCCTCCCAGGCGGTCAGCGCTAACAGCGACAGGACGGCCGCCGCCCCGACAGCCACGCTGGCTTCGCTACCCGGCCGGTGCCGACGGATCCAGGAGTCGGCGAACGGCCAGCAAGCAACGACTGCCAGAAACAGGCCTTGCGTCACGACAGCCACCTGATTGGGCATCAGCTTCAACCAGCGGTAGGCCCAAAAGAAATACCACTCGGGAGCGATATGTTCCGGCGTCTCCAGCGGATTGGCTCGAGCGTCCAGCCCAGCCGGGAAGATCAGCGCCAGGCATGTCAGCAAGAACATGAGGAACATCGCCAGCGCTAGCTCCGTCAGGAAGTGACTTGGAAAAAAGCGGAGCGGCTTCGATTCGCTAGGTCCGCCGAATTCCGTCACACCGTGCATCCGCACTAAATAGATATGCACCGCCACGCAGCCAAGCATCAGGGTCGGGATGGCTCCGATATGCAGGACGAACAGGCGGGTCAGCATGCTCTGGCCCACTGTGGGCCCCCCGCGCAGGAACCAAGCCAGCTGCTCCCCGACAAGCGGCAAGGACCCGAGCAGGTTGGCGGCGACGGTCGACCCCCAGTACGACATCTCCTCCCAAATCAGCGAGTAGCCAGTGAAGCCCGCTCCCAGGGCAAGCATCAGCAGGCAGCAACCCACCATCCAGTTCACCTCGCGCGGCGCACGGTAGGCCCCGGTGAAAAACACCCGCAGCATGTGCAGCAGCAGCGTGACGATAAGCAGATGCGAGGCCCACATGTGGATGCTGCGCAAGTACCAGCCGAACCGTACGTCGCGCATGATGGCCTGAACGCTGTCGTAGGCGAGATCCGGGGCCGGGACATAGTAGAAGGTCAGCAGGACCCCGGTGGCGATCTGGACGAGGAACAAGATCGCGGGAGTCCCGCCGAGGCACCACCACCAGCGCCTCAGATGGCCCGGGATGGGTTCGCTGCCGATTCCGATCAGGAGCTCGTCGTCGATTGGAACGCGCGACCGGAGCCAGGAACCGACACTGCGAACCATGCCGGTCACGTCACTTCGACGACGGCGTACAAAGAGTTGCCGTCGCTTTCAATACGGTAGGCCTCCCAGCCGCTGGCCAGCCTGCGCCGGCGGGCCCGATACGGCAACGCCGCCGCTGTCGAATACGCCCGCGTGGCAGGGGCAGTAGTAGTGGTTCTCGCTGGGGACGAAATGGACCCGGCAGCCGAGGTGGGGGCATCGGCTGGAGAATCCCCGAAAGCGAGGACGCCCCTCGGTCTCCTCGCCAACCTGCACCACCACCATGCGCTCCCCGGACGGAAGCGTCACCGCAAGGCTTTGACCTCTGCCAGTCGCGGCGGCGAAACCGAGGAAGACTCGCTGCTCGGCGGGGCGCTCGCGCCTAGGAAGCAAGAACGCCAGTGCGAAGCTAGTCAGCGTGGAGAAAGCGGCTGCTACAGTGCCCGCCACCCCGGCGATCAACCAGCCTCGCCGGTCTGTCAGCCCGCGTAGCCGCAGCCAATTGAGCCCCGCCCGCAGCACGCCGCCCCAGCTGCATGATAGCAACTCCCTGCCAATCGCCGGGAGCCAGCCCCAACCTCTCGAGGCAGCACCGCAGGCGATGGGGCTTGGACTGCGCCTCGAGCGGCGCCAACGGGCCACCTGTTGGAGTTCGCGACTCGGGGCGCAGCAGGAGAGCAATGGGCAGGGTTGCGCGAGCCGCGCGACGGTTCTCGCCTGAGGCGCTGCGGGAACGGAGCAGAGCGCCAGTCCCAGGCTCCCTCACGCCCCGCGAAACCCAACGTTGATTGGAACGTCCGCGGTCGCCCGATACCGTTCAGCCGCGAGTAGGCTTGGCGGAGGAAGAGGGATTCGAACCCCCGAGACCCTCGCGGGCCTTGCGGTTTTCAAGACCGCCGCCTTCAACCACTCGGCCATTCCTCCAGCTTCCCTCAGCCTAGCAGCATGCGCCATGGCGTCATTTGTGCTGCAGCCGAGGAACGATGGAGCCAAGACAGGTTGTCCGCTCCCCGCTAGGGGGATTGGGGAGGCGAGCGCGGGGAACCGCCAGGGCCGCTCGCAGATGCCCAGGCGCAGCGCGGCGGGGCCGCCGGGCAGCGCCAATTGGTGTACGCTGCTAGGCAGTGCGGGAGAGGCTGGCCGGCAAAGTTGCGCTAGTCACGGGGAGCGGGCGGCGGGATCGGCGCAGCCATCGTTCGCAAGTTCGTCGCGGAGGGGGCCAAGGTCGTCGCGAACGACATCTCGGGCGCGGCAGCAGAGGATGTTGTGCGTTCAGTCGGCGGCGACGGCCGGCGCGTGGTTGCCCATGCTGCCAGCCATAGCGACGAGAGCGCGGTCGCAGCGATGGTGGAATCGATCCAGAGGCTCTTCGGAAGGCTGGACATCCTGGTCAACAACGCCTTCGCTGCCTTCAACGACACGACCATCACGGACCTCTGCGAGATCGACTGGGACCGGACCCTGGACGCCTGCTTGAAGGGCCCTTTCCTATGCACCAAGCATGCTGTCCCCCATCATGCGCGGCGGGGGGAGGCGGCAGCATTGTTTCTATCTCCAGCGTCAACGCGTTGCGCGGCGTCAGCGAAACCGCCTACACCGCCGCGAAGGGCGGCCTGATTTCGATGATGCGGCTCGTAGCCACCGAGTACGCCGAATACAACATCCGCTCCAACGTGGTGTGTCCGGGCACAGTCGCAACATCCGCATCGCTGGGATACTGGAGCCAGTTCCCGACCGCCTTCGAGGAGTTGCGCCGCATGTACCCCCTCGGGCGTATCGGCCAGCCCGAGGACATCGCCGACTACGTTCTGTTCCTCGCTTCGGACGAGTCCCGCTGGGTCACCGGAACCGTCCATGCCGTGGACGGCGGGCTCATGGTCGGGCAGAAGCTCGCCACCTTTTAGCGCACCGTCTGGTAGACTCCGAAAACTGTGTTCCAGTCCGCTCGGTCTTTCGTGGCAACGATTGCGCTGTCGGTCGCAGTATCGTGCAGTGCTCCGCCGTCGCGTCCCGCAGGAAGCGGGGGCAGCGGCACCGGGGCATTTTTGACACCCCGATTTGCCGAAGCGGCCCTAGCGGGAAACACCAAGGCCCTGGAAGCCATGCTGCAGAGCGCCCATGTCGACGCCATGGACGAGGCGGGCCGAACCGCCCTGATGCTGGCCTCGTACGGCGGCCATTCCGTCGCGGTGCGCCTGCTTTGCGAGAACCAGGCCAATCCCAACCTGCAAGATTTGAACCGGCGCACGGCTCTTATGTATGCCGCATCAGGGCCCAATCCCCACACCGTCGAGATCCTGCTGGCCCACGGGGCCGAGGTCAACATCACGGACGGGGAGGAAGGCTGGACCGCCCTGATGTTCGCCGCCGCGGAAGGTCAGGCGGACATCGTCCAGATGCTGGTGAACCAAGGAGCCGATCCCGGGTTGACCGATGTTGACGGCGAGTCGGCCCTGGTTTTCGCCGCGAACAACGGCCACCAAGACGTGGTCGAGTTCCTGCGGGGAGCGTCCCGACATTGATCGGCCCCGGCGGGAGAGCGCCCGGGCACGGGCCTGCCGCGCAGCTGCAGAAGCGTTCCGGTCTTGCGCTGCAGGCGCAGTGGCTGCTAAGCGTCTGGCTGTTGCTGCCCGCAGGAGCGGCCGCGCATGAGTTCACGATCACTCCTGTGACCGTAGTCCTTCCGGGCGACGGCACCTTTCAGGCCGATGTCGGCCTCGATGCGGACGCCTTGGCGCTGGGCTTGGCCTTGGAGACGGACTCCGAAGTTGTCGCACGGGGTATGCGCGCACTGCCTGCGGAGGAGTTCGGCGGAGCCGTGGAGAGAGCGCGCCTAGCCGTTCGGCGCGATATCCGCTTCTACTTCGACGGAGTCTTGACCGAGTTCCAGGTGTCGTTCCCGCACCACGGGACTTCCGCCGCCTCCGAAGCCGACCCTCCCACGGTGCTGGGAGTCGTCGCTAGGCTCCAGGGTGCAGTTCCGTCCGGAACGGAAGAGGTGGTGGTCCAGATCGCCGAGCGCTACAAGGAGGTCTCGCTACAGATCGTCACGGCGGGCCGCGACGAGCCTTTTGCGGCACTGGTCGAGCCCGGCGCGGCCAGCCCGGCTTGCCCCCTGGCGGGCGGCTCGGAACTGGGGTTGGCCCCGGGGGTGTTCGCCACCTACCTGAAGCTCGGATTCACGCATATCGTGCCCAAGGGGGCCGATCACATCCTATTCGTTCTCGGCTTGTTCCTCCTCAGCGCCCGCTGGCGCCCTCTGCTCTACCAAGTGACGGCGTTCACGGTCGCGCATTCGGTCACGCTGGCGCTGTCGACGCAGGGTATCTTGACGCTCCCAGGGCGCTTTGTGGAAACCTTGATCGCCCTGTCCATCAGTTGGGTGGCGATTGAGAACCTTGCGACCTCAACGCTGAAGCCGTGGCGCGTGGCTGTCGTGTTCGGATTCGGCCTGCTCCACGGTCTCGGCTTCGCGAGCGTGCTCGGCGAGCTCGGACTGCCGGAGGGACGCTTCCTGGCGGCGGTGCTGGCGTTCAATGTCGGCGTCGAGCTCGGCCAGCTGAGCGTAGTGGCGGCCGCGTACGCCGTAGCCGGACGCTTCCAGAACCTGGAGGGCTACCGCCGCTGGGTCGTCCTCCCGGGCTCGATTGCGATTGCCGCCACGGGCATGTGGTGGGCAATGGAGCGGGCGCTCGGGTAATCCGTTGAGGAGCCCCCGGAAGCGGGCTCGCGGCACAGAGCGACGATTCGGTCGCCCGGACCCTGGCCCCTGCGCAAGACCGGCCAGAGTCGCTGGGGGCAGGCAGGAGCCCGGCCAGGCCCGAGCCGCTGGCCGGAGATGACGGCGGCCGATATTGCGTGCAACGCCCAGCTTCAGCATCAAGATCAACTTGGGGGGAGCACCCCGCCCGCAGATTGACGGAATCTGCACGGCCGCGGCATGGCCCCTGGTTCCAATCGTCTATATTCTGCTCCCCGCTCGCGACGCCGCTGCGCAGCAAGGCGGTCCGACCGCCCTGCAGCTGCAGCGACGCGGCCCAGCATCCTACCGGCCAACTGCATCCTGCATCGCGCACCAGCCCCTGCCCATTGCGGCCAGACTGGCCCTGCGGAGGAGTGCCACGCATGCCAACGGCGAGACTCGCATCAGGATCACGCGGGCCCGGGCAACGACCCGCGGGCCTGGCTCGGCCGCGAGCTGCAGCTTCGCCTGGCGGTGTCGGCCCGCTCCGCAGCCTGCGCCCTATGATGGAGGTGCAGTTGCCCATGGCCACCGTTTTCATTCCGTCCATGCTTAGGCCCCTGGCTGACGGCCAAGGGACTCTGCTAGTTCCCGGAGCGACAGTGCGCGAGATCATCCAGTCGCTTGCCGAACAGTATCCGGAGTTGAGCGACCGCCTAGTCGAAGGCGGACAGATCCGAGCCAGCATCTCCGTCGCAATCGACGGGGAAGTCAGTACGCTGGGCCTACTCGACAGCGTCGGAGAGAACTCCGAAGTGCATTTCGTACCGGCTATCGCCGGAGGAGCGCGATAGCGACATGGACACGCCCTGGGGCGACATCGCTATCCAAGATGCGCATACGCACTTTTTCTCGCGTTCGTTTTTCGCAGCCCTAGCCCGCCAGAAGGGCTCGGAAGATGTGGAAGGCCTCGTCGACTCCCTGGGCTGGGAATGCCCGCCCGAAAGCAACGAGGCGTTGGCCAACGCATGGGTGCGGGAACTAGATCGGGCAGGCGTCGCCAAGTCTGTCCTCATGGCTAGCGCACCGGGAGATGAGGAGTCTGCCGCGCAAGCTGTGCGGGCGCATCCCGCACGGTTCTACGGATTCTTCATGCTCGATCCGCTAGCCCCGGACGCCGTCGAGAGGGCTGGACGAGCGTTCGACGAACTGGGGCTGCAGGGGCTCTGCTTGTTCCCGGCGATGCTGCGCTTCTCGATGCAGGACCGGCACCTTCGGCCCTTGTATGCATTGGCTGCGGAGGCTCCCGGGAGAGTTGTATTCGTCCACGCGGGTGTGCTCACGGTCGGTGTCCGCGCGAGACTCGGCCTTCCCTCCCGCTTCGACCTGAGCTACTCCAATCCCATCGACCTGCACCGCGTGGCGCTGGAGCATCCCGAGACGACCTTCGTCATCCCGCATTTCGGAGCTGGATTCTTCCGGGAAGCGCTGATGCTCGCCAGCCTCGCGCCCAACGTCTATCTTGATACATCCAGCAGCAACAGCTGGACCAAGTACTTGACGCCCCCGCCGTCGCTGGCCGATGTCTTTCGACAAGCCCTCGATGTCGTCGGTCCGAAGCGGCTGTTGTTCGGATCCGATTCGTCGTTCTTTCCGAGAGGCTGGAATGGCCGGGTCTTCGAGGCGCAGGTCGCAGCCCTCGCTTCGCTTGAGACCCCTGCCGAGCAGGCGGCGGGAATCTTCGGCGGGAATCTCGCCCGTTTGCTGGAACGTGCGGACGGCACCGGGTAGCCATCCCGTTCCTGGCGGAGAGAGCGCTCTGCAGCCCCAAACCAGACAGCTTGCCAAAGGCAGTTCTGGCTGCGCCTACCTAGGGCTACGGCCCCGGAGGATGGTGTCCCCCGGCGTGGTGCCAGAGCACCGGCTTCCAGCGGAGGCCAGGGTCCTGACCGCTCGTCACGATCACGCTCGCGCCGGCACGAGAGAGCCCCAGTTTCGTCGGTCACATCGCCGACGATGGCCGCGTTCGCCGCCTGGGCCTCAGTGACGGCGGGGACCAGCGAAGCAACTGCGGCCAAGCCTTGCCTGGTTGCATCGCAGGGCCCCCCTGCCATAGCGCCGGCAGCCATCGCAGAGCAGCGCGGGCAGGCCGCTTCGCGGGGCCGTCCCGCTGGGGTGCCCAGCCCCTGACCGGTGGCGAGGCGGATGCAAGCGTTCCGCAGCACCGAGGGATGCACCGCGGCTGAGCGGCTCAGCCCGGACCGGCAGTCGGCTACCGACCGGCCTGCGCACCCGGAGCTCGGTGACGGCCGGCCCTCGATCCGCGGCCTTCAGCAGACCCATCCTGGCCTGCGAAATGAAAAGCCCCCGCCGGAGGCCCGGCGGGGGCGCAGCGCGGAATCCTCTGCCGCGCTAGGGGACTAGAACCTCCAGCGCAGGCCCAGCTGGATCTGCCGCGGGCTCGTGCTGGTCGCCGTGACCGTGTTGAAGTTGGCTCGGTTGAAGTTGCCGTTCGGCCAGTTGAAGTTCGCGTGGTTCGGGACGTTGAAGACCTCGGCCCGCAACTCGATCGTGTTGGACTCCGAGACCCGGAACTGCTTCTGGATCGCGATGTCGATCGAGACAATGCCGTCTGCGTCGGCAATGTAGTTGCCAGCGTTCCCGAAAGTGTACGGTGCCGCCGCCTCGAAGGCGCTGGCATTGAGCCAAGCGTCGGGCGTCTTCGGGCCCGTGTTGGGGTTCCCGACGAGGTTCGGCCGCTGCGTGTGGCGGCCTGTGTTCGAGATGTCGCGCCGATCCACGACATTCACGGGGGGCCCGGACTCCAGGCGGGTGATGCCTTCCAGCGACCAGCCGCCGATGACCGCGTCCGCGGCAGCGCTCATGCCGGACCCGAACGCCCGCCCCTTGCCGATGGGAATCTCGTAGACGTACGAGAAGTTGAACACCTGTCGCACGTCCCAGCTCGACCGGGAGTAGTCCGCACGCAAATCGAACGGGTTCTGGATCTTCCATTCCGCCAGCGAGGACTGCCCGTCCAGGGCCTTCTGCCACGTGTAGTTTATGTTGAACTGCATCCCGCGGCTGAAGCGCTTGAGCAGTTTGACCTGCAGGCTGTTATAGCTGCCGTTGTACTGGTTCCTGCCCCCGTCCAGGTCGCCGAACTCGGGCACCAACCGTCGCGGCCCGATGGCACCGGGACCCGGACGGAGCCCGGCATTGAACGGCGCGTAGCCGATCTGCTTGCGGCTGGACGAGCCGACGTAGCCGATGTCCAGCGTCATGTCGTCCATGACCTGCCGCTGGATGAAGAAGTTCCATTGCATCGAGTACGGCGACCGGTTGGACGGCGTCTGGTTCCAGCCGCCCAGGGCCGCCGTCGACGAGAAGGGCGGCCCCTCGTCCGTGATCGACAGATCCAGCCCGCCGCGGTTGGGGCTGAACACCTGCTGCACCGTGAAGGGCCAGAACTTCCGCAGGTCCTGCAGCTCCTGGACGAACGTGGAGTTGTAGAAGATGCCGAAGCCCGTCCGAATGACGGTCTTGTCGTTCAACTGGTAGCCGATGCCCACGCGCGGCGCGTAGTCGTTCGTGTCGGAGCCGACCAGGGCGCGGCCCCAACCGACCCGGTTCGCCTCGAGGCCGGTGACCCACGTGTCGTCCGCCGGGCCGAAGACCCGGCCGTCGGGGGGGGCCGGCTGGGGGTTCGTCGCCGCCCACATCAGCGTGCCGTAGTAACGCCCGTTGGTCGGGTCCCGGCGCACCCACAGATTGCCGAGCCGGTCGGTCCGGTCGTAGGGCCGGCTGCCGAGCTGATACATGAGGCCGAGATTCACGGTGAGCTTCTCGCTCACGCGCCAGTCGTCCTGCACGGAAACGATCGTGAAGTGACCGATGCCGTCGGTGAGCGTGTTGCCCTGGCCCCGGCGGATCTGGCTCGGGTACCCGAGCAGCGCGTCCGCCATCTCGAATCCGGTGAGCTGGCCGTTGAAGCTCGCGTTGCCGTTCATCGGGTTCGACGTGTTGGTGTAGAAGCGCCGCCAGTGGTACTGGCCGGAGAAGCGGAGGTTGTGGCGTCCCCGCACCACCGACAGGCTGCCGGAGCTTTGGTAGATCTCGTCGCCGGTGACGGACCCGCCTCCGCCGCCCGCCCCGTACGCGCCAAAGGAGAGCCCGACGCCGGGGTCGCCGAACACATCGCGCTGGTACATCCGCATCCCGGTCTGGTCGAGGAAATCCGCCCGCGTCAGGCTCTCGTGCCTCGTGAGTCCAGGATTGTTCGGCTGGTTCGTGCCGAACGTCAGCGACATCACCGTGGTGGGCCCGAAAATATGGCTCCAGGTGCCGCCGTAGTTGGTGACGTCGAATTCCCCGACGCGATTGTACAGCGGATTGCTGTTGGGGCTGATCAGGTCCGCGTTCTGGTAGCTGTAGCGGAAGAAGAACGTGTCGTTCGCGTCCAGGTTGTAGTCCCAGCGCCAGTGCAGCTGGTCCTTGTCGTTCGCTTGGCTGCGGTTCCCGATGAAGTTGTTGGTGTCGCCCGCCCGGTTCGGACCGTCCGGGTGCGTCAGGCGGATGGCGGTCGGAATCGCCGCGTTCTGCCGCGCTTGCGGAATGACTCCGTTCGGGAAAGGGCTGCCGCTGACCGGATCGATGAGCGTGCCGGCCACGGGCGTCTGGATGTCGCCCAGGATGCGCGAGAAGTCGCCTCGGCGGAAGTCGTCCGGAGGGGTGGACAGGACCTGGTTGTCGCCCCGGCGCCGACGGAAGCCCTCCCACGAGACGAACCAGAACATCCTCTGGCTGAGCCCGACGACCGGCCCGCCCACGGCGGCGCCGAAGTTGTTGAGGTTGAACGGCACCCGCTCGGGGGAGTTGGGGGCCCGGTTCCGGTTGAAGAAGAAGCTGTTGGCGTCCAGGTTGTCGTTGCGCAGGAATTCGTACAAGGTGCCGTGGACCTGGCTCGTGCCGGAGCGGATCGCGATGTTCACGTTGGCCCCCGCCGAGCGCGCGAACTCGGCACTGGTGTTCGTCGCGACCTTGAACTCCTGGATCGCGTCCATGGGCGGCGAGATGCCCGGCGAGTTCATCATCTGCATGTTCGAGTCGATCCCGTCGAGGACATAGTTGTTGTCCTGCGGGCGGCCTCCGTTGACAGAGAACAGCTGCGTGCCCGACTCGCCGGTGCCGCGGGACTGGCTGCGGCGGCGCGAGCTCGTGCCGGGCTGCAGCAGGATCAGGCGCGTGAAGTTCCGCTGGTTGACCGGCAAGCGCTGCAGGTCCGCCTCTTTAACCACGCCGGCAACCGACGCTTCCTGGGTTTGCATGATGGGCGCGGCACCCGTCACCTCGATCGTTTCGGTAACCTCGCCCAGCTCCATCAGGAACGCCACCTCCAGCACATCGGCTACTTGCAGCACGACATCGCTACGGACCTGCGTCTTGAAGCCGGCGCTCTCGGCCTGGACGCTGTATGGGCCCGGATTGAGCGGGAACACGCGGTACTGGCCCGCCTCGTTGGACTCGACCTGACGCTCGATTCCGGTGCCGAGGTTCGTCACCGTGATGGTCGCGCCGGGGATAGCCCCGCCTGTCTGATCGGTCACGGAACCGACCAGCGTCGCCTGGGTCTGCCCGTCCGCTCCGCTAGGAACAAGCAGCAGAGCCATCACGGAGAGGGCCAGCAGGCCCCGCCTCCACTTCATCATGGATTCCTCCTTTTGGGAACACGCGAATCGGACGCGCAACCTGGGCTCAATGCCGACCCCAGCATCAGTTCCCCTCAGCCAACCAACAAATCGGCAGCGCCCCTCGGAAACTGCCTTCCCAAGCCCATGTTAGCAGCAAGGACGGCTAGGCGTCAACCGCCGCGCGGCCGCGGGCTACGACGCTCGGAGCGGCACGCGGAAGCCCACCCGGCAGCCCCCCGCACCGCGCTCCACCCGGAGGTCCGCGCGGTCGCCGAAGGCCAAGTGCAGCCGCCGTCGCACGCTGCGAAGGCCATGCCCTGGAACTAGGCGGTCCCCCGGGTCGAACCCCGCGCCGTCGTCGCAGACCTCCACCCTGACGGACTCGCCCTCCCTGCGCACCCGCACCCGCACCGCTCCTCCATCAGCCCGGCCGCTGACCCCATGCTTGACGGCGTTCTCGACTAGCGGCTGGATCGAGAGCGCCGGAACCTCGCAGAAACGGACTCCGCGTCCCACGTCGATCTCGGTCGCCAGCCTATCGCCTAGACGAAGGCGCTCGATCCACAGATAGGCCTCGACGATCCGCAGCTCCTCCTCCAGGGAAACGAACTGCCGCTTGGTGTCGAGCGAGTACCGGAAGATGTCCGCCAAGTTGACGAGCGTGGTCCTCGCTTCGGTCGCCTCGGCGGGAATGATCCCATTGAGCGCATTCAACGCGTTGAAGAGGAAGTGCGGGTTGATCTGGGCGCGCAGAGTCTGCATCTCCGCCTCCCGCAAGAGCTTCTCCTGCTCGTCCCGCGCCATCGTCTCGACCCGGCGCCGGGCTGCTGTCGCCAGCCGCCCCAAGTCGGCGACATCGCCGCTCAGATACCTCCTGCCACCCGCTCGCGGCCCGAGCAGCAGCACCCGCACCGTGCCGCTCTCGTCGCGCAGAGGCACGGCCGCCATCGCCCAGTTCCGGTGCGGAGCGCCTAGGGAGTCCAGAAACTCGGACGGATCGATCTCCACGCGGGTTAGCTCGCGTCCCCGTTCGGCCTCCACCAGCCGCCACTGCGGCGTGGAGATGAATTCTGCGATCCGCGCCGCCGCGAGGTCCAGGAAGGCGGCCCCTTCGGCCACCTCCAGAGCACCGAGGTCCCGAACTGCCTGGCCGACATCCTTGCGGCGGAACACCGCATCCTGGACCCACCGGGCAAACCGCCCGAGCACCCAAGGATAGGCCAGGACCGCCAGGCTGGCCGCCACCAATAGCACCACCAAGCCGATCCCGTTAGGGTCCGGTGCGACGAGCAGCCCCAGCGCGTCCGCCAGCCACAGCAAGCCCCCGGCAAAAAAAGCGGCAAGCAGGCCAGCCCCGGCCAAACGCACGAAGACATCCAGGAGCAGGAACCGGTAGTCCTGGAGGAGCACGAACAGCGCCAAGGGGATCCCGGCGTGATGGAAGACCAACTCGTGGAGCCAAGGGCCCGGCTCGTGAATCCTGCCGAAGTGCACAAATGATGCCGCCAAGAGAAACAGCGCCATGGCCGCTAAAGCGCGCATTCCGGCGAAGCGGTGGCGCGGGCCGGCCCGGACGAGCACCGCGGCAGCGACCACGGCCAGCCCGCCGAAACCGTAGTTGATCAAGCCGATGCCCACGGCCGGCTGGGCAAAGGCCAAGCCCAGCGCCACCGCCCCATGCACGCACGCCGCCGCGCCGCCGATCAACGCGCCGACCCATGTCAGCCACCGGTGCTCTCCGCGCAAGGCCAAGTGAAGCAGCGCACTGGGAAGGAGGCTAAGCACAGCGAGGCTCCCGGAGGTCAACGCCAGCTGGAGTTGACTCCCCTCGGCCGCCAGCAAGACCGCCAGCGAGCCGAGGTTCCAGCAGCAGGCGAGGCCCGCCGCCGCCGCCGCCCCGGCGGCTCGCCGGGGAGCACGGAACAACAGCAGGAGGAACGCCCCGAAGGCCGTCACGCCAGCCACATGGCCGAGCGCGTTGAGCAGGATCGGAAAATGCACCACCATGGATCCGCCTGCAATTACAGCAGCCCGGGAAGCCGCCGGGACGGCTCGGCTCGGCAACGCCCGGAGGCGCGGGCACCCGTCGCGCCGCCGCCACCGCTGGCGGGCATCGCTTCGGGGTCTCGCCGGCGGGGCGTGCTCAAACTACAGCCGGTATGGCGTTTCCCCCGGATGTCCCGCTGAGGACGCTGATCGTCGACGACGAGCCGGCCGCCCGCGGCGTGCTCCGCCGGGACCTGGGCGGGATCGACGGCGTCGAGATCGTCGGCGAAGCCGAGAACGGGGACCGGGCCCAGCGTCGGATCGCAGCGCTGGAACCCGACCTCGTGCTGCTGGACATCCAGATGCCCGTCAAGGACGGCTTCGCAGTCGCCCGCGGCATCGAGGGCCAGCTGCCGGCGATCGTCTTCGTCACGGCCTACAGCGAGCATGCGCTGCGCACGTTCGAGTTCGGCGCGGCCGACTATCTCCTCAAGCCCTTCAGCGCCGCCCGGCTCGCGGAGGCCGTCGAGCGCGCGCGCCGCAGTCCGCGGCTCCACGCCGAGCGGGTGGCGCAGCGCTCAACGCGGACGCCGCCCGCGCCCAGCGCCCAACCAAGATCGTCGCCTGCCACGGACACGACTTCCTGCTGCTGGACCTCGACCGCATGCACGCCTTCCGCGCCTCAGGCGAGATCGTTTGGATCCTGACCCGGGACCGCCAATACTGATCGCGTCAAAAGTCGGATCATCAGAATTCAGGCAAGAATAGACTTGCAGTCTGCCTCTCGAAAGAAGGCTCGCACCTGTTCCGAGGCTCTTTGCAAAGACTGGAAAGCAGCTTCCAGATTGTCGCGAAGCTGTGCTTTGGTTTTGCTTAGCTGGCGACTGACCCGACGCTTGACCAAGGCCCCTAGCAGTTCCACCGGATTGACTTGCACGAGTAGATCGGCTGAAAATACAGCTCTGCTGCAGCTTGGTTCGCCGCCAGCCGCTCCTGGATTGTCCGGGCGCGGTGCATCCTGCAATTGCCGACTCTCAACAGAATCTTCCGGTCTGCTTCCTCCACGATCTGCTTGAGGAACCCCCGGAAGACCTCCGCCGTGGCAGAGCCTTCCCGCCCCCTGCCCTCGAGCTGGCCCTCCGGGCTGCTGGCCGCCAGCCGGTGGAGGCGGAAGCGCCCGCTGGCCACCCGCCCGACGGGGGGACTGACCGCGCATGTCCCTAGGAGCCTGTTGAAAAAGTCCTCAGCGGCCGTGAAGCCTGTCCAGCAACTCCTTGCAGGGCCCTGAAATGACCATAAAATGACTCCTGAAGGCCCTGAAACAGGCGCAAACCAGTGGTTCGCACGCGATTGCGCGACGGAAATCGCACCCCGGGGACTTTATCAACAGGCTCCTAGGTGCGCCCGCACACGCTCCGCGCAGCTAGGCCGGACTCGGCGGCACAGGCGAGCAGGGCTCCCCGCTCCTGGGCACGGCGAAGGATCTTGGGGGACTTTTCGTCTTTCCACCGCTGCACGTCAGCGGGCTCGTACTGGATGGCGCGGCGCTGGGGCCGCTGCGGCGGGAGCCGCCGCAGGCTCCGGCGCACCGGGGAGGCGCTCAGGACGCTGCCCCCCCCCAAGATTGGCATTGAGCGGGGTTTGGGTCTACGACGATGGCGCGGATCCAGGCGGCGTGCTGGTCTGTCCCTAGGCGCGGTCGTCCCGTTCTTTGGCGATCTCGAAAGCTTTCCACGCCTTCCGGACAGAAGCGTGATATCCAACGATAGATCATGCGTATGGAAGAAGGAAAACAGGACTTTATCTGGTCCACTAACCTGCTTCCAATGAACTGCAAGATCACGTTTTTTCCGGCCTAGAATTTCTGGTCTACAGTAAGGCATGGGAAGAAGAAAAATCTTTCTTTTATCATACTAATAGTGTGCAACAAATCCACCCAGAAGATCAATCGACGAAGAGATTCCAGGGACACGACTTTTGACGCGATCAGTACCGCGCAACCCAGACCCTCAGCGCACTCCAGCAAAGACTCGCAGGCACGGCGTTCCTGCGGGTCCATCGCAGCCTGCTGGTCAACAGCGACAAGATCAGCAGAATCAGCTCCCTGAGCAGCCGGAGCTGGCAGTTGATCCTCGCCAACGGGCTGCAATGCACGGTGAGCAAACGCAATGCCGATCTCATGAACGGAGTTCCTGAAAATAGCGTCTCCTGCTTTTCCAGCTGTCCCACTCACAGGCTAAAAGGAACCGCTCGCCAGTTATTTGCGCCCGCTCCCGGGAAACTCCTTGGCCCGCGCTGGCCCGCGCCCCAGACTAGGAAAGTGATACACCCCTCTGTCCGTCAGCCTCAATCTCTCCTGTGCGCCGCTCTATGCTTGGCGCTACTGCTGCCCTCTCTCTTAGCCCAATCGACCGGCTCGGTCGTAGGAACGGTGACTCTATCGGAAACCGGGAGTGCCCTCGACGGAGCCAGTGTGGTTTTGGTGGAGCTAGGCCTCGCCACGGTTAGCGCAGGAGACGGATCGTACTCGTTTCCACGAGTTCCGGCCGGCGACTACCACGTGATGGCGCATCTGGATAGCGTGTTCACGGAGGCGGCCCAGGTGGTTTCGGTGGAACCGGGCGGCACTGCCCAAGCCGACTTCCAGCTCTCCATCCTGGGCGAGCGGTACGAGATCACCGTGACCGCCTCGGAGACCCATCAGGATGCGTTCGAGGCTTTCAGCAGCGTCGACTCCTACAACGCCTACGACCTCACCGCCACCCGCGACGTTTCGCTCGGGGAGGCGCTGGGGCAGAACGTCGGCACGGGGGTGGCGAAGCGAAGCTTCGGGCCGGGCTCGGCCCGCCCCATCATCCGCGGCTTCGACGGGGACCGCGTGCTTTTGATGGAGGACGGCATCCGCACCGGCACGCTGGGGTCCACTTCGGGGGATCACGGGGAAGTCATCGACACAGGGCAGGTGGAGCGCCTCGAGATCGTCAAAGGCCCCGCCACGCTGCTCTACAGCGGCAACGCCGTCGGCGGCACGGTGAACGCGATCAGCCGCCACCACGAGCACCACCGCCACCCGCACAGCGGCCTGCGGGGCCATCTCGGGGGCTCGGGGGGCACGGCCAACGGATTCGGGGCCGGCCGCGGGGGCTTCGAGTACGGGGTGAAGAACTGGATGTTCTGGGGCTCGGCCGGAGCCACGCGCTCCGGCGACTACCAGACCCCCGAAGGGGCCGTGCCCAATTCCCATACGTCCCTGCGGAGCGGGGGCGGAGGCGTGGGGTGGTACGGAGCCAAGACCTATTTCAGCGGCAGCATGCAAGAGGCGGACGGGGCGTACGGCGTGCCTTTCGCCGCGGACTTCCACTCGCACGGCCACGAGGACGAAGAGCACGAGGAGCACGAGGAGCACGAGGAAGAAGAGGGGCATGGGGAGGACGACCACGACCATGAGGAAGAAGAGGCCTCGCACGAGGAAGTGGAGCGAGTCGAGCTCGAGAGCCGCCGGCAGAGCTTCCGCCTCAACTGGGGGCTGCACAACTTGGGCGGGGCCATCGACAGCGTGGCGGTCAAGGTCGGGCATGTCCGCTGGCGGCACGACGAGATCGAGCACTTCGAGGATGGCGGGCAGGCCGTCGGGACCCGTTTCGAGAACGATCAGACCGTGTACCGCGGGGTGTTCGAACAGGGTCGCAGAAGGTGGTGGAGCGGACGCTTCGGGGTCTGGGGCCTGGACCGGTCCTACGAAGCCACGGGCGAGGAGGCCCTGTCCCCGCCGGTCGAACAGCGCGGGCTAGCTTTCTTCGCCTTGGAGGAATTCGAGTTCGAGCGGGTGAAGTTCCAGTTCGGCGGGCGGATCGAGAGCCAGCGCTACCGGCCGGCCTACGCGGAACGAGCGCCGGAAGGCCACGACCACGACCATGACGAAGAGCACGGCGAGGACCACGACGAAGACCATGGCGAAGAGCACGACGAGGGCCATGGCGAGGAGCACGGCGAGGAGCACGAGGAGATTCCCGACGCCGTGGAGCGGACCTTCACAGGGGCCTCGGTCGCGGCTGGCCTGCACGCCGACATATGGCGCGGCGGAGCCTTTGTAGCCAACTTCTCTCGCAGCTACCGCGCGCCTGCGCTGGAGGAGCTGTACAACTACGGGCCGCACGCCGGTAACCTGGCCTTCGAGATCGGCGACCCCGGCCTGGACGCAGAATCCGGGAACGGCCTCGACTTGTCGCTGCGCCACAGGCAGGGCCGGGTGCGGGGCGAAGGGAGCTTCTTTCTATACGATTTCTCGAGCTTCATCTTCCCGTTCGCGCCCGGCGAGGTGGACGACGGCTTGACGGTGGTCCGATACACGCAGCTGGACGCCCGGTACACCGGGGCCGAAGCAGCCGTCGGCATCCAGGTCCGCGAGGGTCTGGACCTCAACCTCGGCGTGGATTACGTGAAGGCCGAATCGACCGAGGCAGGCACCCCGCTGCCCCGCATCCCGCCGCTGCGGGCGAAGCTCGGATTCGACTTGGCGGCGCGCGGGCTGCGGATCAGCCCGGAGCTGATCCTGGCCGGGGAGCAAACGGCCACGTTCACGGGCGAGACGCCCACCGCAGGCTACGCGGTGGTCAATCTCAAGGCTGCCTACACCTATGCCCAAGCCCAGCGCGCGCACCAGTTCTCGGTCAACGTGTTCAATGTCGGGGACCGGCTGTACCGCAACCACTCGTCCTTCATCAAGGACCTGGCCCCGGAGCTGGGCCGGGGCGTGCGGGTGGGCTACTCGCTGCGCTTCTTCTAGCGGGCTTGCCCCGGCAACGGCGGGCACCAGCCGCCGCAGCCCGCCCGATCCGCGCCCGCAGCTGCCGTGCCAGCGCCCGGCGCAGAGCCCCGGACGCAACGCCTGCGTCCGGGCCGCAGGCGAGTCCCGCCCGAAGCGCAGGGCTCACGCTCCCGGTCCTGGGATTCCGGCCCGCCTCCGCCCCGAGCCCCCAGCGGCGAGACCGGTTCCGCCTGCACGTGGGGTAGGCTGAAGGCGGGCGTCGGAACCGCGGCTGCGAGGCGGACGCTAGGCGCACTCCACGGACGCCCCGGGGAGCGGGTGGGGCTTGGCGCAGGGCTGCGCCGCCCTAGCCGGCCACCGGGGCAGTTCCTTATGCCATACTCAGCCTTCCGGATGCTCGCCGCCCATGCCATGCGGGTTGCGCTGCCGCTCTGCTCCTGCCTGTGGATCGCAGCCCCGGCCCATCTCCCCGCCCAAGGTGTCGCCAGCTCGAACGCCCAACCGGTCAGGCCCCTCCCAGCGTCCGGGCTGCCTTGGCGCGCGACCTTCACAGACTTCGCCCGCGAGGCGGGCCTCGACCTGGCGTTCACCTACGGCGACCGCGACGAGAAGCGCTACATCATCGAATCCAACGGCTCCGGCGTGGCCTTCCTGGACTACGACGGAGATGCGCGGCTGGACGCTTTCCTCGTCAACGGCTCGGTCCTGGGGGCGGCCCCGGAGGACGATGCGCCCACAAGCCGCCTGTACCGCAACACCGGCGAGGGGCGGTTCGCAGACGCCACGCAGGCCAGCGGACTTGGACGCTCCGGCTGGGGCAGCGCGGTCTGCGCGGGCGACTACGACAACGACGGCGCCCTGGACCTGTTCGTGGCGTACTGGGGCCGGGACTCCCTCTACCGGAACAACGGACGCGGCGGCTTCACCGACACCGCCGAACCGGCAGGGGTCGCCGGCGGGGCCAACCAATGGAGCTCCGGATGCAGCTTCGTCGACTACGACCGGGACGGTTGGCTGGATCTAGTCGTGACCCAGTACCAGCAGTTCGACCCGCAGACGGCCCCGCCGCCGGGCAAGACCTCCAACTGCGAGTGGAAGGGGATGCCGGTCTATTGCGGACCGCGCGGCCTGCCGTTTGGCAGCGTGACTCTGTACCGCAACGTTGGCGACGGAACCTTCCAGGACGTCAGCGAGGCGGCGGGAGTGCGCGATGTCCGCGACTACTACGCCTTCACCGCAGCCGCGGCGGACTTCGACCAAGACGGCTGGCAGGACATCTACATCGCTTGCGACTCGACCCCCAGCATCCTGTTCTTGAACAACGGCGACGGCACCTTCACGGACTACGCCACCGAGGCGGGCGTCGCTTTCAGCGAGCACGGTTTCGAGCAGGGCGGCATGGGCGTCGGGGTGGGCGACTTCGACCGCGACGGGTGGCTGGATATCGTCAAGACCAATTTCGCCGACGACTACCCGAACCTCTACCACAGCAACGAAGGGGTGTTCTTCGAGGACATCTGCGTACGAGCGGGCTTGGCCTCGAACCCCCAATTCGTCGGCTGGGGCGTCGAATTCGTCGTCGCTGGACAACGACGGCTGGCAGGACATCTTCCAGGCCAACGGCCATGTCTACCCGCGCCTCGACCGGCAAACGGAAATCCGCGAGACCTATGTCCAAAACCAACGTGGTGTACCGGAACCTGGGCGGCCGGCGGTTCGAGGATGTTTCCTCCCTCGCCGGGGACGGGCTCCGCCAGAAGCGGTCCACCCGGGGAGCCGCCTTCGGCGACTTCGACGACGACGGCGACATCGACATGCTCCTGATGAACATGGCGGAGCGGGTTTCGCTGCTGCGCAACAACCTCTCCGGCGACCGCGGATGGGTGCGGCTCAAGTTGCGGGGCACGCGCTCCAACCGCGCCGCGATTGGTGCGACGGTCACGGTGGAGGCGGGCGGCGCACGCCAGACGCGGGCGGTGATGAGTCAGTCCAGCTACGTTTCGCACAACGATATCCGAACGCATTTCGGACTGGGTGAGGCGGAGCGGGTGGATCGGGTTGTGGTCCGCTGGCCGACCGGCGAGACGGAGGAATTCCGCGGGGTGGCCAAGGGGGGGCACTTGGCTGCTCGCCGAAGGCGCTGGAGAGGCAGTTTCGGCCCAGTGACCGTGCGACCGTTCGGCGACGGGTCGGTTTGCGTTGGGCGCACCCTAGCCAGCCTCGTAGCGATCGCCTTGCAGGCCGGCTGGTGGGCAGGCACCCCAGCCCAGACCGGCGGAGCTGACCGACCGCGGCCTTGAGCTCGCCGGCACCGGCAACCTGCACGAAGCGGCGCAACTGTGGCTCCAGGCAGTGGATCTGGATCCGGCCTACTTCCCGGCGCTGTTCAACCTGGGCTACATGCATTACTCCGCGGGCCGTCCTGGGGACGCCGAACCCTGGCTCAGGCGGGCGGCCGAGTCGAACCCGGGGGATTTCAACGTCCCACTACCTCCTTGGCGCGGCAGCGCGAGAGGCAGGGCGAACCGAAGACGCCCTACGCTCCTGGAGGCGTGCCTTGGACCTCCGTCCAGACCACATCCAGCTGATGCAGGTCATGACGGTCGAGTACGGAAAAGGGCGGTACCACGAGGAAGCCGTGGACATCGCCCTGCAGGCACTCCGCCTGCGGCCTGACCTCGAGGACCTCTACTACATCGCCCTGCAGGCCTGCCAGGAAGCCGGGGACCATCGCCGCGGGCTCGAGATCGCCCGCGACGCCACGCAGCGGTTTCCGGCTGCCGCCCGGGCCAACTTCGAGTACGCCTGGTACCTCCAGAAAGACGGACGCTTTGAGGAGGCCCTGCCTCCGCTCCGAAAAGCGATCGAGCTCGACCCAGCCTACGAAGAGCCGCACTATTTCTACGGAGACTGGCTGGTCAAGCAGGCGCGCTACGCCGAAGCGGTGGAGCCGCTGCGCCGGGCCCTGGCTTTGCGCGACGACTACATGCCCGCGCACATCGCGCTGGGGCGGGCCTTCATGGGCCTGCGTCGGTGGGAGGAGGCAATTGCAACCCTCGAGGGAGCTGCCGCCGTAGAGCCTCGCCACCCCCAGCCGCACCTGCTTTTGTCGCAAGTGTACTTCCGGCTGCGCGACCGCGCGCGAGCGCGCCAGGAGAAGCAGCTGTCGCTCCGTCTGCGACGGCAAAACCCGGCATTTCTGGAGGCGGCGCAGACCCGACCGTTTCCAGATTGAGTTCTCGCAGTCGACTAGCGAGCGCAGCCGGTTGCGTACGCGCCAAGCACGATTTTCCAGGCGGGGAGGTTGGGGATGGCCCCGGTCCGTCAAGTGGCCGAACGGGAGAGGCTGTTCGGGGTACCCATGCCGTTCCAGGAATAGCGTCCTGCCGATGGTGCCGAATGGGCTGACCTCAGGGCCTATGCGTCGGGACTGCGTTGCGGACCTCCTGCAACCCTCCCCCCTAGGCCAGACCCGCCAGCCGGAAAAGGCCAACCGCCTCGGCGTACGCCCTCGCGCCGGTGCCGCCGCGGCGGAGCGGTCGGCCGTCGTCTGGCAATTCTGCTGCGCCCGCGTCCGCTCGAACATGCTCCATTGCCACTCCTATCAAGTCGGAGAAGCTCGTCAGCGCGACAAGCTGACGGGAAGTGAAGGGGTCGGCAAAGGTCGTATGTCAAGAACCTTCGCCAGATCAGGCACTGCCCACCGCCCCCCAGCGCACCGCCTTGCTGGTCTGCAACTCATCATGTCGTCCGAGCGCGTCACCACTCACCCAGCGGATCCAGAAAGGTCAAATAGGAAAACGCCGAAAGTCGGCATCGCGAGTGCAGATGCGGCTGATGCCGTGCTCGCGCATCAGCGCGGCCGTATGCACATCGTGCATCACGTTGCCGTGAAGATCGGGCAGTTTCGCCAAGGTCCGTGCGAGAAAGGACGCGTGACGCGGCGTCGCTACCAGCACTTCGAACCCGGGCGGTACGACCAGCGTTTCAGGCATCCCAAGCTGCCTGATGGGTCCATGGAGACACCCGAGCGCACGTGCGTCTTGACGCGGAGGACATAGCAGATGTCCCAGGTGACGAAGGCAGGCGCTGCATCGAGACGGGCCTGCTCCACACGGTCACGGCAGGGTGTATGGAACGGGGAGTCCGCATCGGCCGCGTAGACGAGCACGTTCGTGTCGAACCCGCTACGGATGCGCTCCAATACGCCTCGATTTCAAGCCAGTCGCTTTCGGCTTGCTTACTGCTCCGAAGCCCTTCTGGAGCCCGCCCGATCCGGCGATCCGAAGAGCGCCCCAATCGTCGAGGAGCAACGCCCATGCCCGAACGCCAGTACCGAACGCTCACCAAGCGTACCGTGGACCGCCTCGCGGTCAACGGCAAGGACGGCGTGTTCCGGGACAGCGAGTTCCCCGGGCTTGGCATTCGCGTCTATCCGACCGGGCGCAAGGTCTACGTGGCGCAGGCCCGGGCGAACGGCAAGTCGCGGCGCGTGACGATCGGCCGCCACGGTGATGTCGCGCCGACCAAGCCCGTAAGGACGCCGCGAAGAACATCGCGCACCTGAAGGCCGGACTGCCGCCTAGCGAGCAGGAGCCCGAGCCAACCGTGGCCGACCTCGCGGAGCGCTACAAGCGCGAACACGTCGCAATGCACTGCAAGCCCAACACCGTGAAGCATTACGGTCTGATGCTGAAGAAGCACATCGTGCCAAGTCTCGGTGAACTCCGCGTTTCGGAGATGGAGAAGAAGCCCATCCTCAGGTTTCAGGTCGGGCTCAGCCACATGCCCACGGTGGCAAACCGGACGGTCGACATCCTGATGAAGACGCTCGACATGGCCGAACTCTGGGAGATGCTCCCGCCGGGCAAGAACCCGCGCAGGTCGGTGCGCCGCAACAAGGTGGACCCGCAAAAGGAGCGCTTCCTGACGCCCAAGGAGTTGGCCCGGCTCGGCCGCACCTTCGAAATTGCGCCGGAGAAACTGCTCGCATCGCGGTGCGCGGCGGCGATCCGGTTGCCGGTGTTGATCGGGTGCCGGCGCAACGAGATCATGGGCCTTGCCTGGGACGACCTCGACTTCGAGGCGGGCGGGATGCGGCTCGCCGACAGCAAGGCGGGACCGTGCATCGTCTCAATGCGGCCCGCGGCGGCGGTGCTGGCGGAGTTGCCACGCGTTTCCGGCAATCGGTGGGTGTTCCCCGGACGGAAGAAGGGCACCCATCAGGCCAACATCGAGGACCCGCGGACCGGCACCCGCGCTCGCGGGGGCCGATCTGACGGAGCGTTTCCTGCGCACCCATGTAGCGGTGCATTGCAAGGCGGGACCGCGGATGCGTGTCGACGCGTGCTTCGCTGCCACATTCTGCCGGTCCTGGATGCGATGCCGCTCACGGGGGGCGGGCGCGGCGAGGTTGCGGAACTGCATCATGCGCTGTGCGACCGGCTGTCCACAGCCAATATGACAATGAGGGTGTTGTCGAAGATGCTGTCCCAGGCCGAGGCATGGGACCCTGTGCCACCGGGGAGCAACCCGTGCCGCTTCGTGCGCCAGTACCGTCGACAAACGCGGGAGCGGTTTCTGACGGTGGAGGAACTCCGGCGGCTGCGGCGGGCTCGGAGCACCTCCAAGTCGTTGCCGCAGTGCATCTGTTGCTGCTGACGGGGTGCCGGAAGAACGAGATCCTGACATCGGGAGAGCTATCAGTCGCATGGTGAGGCTCTCGCGGCGGCCGCGGGCCGATCCTTTGCGCGGCCATCCGCCGGCGCGTCCTCGTGGTTGCCGATGTTGTTCGTTCAGGGCTTTATCAAGTAGGACGGGTACTGTGGAAGGCTGTGGTGTTACCACCCTATCCGGGGCGTAAGGACGCAGAGCTCAGGCAGCAAGCCCGATGACTTCGGTTTCGGGACCGTGGGCGGCGATGTCCGGAGCGTCTTCCAAGCCGATGCGCTGGTGGTTCACCAGTTGTGTCTGGACCGTCCACGGTGAGACGCGGAAGCGATCCGCGGCCTCGGCCTGACTCTCCTCGGAATAGTCGCCGTCTAGCACTTCGTCCACCGCGTCGAACGGGCACAGAAATTCCGCCGCGAACGCCCGTTGCGCTTTTTGTCGATAACTGTAGGTGCGCGTCGCGGGGAACAACCGTTCGACATGGCCGGTCATGCGTGCGCCGAACACACGATCGCCGATCAGGCGGGCGAGTTCGAAGCGCCTCCCTGTCTCCCACTCCGACCTGAGCGCCACCCGCGCACCGCCTTCGCCGTCGAACGCAAAGGCCATGCGGGCAGACCGCTTGTCACAGCCGGAGATCGCATCGCTCGTTGTCCCCGAGAAATCCGCCAGACGTTCATCCGGTATCGGCTGCCCGTCCAGGTCCACCTGATCGCGAAGCCGCCGGGCGATATGTTCTCCCAAGCGCCATGCCTTGATGCATTCCGACTTCGGCAAGTCTGCCTCATCGGCCAGCGCGATCACATCTCCCGGAGCAGCATCGAAACCGCTCTGTTCCGCGACAGCCACGATCTCTTCTGCTGACATCATGCCTTCCGGGCCGCAACCGGCAAGTGCAGCTTCGGTAGCCACCTCTCCCAAGGCTTCTTCCCCGAGTTCCACCGCGTCGCCCAGACGGCGGCGGATCGCCTCCTCGTCCGCCTCGTCCGGATCGCAACCGAGTTGCGCTTCCAGCCGCCGGAAGCGCGAGAGTACCGTGTCCTCCCGCTCCACCTTCAGGTCCTCCCACAGCCGCTGGAGGTTGATGCCGCGGAGCTGCCGGTCTGCAAGCCTTGCCAGGATATTCTCCACGAATCCGTCGATGGCGGCTTCCAGGCTCGCCGTCGGGACCATTTCGCGCCGTACCGCGCCGATGTAGCGGAACAGAACCGTTTCCGGTTCCCGGGACGTTGCGGAGGAGAGAAAGGAGGATCGCCCGTCCGAAAAGATCGTGATGTCGGGCCATGCATAGCCTCCGCCAACTGTCGACATTCGATGGGCGAAGTCCCAGCGTCGCGCGGCGTCCCTTGCGGAAGGGCGTCCGATCTCCCACCGGAGCCGCCACCAGTTCCACACGAGCCATTCGGCGAGCGGATAGCCAGCGACATACGGGCCATGGCGCGATTTCCCTCGCACGGTATCCACGCCCTCGGTCAACAAACGGTCGTTCGCGGTCATCTCGAACAGGCCGAACGTTTCACGCTCCTCGTCCGAACCGGACACGAGAGATTCAGAAGAAAGGGAAAGGGTCACTCTGTCAGGCATCTCCGCTGCCACTCCTCAATGACCCATCGTCGCATGGTGTCGTCGTTCTTGCTCAACTCGTAGCCGTGATAATTATGATTATCGCGTGCGGACAGTGACCGAGAACAGCCGCACGCTGAAGTTCCGCAGTCATGGTAACGGGAGTAAGGCCGTCGACGGGCTACCCCGGACAGCGTGCGAGCCGTCGAACCGTGGGCTGGCACGACGCAATGGAGGACGATCGGTAAAATGCGTGCCGTACGACGCAGACATCCGCAGCCAAGGAAAATTCACGCGCCCCCCGCTGCCGACCTCGACCGTGTGGCCAGCTTGGCCGAGTACGTCGGCAGTCCGGAACACAAGGACATTCCAAGTTTTGCGGGTCATCCGCGCCTGCGCGCTGACGCGTCGTGCTGTCCCCGGGGTCTTGCCGACCAGCGGGCGATTAACGAATGGCTGCGTTCCGCCATTCGACGCGGAGCGATCGGCAGTCCGTGGGAAGGAGACTTCCCCCGGTACGTGTGGTACAAGCATGACAACATGGTCTTCGAGGGGCGTCTGGTGAACCGTGGGGCCGGCACCTACAAGGGGTATCCGCTCGACAGCGACCAGTGGCCGGAAGGAGTCGAAAAGCTGTATGTCGGCGCTTGACTTCGAGTTCGACTGGATGGACGCGGAAGGCGTGCAGGGCCCGGAGCTGGCCACCACCTGGGCATCCCTGACGATCCGCGCCGGGACATCAAGCATCACCAAGGTGCAGGATGCGCGGACGGTTCGCGATTTCGTGCAGGTCCCCTTGTATCCGCTGGCGGAATGGCTAGCTTCGAACTGGTGGTTCCTGACCCGCGAGATCGAGACCCCGATCAAGAGGGATGACCCCGCGTTCCGTCACCGGCACACGCTCGGACCCGCTCGTGAAGGCTATGCATTCCCCGACCTGGAGGTGGTTCCCTCGGGCACTCGCACCCGCATCCGCTGGACGAGCGGCTCGCGGCCGCGGACCTCGGTGACGTTCCTGGGCAACGGAACCAAGTGGATGGACAGTGGCGATTTTCAACAGACTTGTGCCGATTTCATCGATTGCGTGCTCCGTCGACTTGCGGCGCTCGGCGTCGATGGCACGTTCCTGCAGGACGAATGGACGGCCGTGCAAGCAGCTGACCACGAGGAGGCGGCACTCTGCGGAGCGTCGGCCGGGCTGGGGTGGGACCCGTACGCCTTGGATGACGAGCGCAGGGAGATGCTCCTCCAATTGGCCGAGACGCTGGGTGATCTGCTCGACGAAGCGGTGCCGGTCCTCGATGGAAACGATCCGCGGGCGGGCGGCACCGCCATCGTGACCGCCATCGCGGACGCCAAGCGCAACACCCTCCCCCTGGAACGGCTCCGGCGTTTTCGCAACGACGACGAGCACAGCGAAGGAGCTTCTTCGGCCGCCAGCCCCTGGCAGGCAGGCTACGAATGGGCACGCCGGTTCCGAAAGTATCTGAACCTCAATGGCGCCCCGTTGCCGACATCGGAGACCCTGGCGGATGCGCTCGGCGAAGACCGGAACGCCCTCCAGCACGTGATGGCTGGGGAGAACTTCGGTGGCGCGACACTGATCGACGGCGTAGTCACTCGAAGCGATGACGCATGCCCCGCGTTCGCGTTTTCAAAGTGCAGCCACCATCGGCGCTTCGCCTTCTGCAGAGCCCTTGCCGAGGTGTTGGCGCGGCCGGCATCGGACGCGCTGCTGACGCAGGCGCGTTCCGAGCGGCAAAAACGCAATCGCGCCTTCGCCGCGGAGTTTCTGGCACCCTCGTCGGAACTACAGCAGCGGGTGTCCCACCCAGTGCTGGACGGCGCCGACATCAACGAGTTGGCCGAGGAGTTTGGCGTGTCCTCATGGGTGATCCAACACCAGATCGAGAACCATCATATCGCCCGCGTCCTCTGAAGCACTTGCTCGTCGACATCTCTGCAGCCCGCACGCGGCCTGCCGCCTCGCATACCTGACCGGCTTCGATGCATGGGCCGGGGAACCATGGCACTGTTGAACACTGTCTCGGAATTGGATAAAGTGAACACAATGACCCTGCAGACCCGGAAAGGAGGCTCGGGGAAGACTACCTTGACCTGCTCGCTCGCGGTCGCTGCGTCCGGTGACGGCGTCCGCACCCTGATATTGGACGCCGATCCGCAAGGTACTGCGAGTGCATGGCTTGGCAGCCGGTCAGCGGATGTCCCGGATCTGATGCGCGGGACATCTCCTGCGCAAATCCCCGGTGCCGCGGAAGCGGCCCAGCGAAGCTATGGGCTGGTCCTCGTGGACACCCCCGGGGCGGAATCCGCCTCCAATGCAGCGTTGCGCACTTCGGACTTCTGCCTCATTTTCTGTCGACCTACCGCGCCTGACCTGCTTGCCGCCACCCGGACGGCGGCCGTGCGCCTACCGGGCCGGGCGGCGGCGTTCGTGCTGACGCAGGTGCCGTCCCGGAAGCGCAGGCGAGCCTGCGATGCCTCCCGGAACCTTGCTGCCCACGCCTCGGTCTCGCCGTGCCGCATTGCCCTGCGCAATGCCGATGCCCAAGCCCTAGGAGCCTGTTGAAAAAGTCTTGGGTTCCTTGGCACTTGGGTGCGCAGCGTTCCAACGGGCCCGCAACGGTGGCAGAACAGACCCCCGGGATCGCGCAACCGGCCAGGAGCGGTGCTTGGAGTGCGCTGCTGCACCACCCGACGCCAGCTGAGTACGCCAGCCGGACTTTTTCAACGGGCTCCTAGGTCTCGGAGTGACCGAGTTCGAGCCCCGCGGACGGGCGGCGGACGAGATTCGGAGCCTGTGGGCATGGCTCCGCTAGGAATTGGCCCCCCATGAGTCGAGTCCATCTCGCGGCGCTGACGACGCCGCCCTCCCTGCAGGCGGAGGAGCGGGCTGCCAGCCCGCGGACCAGCCCGGCCCGCAAGCAGCTCTCCCTATACCTGCCGGTTCCTGCGTGGCGGCAGGTGCGCAAGGTCGCCTACGAGGAAGAGCGATCGATCCACAGCTGCGTGCTGGAAGGGCTGGGTCTCCTGCTCGCCCAGCGCGGGCTGCCCCCCTCGCCGAGCTGTCCGGGGGGAGCGAGCAGGAGTGAAGGCACACATTGCGGGCAGGGCTGCGTGTTTACCCGACAGGCAGTCAAGTGCCCTGCCTGCGCTATCTGGCTGCAATTGATCAAGCCATGTTATCACTGAGACTGACCGGGCGGCGCAAGCCTACGTGGCGCTGACTGATCGGCTGGGTGATCGCAGCCTAGGCGATGCGCAGCGGTATTGATCGGTGCAAAAAGTTTGTCTTGAGAATTCAAACAAGAATAAGATATAATCGTGAGATCCAACGATAAATCTTGCGTATTCAGAAAGGAACTCAGGGTTTTATATGAGACACAGACTTTCCCCTCATGAACTACAAGACCACGTTTCTCCCAATCTACTAATTTTGCCAAAAGTAATTGCAAGCAACCCACCAATAGAATCAATGGCTTGCCGAGACTTTTCGTGCAATTACTTATGAACACATCAGTAGAAATTCTGGTCTGCAATAAAATATGGAGAAAAATAGGTTTTCTCTTAAATTCTTATGGCACGACTTTTGACGCGATCAGTAACATGCGGCTGATCGACGCAACCGCCCGAGCGTCGGTCGGCCGCTTCCTGAACGGGACACTAATGGAGCAAACATAAAAAGACATGTTGGCAGTTCACGAAGACGGTACGGTTACGGTGGGCGACAAGAAGTTCGACAATCTTTACGATGTGGCGAAGGACTTTTTACAGAAAATCAACGCAGAATTTAACGCTGAAAAATTCATGCATGACGCACAAAATACAATACTAGATCAAGAAAATCCACAACGGCCGGTCCAGTTGGAAAAAGGCGCGGATAAATCCTTGAAGGCCATGCGGTACGTAGCAGAGGAACAGGACGTTGGAAATCAAAATATCTTTGCCACTATGAGATCTGGGAGAAACGCACGAATGAAAGATTTAAAGAATGTTTTACGACGGATGCTGAGCGACGAAAAGCTGGCAGAGAAGACGTCTCCAGCCGCTGGAAGTCGAGGGGGACTTCCGCACCCCGCTGGTGTCCGGTCGCAGCGCAGCCCTCTTGTGGCCCCCAGCGGGGCAGGGAGCCTGTCCCGGTGATCCGCTCCTTCCGCCATCGCGGTCTGCGCCGGCTTTGGGAGCGGGATGATGCGCGGAGTCTTCCCGCCGGCAGCGTCGAGCGACTCCGCGACATCCTCACCGCGCTCGACGCGGCGGAAGGCCCACGGGACCTGGGTGCGCTGGCGAACCTGCATCCGCTGCGCGGGCAGCGCACCGGCTTCTGGCCGTCCGCGTCTCCGCCAACTGGCGCGTCGTGTTCCGGCTCCGGGATGGTGGCGTCCAGGAGGTGGACTTCGTCGATTATCATTAGTTTGGAAGGATGTCTGAGTGCCGATGCGTAACCCGTCCCATCCCGGCCGCGTGATCCGCAGTTTGTGGCTCGCCGGGCGCGACCCCGCCGGCACCGCCGGCCGCCTCGGCCTTGACCCAGCCGAGTTCACCCGTCCGCTGCGTGGGGAGTGCCCCCTGTCGCCCCGGGTCGCATTGCGGCTGGAGGCCACGGGCTGGTCCCAGGCGGAGTTCTGGATGCGCCTGCAGGCCTACTACGACCTAGCCCAGGAGCGCCTGCGGAACGAGCGCAGCGACCCCGCGTTGACAACTCCCCAAGCGCACAGCCCGGGGCCCACCGTAGCGGCGAACTAGGGCTCCTGGGCCCTCTGCGGGCGCGGCTTGGCGCACGCGCCAAGCGGGCGACTAGCGCCATCGGGCCACAAGGGCTGCGCCGTCTCTTCCCATATCCTCTCCGGACAGGACGGCAGTCAGTCGGCTAAAGCCGCGGACGGTGGGATGGTGGCGGGTGTGCCTCCCTGCCGGTTCCATCTGGGATGCTGCTGCGGTCACTGACGGGAAGAGGTGCGCCCCAGAGCCTGCAGGACTGTTGCCCCGCACCCGTGGGTGTCTCCAAGGTTGCCTGGCCAGCAGCGCTGGGTGCGGCCTGAGGCCCGCATGCCCAAGCGTGGAAAGTCTTTCTGGCTACCGTTACTGATTTTGCCATAAGTCATTGCAAAGAACAACCAGAAACAGTGCGGTCGCAGTCGGCCTCGCGGAAGAATCCCTGCACCTTGGTGGGGCCGGCCTCCAAGGCTTGCAGGGCCTCCTCCCAGCGCTCCCGGAGCTGGCGGACCGTCCGGACTAGCAGCTTCCCCGCCCGGCGCTGAACGACCGCCCGGACTTGCTTCGCAGGGTTCAATTCCGGAGAGTACGCCGGCAACAGATGCATCTCCACCGATGCCTCGGTCCGCTTCTTCCAGGCCTCTATATGCTTGGATGCGTGGATTCTGTGGCGGTCTACTATCACGTGAATCGGTCTAGCATCCGTCTGGTCTGGAATCTGCTGCAGGCACTGTTCCAACGTGGCTGCGGTGGCGGTTCCGGAATGGATCCTGGAGTGTATTGCTCCCGAGGGGCTGATCGCGGACAGCACGTTCAGCCGGAACCGCGCCCCCGTGGGCTGGACGCCGGGCGTCCGGCCCCGGCAGCCCCACGGAGTGCCCCGGGGGTTGTGCGAGGCCCTGCCGGCCTCGTCGGCCCAGAGCAGCAGCGCTCCCTGCTCCTACGCACGCTGGGCGAGGGCGGGGCAGGTGGCTGCGATCCCAGTCCGCGCCGCGGCGGCGTTCGGCTGGCAGGCCCTGCACTGGGGGCGCTGCGGGGTACTGCCGCGGCGTCGCAGGACCCGGCGCATCGTCGCCAGGGACAACTGGACTGGGAACTGGCCGCGGGTCCATGGCCCGGCAATTCTCAGCGGTCGGCAGGCAAACTCAAACTGGAGCGGGTCGGGAGGTTCATCCCGCAGAGTGGCGCGGGGCATCTGTCTTTGGTTGCGGGAGCGGCAGGGAGGGCGTCCTGGTGGGGGTTGCTGTCCGAGAGCCTGGCATCCGCAGCAGGCCTAGAGCCGAAACCAGGTGCGGATTGCGCGAATGCCCATGCCGAAGTCCTGGGCTAGGTCTTGGAGAGCTTTGCCGTGGCGGGCTTGAGTCACGGCCAACTTCCTCAGGGGAGGCCGGGACCGATGGGGAATGCGTCGGAAGCCGCCCACGGATGGGAAGCTCGTGAATCTGTACCCGCAAGAGTTCCAGGCAGGTTCCCTGCGCCAATGTCTCAGATACAAAGCATCTATAGGCCAGTTTGTGCGTGTGTTAACGCGGGGGGGGGCTGCTGAGAGGTTGAAAACGGCCAGACCTGCAATTGCTTTTGGCGCAATTAGTAAGATCGCTCGCCGGGCCTAGGATTGGGGAGCCCTGCTCGCCTGCGCCGACGAGTCCGGCCTGGCTGCGCAGAGCGTGTGCGGGCGCACCGAGGGCCTCTGCTGCCAGACCCCCCGTCGCACGGGTGGCCAGCGGGCGCATCCGCCTCCACCTGCTGGCGGCCAGCAGCCCGGAGGGCCAGCTCTATTACTAATTTTGCCAAAAGTAATTGCAAGCAGCCCACCAATAGAATCAATGGCTTGCGGAGACTTTTCGTGCAATTACTTATGAACACATCAGTACAGGGTGCGGGAAGGCCCTGTCACGGCGGAGGTCTTTGGGGGGCAGATCGCGGAAGCAGCAGACCGGAAGATGCTGGTAGCGCTCGCCATTGGCAGGGTTCACCGCGCCCGGACAATCCAGGCGAGACCGGCGGCGAACCAAGCCGCAAAAGCTGTGGTTGCAGCCGACCTACTCGCCGCAAGTCAATCCGGGGGAACGGCTAGGGGCCTTGGGCCGGCGGCGGGTCCGTCGCGAGCTGAGCAAGACCGAAGCACAGCTGCGCGACACCCTGGAAGCTGCTTGCCAGGCTTTGCAAGGAACTCCGGAACAGGTGCGAGCCTTCTTTCGGGAGGTAGGCTGCAAGTCTATTCTTGTCTGAATTCTGAGGACACGACTTGTACTGATCGCGTCAAAAGTCGTGTCTCGAAAATCCCTTCGTCGATTGATCTGCAGGGTGGATTTGTTGTACTCTATTAGTATGACAAAAGAAAGATTCTTCTTCTCCCTACGCCTTACTAAGGACCAGAAGTTCGAGATTCGAAAAAGGTGGTCTTGCAGTTCCTCGAGGGAAAATCTGTGGATCAGATAAAGTCCTGCGTCCCTTTCTCCATACGCACGATCTAGCGCTGGATCTCACGCTTCTTCCTGGGAGGCCTGGAAAGTCTTCGGGATCGTCAAAAAACGGGAAGACCACGCCAAGGGACAGATCGGCACCTGGCTTGGATCCGCATCGTCGTCCTAGACCAAGACCCCCATCAATACCAATTCGAGTTCGCTTGGTGGACCGCGCAGCGAGTGCGCCAAGCCTTGGGGGAGAAGTTCGGCAGCGTCCTGAGCGTCTCCCCGGTGCGTCGGATCCTGCGGCGGCTCGGACTCACCCCGCAGCGACCCCAGCGGCGTGCCACCCGGTACGATCCCGCTGCTGTGCAGCAGTGGAAAGACCAAGAATTCCCCCAGAGCCTTCGTCGTGCCCAGGAGTGAGGAGCCATGATCGCCTGCGCTGACGAGTCCGGCCTAGCTGCGCAGAGCGTGTCCGGGCGCACCTGGGGCCCGTGCGGTCAGCCCCCCGTCGTGCGGGTGGCCAGCGGGCGCTTCCGCCTCAACCTGCTGGCGGCCAGCAGCCCGGAGGGCCAGCTCTATTACACAGGGCGGGAAGGTCCTGTCCCGGCGGAGGTCTTCCGGGAGTTTTGGGAGCGGATCGCGGAGGAAGCGGATCGGAAGATTCTGCTGGTGGTGGACCATTGCAGTATTCACCGGGCCCGGATCATCCAGGAGTGGCTGGAAGCGAACCAAGCCACAGTAGAGCTGTACTTTCAGCCGACCTATTCGCCGCAAGTCAATCCAGTGGAACTGCTATGGGCCTTGGTCCAGCGGCGGGTCGGTCGCGAGCTGAGCAAGACCGAAGAACAGCTTCGGGACAACCTGGAAGCTGCTTGCCAGGCTTTGCAAGGAACTCCGGAACAGGTGCGAGCCTTCTTTCGGGAGGCAGGCTGCAAGTCTATTCTTGTCTGAATTCTGAGGACACGACTTGTGACGCGATCAGTACCAGGTGCTGCCGTCCGAGGCGCGGCAGCCCGGGCTACAGCCGCTGATCCGGCACTGCGTGTGCAGCGCACGGCGGCTGAGGCTGCTATTCAGCAGGGGCAACCTGCGGTGGGACTGGCTGCTGCACGCAGCGAGCCGGATGGAGCCGGACTCGGACTGTGTCGGTGCGGCCGGAGCCGGGTGCGCAGCGGCTGCGGTGCGGGCGCGGGCCAGCGCAGGGTGCCTGCAGGGGGGCCTAGGTCGCTCGGCGACGGGAGGAGGGGCCCGCGCCGGGCCCGCCGGGCTCTCCGCTCAAGCCATACGGCCCTGCAACACCCATCTCGGGAAATTATCCGGGAATCTAGGATTCCAGGGCGACGGCGGTCCATCTGTTTAAGATGCTATGGACGATCTTGGGGCGCACTTCCGCCAGGAGGGCGAGGGCGATCTTGAAGATGGGCCAGTAGTTGATCTCTCTGAGGATCCGGTCCCAAACCCTGAGGACCTGCCACACGCTGATGTCGCCCAGTTCGGTCTTGAGATTGCTGAGGGCGGGCAAGCGATGCCGCCCCGAGATGGCCTAGTAGTAGATCAGCGCGTTGGCGATGATTGCCATCGCCATTCTCGTGGTCTGCACGCTGTCCTCCTGATGGAGTTCCCGGGCCAGGGCTTCCAGCAGGCCAGGAGCGTCGGGCAGGGCGTCCGCTCGGACTCGGTTGGCGGTTTGGTAGATTGCTCTCTCGAGGGATCCGAGGCTCCGGGCGACCAACCTTTCGGAGACTGCCAACCGGGCGATGGTGTCCGCCAGGTCGCTGACTCCTCCGTTGATCCAGCCCTCCGACGGCCAGATATCCGCTTCGATTCGTGCTGCCCTTGGAGGCGGCTGCTGGGCGATTCCGTCGTCCCCGCCAGCGCGCCAGGAAACGACCCGCCAGCGTAGCGTCGCCGAAGCCACCGCTTCCGCTAGATCGGTTTCGACACCCCGGAGATCCGAGGGCAGCTTGAGGGCGATAGCCTGTTCGATAACGGTGCCGGATTGCTTGGCGACGTTGCCGAGGCGTTTGCGGGCATCCCTGTCAACCGTGCTGGCAGGAGAGAATTCCGTTTCGATCGCAATCGGCTGGCCGTCCAGCTGTTGCACGAGGATGTTCGGCTGCCGGGAGCGGTCTTCCAAGACATCCGTTTGTTCTGCCGCAATGCAGTCGCGCCAGCTGAGGTTCAGGCGGCGCAGCGCCTGGGCCAGCTCGTGATTCACCGTTCGCTCGGAGTGCCTCGCCATGGGGAGCCCTCGAATCCTCGGCAATAGTCAGTACAGCAAAACGATGAGCAAAACTCGAATATCTCCTGGCTGTAGACTGCTTTCTGCGTGGACCCCTGTAAATGCCTCTCGGCTGCTCGACGGCCTCGGAGTCGACTAAGCCGCAGATCGTGTCTGATCTCAATGACTGCTGCGCCCCGAGATCCGGCCTAGGAGGGCGGTCGGTTTACCCTGTCCCGTCGCTGCCCGCGTCAGGTCGGCTTGCTGGGATCCGGTCGAATCCGGGCCGTTGCCGAACGCTCACTGCTTGGGGAACCTCGGCGATCCGCCCAGATACGGCTGGATGTCGAACATATCACCGCGGCCTTGCACCCGAGGGTCATCCATGGCGTGCAGCGCCCGGAACAGGCGCACGCCCAGCCTTTTGCGGAGTTGGTCGTGCGTGGGGTCTCCCGCAATGTTGCGGACTTGGCCGGGATCCTGCGTTAGGTCGTAGAGCTCCTCGGCCGGGCGCTTCGCGAATGCGAGTTCGTAGTAAGGCTTGACCTTCGGGTCGTCGCGGTGCTGCCAGAGGTACCACTTGGTCGGGCTGTTATCGCAGTCGGCCAGCCAGGCATTCGGGGCGAAGGCGCTCTCGTAGTCTGGTGTGCCGGCCGGCCAGCGGCCCGGAAGGAAGTTGCGGATGTAGAGGTACTGGTCGGTGCGGATAGCGCGTGCCGGGTACCCGCCGGAGATCGGGTCCTCCTGCGCCTGGACGTGGCGCTCCCGACCGAACACGATGTGGTCTCGGTCCGCCTCCACCCGTCCAGACTTCCCGGAGGTCAGCAGCCCCACGAGCGAGCGGCCGGTCATTTCGGTTGGCACGGCCAGCCCGGCCGCCTCAAGGAATGTCGGGGCGAGGTCTGTGGTGGACACGAAGTCGGTGACCGTGCGGCCGCCCGGCGCACGGTCACCCCAGCGGATCGCCATGGGCACTCGCGCCCCAGAGTCGTAGAGATTCCCCTTGCCTCGGGGGAACGGCATGCCGTGGTCGCCGGTCATCACGATCAGGGTGTTGTCGAGTTCCCCCATCTCCTCCAGAAGGGCCATCAATGCGCCCACCTCTCGGTCGAAGCGCTGCACTTCGAAGTAGTAGTCAGCGACGTCGCTGCGGATCTCCTCGACATCCGGGTAGTGCTCAAACAGATGCACCTTGTCAAGCGGGATGCCGCTCTCCACGCCGGTGCCCGGCGTATAGGGGCGGTGGGGGTCGCTGGCCCCGAACCAAAAGCAGAAGGGCATGCCCTTGGGGCGAGCCTCGAAGAAGGCATCGACAGTCTCGTAGACCTTGCCGGCGGGGGTGACCGAGCTGTCCGGGTAGATGCCCGGGCCCCAGCCCTTGCGGTAGCTCCCGACGAAGTAGCCGTCTCCAGCCAGGGCCTTGGGGTATTCGGGGAACTGGCTGGGCCAGACACTCCAGAGGTTGCCGGCCGCGCCAAGCCGCCAGAACTGCTGGCCGGTGATGATCGCCCCGCGGCTAGGCGTGCAGGAGGGCGACGAGATATAGGCGTTCTCGATGAGCACACCCTCCCGGGCCAGCCGGTCGAACGTGGGGGTCTTGACCCCTTCATCCCCGTGGGCCCCCGCATGGGGCCAGCCCCAGTCGTCCGCTATGGCCAGGACGATGTTAGGGCGGTCGGCGGCCAGGGATGGGAATCCGAGGAGCAGAGCGGCCGCAGCGATGAGCGTAGCGCGGTTCAGGGGCATGGCAGAGAACATAGCACGGGGAACGGGAAGGCTGAAGAATTCCGCGCTGCCATTGCCTGTTTCCGAAACCGACATACACGCCATACCGGAAATACAGCACGCGGCCAAGGCGGAACTGGGGAGCCAGATAGACCCGGTTATTCACCCAGCTCTTGACTCCTAGTCCGCCTCAGGGTCCGATCAGACCGCTTTCCCGGGAGTTTCCAGCCCGCTGGAGAGCCAACCGCCGCCAGCGATCACGTATAGGACTCCTCTCCTATTAGGTCTGGTGAGGTCCTTGACCACGTTCAATTGCATAACATGGTCCTGATGCCCCCCTTCCGTCATGAATGAGTACTCCGGTTCAAGGGCCCAACCTCGCTTTCCGAAGTACCGTCGGTAGCTGGTCCCTGCGGGGACATGCTGTGCCCCTTCCTCGAACTCGCTGGTGCCGACGTGCAAACGGATCTCAGGAGAGCGGGCTTGGGCCTCCAGTTGCGTTGGCGAAGAGGCTGTCCACAGGATTGCGAAGCCGATCAGTAGGCCGCAAGCTCGCGGTGTCGACGAGCACGAGGGCTGCTGTCCGAGCTCAACTCGAAAGGGCCTCGTCCTTGCGTTCGACTCTGCAGAGCCCTCGTCCGGGCCGCATTCGGGAATGTCGCGACCCAAGCCCCCCGCTGCGAATTCATGTCGTCACCTCTCCAAGTAGGCTGGCGGCGATTGGCTTGCGGCGATTGGCTTGGCCGAGCCGCAGAGGATCGCCGTGGCTCAAGGTTCGCTGTCGCCGCCGCCCGCAGGCGTCTCGCCGTCGCCGGTCGAAACTTGGGCGGGAGATCGTTGAATCGAGCAGCGGTTAGCGAGGGCGAGCGCATACCCGCCAAGAAATATTATGCGGTGCCGGAGTATTCGTTGCTGCGGTTGGGACTCGCCCGTTCGCGCTGACGCGTCGTGCGGTCGCAAGCCGCTGCCGGGCACACAGGGAGCGAGGTCGGCACAACCCTACGTACGGAAGCGGGATCCGCAGCGATGCAGAGAGCCCGTCCACTATGTGTCGGAGTCCGTGAGCGTTCTGTCTCATTCAGGATCTTCGCCGCGGCGTCCAGCGCGCTACTCAATGCGGGCATCGGCCACGGCCAGCGGCCCAACACGACCCGTGGCCTGTCCGGCACAGCCACTGGGATGGTGAAGGTCACGGATGTCGACGCGGGTGCCGCCGCTCCGTCCGGCCGCTCCTGAGCCGCTCGCAGTTCAACACGCAACGAGAAGCAGCCCATCCCCGCCGGGGTTGCGCGCTTGGCTACCGCGCTACGCGAAACATCCGCCGACGCACGTTCGCTTCGCTTGGTCTCCTGCTGCTCGGCATCCGGCAGACGCGCCCCCGACTCGAAGCCCGGCCGCAAGCGGCGGCCAAGGCCATCCGGACGCCGAGCGCTACGGCCGAGATCCGGGCTCACGTCGCGGCAATCCTGACGCGGCGCGGGATCCACCGGACATGGTCCGATGCACCGACTCAGTGCGGCGCGAAGAGGCCCCGTGTGTCTTGCGATAGCAAGACCCATAGTCCGTAGACAGCCAGCGCCGTGCCGAGCGGGAAGTTGATCAGGTACAGGATCGACAGCACGATGGCGAGGATCCACGCCCACGGTTTGCGCTTCAGCAGGCCCACCCCGACGACGATGCCCGGCAGTGACAGGATCTGCGCAAACAGCGTCAGGACGATCCCGACGAATTGGAGCCGCTGAGTGTTCCACACATCCGGATCCGGACCGCCGCCGAAGCCGATCGTGATCAGCGTGTTCAGCGCGCCGACCAGGCGGATCCCGCCGAACGCGATATGGAGGGCGGCGAGAATCGTCACGTGTCGCGCCCTGGACGTTTCGCCGCGAACGTTGTGAATCATGCGCATTCAGTCCATGTCCATGCCCGCGCGCCACGAGAGGGAGCACGGGCCGTCATGCAGACACCTCGCGGATAGGCGGCTCGGGCTGCCGCAGGCGGTCGTCCCGCAGCAGCGTGTCGGCCAGCACGATCAGCTTGCTTGCGCAGGACGGCGACGAGGGCCATCTAGGTCTCCTGGCCGCGGGTGCGCAGTCGGTCTTTGAAGGCGCGCCCGGGCGCGTTCCAGCGCGGCGCTGCAGTGCCGGGTCGGCCGCGGTCGCTTCAAGGCGGGCCGCGTCGAGAGCCTGGAGGCGTTTGTCGAGAACCTGCGTCTGTCGGTGCATCCCCTCCAGAACCGTGGTGGAATCCAGCTCACTGGCCAACTGGCCGAGCGCCTAGGCGCAGCGCCGGGCGCAATCGGGCCGCACCAGGACCGCCTCGCAGCTGTCGGCCGCCAGACCCTGGTGCAGTGGCCGGTGGTAGCGCCCGGTGGACTCGCGGACAGCCCGGCGGACGCCGTGCCGCCGGAGCCAGTTGCGCCGGGCGCGGCGGCCGAGCTTATCGTTAGGAAGCCGGCGGGTCTTGCCGCTGGGCTCGAGGCACACGTCGAACCAGCGTTTGCCGACATCGCGTGTTGGGGCAGGAAGCTCGACGTTGCCGCTCCGTTTTGCCAGCCGCACGGCCTCGCTTGGCCACGCGGCACAAGACAGGGCCTATCGCCGCGTTGGCCAGCCATCGTCGCCCTTGCTGGCAGAACGAGCTTGGGCACGGCGCTCAGGTCAGCCTGTCCTTCCCCACATGTCTCCTGTGGTCCAGTAGAGTCGCGTTCGGGTCAAGCGGTACAACAAAGCAGAGGCACCCCGGAAGTGTCGCGCCATCCGCCGGGTCGGAACCAAGGGATGGGTCGCATCGTACGGAGCGCCGGGAATCGACCCGAAGCCCATGTGAGCCGGGGAGGACAACCGCTTAACTCACGGCGACCGCCCCCTCGGATCGGTTCTCAGGGCCGTATAGCGAGCTAGCACTTCGAAGTCAGCGTCGTTATGAAGGATGGGCAGATCTGCGCGGATGGCGATGGCACCAATGAGACAGTCGATCAGCTTGCGAACGGTCTCCCCGTTCCGGCGACAGAGTCGATACAGCAAAGCCGCTGCGTCGAAGTCCGCGGGTCTTGTCGGAATCGTAGCCGCCCGAGCGAGCAACCTGCGAAGGTTCTCGAGGTGCCGCTCGTCGCGGGCACCGGCTAAGACTTCCATCCGAACGGGGTCGCAGATCGCAATCTCGCCCGCAAGCGACAAGTCGACGCGGTCGCAGGTCGCGGATCCTGTGCCTCGAAGAAACTCAACCCATGCGGAGGTATCGATCAGAATCATCGGGAGCGACCGGTTCGCAACTCGTCGAGGTCTCCATCCCAACCGGAGCCGCGCAGCCGCCGAGCCTCCTCGACGCTGAGGGGCTCCGCCGCAAGCGCCCGCAACGCAAAGTTGACCGCTTCGCGCTTTGTCTTCAGGAAATAGCGACGCATGACCTCCGCGCAAGCTGTATCGTCGATATCCAGGTTAGTGCGCGACATACACATAGCATACACCAAAATTGGGCAAGAGCCGGGCACAGCCATGCCAACTTCAGTACCCGTGCGGCTGATCCGCCTGCGATGTGGCTGGACTTACCGTGAATCGTCGCCTCGCCAAGACGCATGGTGGCCGCGGACCTGTGGGGGTAGCCTGCGAACTCAGGAGGAGAGAGCGGCCCCGTGCTATGGCTCTGTGCCCAGCGCGGGCGCTGGCTCTGGCGGTCCGCATCAAGTTTCGCCATCCGCCGAAGTACGGCAGGTGGCTGAACGTCACAGTGAACGAATCGGTCACTCTGACGCGCCGGGGCCTGAGCGGTTGCCGGATCGGGGGACTTGGCGACCTTGCGAGCCGAGATCACCGCTTGGTCGACCGACGTGAACCGCCGACTACGGCGCGCGGCCTGGCGGATAAAGATCGACGATGCGCTGGGCAGGCTTAAGTCGGTCTATCCGCGTGCCCGTAGCCTGCTCCCGTCGGCGCGGTGCGCTGCACGGCGGCCGACTTCTTCGGCTCGTGTCAGGTTCTGCAACACCTCGCCGTAAGACTGCGCCGGATGAAGCGAGTGGACGAGCTTCCTGTGGCAACGCACGCCCCACCGGACCCAACGTTTCCATGCAGATCCGAGCGTCCCCGAAGTGTCATGTCGCCGCCTAAGAAACCGGGGCTGCAAGTGCCGAGGCTCGCGGAGCCAAAGGCCACAGGGCGGACGATCCGCGTAAGGCCTCCTACGGGATGAGCAACAGCTTGCCCATCGTCTGCCGCCCGGCCAGTTTCGTCTGCGCTTCGCCGGCCTCGCTCAGCGGGAATTCACCACCGACGTGGACATGCAGCTCGCCAGCCAGGATCCAGTCGAAGACATCCTTTGCGCGCCGCGCCAGCTCTTCGCGGGACGAGACGTAGGCGAACAGCGACGGCCGGCGTCAGGAACAACGATCCACGCTTGGTCAGCTCCAGCGGGCTGATCGGCGGCACGGGGCCGCTGGCGTTGCCGAAGGTTACCATCATGCCCCGCGGCCTCAAGCTGTTGAGGCTGCCCGTCCAGGTCGACTTCCCGACCGAGTCGTAGACGACATCGACGCCCGCACCGCCTGTAAGGCGCTCGCACTCGGCCTCGAAGTCCTGGTCTGTGTAAAGAATGACTTCATCCGCTCCGGCTGCCCGCGCCTTGGCCGCCTTCTGCTCCCGTCGAGCATGTGCCGATGACGCGCGCGCCGAACTTCTTTGCCATTTCGACCAGCAGCAGACCGACTCCGCCGGCGCAGGCGTGGATCAGCGCGGTGTGCCCGGGACGCAGCTCGAACGTGGACCGCGTCAGGTAATGGGCTGTCATGCCTTGCAGCATGGAGGCGGCGGCGGTCTTGGTGGCAATGCTGTCCGGCACCTTGACCAGCCGTCCGGCGTTGACGGCTGTGTACTCGGCGTAGGAGCCGTGGATGCCGGTGTACGCCACACGGTCCCCGACCGCGACGTCGGTCACCTCGGAGCCGACGGCCGTGACGGTGCCGGCACCTTCCTGGCCGTTCGTGATCGGCAGCTCGGCCGGGTACAGCCCCGTGCGGAAGTAGATGTCGATGAAGTTGACGCCTGCAGCCTCGATTTTGAGGAGCGCTTCGCTAGGAGCCGGTTCCGGGACAGGCACGTCGTCGAAGCTGAGAACTTCGGGGCCTCCAGTCTGGTGGATGCGAATGGCCTTCATGATTGAAGCGGTATTCTATCAACTCGATGCGCATCAGCCGCGTTGACGCCTTCCACCTTTGCGCGCCCCTGGCGCGCCCTTTCAGCTTTTCGCAGTTCTCGTACTCGCACCGCGAGGCGATGCTGGTCCGCGTGGCGGTCGACGATGGCCGCGAGGGTTGGGGGGAGGCCTACGGCCCGGCAGCCGTTACGGCCCCGATCGTCCCGCGAGTTCCTGGGCCCGCTCGTGCTGGGCCGCGACCCGAGGGCGGCCGAGGCCCTCTGGGAACTGCTCTTCGCCCGCTCGCTGGACTATGGGCAGAAGGGCTTGATGCTGGCCGCGATCTCTGCAGTGGACATCGCCTGCTGGGACCTCAAGGCCCAGGACGCCGGCCTCCCTTTGTACCGGCTGCTCGGGGCCGAGCCAGTCGAGTCAGTCGAGTGCTACTGGACCGGATTCTACTTCGGCGGCGAGGAGCCGCTGGAGCGGCGCTGGGAGCGCGAGGCCCGTGGGTGTCTCGACGAGGGTTTCCGCGCAGTCAAGATGAAGGTCGGTTTGGGCTGCGAACGGGACGCGGAGCTCGTCGCGGCTTTGCGTGGCCTCATTGGCCCCGGGGTCAGTTTGGCGATTGACGCAAACCACGCCTACACGCCCGTCGAGGCCGTCACGCTGGCCCGGCGGGTGGAGGAGCACGGCATCCGCTGGTTTGAGGAGCCCGTCTCGCCTCTAGCCCCGGAGGCCTACCTCGAGGTCAAGGCCAAGACGGACATCCCGCTCGCTGGGGGCGAGTGCGAGGCCACGCGGTTCGGATTCGAGAGGTGGTTCCGTCGTCGCGCCCTGGATTATGCGCAGCCCGATGTCTGCGCCTGCGGCGGCATCTCCGAAGCGATGAAGATCGCCGCGCTAGGCTCCCTGACCGGTGTTCATGTGACGCCCCACGCCTGGGGTTCAGCGGTCGGCCAGGCTGCCGCGCTGCACTTCTACGCCGCCCGGCCGCGGCAGCCGTTCACGCTCACCCCCGAATCCAAGCTGATCGAGTGCGACCGTACCGAAAACCCGTTCCGCGAGGCCATCGGTCGAGCATCCCATCCGGCTGGAGAAAGGCCACTGGCATCTGCCTCTGGAACCCGGCCTGGGAGTCTCGGTCCAGCCGGGACCGGTTCGGTCCGTACCTCGTCGACAACGGCAGCTGATCGGTCGGCACCACCGCCCGCCAGAGGCTACAGGGCCCGTTGGACGGCTGCCTTCCAGCCTTGGTAGAGGGATTCCCGCCGCGCTTCCGGCATGGTCGGCTCGAATCTGCGGTTCGACGCTCCAGAAGCTCTCCAATTCGTCCGTGCCGCCCCAGAAGCCGGTCGCCAGGCCCGCTAGGAACGCGGCCCCGAGGGCTGTCGTCTCCGGGTTTGCGGGGCGCACCACAGGGACGCCCAGGATGTCCGCCTGGAATTGCATCAGGAAGTCGTTGGCGGTGGCCCCGCCATCGACCCGCAGTTCGGCGAGCCGCTTGCCGCAGTCGGCCTGCATCGCCTCCACCAAGTCCCGGGTCTGGTAGGCGATCGACTCGAGCGCCGCACGCACGATGTGCTCCCGGCCTGTGCCGCGGGTCAGCCCTGTGAGGATTCCCCGGGCGTCCGCGTTCCAGTGGGGCGCCCCCAGTCCGACGAACGCTGGCACCAAGTAGACGCCCGCCGTGGTCTTCGACCGCTTCGGCGGCTTTCTGCGACTCGGCTGCGCTCCGGATCAGGCCGAGGCCGTCTCGCAGCCATTGGACCACGGCCCCCGCGACGAAAATCGCACCTTCCAGGGCGAAGTCCGTGCTACCCGCCGGTGACGCAGCGGTCGTCGACAGCAGGCTGTGCCGCGAGTCGGAGGCTTGGCCACCGGTATGCATCAGCGCGAAGCACCCCGTACCGTAGGTGTTCTTGACGAGTCCGGCGCGGAAGCAAGCCTGCCCGAACAAAGCCGCCTGCTGGTCGCCTGCAATCCCGGCAATCGGCACTTCGGCCCCCACCGCGTCGCCCGAGGTCACGGCCATCGTGCCGCAGGACGGCCTGATCTCGGGCAGCATGGCGCGCGGCACGCCCAGCATCGCTAGCATGGCGTCGTCCCAGGCCCCTGTGCGGAGGTTCATCAGCAGCGTGCGCGAGGCGTTGGTGCGGTCGATCACGTGCGACTGGCCTCCGCTCAGCTTGTAGACCAGCCAACTGTCCACGGTGCCGAAGGCGAGCTCGCCCGCTTCCGCTCGCTCGCGGGCTCCGGGCACGTGGTCCAGGATCCACGCGATCTTGGTGCCGGAGAAGTACGGGTCCAGCACTAAGCCCGTTCGTTCGGCAGCTTCTTGCGCCCGGCCGGCAGCGACCAACTGCGCGCAGGCTTCGGCGGTGCGGCGGCACTGCCAGACGATCGCGGGAGCGACGGGAGTTCCGGTCGCGCGGTCCCAGACGACGGTGGTCTCGCGCTGGTTGGTGATGCCTAGGGAGGCGATCCGGCTCCAGCCCCCCGTCTGCTCGACGGCTTCGCGCAAGGCACGGAGCTGGGTCCGCCAGATCGCGCTGGCATCCTGCTCCACCCAGCCGCCGTGGGGGAAGCGGCTCTCGACAGGGTGTTGGGCTGTCGCGACGGGGCGCGCTTCCCGATCAAACACCACCGCCCGGGCGCTGCTCGTGCCCTCGTCGCAGGCAAGCACGAAGTCCGGCATGAATGCCCTATCTTGGGCGATCTTGCCGGAGCGCCGCAAACCGATCCGAGCGGCGGTCTCAGGGCAGGGGCATTTCCTGGCTGTCCGTCTCCCGGGCCCGCTCGAACGCCGGCCGGGGCTGGTCTGAGCGGACCTGCTCGAGCCAGTACACCCCGTCGTAGGGGACGCTGTTCCCGCGCGTGCCGACAAAGTCGATGTCGCCGTCGGAGTCGAGATCCCGGGCCCGGGCCATGTCGAACATGCCCCGCTTGCGGCGGGAGATGTCGTGCCGGACCCAGGTGGAGTTCAGGTCCCCCGGATTCTGGAGCCAAGCTAGCCGTCCTAGCGGCATGGCTCGGGTCGCGTCCTCACCGTCCTGATCTCGCCGCCCCCGGCTGTAGCTGCCGACGAAGATGTCGGGGTCTCCGTCGGAATCGATGTCCGCGATGGTTAACCCTGTGGCGCTGTCGGGGGCCACTGTGCCGAGCCGGTGCAGCGACCCACGGCTCGTCCGGCGCTTCCGGCTGCTCCAACCAAGAAACGGTGCCGGAGTTGGGCTGCCCTTCCGCGAGGAGAACGTCGAGCCGCGCGTCGGCGTTGAAGTCCAGAAAGCCGAGCATGAACCCAGTCAAGCGGATCTCGGAGGCTCCGACGGGAGCCTCGATGTCGATGCGGTGCTCCTGGAACTGGATCTCCGGGCCGCCCAGATTCTCGAACCAGAACACGCGGGCCTCCCCCCGCGACCCGGCCAGGATGTCGAGATCCCCGTCGGAGTCCAGGTCGACCGGCCGGGAGTTGATCGGAACCCGCACTCGGGTCAGCACATGCTCCCTCCAGGCCTCGTGGGACAGCGGGTCGCCCTGGATCTCGTACCAGCTGATGGGTCGCCTGATCGATTCAGCCGCGTCGCCTGCCTGGGTGCCTTTGTTCGGTGCCACCACCTCGGGCCTGCCGTCTCCGTTGAAGTCGGCGAAGAACACCCGGATGAAGGAGCCTCGCCCGCTGGCGGCGGACGGAATGATACGCTCCCAGCGGCTGCTGCGGGCACCTTTACCCGGATTCTGGAAGTAGATCAAGTGAGCGAACTCACAAGCCGCAACGATGTCTGGATAGCCGTCGCCATCGACGTCGGCGATTGAGACATCCTCTGCTGCTCCGGCCTCCTCTCCCTCGGCCAAGGTCGCAAGGTGCCACTGGTTCGGATCGTCGGTGCCGAATGCGAGGCGAATGTGGCCGTCAGCCACCCCGTCGTACTGGGTGTCGGATTCGTGGACCGAGACGATATCTTCGAATCCGTCGAGGTCGAGATCGGCCATGGCGAGCCCGTCGCTCCCCGCAATTGCGACCCCCCCGGTCTTGAGGTCGTCGATGATGTGCTCGCGCCAGGAGATGTACTGCCCGTCGGCGGACTGGGCGCTGGTCGGAGTGTCGCCCACGGGCTGGCTCTCGGGGACGGGCCGGCTTCCGCAGCCTAGGGCCACGAGCGCCGCGACGACCGCCAAGGCGCGGAAGGGAGATGGCTTGCTATGCACGGTTCAGTACCGCCCGCTATTGGAGCATACGGGGTGGCGCTGGGGGCTTGACGTGAACCGGGGGCGGGCAGCGGTTCCGTTCCGTCGCAAAGTGGCAGGCGTTGTCCCGAAGGTGCGAGTGCAGACCACCGAACGGCTTGAGATTGAACGCGTCCAGGTGCTGGTGAACGGACGCCAGCGCGCCGGGTGCGACTTGCGGCCGGGCATTCGCCCGGAGCTGATCCGGGCTGGGCCGCGGTCTTCGGCGTAACGCTGCGGCTTGTGCTGTAACAGGATGAGCGTCTCATCGTGGCGGCGATCGGAGAGGAGTCGCGGTCTTCTGAGAGTAGGCTCGGGAGGATTTGGTGGGGGTCATGGACGGCCGGACAGGGAGCCCGTGTGGTCTGCGAGACGCGAAAGACGCGCGAATTGCCGCAGGCCAGGGCGGCAAGGCACCCGGGCAGGGCATCCAACCCCGCTATGCACGCCGCGAGGACGCACTCCGCCCGCTGCCCCCCCCGGGGCGCTCTCGTCATCGGCGGGCCGCCACCCCAGGGTGCGACGACACGCATGGCCTCGGCCACGCGGGCGTAGAGCGCCCGGCACTTCTGGGCCAGGTTATGGACGCCGAGCATCCGCAGAATTGCCAGCGCCACATGGGCGAAGGCGGCCAGTGCCCGCGCCAGGCAGCCCTGGAGCGCCCGACTTCGTCGAAAGACGCCGAACGAGATGACGGATCGCTGCTCCGCATGTCGCATGGTGATGGAAAGGCGTGGGAACTTGTCCATCGATGGCGGCACGACACCGAGTCCCTGATCGACGAGCCTCTGGGAAGTCTGCTTCTCGGAGAGTTCCTTGACGAGCTTCTTGAGCCCCTGCTCGACCTTCGTAACATTCTGTTCTTCGGCCAGCTTCTTGAGGGCCGTCTTCTGTTCGTCCGTAGTCAGCTTGCTGTCGTCGCTGAGGTTGACCCTGTCGGACGAAGGCAGGCCCATTGGATCGAGACGACCTCCAGGACGGTTCATCCTGAATGCGTCGATGGCCACGATCTTCGACCAGACGGCCTTCTCGTGCCGGCCCTGCCACGCGTTCGCTGCCGTGCCGGAGTGCGAGTCCCAACCGCCGAGCACGAGGATCAGGGGGGCGTGCTCCAGGAGTGCCGTCGCGTGCTTGCGGCTCGCCTCCCGGATCTGCTTCGCGACGCTCGAGTCCTTCCATCTCGAACCATCGGCGAACGTGGCCGTGCCAACCGCGGCATCGTAGGCGCGGTGCGGCAACTCCAGGTCGGTCAGAACCCCGATGTCGGGCACCTCCAGACGGTGGAGAGGAAGGGTGAGTTTCCCGGACTGGACCAGAGCCAGAAGCGCCTCCTCGATTCGGTTGGCCTGCGATGCCGGCGAATCGAGAAGGCAGGTCTTGACCGTCTCATCGGCGGCGCGGCGTTCCGACCAGACGTATCGAGGTCCCTTTTCGTCTCCTTCCGCCTGTGCGCTTTGCCGAACACCCCGGTCTGGAACGCAACCACCTGCGAGGGTACCTTGATCGAGAAAGACGTCAGGAAGCCGGTCATGCCGGCCTTCGGAGCGGCGGCGGCGGCGGCAACGAACAGGCCGATGCCGTTGACGGCGGCGGCCGCAACGTAGGCCTTGACCACCGCGGACAGGCCTCCCCCGTTCCACCACGCCAGAGCGACCAGAGCGACGCGGGTCAGCGTGGCGGCCAGCGTGACGGCCAGCGCCACGGACATGCGGTCGGCAAGCCTGAGGACAGCCTGATTCTCTGCCATGGTGGCGACGAAGACGCCTACCAAGCCGTACAGGAGCATGGCGGTCACGTGACCCTCGCCGATGCCGATCAGGTCGCGGGCGGTGAGAGCGAGCACCGCGATCACGGCGTAGGCGACGAGCGCCATGCCGATAGACAGGACCACTGTGAAGCGGAAGACGCTGCCCGCCTCGTCACGCCGGCCCTCGGCCACACTGCGCGTGGCGAAGGTCATGACGGTCTCGCCGCCCGGCAGGGCCGCGAGGCCGTGTACGAGCGTGGTCGCCGCGATGATGACGGTGAGGTACCCGTAGCCTTCGGCTCCGAGTATTCGGGTGTTCATGGCCACCAGCAGGATGCCCGCCGGGAATCGGGATAGGGGGGAGCCTCGCGGCTCCTCCCCTCCCACACCACCGTGCGTACGGGTCCGTACACGGCGGTTCGACGGAGTTAGGCGGCATGGCCTGCGGCGACGGATGCGAGGCCGATCCGGGCGAAGAAGGCGTTGGGCAGCGCGATGCTGAGTGCCGGGCTGTGGCTGATCCGCCATGGGCCGTGGGCGCTGCTGGCGGTCTGGGCCGCCAGCCGCTTGCCGACGCCGCGACGGCGCAGCGCCGTGAAGCGAGTACTCCCACGCTTCCAGTGCGTCCAGGCGACGGCACGGAGCCGCCGCCGGGTCCACTGGTCGAGACGGAGCAGGACGTAGGGGACCTCGCAGAGTCCGAAATAGCCCCGCCACCCGACGAGGTAGCGGGACAGCTCCTCCACGAGACGGGTGAAGCTGACGCGCTTCGTGCGGCGCGTCAGTTCCCGAACCCGCGTCTTGAACCGGGCGAGCGCCTTCGGCGAGATGACCCACTGAGGCGTCGGTCCGGCCGTGAAGCTGAAGCCCAGGAAGGCCCGCGCCGACGGGCGGTCCACCGCGCTCTTGGCTGCGTTCACCGTCAGCTTCAGCCGCCGGGCGAGGAACCGTGTGACGCCCGCCATGACCCGCTCGCCCGCCCGCCGGGACCGCACGTAGATGTTGCAGTCGTCGGCGTAGCGGACGAAACGATGGCCGCGCGTCTCCAGCTCCCTGTCCAGGACATCCAGTATCAGGTTCGACAGCAACGGCGAGAGCGGCCCGCCCTGCGGCGTCCCCTTGGTGGTCGGGCCGACCAGCCCGCCGTCGAGCACGCCCGCGGCCAGGAAGCCGCGGATGAGCCTGAGCACGCGCTTGTCGGACACCCGTTCGGCCACGCGAGCCACCAAGCGGTCTTGATTGACTCGGTCGAAGAACTTCTCCAGGTCGAGGTCGACGACGAAGTCGAAGCCCGCGCGGATGTGCTCCTGCGCGCGCCGGACCGCCTGATGGGCCGAGCGTCCGGGCCGGAACCCGTAGCTCGCAGCCGAGAAACCGGGGTCCCACTCCTCCTGCAACACCTGCATCACCGCCTGCTGGATGAAGCGGTCGAGCACCGTGGGCACGCCGAGCAGGCGAACGCCGCCCGACGGCTTCGGTATCTCGACCCGCCGTACCGGCTGCGGCGTGTAGCTGCCGGCGAGGAGCCGGGACCTGCTCTCGGGCCAGTGGGCCTTCAGATGATCGCCCAACTCGTCGACGGTCATCCCGTCGACGCCGGGCGCCCCCTTGTTGCGCCGGACACGCGCCAGCGCCTTCTTCAGGTTGCCGGGCTCGACGACCGCCTCCATCGACGGTTGCAGCCCAGCCGCCGGGCGTTCGGGTTCGGCACGCGCCGTGCGGGCCTCGGTCCCTCGGGCTCCGGCGCTCCGGGCTTCACCCTTCGCCGCCGGCTCCAAGGCCAGCTCCAACTGGATGTTCTGCCGCTTGGTCCGCATGAGCGTGCCGTCCTACTGACCCTGTCCGTCGTTCGGGCCTTCGCCGGCGAGCCGGCTACTGTGCCCTCTGCTGACTTCTGCGCCGCGGTCACGGGCCTTGCGGACCCGCTCAGTCCGGGATTCCCGGACACGGCGCAGACCTCCCGAGGTAAGACCGACCGCCTTCACCGCATCCCCGCCGGATTTACCACCCCGGCCCTTGATGGCCGCGGACTTCGCGGTTCCACGCCCGCTCGTCCCGCGCCACGTCGGTGGGCGCGAAGTGTAGATCGGCGATGACATCGGCAATCTGCCGCATCACCTCCTCGGGGAACGGCCGGGACTTGTCGAAGGAGCGCAATCCGGCCTCGACGTGGCCGACGGATATCCGGTGGTAGTAAGCCGACAGCGCGGCCGCCATCACCGTCACGGTGTCACCCTGCACCAGGATCCAGTCCGGCCGGTCCTTCCGGAGCACGGCATCGAGCCGGGCGAGCACCGCCGCCGTCACGTCCGACGGCGACTGGTGATCCGTCATGACGTCGAGGTCGAAGTCCGGCGTGATGTCGAACAGGCTCAACACCTGGTCCGACAGCTCGCGGTGCTGCGCCGTGGTGCAGACGCGCGAGACGATGTCCGTGGGGTGCTTCCGCAGCTCCTGGATGACCGGCGCCATCTTGATGGCCTCCGGTCGGGTTCCGAGAACGGACAGCACCTTCAGCATCGCTACCGGTTCGCCCGGGGGTGCGGCAGGAGCATGTCGACCGCCCGCGTGAACTCCTCGATGCGTCGCTCCCAGGTGTGCAGGCGAAGCACATGGCGGTGCGCCCGTTCGACAATCGCCTCGCGCTCGTCTTCGTGTTCCAGGTAGTGGAACAGCTTGTCGTCGAAGTCGCTCAGATCCGGCTCGAACATCACGCAGTGCTCTCCGTCCTCGAAGAGGCCGGTGTAGGCGTCGGATCGGCTGCAGAACAACAGGGTTCTGGAGGCCATGATCTCGTAGAACCGGGTGCCGACGAGATCGATGGCGCTCGGGGTGGAGATCCACATCCGGCCGCGGTTGATCAGTCTTGCGTAGGACTCGCCATGGGGACGCCGCCGCCACCGGCCCGGCCAGAAGATGCGGGTGCCCCAGTAACGCGGCGCCTTCAGCGGGTGCCGCAGGAAGATATGGTCCCGGATTCGCACGCGCACGTCGGTCCACTGCTCGTGCAACTCTCCCGAGAAGCCGAGATCGTAGCGCTTCGGCTCGCCATGGTCCCGGAACAGCTCGGGATCGACGGCGAACGGGAAGCGCGGGAAGAGCGCCCCCACCTCGTTCTGCCAAAGGTAGTGGTGATGATGCGCCGTGAAGACGAGCTGGATGTCGTTGTCCTGGATGAACCTGAACTTCCGGTCGAGCTTCTTGTACTCCTTGTTGAGGATCATGACCCTCGGAATGTCGACGTGGGAGGTTCGTATGGCCGGGTGCGGATCGTACTCCGGAACGGTCGGATCCTCGATCTCCCAGCCCGCGGCGAAGCAGATGAGATCCGGTTCGAACGGACACAGCTTCAGCACGTCCTCGATGGCGTGTCGCTTGTCGTAACCGGCGAGGCCCGGACCGTACTGGTACACCCGGTGGGCGCGGCCGAGCGCTTGGGTGAACTGGTACTGGTAGTACGCGGACCCGTAGCGGCTGAAGTCCGGTTGCAGGACGAGGATCCTGAGCTGCATCAGGCCGGGGCTTTGGGCTCCGTCTCGGCCACGTAGCCGGGCACCGCCGAAGACATCCCGGGATCGAAACGGGCGGTCGAGCTGATGGCATCCCAGTTGCTCCGGAACCAGGCGATGGTGCGCGACAGCCCGTCGCTCATGGACGTGCGGGGCCGATAGCCGATGAGCGTCCGCGCCTTGTCGACCGACGCGAGCAGCCGGCTCTTGGTGTCCCATTTCCGACGCTCGCCGAAGACGACGCCGGAACGGTTCCCGGTCAGCGAGTTGATCGCGTTGGCGAGATCGATGATTGAGGTCTCCGTTCTGGAGGCCAGGTTGAATTCCTCGCCGATGGCGGCTTCCACGGCCCCTGCCCGCAGCAGCCCGTCGGTGATGTCGCCGACGTAGGTGAAGTCGCGGGTCTCCTCCCCGGTGCCGGTGATGGGCAAGGGCCTGCCCTGCAGCGCCAAGTAGATGAAGTTGGGGATGACGTTCCGGTACGGGCCGGGGATCTCGCCCGGGCCGTACGAATTGAAGAACCGGGGCCTGACCGTCCGCAGGCCGTAGTGATGGTGGAAGAAGGTGCAGTAGAGCTCGCCCAGCATCTTGGTGATCTGGTATGGCGAGCTCAGGTGAATCGACACGAAATCTTCCTTCAGAGGCAGAGGCGCGTTCGACCCGTAGATGGAGCAGCCGGACGACGCGTAGACGAAGCGATCCACGCCGGAGAGCTCGGAATACTGCAGCAGCTTCAGCGTGCCGGTGCCGTTGACCATCAGGTCGGTCTCGGGATGGTCTATCGAGTTCTGGTTGGCGAAAAGGGCGGCGAGGTGGAAGACGACGTGCGGCCGTTCGAAGAAGACGCGCTTCAGCTCCATCTCGTCGAGGATGCTGCCCTCGATGAACAGCACGTTGGGAAGGGACGGGACGTTCCACCGCTCCGCCGACGAGAGGTCGTCGAGGACCAGGACCTTCGCGGCGCCGGCCTCGGCCACCGCCCGGCACAGGTTGCTCCCTATGGCGCCCGCGCCCCCGGTTATCAGCACGACCTTGCCGCGGTAGGCGCCGTCGGGTTCCGGCACGGACATTCCTGGCTCTCCTCGAACGGGCACGGATGGTCGGGGCGACGATTCCACTTAGTGGATGACGGGAGGCGCCGGCGTGTTTCCGACCAGCCCGAGCATCGTCTCGACGTACTTGCCGGGCGCGTGCTCGGAGACGACGAGCTGGTAGCTGCGGGCTCCCATCTCCACCAGCCGGTCGCGGTCGCTGACGATGGCTTCGAGGCGCCGTTCGAGGTCCTCGCCATCGCCCGTGCGGACGATGAAGCCGTTCTCTCCCGGGCGAACGTAGCACTTCGTGCCGTTGGCGTCGCTGCAGATGACCGGGAGGGAGTGTGCCATCGCCTCCAGGTGGGATACCGCTGCCGACTCGTCCCGGCTCACCAGGACGAAGACATCGTGCCTCGCGAACTCCTCCTGAACCTCCGCGTACGGCAGATTGGTCTCGAAGCGGATGCGGTCACCGAGTCCTTCCGCGTCCCCGATCCTCCGGAGCCTCGCGAGCTCCTCCCGATGCTCCGCCGTCGTGCATTCACCGATGACGGTGGCCCGCACCGGGCGGCGCGCCGACAGGCGATCGATGGCCCGCAGCAGCAGACCGTGGTTCTTGCGCCGCTGAAACTTGCCGATGGAGAGGACGTTGACCGCGTCTCCCGCGAACCACGTCCTCTTGTCCGGGGCGGTCTGCGGCTCCATGACGAACGGAACATAGCACATGGCACCGACGGCGGGCGGATACCGGTCGGGGTCGCCGAGGACGGGTGTGATCCAATGGGCGCCCGCCGCCCAGGCCCGGAAGGAGTTGACGAATCTGCGGAGCGAATCGAGCGGCCGGTGAAGGGCAGCCTGCGTGTAGTAGACGACGGTGCAGCCGTTCAGCTTCGCCGTCACCACCGCCAGCCGCCCGTACCAGGTGTCAGGATGCCGGACGACCACCACGTCCGGGGCCAGTTTCCGCAACCGGCGCCAGAACGTCGTGACGGGGGGGACACGCGCATTGCAGCTCGAAAGGCCGGTGCGAGCGACGGGCGAGCAGCCGTCCGAGGGTCCGTGACACGGCGGATATCGCGAGCACCTCCGGGTCCACGGCCTCGTACGTCTCGCTCCGCCCCTTGCCCACGACCAGGTACGACACGGTGTGCCCGGCGTCCACCAGCGCCTTCGCGGCGAAGTGCTGGTTGGTGTGGTAGCGCGGAGCGGTGAACAGGAAGTGCAAGGCGTTTCTCGGGCCGGTCGATTCTACAGGCAGCGTGCCGCCGCTCCACCGCGCGCCGCGGGTTCGAACCTCACCCGATGCTCTGGCGTCGGCTCGGGCTGGCGAGGTCGGATGCCAAAGCGTTCCAGCGCTGCTGTATCGCACCCGGGTCGAACCGGTCCGCCACCCCGGCGGCTTCGGCGCCGAGCCGCCGGCGGAGGTCGGTGTCGCTGATCAGACGGAACAGCGCCTGCGTCAGGGCGTCCACGTCTTCGCTTCCCACCAGCAGGCCGTCGTGTTCGTCGCGGATTATCTCCCGCGGGCCGGTCAGACAATCCGCGGCCACCACCGGCAGACCGGCGGCCATGGCTTCGAGCAGCGCGTTCGGGAATCCTTCCCACCGCGACGGCAGGGCGAAGACGTCGGCTTGCGCGTAGAGGCGCCGGATATCGGCCTGCCGGCCGATCAACCGCACGCGGTCGGCGATGCCGCACGAGGCGGCGAGCGCCGCCAGCGCCTCCCGCTCCGGCCCCTCGCCGGCGATCACCAGCTCCCAGCCGCCGTCGCACCGGGTTGCCGCCGCGAAGGCGGGCACGAGCAAGTCGAATCCCTTCTGGCGGACGAGCCGGCCGACGCCGAGTACGGTTCGTCGGTCGACTCGCCCGGTCTTCCGCAGCCCGAGCTCGACGGGAGGTGTGACCGCATTGGGAATGACGACGATACATGGCTGCATTCGGGCAGGAAACCAGTGCGCCACGCGCCGGGTCTGCACCACCACGGCATCGGCGCGCGGGTAGAGTCGCTTCCCGGAGCCACTGCCAGGCGCGAGGCAGTGGCTCGAGCGCCGGGTGGCAGCGTTCCGACACGATGACCGGGACCGTACGTCCCAGGGCGGCGAGCAGCACGAGCACGTTGATGCGGGTCAGGAAGCTGACGATGACGTCGGGTCGAGACCCGCGGAAAGCGGCGCGCAGCGCCCGCACGCATGAGAGATTGGTTGCGAGGGACTCGAGAAACCCCTTGGAGAAACGGGCTACGCCGAGCGGCGCGAGCAGAACGTCCGGATCGAGCGGAAAGTACGGCGGCTCGAGGCCGTCGCAGAGCGTGACCACGGTCACGGTGTGCCCGTCGCGCCGCCAACCGTTCGCCAGCGTCGTTAGAACCCGCTCGGCGCCCCCGCAGCGCAACGAGCCGATGACAAGCGTCAGGCGCATGTTGCTCTCACGCAGGACGTTGCCGGCCCTCGTCTACTTCTGTCGCGAGCGGTCGCGGCCGTTCCTGGCAAGGACCGCCAACGAATAGTCGGCCGCATGGTAGTCGCCACGAGAGGGCATGGAAATCAGCTCCAGCGCCCATTCGGCCTTGCGTTCAAGATAGAACTCTTGCACCGCTGTGTACACGCCGGAGAATCTACGACTCACGAGGAGATACTCGTTGTCCGCCCCCACTCTCGATCTACTTGATGCAGAACCCCATCGCCTCATGGCGGATCCAATTCGGTGAACTGCTCGGTTTACGAGTCTCGAACGAATGCCGCCAGTGATCACGCCAGGGTGAATGTCGTCGAGCACTATCACCGCGTCGGGCGTCATCAGGCCAGCAAGGCACACGAGGTCGTCCTTCACGGCCCTGTAGGTATGTTCACCATCAATGAAGGCGAGAACAACCGGCCCGAACGTCCAGTTCCGCAGGACGTCCTGAGATCTGTGTTGCAACGTCTCGATGCGGTCAGCTTCTTGCAGGTACTGGGGTGTCCAGATTTCCTTCCTGCTTGCAGTTCGTCCCGCGAGCGGCTCTGCAGGATCATGCTTGCGACGGGAATGCCAGTCGAGCGGTTGGTCGTGACCGATGACGTCGAGGCTACAGACTCGATGTCTCAAGCCACCGTCGAGCAATGCGCGCGCCATGGCAATTGCAGAAAAACCCCTGGCGGTACCGACGTCGAGGATCACTCCCGAGGGTTGTGGCTGGAGACGACGGACCAGACTGTACAACAACAGACCGTGTTCTCCCCCATCGCCTCCACGGAGTTTTTCACCCGGCAGGGCCGGACCCGCGTATGGATGAAACCTGGGATACGGTGTGGGCTGGACGCTGGCACAGAGGTCGGTTTGATGACTGGTGCTGAGAGCCCGTCACGGAGTTGGACCGGGAGTCCCGCGAGCACCCCGTATTGCGAGACCGGATTCGTCCGGTGAGCGCGCCCAGTAGATTTCGTACCTGCGGACTCCACGCCAGCGCCTTGCGATCAGGAGGTGACGGATGGAAGTCTTGCATCCCCGATGCGCCGGGTTGGATGTGCACTCGCGGCGCGTGACCGCGTGCGTGCGGGTGGCGGCCGGCCGCGCGGTGACGACCGAGCACCGCGAGTTTGCGACCACGACGGCGGGCCTGCTCGCCCTGTCGGCATGGCTGACCGAAGCCGGCTGCACGCACGTGGCGATGGAGGCGACCGGCGTGTACTGGAAGCCGGTGTGGCACATCCTCGGAGACGAAGAGTCGTTGACGCTGGTGCTCGCCAACGCGCGGCATATCCGGAATGTTCCGGGCCGCAAGAGCGACCAGAAGGACGCGGCCTGGATCGCCGACCTGCTGGCGCACGGGCTGATTGAGGGCAGCTTCGTGCCGCCGGCCCCGATTCAGGAACTGCGCGACCTGACGCGGACGCGCAAGCAACTCGTCGCTGAGATCGCGCGGCACACGCAGCGGCTGCAGAAGACGCTCGAAGACGCGAACGTGAAGCTGACGCGCGTGGTCACCGACATTCTGGGCGCCAGCGGCCGGGCGATCCTCGCGGCGCTGATCGCCGGGGAGACCGACCCGGAGCGGCTGGCCGATTGCACCACCGGGCGTCTGAAGGCGAGCCGCGCGGACATCGTCGCCGCGATGCACGGCCGTGTGACAGCGCATCATTGCTTCCTGTTGGAACTGCACCTGTCGCAGGTCGATGCGCTGAAGGCGGCCGTGCGGAAGCTCGAGCGCCAGGCTGACGAGGTGCTCCGCCCTTTTCGCGAGGCGACCGACCGGCTGACGACAATACCCGGGGTCAGTGAGACGGTCGCGCGTGTGATCATCGCCGAGGTCGGCGTGGACATGACGCGGTTTCCCAGTGCGGGCCATCTGGTCTCGTGGGCGGGCCTGTGCCCCCGCCTCGACGAGAGTGCGGGCAAGCGCCGCTCGACCCGGGTCCGTCATGCGACCCCGTGGCTGAAGACGGCGCTGGTCCAGGCCGCGTGGGCGGCGACACGGAAGAAGGACGGCTACCTGCAATCGCAGTTTCGGCGCCTCAAAGGCCGGCGCGGACCGAAGAAGGCGATCACCGCCGTCGCCGCCTCGATGCTGACCGCTGTCTACTTCATGCTCCGCGACGAGACGGACTACCACGACCTCGGCGGTCGCTACCTGGCCGACCGCGACAAGGAGCGCGTCAAGCAGCGCCTCCTGCGGCGGCTGCACGATCTCGGCGTCGTTGTCGAAGTGAAGGCCGCTTGAATCAGTGAGCAACCGGTGAGTTTCCCAGTAGGGTCATCACTGCATTGGCGAACCACGACTCGGAGGGGGGATCGGCGGCCAGTTCATCCAGCTTCTCGCGGTAGGAACATAGCCTTGCATCCGGCGGGAGCAACGTCCCGGCGGCGAGTGGCATCATGAACGCGGATTATTCCACAGGAGTTCGCCCGGATCGCGGGTGGGCTTGCGAACGCGCCTGAGCGTCTGCGCTGTCCGTGGGGCGTTCGGAGGCTCGGCTGATTCGGTATTATCCCGGTCCATCCCTCGCCGTGCCGGGAGCGGGCGGCGGCGGTTCGATCAACATGGCGAGAATAGCCATCGCCGTCAACAGCCTGCGGGGCGGCGGCGTGGAGCGGGTGACGCTGACGCTGGCGCGGGAGCTGCTCCGGTGCGGCCACCAGGTCGATCTCCTGTTTCGCCGGGTGATCTGCGACTATCCGAACGACGTACCGGACGGATTGCGGTTCTTCTGCGTCACGCAGTCCATCGCGGCAGATGCGGTGCAGGAGCGGCGCCGGGAGCTGGACGCCTCGGATGTTCCGGGGCGCGGTGATTCCGGATCCGAAGGTCCCGGACTGGAAGCTGCGGTACGCCAACGTCATGCTGGCCCTGTACTGGCGGCGATGGCGCTGGCCGCTCTACAGGTACCAGGAGCACGCGCGCGTCGCGTTCCGGGTGGCGGCCTACCTCGACGGCGAGCGGCCCGACGCCCTCCTGGCCGTCGGCATCAAGCCGCCCATCTGGGCGGTCTGCGCGAGGCAAATCGCCCGGTATCGTGTCCGGACGGTGGCGACGCTCGACGGCTGGCCGGCCGAGAAGACGGCGCGCATGGCGCCGTGCGTGTATCCCTTCGCGGACGCGGTCATCGCGGTGTCGCATGGGTGCGCCCGGTTCGTGACCGACGTCCTCAAGGCGCGCGTCCCCGTCCACACCGTCTACAAGCCGCTGGTCGGCCCGGACGAACTGCGGAAGGCGGCCGAGCCGGTCGATCATCCCTGGATCGGGGGCGGCGTCCCGGTGATTCTCTCGGCGGGATCCCTCAAGAAGGACTACCCGAACCTGCTGGATGCCGTCGCCCTGTTGGCGGCCCGCCGGCCGGTCCGGCTCATCGTCCTGGCGCGGCGGGAGGAGCCGTGGCTGGGTCACCTGCAGCAGCAGGCGCGTTCGCTCGGCATCGCCGAGGCGGTGGACTTCCCGGGCTTTGTCGACAACCCGTACGCGTTCATGGCCAACGCCGATCTCTTCGCCCTGTCGTCGCGTCGCGAGGGCATGCCGCAGGTGCTGGTCCAGGCGATGATGGCCGGCTGTCCCGTGGTCTCCACCGATTGCGCGGTGGGGCCCGCCGAGGTGCTCGCCAACGGCGAGTACGGCCGGCTCGTGCCGGTCGGCGACCCGAAGGCGCTGGCGGAAGCGATGGAGCTGGAGCTGGACGAGGCAAGGGACGCGGAGAAGCTGCGCGCGCGGGCGGTGGAGCTCTTCGGCGTCGAACGGGCCGTGGACCAGTACGAGAAGCTGCTCTTGCCGCGGTGACCGTACCCGGTCGGCGCCGGCCGGCGCGCAAGGGGCGCACTCTCCGGTGTGCGCGGTAGTTCCGAGGGGCGCAACGACGCGGTCGGTGGTCGGGCCGGCTTCAACCGTCAGGGTTGCCGGGCGGCGAGAAGCCGGGCGTAGAGCGCTTCGACGTCGTCCACCATCCGGCCGACGCTGAACTCGTCGACCCGCGCCCGTCCGGCAGCGCCCAGCGCCCTGGCGCGGTCATTATCCGCAAGCAGCGCCGCCGTCGCCGCGGCGAGCGCCGCCGGCGCGCGTGGCGGAACTAGCAGGCCCGTGACGCCGTCGATCACCGCCTCGGCGTTCCCGGCCACCGCGGTCGCCACCACCGGCAGGCCGGCCGCCATCGCCTGTGGGATAACGCGCGGCAGTCCTTCCCAGAGCGAGGACAGGACGAGCACGTCGGACGCGGCCAGCAGGTCCGGCACGTCCGGGCGCAGGCCCGTGAAGACGACACGGTCGTCGATCTCCAGCGTCCGGCAGCGCTCCTCGACGGTTGCGCGCAACGGTCCGTCTCCGACGATCAGGACCCGCGCGTCAGGCACCTCGCGCAGCAGCCGTCCGGCCGCCTCGACGACGTCCAGCGGCGCCTTCTGCGGCACGAGCCGCATCACGCTCACCGCCACGCGGTGACGGGCCGTCAGGCCAAGCTCGACCCGTACCTCCTCGCGGGACCGGGCCGGCTTCCCGAAATGCGCGATGTCGATGCCGCTGCGAATCGTCGCATAGAGGGCCGGCTTCCCGATGCCGAGCCCCAGGCCGACCTCGGTGTCGCGTGGCGTCACGGCGACCAGGGCGTCGGTGAATCGGGCGCACCACCGTTCGAGCGCCGCGTAGGATCGCTGCACGATTGGCCGCTGCCGGTCGTTGAAGCCCCACCCGTGGACCGTGTGGACCACCAGGGGCACGCGGGCCAGCCGGGCCGCCAGCCGTCCGAGCACGCCCGCCTTCGACCTATGCGTGTGCACCAGGTCGTAGCGGCGCCGGCGAAACACACGCGTCAGCGACACCAGCGCGAACGCATCCAGAACCGGGTTGACCTCGCGTCGCAGGGTCCGCACCAGTCGCGGCTCGACGCCCTGCTCGCGCGCCGCCGGGACAAGAGATCCCTCCGGTCCGTAGGTGGGTCCCAGGATGAGGTCCGCATCGAACCGGCCCCGGCGGCAGAGCTCGACGACCGACGCGAGCGTGTTCTCCTGCGCCCCCCCCACGATCAGGCGGGTGATGACGTGGGCGACGCGGGGTCGGACAGGCGGCTTTCTCAAGGAGCGTCAGTGCGCCGGGACGGCGCCGCGCTGCGCCGTCGTGCGCGCCACGGATTCGATGTCCCCCGCCACCCTGAAGCGGCACGGCCAGAGCGACGCCGGCGTCACGTGCACGGAGGTCGTAAGCACCCGCCTTGCCGTCGTCGCGCGTCCTCCGCGGTGGAATCCGCACGTGTCGACGAACAGCAGCGTGCCGGCGGGCCCGCTGCAATCGATCCGGTCCTTCGCGTCGACGATGCGCTCCAGCGCGCCAGGCGGCGGGTAGTTGCCGGTGGGGAACTTCTGCGGCCACAGGCGCCCGTACCGGTCGCCGCGCCGGCTGTGGACCACGTACTGCATGGCGCCGGCGTCCGCGCCGACGTCGCTCAGGTACAGGAAGACCTTAACGAGCCGGCTGTCCTCGGGGTCCCGGTGCCAGCGTTGCGACCCGCTGTCGGCACCCTCATGCACGACGGGGACGGTGTCCCAGACGTCTATCGCGTTCAGCTTCGAGAAGACGCCGAGGTAACCGTTGACCACCGCCAGCAGCCGATCGTGCAGGAAGAACGACAGCCAGGGCGACCCGGCATCGACCACGGCGTCGCCCGCCACCCCGAACATCCGGACGAGATAGTCCTTCTTGCCGTGCTCTTCGTTCCGCTCCACGGACGTCCGGTACGCCTGCTCGCGCTCGCGGACGGCCGGCGTCTCCAGCCAGCCGCGTGCCTCCGCCTGCAGGCGTTCCCAGTCGATGTCCGGCAGCAGGGTCGAGATCGTGGTCCTCGCGAGGCCCGTGGCGCGAAGCTCCTCGACGAGCGGCCGCTCCACACCATCGAGGGGCCGGGTATGCTCGCGGTAGGCGCGCCGGGCCGGCGCGTTGTTCCAGTGGGCCTTGCAGCGGTGGTAGGCGTCGAAGCACCGGCCGTAGCGCTGCAGGAGCGCGCGACCGAGGCCATTCGCCGAGGCGAGCCGGCGGCCGAGCGCCCACCCGGCGCGCGCCTCCTTGAGGCGGCGCCTCCTGACGGGCCAGCCGACCGTTTCCATGCGCCCGGATTATAGCGGACCGTCCAGCGGCCGCCGCCCTTGCGGATGCGACCCGCGTCGCTACACGGGAACCGGTACGGGCAAGAGGATCCCTACTGGTGAGAGACAGCTTCGCTCGATGCCACGCGCGGCGAAGTCGAGAGTCGTTCGGCCACCACGGGCCAGACGAACCTGGCCAGCTCATCGTGTCCCCGAGCGTTCAAGTGGCGGTGCATCTTCCCATAAAGCATGACTCCACTCTCGAGCAGCGCTTCGAAGCGGGCCGTCGGGTCGAGCGCCACGATGCCGGCATCGTGCAGCTTCCCGGCAAGCAGTCGGGCGGGTTGCTGCAGATCGACCAGCGCCATGTCGACCCCGGCGCCGGACGCGTAGGCCCTTCCCATGGCCTTGTCTACCGCGAAGTCCGGGGGAATCAGAACGACCATCGCACGGGAGCCGGCCTCGGTCGCCAGGTTCCGGATCTTCTCCAGAACGCGAACCGTCGTCGCCCAGTCCGACGAGTCGGCATGCGACGTCAGGTAGACGGCGTCGAAGGGCCGACTGCTCAGGCCGAGGCGCAGCCACAGGTTCAGAAGCTCCCCTTTCAGCAGGACGGTCAGGTGAGATCGCGCCCGAAGTTGTAGGTACATCGGGTAGACCCAGGCATCGACCAGCTGGCGGTAGCGCAGGCTGTGTGGCAGGCGGATGGGTCTTGCGCGCTGCGAGCGGGCTTCGTACGACGTGTTCTCATCCGAGACGACATCGTTGCCGACGAAGACGAACACCAGGACGAGGTCGTAATCGTCCCGCGTGAGCTCATCGCGCACCTTGATGTAGTAGTGATTGGGATTCCAACCGCTGACGCCGGCAGTGATCACGGCGTACCGTCGAGCCGAGGTTCGAGTCGGTCCCCGGGACGGCGCCTGGCCCTCCAGGAGCTCGCCCAGGCGGGTGGTGACGAGTTCCTCGTACTCGACCTGCAACCCTTCGAGAAAAGAGTCGCCGACCGCGAGGATCTTCCGTTCGCTACTCAGGGATCCCCGGGAACCGATGCGGAGGCCTCGCCCATCCGTCTGGAGACGGACCGGCCCCTCCCCGGTGTTGATGGTCGTGTCGAGGTTAGGCGCCAACCGGTGCCCGAGACCGTCGACCGGCTGCCAGATGTCCGGGCGGATCTGGACCAGCGGCTGCGGCGCGAAGAACCGCACGAGGCCCTCGGCCAGCAGGGCGCCGACGAGCAGGGAGCCGAGGACCAGGGCTATCCGGCCGATCCACCGGCGCGCGCGTGCTCCCTTGGCGCGCTTTCGCGCACGCGCAGGCTTGCTGGTCGCCATCGACTGATTCTACTCGCACACGCCTCATCCAGCGCTAGGAGTCTGCGCCGCAGAACGTTGGCGGCAAGAAGTGGGTCGCCAGCCCACGCCCTGAGCTCCGTGTCGGGGCGGCTTCGCCGGTCGGCAGCGCGGGGTGGATTTTCGGTGGTTGGCGAACAGAAAGCGGAATTCGGTCCTCGCGGGCCGCACGGGCCGCCAGAATCCACGATGCGCGTCGATTTCCCTCCGTTGAGAGCCTCATCTCCCGCCTTCTACGCCGCCATCAGCACGTGCAGGCGCTTGACGTTCAACGCCAGGCACACCAAGTCCCACTCGTAGCGCACCTTCGCCAGTCCACGCAGACTGAAGCGCCGGAAGCCCAGCACGTGCTTGATCCAGCCGTAGGGAGCCTCCGACAACCACTTGCGCTGTGCATACGCCTCCCGGCCCGCCGGCGTCGCCAGCTTCTCCAGCATGCGACCCGTCGCCGGAGGCTTCTCCAGAGCACGGGTAGCCGTCTGCTTGCCCTCCCGGCCCGGCGCCACGTACCCGTCAACGCCCCGCTTTTCCAGGTCCTTCAAGTCCCGCTCGTTGCAGTACCCCGCATCGGCCAGCACCGTCTCCGGCTGCGCGTCGAACGTTTCCTGCACCGCGTCGAGCAACACCGGCAACTCACCCTGGTCGCTCGCGTTCGCCGTCAGGTCCGTCGCCACCACCAACTGGTGCTCCGCGTCCACCGCCACCTGCGCGTTGTAGCACTGCTGGCACCCCTCACTGCTCGTCTTCAGGATCGAGCTTCCCGGGTCCGTGAAGTTGCTCTGCGCCTTCTCGTCCGGCTCCCCCTACGCCCGCTTGTACGGTGGACCGCCCTTCGGGTTCCGAGCCTGCCCCGGCTGCCGGCCCCGCGCGTCGCCCGCCGCCCGTTGCTTCGCTTCCAGACGCGCCTTCGCTGCCCGAATCGCTGCCAGGCGCTCTTCCCGCCGGCGCAACTCCGCCGGCAGATCGTCGCCCCGAACCTCCGCGCCCAGGCTCGCGTCCTCGGCCGCGTCAACCGCGTCCGCCTGCTCCAACAGCGCCGCAATCTCGCCTGCCAGGCGCTTTTCCTCCTCCTGCATCCGGTCGTAGCTCATCGCCTTGTGCTTGCTCGCGTTCGCGCGCACCTTCGTGCCGTCGATCGACAGCTTCCCCAGGCGCGCCAGACCCAACTCCTGCGCCAGACGCACCACCTCCACGAACAGAGCCTGGAAGTCCTCCAGGTGCCGGCGCCGAAACTCGCACAGCGTCCGGTGTTGCGGAAAGTTCCCCGCCGCCAGCAACCGGAACGCCACGTCCTCTTCCAGCTTCCGCGCGACCCGGCGCGACGAGAACACCCCCGTCGCGTAGGCGTAGAGCAGAACCTTCACCATCATCCGGGGCTCATACGGCGCGTTGCGGCGGCCGTCTCCCTCGTACGGGGCGTAGAACACCGTCAGGTCCAGGCCGTCCACCAGATCGCTGACGTGGTGCGCCAAGTGGCCCTCGGGCAGCCACTCCCGCACGTCCGGAGGCAACAGCAGCGACTGGTCCGGCGCGTAGGGGCGGAATGTTGTCGACATCGAGTCCTTCCGTCGTCGGCTTGCCTACAATTGTCGCATCTGTTTTTCTACGGCGCAGACTCCTAGCAGACAATACTGTTGCTTTAAGTATTTGACGCCACGATCTGCGGTGTCCAATCCCACTCGCGGCGGGACAGCGGGCCAGGGCCGCGAAGTGGATAGCCGCTCATCTTCCGCTTGACGCCGCGGGGCTTCTTCTGGCCGCGACTGGAGACCACCCGCTCTTCGAGAATCTCGTCCAGCACGCGATCGCGAAGCCGGTCATTCGGAGACGAGGGGGGAAACGCCAGGGTTCTCGACACGGCGGCGCACGACCCGCACGGCGTGGACGAACGAGAGGCGGTCCGGGTCCTCGTCGACCTTGCGCGCCGCCTCATGGATCAGGCGCCGCACGGCGTAATGCGCCAGCATCAGGCCATGCACCTCCTGCAACACCAAGTCCGGTGTCTTGCTGCGCAGGATCGCGCCGGGACCCAGGATGTGGGTCTTGACTTCATCGTAGGCGGTCTCCACCTCCCAGCGTTCGTGATCCAGCGCGGCAACCTCGGCGGCTGGTGCGGCGGCCGGGTCGAGCAGGGTGGTGGCCAAGCGGTAGACGACATCGCTCGGGTCGTCCAGCCTGTACTCGACGACCCGCACGGGGCATTCTCCTCGACTGCGCCGGCGGTCCTGGCCGCTGCCCCGCAGCACGCTCCGGTAGGAACCGTCGTCGAAGCGTTCCAGCACCGGCAGGCGCAGGTTCGCCTTCATGCGCCAGAGCAGGTCGGCGCCGGTGCCGGCCGCCCGCCGCCAGAGCGGGAAACCGCAGTAGCCCCGGTCGGCAAGCACCAACATGCCCGGCGACAACCAAGGCAGCAGCGCCTCGACCTGCGCCTCCTCCGATTCGGCATACGCGCCGGCCCGCCACGCGAACGCCGCGCGCGTCCCCACCTCGACCAGCGCCGTCAGGCGCACCTGGGGGAAAGCAGCACGGCCACGCGACGCGCCGGGCGCCCCGAACGCCTCCCGGTTCGTCACCTCGTCCGGCACGTTCAGCGTCGACCCGTCGAACGCCACCAGGCGCCGGCCGCGATACCACGACCCGCGCGTCGCCGGGTCCGCCACTGGTCCCACCCGCGCCGCGCGCAACGCCTCGAACGGCGCCGACCCCAAGCGCGTCCGCGCCCGCGAAATCGATGACTTCCCCGACACGCGCAACGTCGCGTCCGACGACACCCACCGCAGCCCTTCCATCAGGCAGCGCAGCACCTCCCGCGCTGACACCGACCGGAACAGCCCCAACGCCACCACGTAATACACCATCGCCTCGGCCGGCAGAGCGCGCTGCCGAAGGCTTGCCCGATCGCACGACGCCAACGCCTCGCGTACCGCCGCGATCGGGTACACCTGCGCAAGCACGCCGATGCTCAGATAGTCCGACAGCCGCGGGCCGCCCGGCAGAACGGCTTGTGTTCGGGCCATTCATCCCCCCGCATCTCCGCTAGCACAGCAGAATACAGGGATTTGACTGCTAAAGCAACAGTATTGTCGTTAACCGGCAGTACCCGCGCCACGGTTTCCAAGCAGACGAGTGCGAGGAGCGCACCGAACAGGAGAGCCAGTACGCGAAGCGTCAGCGGGCGGCGAACGGCGGCGCCCGCATCCTTCAGTGCTCCGTTGGTACGGTCAGACACCGCTCAGGTCCTGATGAGGAGCACGGCGTTGCCGAAACTGCGTTGGACCGCCGGAAACGACGCTGCGAGGACTTCGTTCGCGAACTTCGCGAGCCGCAACATGGCGCGCGTGGAGCATGCTCCCTCCGCGCACCGTGTCCTGCTCCACGGGTGAACGTGGGGCTCGCCGCTGCCGAACGGATGCGCGCCACGATAGTGGCGGTCGTGCTCCTCGGCCTCGACGACGGCCCACTCGGCCGCAGTCCTGCCCGGTCGACCGTGTGCTCCAGGCTCGTGCTCATCCTCCGAACCGCAAGCACAGTGTACAACACGGGTAGGCCCGATACGTGACGTTTTGCCCAGGTGAGGGGGTGCGACCGTCGGTGCAGGTTGAAGACTCGCCTCGCCGCGGCCGCCTCTTCCGACGGTAGGTGAGCAGCTTCAGAAGAGCGTGTAGACGAACGGGGCCGCGGCGCTGCCCGACATCACGATCAGCGCCCCGACGAGCAGCAGCACGAGAACAATCGGCGTCAGCCACCACTTCTTGTTGGTGGCCATAAACTCCCACAACTCGACGAGCAGGCCAGGCCGCGCCGCCTCGGCCTCGGCTTCGAAGTCTCCGCCGCGTTCCCTGCCGCCTGCCCGTGGTTTTCCGACCGCCATCCCGGGTTCACCTGTCCAGCTCAACTGCGCCGGAGTCGTGTCCGCGGCCCATACTCCTAGAACTGCCGGAAGTAGCGCCGCACGTCGCGCAACGGCCGGCGCGCGGTCCAGTAGCTCGCCGCGGATCGGTCTGGAGCGCGGTCCAGCGGGTTGCCGTGGACGAGGCGCAGCAACAGACCGATCGGCGTCAACACCAGATAATACGTCGCGGCCAGCGCCACGTGCGACAGCGTCCACCCGATGGGGAACGCCGCGTAGAGCCAGCCGAGCCAGATCCAGCGGCGGAATGGCGCCGCCACGGCGTAGACGGCGGCCAGCGCCGCGCCCCCCGTCCAGATCAGCCGGGCGGCCGCCGGGGCTTCCAGCCGCCAGTACACGAGACCGCCGGCCAGCGCGACGGACACCGCCAGCAGCATGCCGAACCAACGCAGTTCCCGCGCCGACGGATGCCGATTGATTTCCAGCAGGGCCATCGCGATCAGTCGAGGGCGAACTCGCCGAGATAGGCGCCAGCGTCGACCGCCGCCGCGTTCGGTTGCGCCTGCTTGCGAAGCAGGAAGCGCTCCAGGACCAGCGCGTCCATGTTCGTCGCCAGGAAGCAGCGGTAGGCATGCTCGAGCGTGCAGACGATCGGTTCGCCCCGCACGTTGAAGCTCGTGTTGATCAGCACGGGACAACCGGTCTTCGCCTCGAAGGCCCGCAGCAGCGTCGCGTAGCGCCCATGCCGCTCGGCGTCCACGGTCTGGACCCGCGCCGAGTAGTCGACGTGGGTGACGGCCGGGACTTCCGACCGCGCCGCCTTCAGCTTGTCGAGCCCGCGCAGTCCGTTGCCGCCCGCGTCGAGCGGCGCCCGATGGGATTCCCGCACCGGCGCTACCAGCAGCATGTACGGGCTGTCCTCCCGCGGCCGCATCTCGAAGAAGTCGTCTACCCGCTCGCGGAGCACCGACGGCGCGAACGGGCGGAACGACTCGCGAAACTTGATCTTGCGGTTCATCACCGACTGCATGTCGCGGCTGCGGGCGTCGCCCAGGATGCTGCGCGAGCCGAGCGCGCGCGGGCCGAACTCCATGCGCCCCTGAAACCAGCCCACCACCTGCTCGCGCGCCAGCAGGTCGGCTACTGCATCGCACAGGGACGCATCGTCCGCGTACTCCTCGTAGACCGCTCCGGTGCCACTCAGGAAGGCCCGGACGTCGTCGTCCGTTGCCCGCGGGCCGAGCAGCGAGCCGTGCTGGGCATCCGGCGTCCGCGCGTCCCGTGGGCGGTCCAGAAGCTGGTGCCAGATGAAGAGCGCCACGCCGAGGGCGCCGCCCGCGTCGCCCGCCGCCGGCTGGATCCAGATGTCGTCGAACGGGCCCTCGCGCAGCAAGCGGCCGTTGCCGACGCAGTTCAGCGCCACGCCGCCGGCCAGGCACAGGTTGCGCATCCCTGTCTCGGCGTGCACGTGGCGCGCCGCCCGCAGCATCGCCTCTTCGGTGACGGCCTGAATCGACGCGGCGATGTCCATCTCCCGCTCTGTGATCGGCGCCTCCGGCCGCCGCGGCGACCCGTCGAACAGCGCCTCGAACCTGCGCGACGTCATGCGCAGGCCCTGGCAGTACTCGAAGTACGACATGTCGAGGCGGAACGACCCGTCCGGCTTCAGATCGATCAGGTGGTCGCGGATGCGGTCGACGTACTTCGGCTCGCCGTACGGCGCCAGTCCCACCAGCTTGTACTCGCCGGAGTTGACCTTGAAGCCGGTGAAATGGGTAAAGGCCGAATACAGCAGCCCGAGCAAGTGCGGAAAGCGGATCTCGTGGGTCAGCTCGATGCGGTTGCCGCGGCCGGTGCCATAGGTGGTCGTCGCCCACTCGCCGACCCCGTCCAGCGTCAGAATGGCCGCCTCGTCGAACGGTGACGGAAAGAATGCGCTGGCCGCGTGCGACTCGTGGTGCTCGGTGAAGACGATCTGGCGCCGGTAGCCTGGCAGCCCGCGTGCGATCTCGCGGGGCAGGTGCAGCTTCTGCTTCGCCCAGAGCGGCACGAACCGCAGGAACGACCGGAACCCGCGCGGAGCGTAGGAGAGGTACGTCTCCAGCAGGCGCTCCAGCTTCAAGAACGGCTTGTCGTAGAAGCCGAGGTAGTCGAGCGCCTCCGGGGCGATGCCCGCCTCGTCCAGGCAATAGCGAATCGCCTGGACGGGGAACGCGTGGTCGTGTTTTCGGCGCGTGAACCGCTCTTCCTGAGCCGCGGCCACGATGTCTCCGTCGACCACCAGCGCCGCCGCCGAGTCGTGGTAGAAGGCCGAGATGCCCAAGATCGCAGTCATCCCGTATCGCTCAGCCGGTGACGCGGTTGCTGTATTTCAGTAACCGACGGTACATCAACAGGTTACATGAATCTCAGTTCTGTAGCGCGAACACGAAGAGGACGCTCCCCACGCTCGGTCGCAGCTCCGGCGTCAGCCGCCGGTTGGTGCCGCTGCCCGCCCCGGTGTTGACCGCCATGTACTGGCGGCCGTCGACGGCATAGGCGATCGGAAAGCCGACGACCGGCGAGCCCAGGTTGATCTCCCAAAGCACCTCGCCCGTCTCCTGGTCGAGGGCCTTGAACCGGCCGTTGACGTCGCCGGCGAAGATGAGCCCGCCGCCGGTGGCCATCAGCGGCATCGTGGCGGCCCGCTGCTCGTGCATCCACGCCGTCTCGCCCGTCTCCGCCGATACCGCGTGGATGGTGCCCAGTTGGTCGGTGCCGGGGGTCAACTGGTGCCGCGCCGCGAGCGCGTAGATCTCCAGCCCGCCCTGGCCGCCGGCGGTCAGCGCCCGGGCCCGCTCGCTGCGCACGTCGTCCGTGGCCAGCATCCGCGCGCACGTGTTGCGCAGCGGCATGTACATCGTGTTCGTCAGCGGGCTGTAGGCGCCCGCCTCCCAGTCCGGTAGCGTGACGACAGAACACGGCATAAGCTATTTACAGCATACAATGAAATTTGGTTCCGGCTACGCCCAATACTGTTGCTTTAGCAGTCAAATCCCTGTATTCTGCTGTGCTAGCGGAGATGCGGGGGGATGAATGGCCCGAACACAAGCCGTTCTGCCGGGCGGCCCGCGGCTGTCGGACTATCTGAGCATCGGCGTGCTTGCGCAGGTGTACCCGATCGCGGCGGTACGCGAGGCGTTGGCGTCGTGCGATCGGGCAAGCCTTCGGCAGCGCGCTCTGCCGGCCGAGGCGATGGTGTATTACGTGGTGGCGTTGGGGCTGTTCCGGTCGGTGTCAGCGCGGGAGGTGCTGCGCTGCCTGATGGAAGGGCTGCGGTGGGTGTCGTCGGACGCGACGTTGCGCGTGTCGGGGAAGTCATCGATTTCGCGGGCGCGGACGCGCTTGGGGTCGGCGCCGTTCGAGGCGTTGCGCGCGGCGCGGGTGGGACCAGTGGCGGACCCGGCGACGCGCGGGTCGTGGTATCGCGGCCGGCGCCTGGTGGCGTTCGACGGGTCGACGCTGAACGTGCCGGACGAGGTGACGAACCGGGAGGCGTTCGGGGCGCCCGGCGCGTCGCGTGGCCGTGCTGCTTTCCCCCAGGTGCGCCTGACGGCGCTGGTCGAGGTGGGGACGCGCGCGGCGTTCGCGTGGCGGGCCGGCGCGTATGCCGAATCGGAGGAGGCGCAGGTCGAGGCGCTGCTGCCTTGGTTGTCGCCGGGCATGTTGGTGCTTGCCGACCGGGGCTACTGCGGTTTCCCGCTCTGGCGGCGGGCGGCCGGCACCGGCGCCGACCTGCTCTGGCGCATGAAGGCGAACCTGCGCCTGCCGGTGCTGGAACGCTTCGACGACGGTTCCTACCGGAGCGTGCTGCGGGGCAGCGGCCAGGACCGCCGGCGCAGTCGAGGAGAATGCCCCGTGCGGGTCGTCGAGTACAGGCTGGACGACCCGAGCGATGTCGTCTACCGCTTGGCCACCACCCTGCTCGACCCGGCCGCCGCACCAGCCGCCGAGGTTGCCGCGCTGGATCACGAACGCTGGGAGGTGGAGACCGCCTACGATGAAGTCAAGACCCACATCCTGGGTCCCGGCGCGATCCTGCGCAGCAAGACACCGGACTTGGTGTTGCAGGAGGTGCATGGCCTGATGCTGGCGCATTACGCCGTGCGGCGCCTGATCCATGAGGCGGCGCGCAAGGTCGACGAGGACCCGGACCGCCTCTCGTTCGTCCACGCCGTGCGGGTCGTGCGCCGCCGTGTCGAGAACCCTGGCGTTTCCCCCCTCGTCTCCGAATGACCGGCTTCGCGATCGCGTGCTGGACGAGATTCTCGAAGAGCGGGTGGTCTCCAGTCGCGGCCAGAAGAAGCCCCGCGGCGTCAAGCGGAAGATGAGCGGCTATCCACTTCGCGGCCCTGGCCCGCTGTCCCGCCGCGAGTGGGATTGGACACCGCAGATCGTGGCGTCAAATACTTAAAGCAACAGTATTGGCGCTAGCAGCCCGTGGCAAAAGTCCCCGCTGCATTCGAGCGGCGATGCATCCCGCCTAACCGCGTTGTTCGTCGGTTACATATGCCCAATATGCGCCCTCCTCACGCCTTGTCAGACGGGCGCCTCGCCGCTCTCGGTGCGACGCGGGGTTTCACCACGGGCTGCTAGCGATGCTCCACCTTACCACGTTCGTTCTATGGGGGGGCCGGTTGCTCGAGCAGGCGGCTGTCGAAGTTAACACCGGATCCACCGCGTCCGCGACGTGGCGCTGCGCGAGGATGCCTCCCGCCCGCGCCAGGGCTCGTTGCGGCGCGCGCTGGCGGTCTTTGTGCATCTCGTGATCTCGATCCTGCGCGTGCAGAAGGTCGAGAACATCCAGCGCACGATGAAGCGCCTGTGCCACCACGGCACCCGGGCCGTGGACCTGATCGCCTGCTAGCGAGGGCGCGCGCTTCGGCTCGCCCGGCGGGGTCGGTGTGCGCCCCGCAGGCCGCCTGAGCGGCGCGGACAGCCCCCGGTCACCGGCACGCGGCCGCCCTTGCAGCGATTCCGCTGGATCCGGCACCGACCTCGCTCTGCGGAGCATGTTGTCAGGGCCACCGGGGCGACCTTTGAATTCGCTTGGTGGCTTGGTTGGGAGACCGTCAGCTTCCCAGCCAGACCGGACTGGACCAAGCCACTTCGCCATCTTCCTGGATCACACGCAGGTAGTAGTGCAGGCTGCCCGGAGGAGGGTCTTGGTCTTGGTACTCCAATGCGATCTCGCTGCCGTCCACCGCGGCACTGTAGACGAACTCGTTATTGCGGCAGATCTCGACCTTCGCAATCGGCTGAGGACACCGCACGTTCGCCTGGATTGCAATAGGGCCTTCCCCGCGAGCAACGGCTTCGCCCATCAAGCGGCCGTTCACCCGGAAGTCGATCTGGATCCGCGCCGCCGTGGTGCCGAAGGATCGGCGCGCCCGCAGCGCTTCGAGGATCGCCCCCCGAGTCTTCGCGCGAGCCCAGACCGCCGCCTTGCCCACACCTCCCCCGTGGTCCGGGCTGGCGATCACTCCGATCTTGATTCCTCGGGCCCAAGCGTCCTGCAGATAGTTTCCGGGCTGGCCGGTAGCGTTTCGAGCGTGGCGCGGTGCGCCGGCATATTCGTAGGATCCTCGCGTCTGGAAGATCTCCGCGACCGGTTGCGCCTCCTCGTCGGTGTAGTCCCAGTCCACCGGGACGTTGCCGCTGTCCGCCAACTGGTGCGGGATTTGCACGAAGTCGGCGTCCATCTGCCTGAGCTCTTCCCATAGCTCTGTCGGCGTGTCGCCGTTGTAGGCGGTCCACCACTTCGGAAAGTACGGGTCTGCGAACACGAGGTTACGGTGACCGTAGTAGCCCCAAGGGCGCTCGGAGTCGTAGTCCTCGAAGCTGGAGGTCCATTCCTCGCCGAGGAACGTGACCAGTCGCCCCGGATCGTGGTTCGCCCGCACCAGCTTGGCCGAATACCCCCAGAGATACGGGACGATGTTGTAGCCGTGGTCGGTCATGGCCACGAAGTCCAGCCGGTTGAGGTCGCGGCGGCATTGGTAGTTCTCGTCGAGGGACTGGTCCCCGCAGCGATTGCAGATGGATATGTCCGAGTGCTCGTGCAACTCGCCGTAGTACAGGTAGAGCGTGTCTCCGCCGTACTGGATGGAGGGGGTCGGGGCGTCCTCCCCGAACCGCACCCGGAGCGTCGCCGGGTCGAAGGCGTCGGTCGGCTCGGCTAGGGGCTCGAGACGCATGGAGGATGCGGCCGACGGGGCTTGGCCCGTGTCTAGCGAGGCCAGTAGAATCTGCGAGCGGGCGCTGGAGGTGAAGTCCGGGTCGGATTGCGACCAGGTGTCTGAGAAGCTGTCCGCCTGGAAGGCGAGCAGCAGCCGGTCGCCCTTGCGGGCGATCGGGGCGGGGCGGTCCATGGACCGCCTCTGAGAGATTCGTCGCGGGCCGATCCATTGTTCGCCCGTGTAGCAGACGACGTGCGTGGCCCACCCTCCCCGCGGTTCGCGCGGCTGCTGGTACGCGATCCAGAGCCTCCCCTGGGAGTCGAAGGCTGCCGTGCCCGCCTCGGACCGCACGCGGGCCAGGGGCGAAGCTGACCAATAACCCGGCGGGGCCAGGAGCCCGGTCGGGGCGACCTGCGCTGCGACCAAGTGGCGCTCGTTCGTCCGCCCCACGTAGTACTGTTCCATCCGAGCGTGCTCGTAGATGACCCAGAGTTCGTCCCCTCGGGCGAGCAGCGTGGGATGACGGTCGATGCCCGCCGCTTCGGTCAGTCGGCGCGTGGGGCCCCATGCGCCGTTGGATGACCGCTGGCGCAGGTACACGTCGTAGTTGTCTTCGCGGTAGCTGTGCCATGCGACCGCCACCGCGCCATTCGCCCCGACCGCGACGGAGGGTCCGTAGTTGGAAGCGCCCCGAGAGCTCACCAAGGTCGGCTCCGAGACGGCACCGGAACTGAGGGAGGCCGCGTAGATCTGTCTCCGCGCCTCCGGGTTGGACTCCCATGCGACCCAGAGCGTGCCGTCATGCCAAGCCGCCGCAGGCTTGATCTGCGTCTCCGGGCCAGCGGCGACGCGCACCGGCTCTCCGAGTCCGTCGGCTCCGGCGAAGACCGCGTAGACGTCCCAATCGCCTTGTCTCTCCCGGGCGTAGACGAACGCCGCCCCGGAGTCGGTTGGGACTGCCTGCAGGCCGAGCAGATAGGCCCTTTCGCCGCGGAACGCGCTCCAGCGCCCCCGGAGCGCGAACTCGTCCCCCTCATGGGCGTAGTGCGCGACGACAAGTGTGTCCGCATCCTCCTGGTAGCTGATCCAGCCCGCGTAGACCGAGCCTGCGGCGGTCAGCGCCAACGCAGGCTCGTCGTTGAATCCTTCGTGCGGCCTGACGGCAGTGATCCACGGGCCCGGCATCGGGTTGGGCGGGCGCGGGCCCACGTTTCCCGGCTCCGGTGTCGCTTCGGGCCCAGCCGGGCCGCCGCAGCCTAGCGCCAAGCCCAGGGCCGCGAGGCATCCGAAGCTCAACAAGTTGCGGTGAATCGTCATCGTCCCTAGGGGTGCCTAGGCTGAGCCTGCGGCCGACAGGGTATCACGGGTGCTCCCCCAAGGAATCCGGGCGAGCCCGGCTGTGAGGGTCGGGGCTGCCGGGCTGCCTCCTCGCTAGGCCGACCGGCCCTGCGGGTCTCTTGGGCCCTAGAAGAGCATGGCAGGCGCGCCAGGACTCGAACCTGGGACCCTTCTGCTTAGAAGGCAGATGCTCTATCCAACTGAGCTACGCGCCCTCTCCCGCCAGTTCCTTATGAGCCCGTTGCTAAAGTCCGGCTGAGCGGCGCTGCGCTCGGGGGCTTGCGGTGCGAGAGCATTCCGGGGGATCCTTGTTCACCTGTCGCTGGGCGCTCGCCAACGGACCCAGGGGCTCGTCTTCCTCCCTGCGGACGAACTCCCCCAGGCCCCGACCGTCCCGTTCTGCGAGAAGCTCCACGAGATTCTCGAGCGCTCCGGCTGCGACGAGTGCCTGGAGCGGCTCTGCCAGCCCTTCTACGCCGCCAAGCTGGGCCGCCCCGCGCTGCCGCCGGGCGTCTACTGCCGCAGGCTCCTGCTCGGCTACCTGCTGGGCCTGGGTTCCGAGCGCACCATCGCCCTGCAGGCCAGCGACACCCTCTCGATCCGCGAGTTCCTCGGCTCCGGGCTTAACGAGTCGACGCCGGACCCCTCCACGCTCTGCCGCACGCGCCAGCGCCTCGACCTCGAGACGCACAAGCAGGTCTGCGCCTGGGTGCTGGAGAGGCTGCGGGCCGCCGGGCTGGCGAAGGGCGAGACGGTCGGGGTGGACGCCACCCCGCTGGAAGCCCACGCGGCGCTGAGCACGCTGCAGCGGCGGAGCACCCAGGAGGGCTACGGGGAGTTCATTGAGCGCTTGGCGAAATCCGCGGGCCTCGAGACGCCGACGCAGGCAGAGTGGCTCGAGTGCGACCGCCAGCGCCAGAACCAGTCGCTGGCGAACCAGGAGTGGGAGCACCCGGTCGATCCGGACGCCCGGGTGGCCCGCAGGCAGGACGGCGCGCCGGACAGGGCCCCCAAGGCCGAGCACGCGGTGGACTTGGACAGCGGCGCGCTGGTGGGGCTGACCGTGCAGGCCGCGGACCGGGGCGACACGGCGACGCTCGGGCCGACGCTGGCGGCGGTGGCGGAGGCGCAGGGCGAGCAGCCGCAGACGGTGGCGGCGGACAAGGGGTACCACAGCGGCGCGACGGTGCTGGCGCTGGAGGAGTCCGGGCCGGAGCCGGTGCTTCCGGAGTCGCAGCGGAAGCCGCGCCAGGGGGAGCCGGGCCGGGAAGCCGAGCGCGCGGCGGGGGAGGCGCACCGGGAGCACGTCAAGCTGGACGCCCAGGACACTAAGCTGAAAATGCTCATGTGGATGATCGGCGCCGCCGTCGCCGTCCTCGGCGTCCTCGTCCGCCTCTGGGGCTAGCCCCCCGAGGCACCCGCCGTGTGCCACGAATTCGCCTTCGGACTGCCACGTAGCATTCGATGTCCAGTAATCCGCTGCCCGGCCGATTCCGCATCCCAGATACAGGCCGTCCGCCTGTGCTAGGGTCTCGAACGCCGTGATCCTCCGCTGGCTGACCGTCGTCCTTGTCACCGGGTCGTTGCCGGGCATCCCGCTAGCCGCACAGGAGCGGCCCAACTTCATTCTGATCTTCGCCGACGACCTCGGTTACGGCGACCTCTCGGTCTACGGGGCCACACGGCATCGAACGCCGCACCTCGACCGCATGGCGGCCGAGGGCATCCGCCTGACGGACTTCTATGTCCCGATGCCGTTCTGCGGGCCGTCGCGAGGCACTCTCCTGACGGGACGCTACCCGTTCCGCACCGGGCTCGTTGCAAACCCGTCCCCGGACGCCGGTCGCAACGCCATAGGCCTGCCCCCCTCGGAGATCACGATCGCGGAGGCGCTGAAGCCTCTCGGGTACGCAACAGCCGCCATCGGGAAATGGCATCTGGGGCACATCGAGCAGTACCTGCCCCGGACGCAGGGCTTCGACGAATACTACGGCATCCTCTACTCCAACGATATGCGTCCGGTGCAGCTGGTCGAAAACGAGACTGTCGCGCAGTACCCCGTGCTCCAGACCGAACTGACTCGCGACTACACGCGCCGGGCTCTGGACTTCATCGATCGCCACCTGGACCAGCCCTTCTTCCTGTACCTGCCGCATGCGATGCCCCACAAGCCCTTGGCCGCCTCAGCCGACTTCTACACGCCCGAGACGCCTGGAGATCTGTATAGCGACGTGATCCGGGAATTAGATTGGTCGGTCGGCGAGGTCCTCGCCAAACTGCGCGACAGCGGCCTGGACGAAAACACGTTCGTTTTCTTCACTTCGGACAACGGGGCCACGTACGGGGGCTCCAACGGGGGCCTGCGAGCGACGAAGGGCTCGAGCTTCGACGGCGGCCTCCGCGTGCCGGCTATTGCGCGCTGGCCGGGGACAATTCCTCCCGGCCGAGTGTCGCAGGAGTTAGCCGCCTCCATCGACATCTTCCCCACGATCGTGCGGGCCGCAGGTGCCGCGCCACCCGCAGACCGGGTGATCGATGGTCGCGACATCCTCCCGCTGCTGGCGGGCCGCGTGGATGTCTCACCCCACGAAGCTGTCTTTGCAATGGGAGGCGAAGAACTGAAGATGATCCGCTCGGGCCGCTGGAAGCTGCACGTGCGTGCGCCGCAGCCCGGCCGCCGGTGCCTCGACGACGCCAGCGGCTGGCAGGACCCGCGGGCGCCGGACGGGATCACGATCATTGCCCAGTTCGAGCAGGCCGACCCAACGCACTGCCCAGGAGTCCAGACCGGACCGGCACCCAAGCCGCTGATGCTGTTCGACATGGACACGGACCTGGCCGAGCAGCAGGATGTCGCTGCAGAACACGCCGAAGTCGTGGCGCGCCTCAAGGCGATCTTCGATCGCGTCGATGCCGCAGTGCCCCGTGAGTTCCATATCGGCACCCGGGTCCCGGACCTGCTCCGGCTCCACGGCGGCGAGCTCCGCTACGACCGCCAGATCAAGCCGTTGCCGTTCGAGTAGCCAGCGGCAGCCTACCGCACAGCCCGTGCTGGGCCCCGGGATGCGGAACTGCCGCACCAGCCGCTCAGCTACGCTTGCGCGACACGGCCCAGCAGGTCAAAAAACTCTGGAAACGAGACAGCAGCGGCCTCGGCACCGTGCAGGACCGACGGACCGTCCGCAGCCAGAGCGGCGACAGCAAAGGCCATCGCGATGCGGTGGTCGCCGCAGGAATCGAGTTCGGCGGCCCGAAGCACCGCCCCCCCGGCAATGTCCAAGCCGGACTCATACTCAGTGACCTGGACGCCCATCCGGCGGAGGTTCGCCGCGACGGTCGCGATGCGGTCGGTCTCCTTGACCCGCAGTTCCCCGGCGTCCCGAATCCGCAGCCCGTTCCGAGAAACGGCACCTAACACCGCCAGCATGGGGAGCTCGTCAATTACCCCCGCCGTGACGGCGCCGCCAATCTCGCCTCCCGCTAGCCTGGCCCCTCCTTCCACGAGCAGCACCCCGACGGATTCTCCGCCGGCATCCGCCTGGGGCCGCACCTCAAGGCGAGCTCCCATACCGCGCAAGACATCGAGGACCGCCGTGCGGGTAGGGTTCAAGCCAACCCCCTCGATCCGCAGCGACGACCCGGGCAGCAGGAGCGCGGCAGCCAGGAAGAAGACGGCCGAGGACAGGTCGCTCGGGATGCGCATGTCGCAGGCCACCAAGCGCGGCAGCCCCCGGAGAGACACGGACCGGCCCGCAACGGAGAGCTCGGCACCGAAGCGGCGCAGGGCAAGCTCCGTGTGGTTGCGCGTGGGCACGGGCTCGACGACCTCCGTGACCCCCGCAGCGTTCACGCCCGCCAGAAGGACAGCGCTCTTGACCTGCGCGCTCGCGACCGGGAGCTCGTAGCGGATCGGACGCAGGGGACGACCCCGGATACTCAAGGGCGGATAGCTCCCGTCGCGGGCGTCAATCGATCCTCCCATGCGGCGCAAGGGCGTCAGGATCCGGCGCATCGGACGCTGGGAGAGGGACTCGTCACCGGCGATCCGGGCGGAAATCCTCTGCCCGGCGAGCATGCCGGACAGCAACCGCATGGTCGTGCCCGAATTGCCGGCCTGGAGGGGAGCCGTCGGCTGCTGGAGGCCTTGCCGCCCAATTCCTTCGATTTCTATGTTGGTCCCTGCGCACCTGATGCGGACCCCGAGCGCCTGGAGGCAGGCCAGGGTCGAAGCGCAATCGGCACCGGTGGAATAGTTGCTGAGCGAACTGCGGCCTTCCGCCAACGAGGCGAGCATCGCGTAGCGATGGGAGATGGACTTGTCTCCGGGAAGTTCGATCGAACCCGCAATGCCCGCGACGGAACGAATCTGGCGTCCTGCCAACTTCCCATTATCAGGCCCCGGCATATCCAAACCCGGCATTGAGCCTTGCCGGCCCAGCCCACGGCCCGCTGGACTGCGCGGACCGAACTCGCAGGAATTGCGTCCGAGCAGCGTCCGGCCGGAGCAACACCAGCTCCCGGACCAACGCCGGACTCTGGACGATAGGGCTGCAATCCAGTTGAGAGCCGAGCTGCTGCGGGCACCTCCCAGGTTTCCGGACCACCCGCCGACCGGAACTCCATCCCCGCCCGGGGGAGGAGGACGCCCAGCACGGCGGGACCGATCTCAACGATGTCCAGTGGCCCTCCGTGCAAGCGTCGCAGCTTGCCGGAGCCTGCACGATTGCGAAAGACTCCGAAGTAGACGACATCCTGATTGTGTCCGCGGAGCCCGACCGATCCGCACATGGGCCCCTTGCCGAGCCACATGCTCCGCATTGCAGTCGATCCGATTGCAGCCGAACATGCCGTGTGGTAATGTTCTAAATATGCAGGTGGTTGCGCTGCAAGGGCTGCTGGTCGCCTTGGCCGTCGCGGAGTCCCAGGCGCCCCAAGCGCCACCTGCGGAAGGCGGCAATTCCCAGGCCGCCCCGTCGGCGGACAACGCCGGAGCTGCCGCAACCGACTACAAGCCAGCCGCAACCGCCAGCCGGGACTCCGTCGCGAAAACGCCCCCCGGCCAGTCTCAGGAGCATTCTGTTCGCAGTGCTGGTTCCGACCTCAACATCGACCGCTTAATCGACGCAATCGTCGCCCCGTTCGGCGTCGATCCCGTCCTCGCACGGGCTTTGATCCACCGCGAGAACCGCGGCGGCCCACTCGCAGTTTCCAGCAGCGGGGCCAAGGGCCTGATGCAGTTGATGCCGAACACAACGAAGCGATTCGGGGTCGACGCACCCTTCGAGCCGGAGCAGAATATCCGGGCAAGGGTGCAGTATCCGCGTGACCTACCGGACCGCAATGCGGGCAATCTCGAACTCGCCATGACGGCACACATCGCGGGGCAGGAAGCTGTGGATCGACACGGAGGCAATCCGCCATCCGCGGCCAGCAGGGCCTTCGTTGCGGCAGTCCTGCGGACATCCAGGAAGGCAAATAGGCACGGCGCACAGGCTGTTCCCTAGGGGCCATGAAGCTAACCGTGAATTCTGTAGCAAGCAAGGGGGGCCTGCGGATGTGCGGCGTGCGCCATTCCACTTCGATTCTCGCTGCCATCCTGCTCCTGGTCTTGGCGGACGGAGTGCCGCAGGGCAGCTCCGCGACGAAACGCGAGTTAGCGGGGAAGCGCTACCAAGCTGCCGCGCAGCTCTACGAGGACCTGCAGCAGGTGCCCCGCCTGGAACTTGGGAAGCGCCAGTACGAGATTGTAATCGCGGCCTTCAAGAAAGTCCCGGCCACCGACCCGGCGAGTGGCTACTGCGACGACGCCTTGCTCGCCGTCGCTGAGCTCTACACAAAAATGGCCGAGCGGTATTCGAGCGGGCCGTACCGGTCGGAGGCGATCCGCACCTACCAGTTTCTCGCCCGCGAGTACCCGCACAGCAAGCACCGTGCGGAAGCGAGCGCCATGGCCGTGCGCCTGGGAAACGGCGAATTCGGCACCGGGGAGCCGACCGTGGCCGCCGCTCCAGCAGCCGCCCCACTCGGCGCGTCTCTGTCGGACTCCCAGCATCCTCGCGACACCCTCGTGCAGCCTCCCAGCCCACCCCGCAGCGGGGCCTTAGCCTCGATCTCCGGGCTCCGGCACCACAGCTATGCCGACGGGACCCGGATCGTGCTGGCGATGGAAGCTCAGACCGCCCTCAAATACGACTTCTTGAAGCGTCCGCAGCGTCTGTATATCGACATCTTCAACGGCGTGCTAGCCGACGAATTGATCCAGGGAGCGCAGGTCCGAATCAACGACGATCTGCTTTCGACCTTGCGCCTCGCGCAGAACCGTCGCAACAAGGCTCGCTTGGTCCTGGAATTGAAGCAGCATGTGTCGTTCGATGTCTTCTGGCTCGACAGCCCCCTGCGGTTCGTCCTTGATATCCGCCAGTCAGGTGTGCCACGCCCTCCCCGCACGCTGCAGGCGCTGGCACCACCGTCCGAGCCTCCCGCCCCCAGAGCGGCCGCCAAGACCTCCGATGGCCGGCACAGCCTAATCCGCGCCCTCGGCCTCAAGCTGGACCGCGTGCTTATCGACGCCGGCCACGGCGGCCACGACACCGGCTCCATCGGGCCCGGCGGCCTCCTGGAAAAGGATGTGGTGCTCGACATCGCGCGACGACTCGGCCCCCTGCTGCGCGACCGCCTAGGCACCGAGGTGATCTACACCCGAGAATCGGACGTGTTCGTGCCTCTCGAGGAGCGCACCCGGATCGCCAACGAGCGACAGGCCGACCTGATGCTATCGATCCACTGCAACTCGGCACCCAGTTCCAGGGTGCGCGGCATCGAAACGTACTACCTCAACTTCACCTCAAACGACTGGGAACTCAGCGTGGCCTCGCTCGAAAACGCCTCCGCGAACCGCTCGATCCACCAGCTCGAGGACCTCGTGTCCAAAATTGCCCTGGACGAGAAGATCGAGGAATCCCGCGAATTCGCCTCCCGGGTTCACCAGCAGCTCTACAAGGGCGTGTCGCGGCACTCCTCCAGCATTCGCGACCGGGGCGTCCGCAAGGCTCCGTTTGTGGTCCTGGTGGGGGCCCAGATGCCGGCGGTCCTCGCCGAGATCGGCTTCATTAGCAACAGATTCGACGAGAGCCTGATGCGCAAGCAATCGTTCCGCGCCGAGGTCGCGGAGCATCTCTACGCCGGCATCGCCGCCTACGCGGAGAGCCTAGGCACTCTTACGCTGCAGAAGCAGCTGACGGTCGGCTCCTCGCAACGCGACTGAACCCGGCCGCGACAGCTTCAGGGCGTCTAGGCTCCGTCTTCGGCCCGTTCCGTCATCCGGAGCGCCTTCCGGGAAAGCGTAGTCAGAGGCAGACCGCTCCCCAGCCCGTCCGCCGTCCAACGGTAGCCTCCGGAGGGTTCGCCCCGTGCTTCCGCCAAGTAGACACTGCAGGCATAGCTCGTGGTCGTAATGCCGTGCGAGAAGCTCCCGACCTTGCGGAACCACTGTAGGGCCAAGCCATCAAAGGCCTCGGCCAACTGGGGCGCAGCCTCCACCGTGGGCAACTCCCAGAAGCCAGGCATAACCGTCGCATCCGGCGGCCGCTGGCGCACCAACAGGCTGCCCGCCCGCCGGACGACCGCAATTGCGAGGGCGACCCTCCGGGTGGCGGCGTGCGTCCGCTTCGTAGGCAAGTCCGGGGCGGAGCCCGTCGCACGCGCCAAGCAATCCGCACGCCAGGGACAGGGCAGGCAGCGCGGCGCCCGCGAAACGCACAAGGTAGCGCCTAACTCCATCAAGGCTTGCGCAAAATCGCCCCGTGCCCCGCGGCCCACGGTTTCCACCAAGCCCTGCGCACGCGCCCGCAACGCCGCCTTTGCTGCAGCCGTCGCGATGTCGCGGCGCTCGTCTTCCAGGCGCGCCAGCACCCGGAATGCGTTGCCATCCAGAGCGGCCCGTGGCTGGTCGAACGCAATGCTGGCAATCGCAGCGGCCGTGTAGTCGCCAATGCCCGGCAGCCCTCGAATGGCTGCGTAGTCGCTTGGAAATCGACCGCCGAAGTCGTCGCGGATCCGGCGTGCAGCCATATGCAAATGGCGCGCACGCCGGTAGTAGCCGAGGCCTTCCCAGGCCGCGAGCAGCTCCTGCGCGGAGGCGGCGGCGAGCTTCCCGACGGAAGGATACCGGCGCAGAAACCGCTCGTAGTGCGGGATGACCGCCTCAACGCGAGTCTGCTGGAGCATGACCTCCGAGATCCAAATGCGGTAAGGGTCCTGCGTCCCGCGCCAAGGCAGATCGCGCCGCCCGGCGCGATACCATTCCAGGAGCCGTCGCGCCAGGGCGGCCGGATCGGCCCTCACGCGCCCTTAAGCAGCGCGCGGGCGTAATCAGCGTTCATCTCGGAGATAAAGGCGACGCTGATGCTCTTTGGGCAGGCGGCCTCGCAGTCGGAGGTGTTCGTGCAGCTGCCGAAACCCTCGGCGTCCATCTGCTCGACCATCGCCCGCGCCCGGGAGAACCGCTCGGGCCGACCTTGCGGCAGGTGGCGCAGATGGGCCAGCTTGGCGGCCGTGAAGAGGGCTGCCGAGGCGTTCTTGCAGGCCGCGACACACGCTGCGCAGCCGATGCAGGTCGCGGCGTCGAAAGCCGTCTCGGCCTCCACTTTGGGAACCGGCGTGAGGTTCGCGTCCGGAGCGCTGCCAGCGCTCACCGAGACGAAACCGCCGGCCTGCACGATTCGATCGAACGCGGCGCGGTCGACGACCAGGTCGCGCACCACTGGCAACGCGGCCGCCCGCCAGGGCTCCACCGTGATCGTGTCGCCGTCGCGGAAGGAGCGCATATGGAGCTGGCAGGTGGTCGTGCCGCTGTCCGGCCCGTGCGGCACGCCGTTGATCATCGCCGAGCACATGCCACAGATGCCCTCGCGGCAGTCGTGGTCGAAAGCGATCGGCTCCTCACCTTTTCCGATCAAGCCTTCGTTGACTTCGTCGAGCATTTCGAGGAAGGACATGGCGGGGCTCACGCCGTTCGCGACGTATGTTTTGAACCCGCCGCGGCTGTCCGCCGACTTCTGGCGCCAAACCTTGAGCGTAACCTGCATCATCCTCGTCCCTACTGGTAGCTGCGCGTGGCGGCCTTGACGTTCTCGAACACCAGGGGTTCCCGGTGCAGCGTAGCCGTCCCCTCGCCGGTGTATTCCCACGCCGCCGCGTGGGAGAAGTCCTCGTCGTTCCGGCGAGCCTCGCCTTCGGCGGTCTGGTACTCCTCGCGGAAGTGCCCGCCGCACGACTCCTCGCGTTGAAGTGCATCGCGGCACATCAGCTCCCCGAACTCGAGGAAATCCGCCACGCGCCCGGCATACTCCAGGGCTTGGTTGAGGCTCTCCCCCTCGCCGGGAACGCGCACGTTCTCCCAAAACTCCATGCGCAGCGCCGGGATGCGCTCCAGCGCCTCCTCCAGCCCCGCTCGTGAACGAGACATGCCGCAGCGCTCCCAGACGAGCTTGCCCAATTCCTTGTGGAACGACTGCGGCGTGCGCCCGCCCTCGACGGCAAGCAGCCGCCGGACCTTGGCCTGCACGGCCTCCTCCGCTTCCCGGAACTCGCCGCGGTCGGTCGACTCCAACCCTGGGCTCTCGCCCGCCAGGTAGTGCCCGATCGTGACCGGCAGGATGAAGTAGCCGTCCGCCAGCCCTTGCATCAGAGCGCTGGCCCCCAGCCGGTTCGCTCCGTGGTCCGAGAAATTGGCCTCGCCGAGAACATACAGGCCGGGCACCGTGCTCATGAGGTTGTAGTCCACCCACAGCCCGCCCATCGTGTAATGCACGGCAGGGTAGATGCGCATCGGCGTCTCGTAGGGATTCTCCGCCGTGATCTGCCGGTACATGTGGAAGAGGTTGCCGTACTTGGCGGCAATCGCTTCCTGCCCCAAGCGCCGGATCGCGTCCCGCAAGTCCAGGTAGACGCCGTAGCCGCCCGGACCCACGCCGCGCCCTTCGTCGCAGACCGCCTTGGCGTTGCGCGATGCGACATCGCGCGGCACCAAGTTGCCGAAGCTGGGGTACTTCCGCTCGAGGAAGTAGTCCCGGTCCTCCTCGGGGACGGCGGTCGGCTCCCGGCTGTCCGCCGGGTCCCGCGGCACCCACACCCGCCCGTCGTTGCGCAGCGACTCGGACATCAGCGTGAGCTTCGACTGGTGGTCGCCGGAGACCGGGATGCAGGTGGGGTGGATCTGGGTGAAGCACGGATTGGCGAACGCCGCGCCGCGCTTGTAGGCGCGGAAAGCAGCCGTGACGTTCGAGCCCTTGGCGTTTGTGGACAGGTAGAAGACATTCCCGTACCCGCCGGTCGCCAGCACGACCGCGTGCCCGGCCCAGGATTCGACGGCACCGGTGACCAGGTCGCGCGCAACGATGCCGACGGCGCGGCCGTCCGCGACCACGAGGTCCAGCATCTCCGAGCGGACATGCATCGTGACCCGGCCTGCGGCGATCTGGCGCTCCAAGGCCTGGTACGCGCCGAGCAGTAGTTGCTGGCCTGTCTGGCCGCGGGCGTAGAACGTGCGAGCGACCTGCACCCCCCCGAACGAGCGATTGTCCAGCAGCCCGCCCGCCCCGCGGGCGAAGGGCACGCCCTGCGCGACGCATTGATCGATGATGGCGTTCGCCACTTGGGCGAGCCGATACACGTTGGCCTCGCGGCTGCGGAAGTCGCCCCCCTTGATCGTGTCGTAGAACAGGCGGTGGACCGAGTCCCCGTCGTTGGGGTAGTTCTTCGCCGCGTTGATGCCGCCCTGCGCGGCGATCGAGTGCGCCCGCCGGGGACTGTCCTGGATGCAGAAGCAATCGACGTGGTAGCCGAGCTCGGCCAGGGTCGCCGAGGCCGACGCGCCAGCGAGCCCCGAGCCGACCACGATGATGCGGTACTTGCGCTTGTTGACCGGGTTGACGAGCTTGATCTCGCGCCGATGGCGCTCCCACTTCTGCTCAAGCGGGCCTGCGGGAACGTTGGATCGCAGGTCCATCCCTCAGAGCACCTCGCTCAAGGGCTGGAGCCAGCCAAGCAGGCAGGCCAACGGAATCGCAACGTTGCCGACCACGACCGCGACCGCCAAGAGCCGCCCGGCCCCCTCAGCCGCCGAGCGCAACCTGCGTCCGCTCACGCCGGCACTGCGGAACGCGCTGCCGACGCCGTGCCCGAGGTGGAGCCCCAGCAGGGCCATCGCGGCGATGTAGGCGAACGCCACGGCCGGCTCGCGGAACCCCAGCACGACCATCGAAAAAACATCATGCCGGCCCAAGCGGTCGTAGAGCTGGAAATGCTCCGGATGCGTCGCGCCGAGGGTGAAGTGCAGCAGGTGATAGACCACGAACGCGAGCAGCACGGCTCCCGTGAGGAGCATATTGCGCGAGGCAAACGAAGCCCGCAACGGCCGCTTCAGGGCGTACCGTTGGGGCCGCGCCTTCCAGTTGCGCCAGGTGAGCGTCGCGATACCCGCCACATGGATTAGCAGCGTCACGAGCAAACCTCCCCGGACGAGCCAGAGCAGCGGTCCGAAGCCCTGAATTCTCGCCGCATACGAGTTGATGGCGTTCGGCCCGAGGAAGATCTGCAGATTCCCCAGCATATGCACGAACACGAACGCGACCAGCACGAAGCCCGAGGCGGCCACAAGGTATTTGGCCCCGACAGTCGAACTCAGGGCTCGCACAGCTCTGCTCATGCGCGAAAACTCCTTCCCGGTTCCCTGGCGGAACAGCGGGCTGAACCCGCACCCGAGAGCGGCCAGCCAGACCTACGAAGAGCACAAGCCCAAGCCGCGCATTCGAAATCCGCAGGCACCCGACCCAGGAACCTTCGGATCGCTAGCCGTACCCCTCAGGCCGAGGGAACCATGGCAGTTCGTTCAGATACACAGGCAGTGTGCGCCGACGGCCCTTACAGGCCGTCGGCGCCATTGCGATCGGCGGTGCCGGGGAAAGGCCCCGGCCCGAATTCGCGCTAGCTAGCCGCCTTGACGCTATCGACGGCGGTGATCTTCATGCCCTCCACAGTGCCCATCACGGTAACCTTCGCTCCCGCGTGATCTTTGACCTTGGACTGGTCAGCCACCTCGTAGACCTTGCCTTCGTCAGTCACAACGACCGCGGCCTCGCCGCCGCCGATGCAGCCCTTCGCGCAGCCCGCATGGGCTTCGCCGGCCTTGCCGGCCTTCGCGCACTTGGCGTCGGTGACGTACCCGGTCACCGAGCCCGCGAAGCACAGAGCCGTCACGGTCAAGGTGAGCACCAGCAGAGTTAGGAACCTCTTCATCGCAATTCTCCTCTCGTACTCGCCGCAGGAAGCCCCCGCGGTCCGTCCATCCTAGCGCACTCACCAAGCAACCGTCAATCCCGCCGCGGAACCCCCACGATTGATTTTCCATGTCGGGAGCCTGTTGTGGCGGCGCGTCGACCGCTGCGGGGTGGGGCAGTTGGCCGCTGCTGGGACTCAGGTCCTAGGCCGGGCTCCGTCTGGCTGCCTTCCGGGCATCAGCCTTGTCCGTATAGCGCCCGTTGGAGCGCCCGTAGACCTGACTGCACCCCACCTCCAGCCAGTTCGCCGCCTGGCACATCATGCCTCGGCAGCCGAACCCGCCTGTCTGCCAGCCCCCCAGGACCAGCCACCTCCCGCGCCCCGCGAACTGCTGGAAGCCGAGATCGTGCCCCTCGTCCAGCAGGCGCTCCCCTTCCGGCCGCTCGGGCGGCCGCACCAAGCGCACATGGAGACCGCTGTCACGGTCGTGCAGGGCTGCCCCGCCAGAGTCAGCCCTAGCCGCCCCCGACGGGCCGGACCGAGTGCGCCGACGAGAATCGCCCGCTAGTAGCCGTTGGCCCGCAACACACCGACGAGTTCCTCGACGGCGTCCGCGCTGGCGCTGAGCGCTGCCCGCTCGGCGGCGTTCAGCTCGATTTCATAGACCTTTTCCAGACCCTGGCTGCCGAGCTTGCAAGGCACCCCCACAAAGATCCCGCGGCGGCCGTACTCGCCTTCAAGCAGGGCGGCGCAAGGCAGCACCTTGCACTTGTCCTTAAGAATCGACTCGACCATCTCCACGACCGAGGACGAAGGCGCGTAGTAGGCGCTTCCGGTCTTCAGGTGCTTGACGATCTCGGCTCCACCGTCTCGAGTCCGCTGGACGATGCCGTCCAGCTGCTCCTGCGAAATAATCTGGGAGACCGGGATGCCCCCGACGCTCGTGTAGCGCACCAACGGCACCATCGTGTCGCCGTGCCCTCCCAGCACCAAGGCGACGACGCTCTCCACCGACACGCCAGCAGCCTCCGCCAGGAACGTGCGGAAGCGGGCAGTGTCCAGCACTCCCGCCATGCCGATGACCCGATTGCGCGAGAAGCCCGAGACGCTGTGCGCGACATGGCACATCGCATCGAGCGGGTTCGAGACGACGATGAGGATCGCGTTCGGGGAATACTTGGCGGCCTGGCCGATGCAGGCTTTGACGATGGAGGCGTTCTTGAGCAGGAGGTCGTCCCGGCTCATGCCCGGCTTGCGCGGGAACCCCGCCGTCATGACCACCACGTCGGAGTTGGCGGTGTCCTCGTAGTCGTTCGTACCGACCAGCTTCACATCCGAGCCTTCGACCGGGCAGGCCTCCAGCAGGTCCAGGGCCTTGCCCTGGGGCACGCCATCGATGATGTCGATCAACGCGACATCGGCCAGCTCCTTGTCTGCGATGCGCAGGGCGCAGCTGGCACCCACGTTCCCGGCTCCGATGACGGTGACCTTCTTTCGCATGCCGCTCCCCCGCTCTCCCCCGTTCAGTCCATGTGCCGCACAATGGCCGCCCCGAACTCGCTGCACCGCACCTTGGTGGCACCTTCCATTTGGCGGTGCAGGTCGTACGTCACGGTCTTCGCGGCGATGGCTCCGGTGATGCCCCGCTCGATCAGGGCCGCAGCCTCGCTCCAGCCCAAGTAGTCCAACATCATGACGCCCGAGAGAATCACGCTACTTGGGTTGATCACGTCTTTGTCGGCGTACTTGGGCGCCGTGCCGTGGGTAGCTTCGAACAAGGCGTGCTCATCGCCGATGTTGGCCCCCGGCGCCAGACCCAGGCCGCCTACCTGGGCGGCGCAGGCATCCGAGAGATAGTCCCCGTTGAGGTTGGTTGTCGCGATGACGTCGTACTCGTCCGGGCGCAGCAGCACCTGCTGAAACATCGCGTCCGCGATGCGGTCCTTGACGAGAACCTTTCCGGCTGCGGCTCGGCCATCGCCACCGTCCGCCCAGGCTTCCTCTTCCGTAACGCACAGGTCCCGGAATTCGCCCGTCGCCACGGCGTACCCCCAGTCGCGGAACGCCCCCTCGGTAAACTTCATGATGTTGCCCTTGTGGACTAGGGTGAGAGACTTGCGGCCCTTGGTCAGGGCGTACCGCAGGGCGGCGCGGACGAGCCGCTTCGAGCCGGTAACGGACACCGGCTTGATCCCCACGCCGGAGTCGGAGCGGATCCGCCCGCCCATGCGACTGTTGAGGAATTCGATGACTTGGCCGGCTTCTCGGCTGCCCTGCTCCCACTCAATGCCGGAGTAGACATCTTCTGTGTTCTCGCGAAAGATCACCACGTCGAGCTTGCCGGGCTCCTTCATGGGCGACGGCACGCCGGGATACCACTTCACCGGCCGGACGCAGGAATACAGCGTGAGGATCTGGCGCAGCGCCACGTTGAGGCTGCGGATGCCGCCTCCGACCGGCGTGGTTAGCGGCCCCTTGATGGCGACCTTCAGGTCGCGGATCGCGTCGACAGTGCCTGCGGGCAGCCACTCCCCGTAAAGGCTGTGGGCTTTCTCGCCGGCGAAGATCTCGTACCAGGCGATGCGCCGGCTGCCTCCGTAGGCCTTTGCCACCGCGGCGTCAAACACCGTGCGTGACGCCCTCCAGATATCCCTTCCGGAACCGTCACCCTCGATGAACGGGATGATCGGACTGTCCGGGACCGTCGGCCGACCGTCAACAACCCGGATCGGGGAACCTTCTGAAGGGACAGAGATGCCGTTATACTCAGCCATTACGCAAATGGGCCCCTCAGGCCCGGGGGACGATGCCCTGCAAAGAGGGCAGGACGCCGCGGATCGACCCGACCGCTCTGTAGTCCATCGTATCATTCCACGCCTCCCGGCTGCCGTCACTACGGCACACTGGACACTGGGGTGTTGTCTCCCATAAGGTGTCGCTCGCGGAATGGCAGATTGCTCCCGGAGCCGTAGCGGAGGGTGCGCCGCCCGGCCCCGCCGTGATGGGGGAGGCGGCAGTTTCCGTATTCAAGTTGCTAGGCCGATGCCTGACCAGCCACCGCCCGGCGATCCTGACGACCGATCCGTCTTCGAGGCGCTGCTGGCCGTCGGGGCCGAGCCCGGGCTAGCCTATACTGCGCTGCAGAGGGTCCTCGACATGGCCGCCGCTGGCCTTATCCCCAGTTCAAGGCCGAGTTTAGAGCCAAGATCGACGCGCGAGACGGCCGCGGCGCAGGCCGCTGAGATTCGCGCCCAGCGCTGGATGGTGGGCGCGATCCTGGCGCTGCTGGGCTAGGCTTGTTCAACAGTTTCCTAGCCCCGGGCAGACCGCCGCGGTCCCGCCGCAGCAGCCAACTAGGGCTTCATCCTGCCTAACGCGCCGTCCGGGTGCGCTCGCGGATCCAGGGTAGCCCAGGCCGGGCGCGGAGGCTACCACCTGGAGCCGCAGGCTGCCGTCGTCCGACGCCTCGAGATGAAAAAGCCAGCCCATCCGTACAGCGTGAAGGGCAAGGCTTCGAAACCGCCCCCTATGCTACTGGCTGGGCGGAAAGCCAAAGTCAGGCACCAAAATAGCCCGTCCCCCAAGTTCGAGGCCGAATTACCTGCAAACTCAATAGAATCAATATTTTATGCCCAGGTCGCGTGGTTTCTCTATGGTGCCTATAGGGCTTACGCCATACGGGCACGCTGAAGCGCACCCGATGGCTTGCCCTAAATGCAATGCGGTTCCGCGCCGCCTGGGCACGGTGGCGCGGAACCGCTCACAGCAGGCATGCGGGACTTCGTGCCAAGAGCGGTGAGCCTAGCGTCCTGCTCAGCACGCAGGACATCGGGTTTTGCAACTGGCCCCGGTTCGCCAGTGGCTTCGCCCATAAGCACGGCTGGCGGTGCCGCAGGAGTTCGAGCACCAAGCTCACCGGCGTAGTATTTCGCGACGGCACCGCACCCGGCAGCTTGGGAACGGGGGTAGAGGGCAGGCCTCGCACTGGAGGTCCAGCGCCCGGTTTGCATGAATTCGGACGAGAGTCGTCCCGGTAGCGGTTAGATCCTGGGCCATGCCCACGCACGGGCTGTGCCAGCGTGCATTTTCGCCTCCACCGGCTGGCGGCTAGCAGCCCTGAGGGCCAGCTCTCCGACAGGGTGCGGGAAGGCCCTGCCGCGGCGGAGGTCTTCCGCAAGTTGCTGGAGCAGATCGCCGAGGAAGCAGACGGGACGATTCTGTTAGCGGTCGCCAAGTGCAGGATACACCGTGCGCAGAGAATCCAGGCGTGGCTGGCGGCGAACCAAGCCGTAGCAGAGCTCTGTTCGCAGCCGGCCTGCTCGCCTCCAGTCAATCCGGTCGAACGGCTAGGGCCTTGGTCCAGCGGCGGGTCCGTCGCCAGCTGAGCAAGACCGAAGCACAGCTGCGCACCAACTTGCAAGCTGCTTGCCAGTCTTGGCCAGGAGCCCCGGAACAGGTGCCCGCTTTCTGGCGAGAGACAGACTGCCAGTATCTTCTTGCCTGCATTCTGAGGATACGACCTTGGCACCGATCAGTACTTTCAGAGAGCTTCCCCCGCCGATCTAAGTCTTGTCATATCAACGAGACCGACGCTGCCGCACGCACGGCACCCGCGCTAAGCGCATCCCGTAGCGCATGCATCGGCAGAGATCCGAGGTGTCTGGAGACGGAGGGGGAGTCGTGCGAGGATGCGATCTAAAGCGTCCGTACGCTAGAACCGAAACCTACGCACGAACGTCGCGGAGCCCACAGGTTGCGAATTTGACGCCCTGCTAGGTCTCCTGGCTGCTGCCCCGATTGCGCCCAGGAACGCTTCACTCTCGCCAGCGGCAACTTGGGCTCAGCAACGGGGAGTCTGACGGACGCTGGCTAGTTCCCTGCGGCAGGCTCCACAAGCTTGTCGCGCTCAATGAGGACACCTTCAATCCGCGCCACGCACTGATCTACGTCCCGCAGCCAGCCACCAAGCCACAGTGCGGTGGTCAGGTTCGGCCCCGCCAAGAACTTCGGAGCGCCAATCAATAACATCAAATCTCCTTATCAAAATCCTTCGAGCTTCAAAACGCTGAAATTATCTCCAGCTTCGTCCATTTTCAATATCATTTTCAACTTCTTTCAATTCACCGGTTATCTTACGTACGCCCCATACCGTAGCCCATAAACCTAAGCACCAGGAAGGAATATCGAAAATCCAATCCTTACGATGCATTGACGTTGGTGGCTCCCCGGAATACATCCATACTTGAAGAGTGTAACACCAAATAACAAGAACAAGCAAAGCCGTTACTCCCGGAGTCAGCAATTTCCAATAGCCTATTTGCGGCAATAAATTTTTCCTTCGAACAAATTCAAAAACTTTCGACACATTAAAAAAATAGAATAAAATCATCCACACAAAAGGGGCGGCCACAACATGCATCCAAAATCTCTCCAAGACTTTCACTGGACCGCCTTGTATTCCAGCAAAACTAGGAAGCAGCAAAAAGTAGACAACAGATACTGCTATCAAACCGCCGCCCCATCTAAACAATTTCCGTAGCATGTTCAAACCTTATAAGAGAGCGGCAGAGCTCAATATGCCGAATCAACTCCGCGCTCATGGCATCAGCCTAGCACAACTGGCGTCCGGGGGCATCGACAGCGCCAGCCCTGGGCAAGGTCCCATCCGCGATCCAGGTGCTCCAAGCGATCCGGACGCTGTGCCGTCCCCACCGGGGAGCCTGGACTGCCGCTGCGGAGTCCCGCGATGCGGTCCGCGGGGTGCCAGCCCTGATACTGATTTTGCCAAAAGTAATTGCAGGTCTGGCCGTTTTCAACCTCTTAGCAACTCCCCCGCACCAACACACACATAAACTGACCTATAGGTGTTCTTATCTGAGACATTACCACATGGAATCTTCCTATAATTCCTGCTATTATCAATTCATGAAGTTTCCAATCTTTCGGGACTTCCAACGCATTCCCCATCAGTCCCCCCCCCCCCCCATTAGGAAGTATCGTGCCATTGACGAAATCGGTACTGACATCAAACTGCCCACGTGCAGTTGGGTCAAGTTTCCAATTCCCGGCGATAGTCCGTGCCGATCGCATTCGCTGGCGCAGCCGCCGATCTGCATCGAGGTTAGGAGAAGTTGACGCGCGGCTTGCGCGTCTGCTAAGATTTAGTGATCCGTTACGCCCGTAGGCGGGCATTATTCCTAGGGCCTCCTTGGGTGCAACCGGGGAGGCCCTCTTCAGATTTCCTCCGGCACCAACTGTAGCCGTCCTGATCGATGGCGGGCATTTGCGAGAGTATGCTCGCAAGCGTCACACCTACACCCCGGATTTCATTGAGAGTTTCGGGAAAGCGTGCGTCTCGGACGGTCAGGTGCTTCACCGCATCCTCTACTACGACTGCGCTCCCTACAGTGGGACCGCGAGGCTGCCGGTGACCGGGAAAGAATACCGATTCCGCGGGTCGGATGCTTGGCTCCACGATCTTGAGCGGCGAGAGTGTTTTGCTGTCCGTCGTGGTGTGCTGAAGTTCAGGGGCTGGATTCCGAAGAAAAGTCCAATCCAGGCAACCGCGCTGAGCGATGACAATTTCAAGCCGCGCTTTGAGCAGAAGGGCTTTGACATGCGAATTGGACTTGACACCGCCAACTACGCGCAGACCCATGCCGTCGACGTCCTCAGCCTCGTGACCAACGACACGGATTGCATCCCAGCCATGAAGTACGCACGTCGGACGGGACTTCAGATCACACTTATCCGTCTGGACGGCTGCAACCCGGCACCGGAATTGCTGGCACACTCAGACTTTCATCGTGCTGTCCCTTTCCCTTGAGTGCAGCGGGGTCGCATCGACGGCGGTGTCTGAGCCGGAAACGCGGTCGTAGTCCGGGCGGAGATTCGGCTCTACGTATTGATCCTGTACGGCAAGCGGTACCCGAGGTGGATGGAACCCCCGCTCCGCGCCGGTACGCGCATTCGTGCCGGCAGGCACGAAGCGCTGACAGCACTCAGAAGGGAATGTCCTCTTCAGTGAGGGATGCGGAGGCATCCTGGGACGATTCGTCCCTGATTCCCGGTTAAGGATTCCGGCACCAGCCGAAACATTTTATATTATAATGATTTAGACGGTCTTCGGGGTGTTCGCGGATTGCACCTCGGGGGTGCCTCTCGATTTTTTTGGAGGCCCCCTTGCCCCTGTCCCCCGACAGCGCTCCCACCCTGGCTTACGGCGTCTGCGACGACAACCTGACGGGCCTAGCCGGGCTCAGCGTGGTGGCCCGGCTGGCCCGGTTCCGCGGGCTGCCCGAGAAGCTGGCCGCGGCTGTCCGCCGCCAGCGCCGCCGGCGCCGCCGGCGCGGTTGCAGCGCTGGGCAGCTGCTGCTGGCGCTGCTCTACGCGGCCTGCGCCGAAGGGGGCACCTCCACGTGGTCGACGACCTGGGGGCCGATGACGTCGCCCGCCAAGCATGCAGGCTGCGGGCCGTGCCCACCAGCCGGCGGCTCGGCGCATACCTGCAGCGGATGCACGAGGCGGCGCTGGAGGGCTTGCGGGAGTGCGCACGGCTGGTCAGCCGGCCGCTGGTGCCGCAGGCGTGCGTGCAGCGGTGGGGCTAGCTACGTCCCGGTGTTCGTGGATGGTACGGGGATCGAAGTGGAAGGGCAAGTTGTTCGAGAACGCCGAGCGCGGCTACCACGGCGAGAAGCTCTCGTGGCCGGGCCGGAGCTGCCGCTGGGAGGGGCGGCACCCGGCCCGGCGGGCTCTGCGTGCGACGGCATCGCGGATGCCGGGCGGCGGCTGGCCGCGCTGCGCCGCGGACAGGATCCGCTCGCGCTACAGGACCTCCAGCGGCTCGAGCGCGTTGCTGGCGGACTCCTCGCGGGCCCGCCGCCCGAAGTCGCACACGCGCCAGGCCGTGGTCGCGCCGCAGTCCAAGCAGCGCTGCAAGCGCCCGTACTCGCGCTCGACCCAAGAGGCGTCCTCGCAGCTAGCGCCGGCTCGGGCCAACTGCCCCGCGCCGGCCAGTCTTGCCGCAGCTGCCGCGCCGCGGCCCGCAGCACGTGGCTGGCCAGGTGCTCCGTGCGCACCCCGGGCAGCATCAGGAAGCCGTCGTTCAGCAGCACCTCCGCCAAGCACGCCCGGCTCATCCAGCGGGGCCGCTCCACTTGAACCGCTGTGCCGCCCGAGCAAGGTTCTCGTGATGAGCGCGGCATCTTGCTCAAGTCCCTGCGGAACTGGGCAGTTGACGATATGGACTCTGCAGGTCCAGGGCACCTGCATGCGTAGACACGCGCCTGAAACACCCCACCCATCCCCAGCGGCGGTGCCCGCTGGGGCCGTACTGCCCCTATACTGGAGGCCGAGGCGAACGTGAGCGTGCGAAGAGCTAGCTGGATCGCCCTGCTGGCCCTGCTGGCCGCCTCGCCAAGCGTTGGCTCGGCCATGCGCTCCAACTGCGCCGGCTGCCTCGACAACTGGGCCTTCTCCGCGAAAGACGGGCTGGCGTCGGGGTCGATCGACGCGTACAGCAGGGATCGCTGGGAGCGGTGGGGCTTCCCCCCGGCACCTTGCCGGGAGGCGCTCCATGACGCCGCCGCGTACCAGCGCTGCGTGACCAAAGCGTTCCGCCGTTGCTATGCGTCCCGCTGCCGTGGGTGCGGCGTGAGCTGGATCCCGTTCAGCGGACTGTTCCGGCGCAAGGACCGCCTGAAGTCGGTCGAGTTCCACCCCGGGCAGGTCATCGTCATCCCCCCCTAGCGGAAGACGAACCCCCGGCCCGGCGGCGCGGCGAGGATGCCCGTTCCTGCGCCCAGAGGTCCCGGGAGCGCGTCAATCGGCCCGCAGCACGCGGCACAGGTGCGAAGGGGCAGCGACAGGAATCGGCCTTTGCCGGCGGGCATCAGAACTACCGAGCATCGGCTTCGGAGAGCGCACGGGCCGCAGGCAGCTTAGTAGAATGAACCCTAGGGCCTTGCGGCACTCAGCTTAACGATCTCGTATCCGCCAACGCCGCCGCCCGGGTTGTTCCGAAGACCATGAAGCAGCAATCAGCAACCAATGCCGCGAAGCAGGCATCCGCCCCGCAGAAGGCGGCCGAGCCCCAGCGCGGCGTAGTCGCCGAGTGGACCGTCACCATCCTCCTGCTCCTGTTCGGCACTACCACCCTAGTGCAAGCCTTCGTCATCCCCACCGGCTCAATGGAGGAGTCGCTCTTGATCGGCGACCACCTCCTAGTAGACAAGCTCGCGTACGCCCCATCCGGGGCGATCAGCCAGTATCTACTTCCGTATCAGGAAGTAGAACGCGGAGACATCGTGGTGTTCCGCTACCCCATCGACCTGCACCAGACGTTCGTCAAACGCATCGTGGGCGTGCCGGGGGACCGTTTGCGCCTCGTGAACAAAGAGCTTTGGGTTAACGGGCGCAAGGCGGAAGAACCCTATGTCGTCTACAAGAGCGACTACATCGACTCCTACCGTGACAACTTCCCCGGAGCGCCGACCTCAATGCAAGTCTACGAGCCTGCCGTGCGCATGCTGCGGGACAACGTGGTGCGCGGGGATCTGGTTGTCCCCCAAGACCACTACTTTGTCATGGGCGACAACCGCGACCAGTCGCTAGACAGCCGGTACTGGGGATTCGTGCGCCGCGACCATATCGTCGGCAAGCCGCTCATCATCTACTGGTCCTACGACGCCCCGACGGCGCACCTGCAGGACCCCGGCATCTCGTTGGAGCATCTCAAGGACCTTGCTTTCAACTTCTTCACCAAGACCCGCTGGACGAGGACCTTCAAGCTCATTCGCGACCACGACCTCGAAGCTCCCTGATCGCCGCCGGCCATGAGCCCGCCTCCGTCGGCTTCCAACTGCCATGCGGTGATTCTGGCCGGGGGCCGTGGCCTGCGGTTCTGGCCCCGCAGCCGGAGAGTCCGCCCCAAGCAGTTGCTGGCCCCCATGGGCGGCCCCTCGCTGGTGCGCGCCACTGCGGAGCGCCTGCTAACGGTCGTTCCCCCGGAGCGACTGTGGGTCGTGACCGGCGAAGCGCTCCGCTCCTCCATCGCGGCGGAACTGCCCGAAGTCGGCCCGGCACGGGTCATCGCCGAGCCGGTGCAGCGAAACACCGCTCCAGCGATCAGCCTCGCCACCCAACTGGTGCTCCGGGACGATCCTGAAGCGGTGCTCGGAGTCTTCCCAGCGGACCACTACATCGCACGGACCGCAGCCTACCGCAGCCTGCTCCAGCGGGCGCTAGAGGCTGCCTCCGGGGACCGCCTCATCGTGGTAGGCGTCCGGCCGCGGTGGCCCGAGACCGGCTACGGCTACATCGAATTTCCGGCGGGCACGCGACCCGGCGCGCCGGAGCCACTGCCGGTTGCGGGCTTCCGCGAGAAGCCCGACCTCAAGACTGCCCGGGAATTCGTCGCAGATGGACGCTACTACTGGAACAGCGGCCAGTTCTTCTGGAAAGCCTCGGTGTTCGCCGCAGAGGCCCAGCGGCACCTCCCCGAAGCCTGGAAAGTCCTGGCGGACATCGCCGACCAGCCCGCGCCACGCTTCGAGGCCAGGCTGCAAGAGAGGTACGGGCGGTGCGAGGATGTCTCCGTAGACCGGGCCGTGCTGGAAAGCTGCGACCGCCTAGCGGGTTTTGCCGCCCCGGAGCTCGGCTGGAGCGACCTGGGCAGCTGGGAAGCGGTCTACAGGCTGCTGCCGCGGGATGCCGACGGCAACTGCGCACGCACTTCCGCCACTTTTCTGCGGGCCGAGGGTAGCTATGTGGACGCGCCGGGCAAGCATGTGGCCTTGCTCGGCGTCCGGGACCTTGTCGTTGTCGAGACGCCCGACGCCCTGCTGATCTGCCCCCGCTCCGAGGCGCAGAATGTATCGGCGGTGACGGAACGGCTCCGCACGGACGGCCGCAACGATCTCCTATAGAGGCGCTGCCCGGCACTGCCGGAACCAGCGATCAAGGCGCTGCGGCAGGGCCGGGTCCCGCCGCAGCCGCTCCAAGTCCGCTGGCCGGTCGATGTCGCAACCGACAGTCACCGTCGTCGCAGCGCTGAGGCCAGCGGCCCGCAGGGCCCGCAGCGTGGCGGAGCAGGTGTCGTCGCGCGACCAAGCCACTCCGCGAAACATACCCGGATCGGTGCGCCGAGCACCGATCAGAGTGAAGCCCCCGTCCTCCGCCGGGCCCAGAACAGCGTCGAATTCCACCAGGGCCCCCAGGGCCTCGCTGATCTGGCCCCGGCCAAGCGTCGGCGCGTCGCTGCCGACGACCAGGGCCCGCGCGTAACCCGAGCCCAGCAATTCCTCCAGGCATCTGCGCATCCGGACGCCCAAGTCGACTCCTTCCTGCAGCCGGAAACGGTCGCCAGCCGCCAGCGCTTCAAACTCGGGCCAACGAACATCGCAGTACAGAAACGCGTCAAGTTCTGGAAGGCCGGCGAGGCGCTCCCAGACCACCAGCGTGCATTCCCGATGGAACGCTGCGGCCTGGGCCGCCGACAGAGCTGGCACCAGCCTAGTCTTCACCTTCCCCGGGCGAGGAGCCTTCGCGAACAACACGATCGCGGCGGAGGACGCTGGGGACCGCGGCAATCCCGACTCCAGCCTCAATGCTACACTCGGCGCAAGGCTGCCACAGCATGTTGGGGTCTCCGCGCACGAGCAGCGGCATGACGGCCTTGCTCGTGGACGACGAGCCGCTGGCCCGGGAGGAGTTGCGCTTCCTCCTCGACTCAATCCCGGAGGTCGAAATCCTAGGGGAGGCTGCAGACGGCTCGGAGGCGCTAGAGCGCATTGAGGCTTTGGGGCCCGACTTGGTTTTCCTGGATGTGCAAATGCCCGGCCTCGACGGCATCGCGGTCGTGCGCGAGCTGCTGGCGCGCGGGACCAAGCTGCCGCACATCGTGTTCGCGACGGCCTACGACCAATACGCCGTCCAAGCGTTCGAAGTCAATGCAGCAGACTACCTCCTGAAGCCTGTCGACCGGGACCGACTGGCGCAATCAATCGGACGCGCCCTCGAATTAGTCCGCTCGCCGACGCACGACTCCGAACGGATGGAGCGCCTGCTGGAGGACTTGCGAGACCGCGCCGCGCCGCTGCCGAAGATCCTGGTCCGGGCGGGGCCCCGGATGGTACTGGTCGATGCCTCCGACGTGATCTTCGCGACGGTCAAGGACGGGACTGTACGAGTCATCGCCAAGGGCATCGAGGGCCAAAGCAACTACAAGACCCTGGACGACCTGCAGTCCACTCTGGGCGATCCGCTGTTCTGGCGCCCGCACCGCTCCTACTTGGTGAACATCGACCGCATCCAGGAAGTCGTTCCCTGGTTCAAGTCCAGCTACCAGCTGCGCATGAGCGACCGCCACCGCACGGAAGTTCCCGTGAGCCGCGCGCAGACCAAGCGGCTGCGCGAGCTGTTCCGGCTATGAAGCCCGGGCCGGCGACGGTCTAATGCCGACGGCCAGCCCCGCGCTCGTCGGGTTCCACCGTGACCTCCGCTTGCGTGACAATCCCGCCCTGACGGCGGTCTCTGGGAGTCTCTATGCCGTTCTAGCATGCCCTGCGCAGGGCCGTCGACCTGCCGTCCCCGGCTCGGCTGTCGACTCGGCTGCGGCCGGGTTCGATGACCTGGCGGTCGGGCGACGACGGGATGCGGCAGCTCTGGCAGACGGGCTGGATGCACAACCGCGCAAGGATGGTCGCGGCGTCGTTCCCGGTCAAGGACTTGCCGGTCGACCGGAGGGTTGATGAGGCATGGATTGTAGGACACGCCCCCGGCCGCCGACCTAGCGAACAACGTGGGCAACTGACAGTGAGTTGCCGCCGCAGGAGCCGACGCAGCCCCGTACTACGGCATCTTCAATCCCGTTCGGCAGGGTGCGCTTCGATCCTGCGGGCGGCTCTGTGTGGCGCTGGACCCCGGAGCTGGCACGTCTGCTGACGCGACAGCTCCCCAGTCCCTGGACGGCCCCACCGCCCGAACTCGAGCAGGACGGTATCTCCCTTGCCGAGTCCTATCCGCTGCCCGTGGTGGACCACGCCGAGGCCCGCCGATAGGCGCTGGACACCTACCGGGGTCTAGGCGCTGCCCAATCCCTCGCGCCGCTACGTTCCGGAGGGGCGCGCCGAGAGCGGGACGGAGGCACCATGGTCGAGCCGGATTTCCCGAACGCAAGGTCCAGGGCAAGCGTCCGCCCCGGAGGCCACCCCACAACGAGCGTGTCGAGCGCTGGCCGGAGCACCGGGTCAGCGATCCGCACGGCTGCTTGGGCTTGGCCCCATTGACGGTTGGGATTATCCTAGGCTCAATGGCATGGAACTCACCGGCCCGCTGGCTCGCCCTAGCGGCGCTAGTCGGGATGCCAATGCCGGCGCAATTCGTCGGGGGCAGCGTCTCCGGGGCTGTCTTCGACCCGAGCGACAGCCGCGTTGCTGCGGATGTGTCCGCGACCCAGCTTGAAACCGGCCGGATCTTCCACTCACCGGCCACCGTGGATGGCTCGTACCGGTTCCCGTCGCTGCCTCCTGGAACCTATGATCTGCAGGCAAACGCCATCGGTTGGAGAGCGCCAGCGGTGCGCATTCAGGTGCGGGTGGGGGCCGCGCTGCGGTTGGACCTGCGTCTGCAGTTGGAGACTGTCCGGTTCACCGTTGACCTGACGGACTCCACGCCGGCCATCGAACGCGAATCCGCCGCCGAGGCCACGGTGATCGAGCGCGGCGAAATGCGCAACCTGCCCCTCAACCAGCGGGTCTTCCTCCCGCTGACCCTGCTGGCCGGCGGCACGCACACCAGCGCCCCCGGATCCGAGCTCTCCACCCAAAACGACAGCGGATTCCACGTCGCGGGAGGTCGCGAGGCTTCCAACAACTTCCTCCTCGACGGCATCGACAACAACGACCTGTACATCAATCGCATCGTCGTCAGCCCGCCCCTCGACACCGTCCGCGAATTCCGGCTCCACGCTTCCGGCTACAAGGCGGAGCTCGGACGCAGCGCCGGGGCCCAGGTCAATGTGGTCAGCCGTTCCGGCACGCGCGAGTTGCACGGCTCGGCCTACCACTACCTGCGCAACGACGCCCTGGACGCAAGGAACTACTTCGATCCGGCGGACCAGGCCATTCCGCCCTACCGGCGCAACCAGTTCGGAGGCACCGTCGGCGGGCCGCTTTTGGGACGAAGCACATTCTTTTTCACGGGCTTCGAGGGCACGCGGATCCGCGACGCGGCGACGCGCACCGCCGGAGTGCCGGCCCCGGCGCAGCGAGAGGGGGATTTCTCGGCGTCCGGCTCAACCATCTTCGACCCGTTCTCCCAGGCTCCGTTCCCGGACAACCGCATCCCCCTGACCCGCCAAAGTCCGGCCGGGCAGGCCCTCGCCGGCTATTGGCCGACCCCCAACCGTGCGGACCCGGTCCAGAATCTCGTCTCCACGCCGCTAGGCGACGGGCTCGTCAACCAGTGGCAGGGTCGGCTGGACCGAAACTTCGGCTCCGCCGGAGCCCTGTTCGTCCGGTACAACTTGAGCCACGCCAGAGCGTTCGACCCGTTCTCCGACACGGAGGTGCCCGGCTTCGGCAGTTTCACGCTCGACCGCGGCCAGCATTTGGCCGCCTCCTATTCCCACGCGTTCACGCCGTTCGCCCTGCTGGAGGCGCGGGCCGGCTTCAACCGCCTGCGACGCGATGTCCTCCACCAAAACGCGGGCCGCGACATCGCCGGGGAACTCGGCATTCCCGGGCTGTCCCGCGATCCCCGCTTCGTGGGCTTCCCGGGGGTCAACGTCGCGGGCTTCGCCAGCCTCGCCGACGACACCGCCCTGCCCATCCTGCGTGACAGCGGAACGACGCATACCGCCGTCCACATGACGCACGCCTCTTCCCGGCACAGGGTCAAGTTCGGCGGCGAGCACCGCAGGGTGCGGATTGATGGCACCCAGGGGCTATTCGGGCGCGGCCAGTTCAATTTCCTCGGAGCCCTCTCCCAGCACCCGGTGGCCGACCTGCTGCTCGGCCTGCCGACCTTCAGCATCCAGACCGCGATCGACAACGACTTCCGCCAGCGAGCGCGCTTTTGGAACGGCTACGTGCAGGACGATTGGACGGTCGCGAGCGGCGTGACGCTCAGCCTGGGGCTGCGCTACGAATACAACGCGCCGGCGTTCGACGCCGACGACCGCTTCATGCAATTCGACCTGGAGGAGACCCGCTTGGTCGAGCCAGCGGGCAGTGCGCTGGGCCGGGCGGGACATGCGCCCGACCGCAACAACTTCGCGCCTCGAGCCGGCATCGCCTGGAGCCCCGGCGAGCAGCTCGTGGTGCGGGCCGCCTACGGAGTCCATTACGAAGCAAGCATCCTCGAGGCAAACTCCGGCCTGTACTTCAATCCGCCGTACTTCCTGCTCAAGGTCTACTTCGCTTCGCCCGCAGCGCTGCCGACCTTGAGCGACCCGTTCCCCGGGGCAGGCTACGCCCCGCCGGCCTCCGTCAACGCCCTGCAGCCCGACTTCCGCACCGGCTACGCGCAGCGCTGGAACGTCGGCTTCGACCGGACGCTGCCGGGCGGGCTCGTCGCCCGCGCTTCCTACACCGGGGCCAAGAGCTCGAAGCTGCTGCGCCGCCGAGACCTCAACCAGCCGGCCCCGGGCGAAGGAGACGTGAACTTCCGCCGCCCGACGCCGGGCTTCGCCAACATCATCCTCTTCGAGTCGGCAGCCTCCGCGACCTACCATGCGGGCGTGTTCTCGCTTGAACGGCGCTTCCGGGCAGGGATCGGATTCCGAGCGGCCTACACCTGGGCCAAGTCGATCGACGACGTGTCGGCCTTCCTCGGCTCGGCCGGGGACCAAGCCTTCCCCCAGAACAGCCACGAGTTCCGCGCCGAGCGCGGGCTGTCGAACTTCGACCAGCGACGGCGCCTCGTCTTCTCGGCGCAGCTCGAGGCCCCGTTCCAGCACTGGCTGCTGCGCGGCTGGCGCACCTTCGCGATCGCCTCGCTCGCGGATGGCCGGCCGCTCACCCCGCAGCTCAGCGAGGACAACTCGAACACCGGCAACACGGGAGGGATCTTCGGCGCAGACCGCCCGCACCTCGTGGGAGACGCGTCAGCTTCCCCGCCCCGCCCCGAGCAGTACTTTGCCCCAGCGGCATTCGCCATTCCGCCCGAGTTCTCGTTCGGCAACGCAGGGCGCAATATCCTGGCCGGGCCTGGCATGGCCTCCCTCGACCTAGCGCTGGTGCGGGCTCTGCGGCTCGGCGAGCACGCGTCGGTAGAACTGCGCGCGGAAGCCTTCAACCTCGCCAACGCCGTGAACTTCGGCCTGCCTGAGCGCACGGTCGACCTGCCGACTTTCGGGCGCATCCTCTCCGCCGGGCAAGCCCGGCAGCTGCAGCTAGGCCTGCGCTTTACATTTTGAGACCGGCGGAGGCGGCCGGGCTGGAACTGCCTTCCACGCTCCCGCCGCGCTGGGCGTCTAGCACTCAGGGGCCGATGGCGAGACCCACTGGAAGGCTGGCAGGCGACACGGGTTCAGCCGCGGGAACAACCCGGCTGGGCTCGGCAGCCCGGGCGGCCGCCCGGGCCGGCTCCGCCCCGGGCGGCTCCCGGAGGGGCCGGCTCGACCTGGAGCAGTTCGTCGTTTTCAACGAGCAGTTCCTCGCCCTCGTACGCGCCGGGATGCCCATCCCCCAGTCGCTCGACCTGCTCACTGGCAACGTGCGCAACAAATCGCTCGCGGCCCACCTCAGGGCCGTGCGGGACGACGTCAAGGTCGGAACCCCGCTATCGGAGGCCTTCGGCAAACGCGGGATCTTTCCGCCGGTATACGTCACGTCCCTGCTGGCGGGCGAGCGTTCCGGCGCTTTGGGGGAGGTGCTCCAGCGCTACGTCAGCTACCAAAAGCTGGCGCTCGCGATCCGCAAGAAGATCCTGGTGTCGCTGATCTATCCTTCGGTCCTAGTCTGCCTTGTCATCGTGCTGGTGGTGTTCCTCGTGACGTTTGTCGTGCCGGAATTCGCCCAGCTCTACGAGACCATGGACGCCGCGCTGCCCGGTTCCACATTGCTGCTGGTCGCCATCGGCGGCGCGGCCCGGGACAGCGCGCTCCCGCTCGCGGCGGGGCTGGCGCTGGCCATCGCGGGCGGCGTCTGGATGCTGCGCCGGGATACCGTGCAAGCCGCGCTGGACCAACTCACGCTCCGGACGCCCATCCTGGGGCAGCTCTGGATCCGTTACCAAGTGGCCCAGCTGGCCCGCCTGCTGAGCACGCTCCTGGCAGGAGGCATCCCCTTGGTGCGGGCGCTCGAGACAGCCGGCGGCTCCATGGGCTCCGGACTCCTGCGCAACTCGCTCGCCACGGTTCGGGATCGGGTGCGGGAAGGCCAGGCACTGGCCGACAGCTTGCGGCAAGCCGGGATCTTCCCGGCCTTGGCCCTCGAAATGGTCCGGGTCGGGGAAGCCACCGGGGCTCTGCCGCAGATGCTCACTTCGGTGGCCGAGTTCTTCGACGAGGAGGTGCAAACCAAGACTGCCGCGCTGCTGAACTTGATCGAGCCGGCGATCATGATCGGCATGGGCCTCTTCGTGGCGTTCGTGCTCATCTCGCTGTACTTGCCGATCTTCAGCCTCGCCGAGCAGTTCTGACCGCAGCGCGGCCGGTCCACGGTCCGTCGCCGTCGGGCGTCTAAATTTGCAGGGTCCCCTGCCCCGCTCCGCGCATGCCCCCGCCCGCACCCCTCGTGGAGGAATCGGACAACCGGGCGGCTCGCGAGCTGGCGGCCCGCTACCGCTATCCGTTCGTGGACTTGGCTGCGGCCCACATCGACAGCGGACTGTTCCGGTCGATTCCCGTCGAGCTGATGTTCCGGCACAATTTTGTGCCGCTCACCGAGCGCAACGGCTCATTGGAAATCGCCATCGCCGACCCGAGCCGACTGCCTGAGCTCGACGAGATCGCGTCCCTGCTGGGCAAGCAGCTGCGCATCTCCATCGCGACGCTGAGCCAGATCAGCGACCTGCTGAACAAGACCGAGCAGTCCCAGCGAGTGCTCGAGGAGGTCACCGAAGAGTTCACGCTCGAGGTCCGCGCAACCGAGGACTCCGCCGAGACGCTCTCCATCGACCGGCTGACGCAGGACAGCGGCGTCGCGCCGGTGATCAAACTCATCGACACGACGATCTTCAACGCGCTGGAGCGGCGGGCCAGCGACATCCACATCGAGACCCGCAACGCCGAGGTCGCCATCAAGTACCGCATCGACGGCGTCTTGCACTACGCCATGACGCCGATCTCGAAGGACTGGCACGAGACGATCCTGTCGCGGATCAAGGTGATGAGCGAACTCGACATCGCCGAGCGCCGGATCCCGCAGGACGGGCGCTTCCGGGTGCGCTACAAGGGCCGCCAGATCGATTTCCGCGTCTCGATCATGCCGACCGTCTTCGGCGAGGACGCCGTGCTGCGCATCCTCGACAAGCAGTCGATGAGCGAAAAGTTCAAGAAGCTCTCGCTCGACGTCGTCGGCTTCAGCGCGGAGGACCAGCGGCGCTTCGAGCGCTACATCCGCGAGCCGTACGGCATGGTGCTGGTGACGGGGCCGACGGGCTCGGGCAAGACCACCACGCTGTACGCCGCCCTCAGCGAGATTCAGAGCGACGAGGACAAGATCGTGACCATCGAGGATCCGGTTGAGTACCAGTTGCACGGGATTACGCAGATCCCGGTGAACGAGAAGAAGGGGCTGACGTTCGCCCGCGGGCTGCGCTCGATCCTGCGCCACGACCCCGACAAGATCATGGTGGGCGAGATCCGCGACCCGGAGACCGCGCAGATCGCCATCCAATCCGCGCTGACAGGCCACTTGGTCTTCACTACCGTCCACGCCAACAACGTCGTCGATGTCCTGGGCAGGTTCCTCAACATGGGCGTAGAGGCCTACAACTTCGTCTCGGCTCTGAACTGCATCCTGGCCCAGCGCCTAGTCCGCGTGATCTGCCCGCACTGCCGAGCGCCTCGCCGGTACTCCCGGGAGCGCCTGGAAGCGTCCGGGCTGCCGCCCTCCAAGTGGCTGGACTTCGAATTCAGCGCCGGGGAGGGCTGCATCGAGTGCTCCGGAACCGGCTTCCGGGGCCGGACCGCGATCCACGAGCTGCTGGACCTCTCCGACCACATCCGCGAGCTGATCCTCGCCAAGCGCCCCAGCTCGGAGATTGCCCGTGCGGCGCGTGCGGAGGGGATGCGGACCCTGCGCGAATCGGCGGTCGCACGCGTGCAGCTGGGCGTGACCACGCTGCGGGAGATCGACAAGGTCACGTTCATCGACTGAATCCCCCAGAGAGATGCTCCAAGCGTTCGACAGGCTGCTGCCCGATCCGCCGCCGCCGCTGGTCTTCGAGATCGCCTCCGGGGCGGTGTTGGGCGTGCGTCGGGATGGTCCCGAGATCCTGGCCCGCGCTCAGCGGATGCTGCCGTCCAGGCCGGACGGCGACGCTGCGGACGATCTGGCAGCTGCTCTCGAGGCCATCCTCCCGGACCTCGCGCCCCTTCCGGGGCCGCAGGCGGCTGTACTGCTGCCAGACGACGAGACGCGACTCGCGGTCTTCGAGTTCGACAGGATTCCGCGCCGGGCGCAAGAGCTACGCCAAGCGGTCGAAGCCCGATTCCGCAACAGCCTGCCCTTCGACGCGCGGACTGCGCGGATCGCTGTGCAGGCGCAGGCTGGGAGCCGCCCGCACCTCGTCCTGGCCGCAACGGCGGCCGGCCAGCAGGTCCGGGCGTGCGAGGAGGCTTTTGAGCGGGTCGGACTGGCACCTCAGTATGTCGGCCTGTCGAGCGCCTCGGCGCTGAATCTGGTGCAGGGGGGCGGCATGACGCTGCTGCTCAAGCTCGGCGACCGGGCTATGACGCTGGGTGCCGTCGACAGCGGCGTCGTGCGCTTGGTGCGCCGCATCGCCCTGCCCGAGGGCCTCGGGGCCGACCCGGGGCAAGCCCTGCAGAGCATCGTGGCGGACTTGTATCCCACCCTCGTCTACATCGAAGAGAACCTAGGGCGGCCCGCTGAATGCGTGCTGGTCTGCGGGCTCGGCGAGCTGACCGGCACCGCCCTCGCGAGATTGCCCAGCGAACTGAGCTGTCGGGTGGAGCCCCTGCTGGACAACGAGGGAGACCAGCCGTTCAGCGAAGCGGGGCTGCAGGGGTACATCCATGCCTAGGAGTCGACGCCCCGAGCCCGCCCGGCCGGAGCCAGCCCCGCACGTCGAGCTGAACCTAGCGACCCACCCGGCAGGAGGCTATCGGGCGTTCCTCATCCTCGCGCTCGCATCCGCCGCAGGCTTAGTGGCGGCGACGGCGGCTCTGGGCACCGCGTTTTTCGGAGCGGGAGGCGTGCCGGAGGATTTGGTCGAGCAGGAGCGCCTCCTGCTTGCGGAGCAGCGGCGCCTAGCCGAGGCGGGCGCCGAGGCTTCGGCCAACCTCCAGGGTCCGCGGGCCGCCGAAGTGCTGGAGCGGACGGCCTTCCTCAACCAACTCCTGATCCGCAAGGGCGTTTCGTGGACCCGAACCTTCCTCGATCTGGAGCGCGTACTCCCCGCCAGCGTCCGCCTCCGCACGATCCAGCCCGAAGTCGCAGGGAACGATACGATCCGGCTCGAGATGACCGTGAGCGCCAAGCAGCCGTCCGACTTCATCGGTTTCCTGAAGGCTCTCGAGGGGTCCGAGCTGTTTGGCTCGGCCACGCTACAGGGCAGCGCACCTCCCGATGAAGGCGACCCAACCTTCCGCTACCAGCTCGCGGTGGACTATGACCAGCAACCGTAGGCCGAGCGCGAAGCCACTCGTGCCCGTGCATTGGAGCCGGCGCATCGCGCCTCGGACGGCTCTGGCGGTGCTCGGGGCACTAGCTCTCTTCGACATAGTCTTCTACGTCTTGGCCGTTCGGCCCGCGGCGCACGGGGAACGGACCCGGCAGGCCCGCAACGCCGAACTGGCCGCTCAGGTGCAGCAGGCGCGGCGTAGCGTGCAGGCCTTGCAGGCTGCCGCCGGACGGATCGACACAGCGGATGTCCAGGGCCGCGAACTCATCGGCGAGATTGCCCTTCAGCGGCGCAGCGCCTTCTCCGCACTGCTCACGGAACTGGGAGCGGCGGCCGAGCAGGCGGGCGTCGAGGTGCGGGAGACCAGCTACTCGGTCGAGCCCATCGAGGGCAGCGAGGAGTACGGCATCCTAGCGGTCAACGCGAACTTCCGCGGGCGCTACGAGAACTTGGTGCAGCTGCTCTACCGCCTGGACCGGTCCGAGCTGTTTTTTTTGATCGGTTCGCTGGGTGCCACTCCGCGAGACGAGGCCAATTCGAGCGAACTGCAAATCAACATGCGGTTCGATACGTTCGTCAGAGACTTGTAGCATGGAACTCGGAGCCGATCGCAAGTCCCTGGCGCAGCTCGGCGTCGCCCTGGCCGTGCTCGCAGGGGTGGTGTACTACCAGTTCTTGCGCTCGCCAGCAGAGCCGACCGCCAGCGGCGGGCCAGCGGCGGCAGAGGAAGGGCCGTCCAGGCCTGTGCCGGACGCAGGAACATCTCGCCGAGGAGGCCGGTTCCAGGCTAGGCTCGGACGGGGCACCGGCAAGGAGGCTCCGGATCCGCTAACTGCGGACGCAACGCTGCGGAGCGACCTGCTCGAGCAGGTGCGCAGCATCGCCGTGCCGACGGTGGAGCGCGACATTTTCAATTTCGGGCGGCCGCCGCGGCCCAAACCCCAACCCCCGACCCCGGCGGAGGCCCGGCTGGCACAGCAGCGCCTGGAAGCTGCGCTCCAGAAACCGCCTCCCGCGCCGAAGCCCGCCAAGCCGCCGCCGGAACCCCCGTACCGCCCGCCGAGTTGGAAGTACTTCGGGATGGCGAGCCAGCCGGGAGCCGAGCGGGCGAGGGCGTTCCTGCTCGACGGCGAGGAAGTGCTGGTGGCTACCGGGGGCTCGGTGCTCCGAGACCGCTACCGCCTCGACCGCGTCGGAGCGGAACGCGTGGTCCTGACCGATCTGCAAGCGGAGCGCGAGTTCTCAATCGCGCTCGAGGGGTCCCCATGACGCGAGGCGGCGCAGGAACGGCGTCCCCGCAATCCGGGTACGCGCTGCTGGCACTGCTGGTGTCGTCGGCGATCCTGCTGGCGATGCTCGCCCTGGCCGTGCCGCGCATGGCGATGCAAGCGCAGCGCGTCAAGGAAGAGCGGCTCATCGAGCGCGGCGAGCAGTACCGGCGCGCCATCAAGCTCTACTACCGCAAGCACGGCAAGTACCCCGAGGAGATCGACGACCTCGAGAACACCGACGGCGTTCGGTACCTGCGCCGGCGGCACACCGATCCGCTAAGTGACACTGGCGAATGGCGCCTCATCCATATGGGAACTGATGGCCGGTTCGAGGACTCGCAGCTGTACGACCTCGCGCGCGACCAAGACCAGGCGCGGCGGCCCGGAGGTGGACCCCTGAGCTTGGGCGTGGTCCAGAGCTCCACCGCAGGTGTCGTTCCAACGCCGCAAGCAGCGCAAGCCGCAGCCCAGGCGGAATTCCCGGGGCCGCAGGAGACGCAGTGGCTGGACCCCTTCGACCCGGCGAGCAGGGCCCGCGCCGCCCGCGAGTCCGCCGCCCCCGACTTGGCAGATCGCGACCGCTACGACCGCGGCTTCGGCTTCGGCGGGGACGAGGAGCTAGGGGCGAACGAGACCCCGGGAGACAACGTCCCGCCGGACTACAGTCGCATGCTGCCGAGCCTGGTGCCGATGAACGAGAACGATCCGGACCAACGCAGCTCCGCCGCTTACCAGCAACAGCTAGCTCAGGCTGGCATCGACCCACGCCGCGCAGCTGGCCAGCCCGGGGCCTACCCGCGGCGGGCCGGGTCGGCGGCCGCTCAGCCAGGAACTGCCGCCGCCCAGCAGGAGGCGAACCCCGGGGCCATCGCCTCAGGAACCAGCGCAGCCGGCCTCATCAACCGGCTTCTCACCACACCGCGAGCGGGCGGTCTAGCGGGCGCAGTCAACACCAGCGCGGCTACCGCCGCACGCAGGTTCGAGCGTGGCATCGCTGGTGTCGCCAGCACCAGGGAGGGGGAGGGCGTGAAGGTCTACCAAGGTATGACGGAGTATCCGAAGTGGGAATTCGTATACGACTACCGTAAAGACGAGGACGCTCGACGGGACAACACCCAAGCCCAACCGCCTGCGGCTGAGCAGATGCGCAATTGGCAGCCGACGAAGACACCCGGCCGCCCGGTACGCTAAGCGCCGGACGCGCGAGGTGAGCCGGCCGCCCCGGCCCCGGAGTGACGTCTTTGTGCTGCTACCATTCCGCACGGCATGACCGGTCTCCTGCCGCGGTCGATGGTGCCGCCACGTCGCTAAGAGAGCGGTGCAGAGGGCTTGGTACGAATTCGGATTCGGTCCGATCTCGATGGAAACGTACAGGGGCGGGTACCGTCGCGACCGGGGATTGCTAAGGACGAAATGATGGGGAGGCATCGTTTCCCTCATTCTCGAAACCAGTACCTGCGATTCTGCCCCACAAGAAACTCAGTCAATCCTTTCTGGATGGCAGCAAGACATACGCGGCAAACGCCCGGCGGTCCTTCAGGGGCGATTGGTAGAAACGCCCGATTATTTCTTCGGTTTCATCAATGTCTTGCACGACTGTGCGCTTTTCCCAGCGGCTAGTTGGATCATAATCCGCCCGATGGCGCTTACGCTGCATCTTGGTGAACTGATTCGCGAACTCTACGATTCCTTCAGGAAACTTACTGACGACTTGCTGCTTCTTGCACTGTTCGGCCGTACGCTTGTGTTGCAACGCACGGTAAACCTGATGCCATGCCGGACCGCTTCGATGGGAACTGCGTCCACCGACTAGCGAATCGGCACAACACTTGGCCAAGCAGTGAAACATCGCATAATAGGTTGTGCTAACGGCCCGTCCAAGATTCGTCTGTCTTGGCTTGCCCTTTCGTGCATCTACGAGGTCTCTCGCGGTAGCAATCCAGGCGTTACACCTCACTTCCAATACTCCCCCGCATTGCGCGTGGCCGAAGCCTTACTGAGTTTCCGGCACTCGGCTGAGGTCTTGCCAGTATACCGACATAGGTCCTTCGCACTTGCGGCGAACAAGCTGGTGAACGTCACTTCCGAACAATTCATGTAGCATAAATCTCGGCACATGTGGGCGCGAAACGCTGCTATGAACCGAGGCGCACTCAGGCGCTCAGCCTGTCGCCGTACATGTACGAACGAAAATCTTCGCGAGCTGCCTTTTCAAGCTCGGAAGCTGCATAAAACGAAAGGATCGGAAACGCCTCCGTGCCTACCGCTTCCAACTTTGGACGCATGTGCCGTACCAAGCTTGCTGTCTTCCGTGCCTCGGGCCATTCCTTCTTGTCATCGACTACAACGTCAACGAGGAGATACTCGTCCCCGTATTCGTCCTCTTCAAGCGTCACGTAGATTGCGGAGAAGGAAATCCCTTGCAGCCGTTCCCGCAGAAGCTGCTCGATGGCCTTCTCGATCTGCTTGGAGACTTTCCGCATCGGTTTCGGACCTAGCGCCGACAACATGATAGCAGCGCGCGATGCATCCATCCGTTTGTCCGTGTCTGAATCCAGGGGCGTGCAGCCCAGATCCAAGAGTTGCAGGCGTGGCGGGCTCGATGCTGGAGGTCAGTGGCTAGGCTGGCGGCCTAACGTGCATGGTCGCTCGACAGCAACGGGGCCACCACTCAGCTCCCGCTCGGCGCTCGGCTCGACGCAGCCTTGGACTCCGGCGATTGGCGCTTGACAGGACGGACGGTGATGTATGGGAATGGTCGCTGTAGTCCGGGTGGAAGGGGATTCTCGAACTATAAGAACCTTAGCAACAATTAGTTGCGTGGGGTTTGTTGCGGCGGCGACTTGAATTCGCAGAGCCTGATTGGGGCTAGCCCTAGCCATCCGAGGCGAGCGGCCCTGCACAGTCATGTGGCACCGCGTCTCACTTCCAGCCCGACCCAAGGTGGCTTGACCGCTGAGAACTGGCGCTGTTCGCGGAGCGGGCGGGCATTGAAGAAGACCTGGAACCAGTTTCCCCGCTGGAGAACCCACCCTGGCTCAGGGCCGGAGAAATGACCCACGCCGGTGCGTGGCTGCTTGCCGAGGACATTACACGCCACGCTCTAGGAGCCGGGGTGACTTGCGCGGTCCTTCAGCGGATGGCCAAGAACCTCATCCTCGACCGTAAGGAGTTCACCTGCGACCTCTATTCCATCTTCGAGGATTGCATGGCGCACCTACAGGCCAAGCTCAACACAGCCGCAATCCCCATGTACGGGACGGGACGAACGGCTGGATCTGCCTGAAGATGGAGCCGCAGTAGATCAAGCGCGAAACGAAGCGTCTGTGCTGCCTGGTCACCCGGGCTGGGGCCTTGCTCGTCCAGTGGCCGCCACTGGCCAGCTCCTGAGCCCGCTACGTCACGCTGGGGTGGGCCGATGGGTGCCCCCGCGAGTAGGCTGCTCGCCGATGCCGGAACACCCCAAGGCCCGCCAAATCCCGCCACGCAGTTCCCCAGCGAGCAATTCCGCGGGGTCCCGCGCGGGTCTCACCCCGCGGGACCCATCGTCAGAGCCACCCGGTAGAACTTTGCATCTGTTTGCGCGGAATGGTTGGCCCTGATTCCCGGTTAAGGATTCCGGCACCATCCGGAACGTTTTGTGTTACAATGATTTAAGCGGTCCTCGGGGTGTTCGCGTATTTCACTTCGGGGATGCATCTCGATTTTTTGGGAAGCCCCCTGGCCCCTGCCCCCCGCCAGCGCTCCCACCCTGGCTTACGGCGTCTGCGACGACAACCTGACGGGCCGGGCTCGGCGTGATGGCGCGGCTGGCCCGGTTCCGCGGGCTGCCGGCGCGGGGGCAGCGACGGGCAGATGCTGCTGGCGCTGATCTATTCGGCCTGTGCCGGCGGGGGACCCCTCCACGTGGTCGACGCCTTGGGGGCCGATGACGTCGACCGCCAAGCGTGCGGGCTGCGGCCGGGCCCGCCAGCCTGCGGCGGAGCCGGGCGCGGCCCGCTTTCTGCGCCCCGAGAGCCCGTCGAAAAAGCCCGCCAGGCGTGGCCAACTGGTGTCAGGCGGTGTAGCAGCGAGCTCACACCACCTATACTCGCCTACTCGCCGGCGGCGCGGTCCTGGGGGTCTGTTCTGCCGGCATGCGGGCTCGTCTGAGCGCCGCGCACGCAAGCTCCATGGAACCCACAACTTGTTCAACAGGCTCCTAAGTCGGCAGCCAGGATTCTATGCATGGCGGCCGACGCTGGACCCTGGCGCTGCAGGATGGCGTCGTCGAACGAGCTCAAGCGGCCGCCGCTCGCGCGCGGGCGCATTGAGGCGGGATGTATCGGCAGGTGTGCGCGAGCGGCCCGCATTGGGCTGGATCGGGCTTGTGTGCAGCACGTACCAAGCACTGCCGGCGTTCATGTCGGCGGCCGCGCAGCCCGAGCCGCTTGCGGACGCCTAGGCCGGGAGGGCGGAGCACCCGCAGGCCGCTTGGGACGACCTGCGCCATCCTACGCTGATGCCGATTGCGCTCCGTCGCCCCCACCAAGCCCTGGACCGGCTGTCGACCGGTTGCACCGGGCGACGGCGTTCTCGTCCGACCGGGAACGGTCCGAGCATTTGCTCGGTCTGTACGAACAGACAGCGACACAAGTGCCCGACACAGCGGGCCGGAGAGCCGACAGCTCTCCGCCTTCTCGTCCATCGGGCCAGCCAGAGCCCACCTAGCCCACCACCCCCACGATCCGTAGGTAAGGGACGGTCGTTGAGCCCCCGCATCCATGGCTCCAGCGCTGCCGCCGGGAATTGCTGTGGAACAGGGGATTTTTCGCTTGACGGCAGATTCTCGGTATGGTACCCATGTTCTGCACCCCTGCTAGCGGATTCCGATCGGTAGCTTCCGCCTCATCAAGTAAGGGCCTGCGAAGTGAAGACGCTTATGAGAAACATCAATATCGTCGCTTGCCTAGGCATCTGCCTAGCGCTGGGAATCGCTGGGCCGCTGTCCGCGCAAAGGGCGGACCGGGCCATCATCACGGGCGTTGTGCTCGATCCGACCGGTGCGTTCATCCCGGGGGCAGCGGTCATGCTGATGGACGAGGGCACCGGCGTAGCAACCGAGCTGGAGTCTAACGAGGCCGGGGCCTTCAACTCGCCGCCGCTCGTGCTCGGCACCTACACGGTGCGGGTCGAAGGGGAAGGCTTCAAGACCTTCCAGCGCACCGGCATCATCCTCACCGGCGGCCAAATCTACCGCCAGGACGCCATTCTCGAACTTGGCGACGTCACCGAGACGATCGAGGTCAGCGCGGCGTCCGAGATGATCAGCACCCAGCAAGGCGACGTGACCCACACCGTCGACGAGAAGTACTACGAGGACCTGCCCGTCGTCATGGGCGCGGACATCCGCCTCGCTGAATCCCTGCTTCTGCTGCAGCCGGGATACACGCCGATGTCCCCCAACGGGGATCCGATGTTCAAGGGCAGCCAGTTCAACTCGCGCATCAACGGAGGCCAGACGATGGCCACCGAGAACTTCTTTGACGGCGCTGCATTCGGCTTCCCCGAAGGCCACCAGCAGACCCACGAGAGCGCTCCGCCCATCGAGGGCATCCGCGAGATGAAGGTGGTCAACACCACCTATTCCGCGCAGTACGGCCACTCCAGCGGCGGCTTCATCGAGTACACCAGCAAGTCCGGCACCAACGAATTGCACGGTTCGCTCTACGAGTACTTCTCCAACGAGGCACTCAACGCCAGCGGCTTCTTCGGCACCTTCCGCCCGAGGGACCGCAAGAACAACTACGGCGGGTCGCTGGGCGGTCCGGTATACATCCCCAAGGTCTACGACGGCCGCAACCGGACCTTCTTCTTCATCAACTGGGACATCTACGACTTTCGCTCCGGCACGCTGCCGAGCTACGCCAACACGACGCCGGTCGACACCTTCAAGCAGGGCGACTTCGGCCAGCTGCTGACAACCAACCAAGCCGGGGTCGATGCCTTGGGCCGGCCGGTCTACGAGGGCAGCATCTACGACCCCATGAGCACCCGTACGGTGAACGGCGTGCCGACGCGCGACCCGTTCCCAGGCAACCTCATCCCCGCTGCGCACCCGTGGCGCAGCACTGCCGCCCGGCAGATTTCGGACGCGATGGTCCAGCCGGACCGCGAGGGCCTGCAGTTCAACGTCCACGGAGGATCCGGCGATCAGACTTGGCTGTTCGACATCCAGACCGTGCTCATGCGGGTCGACCATGCGTTCACGGAGAATTTCCGGTCGACCACCAGCTACTTCGAGAACGACCGTCCCTCCACGCGGCGCTGCGGCGGCGTCGGCGGCTGCACCGTGCAATCCACCACGGACTTTGCGCAGAACACGGACTACCTAGGCGAGGGCTTCAATCAGACGATCGCCACGCACCACCTCCATCAGCAGTTCGACTACATCATCACGAACAACCTCATCAACCACACGACTCTCGCCTACGACCGGTGGTACATGGGCGGGAACGCCCTATCGGCCCGGACGGGCTGGCCGGAAAGGCTGTGGGGCCCGGACCGGGGCGGACTGATTGAAGAGGGCACCGGCGTGCCCGGGATCAGCTTCAGCGGCAACACCCCGTACTCCAGCCTCGGCAACCCCTGGGGCGGCAGGCAGGGCGGCCCAGGCTTCAACACCAACAACCGCTGGCAGTTCTCCAACGACCTGACCTGGGTCAAGGGCAGGAACACCATCAAGATGGGCATCGAGTTCCGCCATCATCAGTACCCGTTCCGGCAGTGGGGCGCGTCTCCCGGCGGTCGCTTCTCGTTCAGCCGCCTGCAGACCGGCGGGTACGACCACCTAGGCAACAATGTCGGCACGACCGGCGATCCATTCGCTTCATTCCTTCTGGGCCAAGTCCACAACGGAACCTTCCAGATCGCAGCGGAGCCGACTTTCTACGAGCGCTACGTAGCCCCGTGGGTGAACATCGACAGCAAGGTCACCAACGCGCTGACCCTGACCTTCGGTCTGCGCTGGGACTACCAGACCTCCCGGATCGAGGCCCGGGACATGTATTCGACCTTCGACCTGAACACGCCCAACCCCGGGGCCAACGGCATCCTCGGCGCACAGATCTTCGCCGGCACGGGGCCGGGACGGACAGGCTCCCGGAAATTCCAGAAGCCCCCGCGGGACGCTTGGGGGCCGCGGTTCGGCTTCGCCTACCGCCTCAGCGAGAAAAACGTCATCCGAGGGGGGTACGGCATATACTATTCGGGGATCTCGCATAGCCAGTTCACGGGGCTGCCTATCCTCGGCTTCGAGAACTTCCCCGCAGCGAACAACACGAACGGCGGCCTGACCGCAACCTACCACTGGGACGACGGGATTCCGCGCGACCTGATCATCCGCCCCCCCTTCATCGATCCCACGGTTTCGCTGAACCAATCCCCCATCGCCGTCGCCGAGGACGACTTGACCCTGCCGCGCTACCAGAACTGGTCCATGACCGTCCAGCGCCAGCTCACCGACAACATGGTGCTCGACGTGTCCTACATCGGCAACCGCGGAACCCGCTTGGCGCACCATCCCAGTTCCATGGGCTTGCTGAACAACATGAACCACCCCGACATCCTGCGGTACGGCGCGGCGGTGCTCAACTCGGACATCAACTCGGATTCGGCCCGGCAGGCCGGCATCGGCCCGCCGTACCCCGGCTTCTCGGGCAACGTGGCTCAGGCCCTGCGCCCGTACCCGCATGTCCAGTCCATCCGCTGGCGCAGCGTGCCGACGGGCCTGAGCATCTACCACTCGCTCCAAACCAAGCTAGACAAACGATTCGCGAACGGACTGCAGTTCCGGGCATCCTATACGTACTCGCGGCTGCGGGGCAACAGTGCGGAGAACGGCCAGGGGAGCAACGGCGGCAACGCCAAACGCCAGAACCCGATCGAGCCGCATGTCTGGACTCTGAGTGCCGACGACATCCCGCACAGCGCCTTCATGGCCTGGACCTATCAGCTGCCGTTCATGCGCAACAAAAGGAACGGGCTCGCAATGCTCGTCGGGGGCTGGAGCTTCTCGGGTATTTTCCGCTACGACCACGGCCGCCCTCTGAACGTTGCGATGGCCAACGATCTGGGAGGAATCCTCTTCAATTCGCAGAAGCGCCCGAATCGGGCTTCGGGGGTAGGCACCACCGATCTGGGAGGCAGTTTCGACCCCAACGCCGATCGCTACCTGGACAAGGCAGGATGGACCGATCCGGGTGCCCTCGCCTTCGGGAACGCCCCGATCAACGACGGCACAGTCCGAGGGTTCCCCAACATCACCGAAGACCTGAGCATCTTCAAGGACATCTGGCTCAACGACAGGTTCAAGGCCCGTTGGGAAACCAACTTCGGCAACATCTTCAACCGCACGGTATTCTGCTCCCCCAACGGGAACTGGAGCGCGGGGTCCTTCGGCCAAGTGTTCCAGCAGTGCAACATTCCGCGGTCGATCCAGTTCGCGCTCCGCGTGGACTTCTAGTCGACGCACTTTCGTCCGGGGCCTGAGGCGGCAAGCCTCAGGCCCCTTTCCAGCCTAGTCTTGCCCTGCGGCTTGCCGCAAAACCCGCCCCTGCGTCCGGGTACGCCTTGGCAGCGGGTGGCCCCGACAACACGCGAAACGTTGGGACCCCACCCCGGGCCGCCGAATATACTGTTGCTACCGCTGCCGCTTAGCTGGGGCCCCAGATTTTGCGACCGACGCTCCGAGGTGAACCCCACCGCAGTTTCCCGCCGCCCGGAAAGGGGCAACTCGGGGACAGAGGGGGCGAGCCGCCGATTTCCGGAATTCCGCCGGTTCCATGATGCGTCCAAGGCTCCGTAGCAATTCCTCGCAGCGGCACAGCCGCCGGGCAATCCTCAGATTCTGCGGGCGGGCAGGCGTCGCCGCCTCTGCCGCCGGTTTGGCGGCAGTCGTACCGGAGTTCGCGTCCAGCCCAATCCTCGAAAGCATTCTCGGGCAGCCGGCCCGGGCAGCCGCCGCCGAACGCGACGCGGCCGCAATCCGCTTTACCGATATCGCCGTGGAGGCCGGCCTAGGCGCAGCGGTGAACCTGTCCGGCAGCCCGCTCCGGAAGAACTACCTGCTGGAGGAAATGGGCGCGGGCGTGGCGTTCTTCGACTACGACCACGACGGATGGCTCGACATCTTCCTGGTCAACGGGACAACGCTTGAGGCGGCCCCCGGCGGAGAGCAGCCAACCAGCTACCTCTTCCACAACAACCGCGACGGCACCTTCACGGACGTCACGCGGGATGCCGGACTGCACCGAGTCGGCTGGGGGCAGGGCTGCTGCGTCGGGGACTTCGACAACGACGGCTACGACGACCTGTTCGTCACCTACTGGGGCCGCAACGTCCTCTATCGCAACAACGGCGACGGCACCTTCAGCGATGTGTCGCAGGAGGCGGGAGTCGCGGGAGACCGGCCGCGCTGGGGAGCGGCCTGCTGCTTTCTGGACTACGACCGAGACGGCTGGCTCGACTTGTTCGTCGCCAACTATGTGAGCTTCGCCCCCGAGGTCTCCCCGCCACCGGGGGGCGCGGATTCCTGCTGGTACAACGACATCGCGGTGGCCTGCGGACCGCAAGGCTTCGGTGGCGGCACCAACCTGCTTTACCGCAACCGCGGCAACGGCACCTTCGAGGACGTCTCGGAGGCCTCCGGGATCGCTTTGCCCCGGGGCGTGTCCACGCCGTTCTTCATGGCCAAGAACTGGCGCCCGGTGGGCTCATACGGCATGGGGGCGGCGGCGGCGGACTTCGACAACGACGGCTGGCCCGATATTTACGTAGCGTGCGACACCGCGCCGAGCCTGCTCTACCGCAACAACCGGGACGGCACCTTCACCGAAGCGGGCGTCGCGGCCGGGTGCGCCTTCAACGAAGACGGCGCCGCGATGGCGGGGATGGGAGTGGGAGTCGGAGACTACGACGGGGACGGCTGGTTCGACATCGTGCGGACGAACTTCTCCGACCAGGTGACGACCCTCTACCAGAACAACGGGGACGGCACCTTCTACGACGCCAGCCTGCAGGCCGGCTTGGGAATCAACACCAAGTACCTCGGCTTCGGAGCCGGATTCCTCGACTGTGACAACAACGGGTGGCAGGACATCTTCCTCGCCAACGGGCACGTCTACCCCGCCATCGCCGGCAAGGACTTGCACGTGACCTACAAGCAGCGCCAGATCCTCTACAGGAATCGCGGCGACGGCCGCCTCGAGGACATCTCGCGGTCGGCCGGCCCGGGCATTACGACGCCTCATGTCAGTCGCGGCTGCGCGTTCGGGGATTTCGACAACGACGGCCGCGTGGACATCGTCGTGAACAACCTCGACGGCCCGCCGTCGCTGCTCCGCAACGAGTGCCGCAACCAGAACCATTGGCTCGTAGTGCAGTGCGTCGGCACCGAGTCGAACCGCTCCGCCATCGGGACGCGCGTGGCGGTCTCGGTCGACGGGCGAGTCCAAATCGACGAAGTGATGAGCGGTTCCAGCTACTACTCCCAGAACGACCTGCGGCTGCACTTCGGCCTAGGGGCGGCGACGCGCGCCGACCGAGTGGAAATTCGCTGGCCGACCGGTAAGATCGAGACCTTGGGGCCGGTGCGGGGAGACCGGTTGATTCGGGTCGAGGAGGGCCGCGCCATCGTGCGCGCCCAGGAGTTCCGGCCCCGCGCCTAGAGCTTGATCGCGGCCGGGGTAACGCTCCGTCAATTCGCCCCGCCGCTTGTGGCCCGGCGCTTGGCCTCCAGTTCGCTCGCTTCGCGCTCCAGGCTGCGAAATCTCTCCAGGGCCTCGCGGCTCCGCTCGTTCTGGCCCAAGTGCCGGTAAACCAGCCCCAGCACGTAGTGGTAGCGCGAAACGCGGGCGTTGATCGCGGTCGCCTGCTCCAGCGCCTCGGCGGCCTCGGCCCAGCGCTTCTCCGCCCGGTGGGCCTTGGCGACCTGGAACATAGCCAGATCGGAACGCGGGTCGATATCCAACGCCCGGGCCGCGTACTTGCGCGCCTCCGCCGGCTGGTTCAACCGGTTGTGGTAGGCCGCGAGATTCACATACGGCGCAACGAAGGCAGCGCCGTTCCGCTCGCTCAGCTCGATGGCCCTGAGGTAGTTCTCAACGGCCTCGGCATCCCGGCTCATCGACTCCAAAGCGAAGCCCAGCGCGTTGTAGGCCTCCATATACTCGGCGTCCAGTTGGAGGGCCTCGCCAAAGGCTTGCCGTGCTGCGGGGAAGTCGTCCTGCGCGGAGTAGACCTTGCCCAAGTTATATCGGATCTCCGCAGACTCCGGCTTATAGCGCTTGGCCTGCTGGAACTCGATCAGCGCACGGTCGTAGCGGCCAATAATCATCAGGATGCGCCCGAGGATCTTGTGGGCCTCTGCATTCTCTAGATTGAGGCGCAGGGACTTGGTCAGCGCCTGGACGGCCTCGCCGAGCTTCTGCTGGGCAAACAGAGCATAGCCGAGAGCGTAGAGCCCCCACCAGGACTCGGGTCGCTCCCGGACATACGCCCTCAGCCTAGGCTCTACCGCCCGATAACGGCCTTGGCGGATGGCGGACGCAAAGCCTCGGACGAGCGCCGCATCGTCGTGATCGGTCGGCGCCAGGTCCACTTCGGCGAGGGGGTTCGGCCGCGTCTCCGCCAGGGCCTCAAACAGCTCCAGGCGCCGCCGTTCCCGCTGCTTGGCGAGAATACGGTCAGCCGCCCGCCGGGAGTCGGCGTCTTCGGGACGGAGGCTTGCGGCCCTGCTGTACGCCTCCAGGGCACCGTGCTCGTCGCCGACCTCCTCCAGCGCCGCCCCGAGCAGGCGCTGCGCATCAGCCGAGGAAGGGCGCAGCGCGGCCGCGCTGCGGAACGCCTCGGCCGCCGCTTCCGCTGCGGCCTGCGCCAACCGGGCCCGCCCCAAGCCCAGGAACGCCCGGTACAAATCAGGCTTGAGCTCGGCGGCCCGGGCAAAGGACTCAGCGGCTTGGTCGACATCGCCCCGGGCAGCCAACGCTTCGCCCAGCGCGACATGCGCCTCGGCGCGGAGTGGAACCAGCCGCACCACCTGCCTTAGCTTGTCCAGCGCGGTGTCGAATTCCCCTCTGTCCAGCGCCTGCTGCGCCTCCCGCATGAACACGGTGGCGGTCTCCGCCTTCTGCTTCTCGGCAATCAGGGGACGGCTCGCCTCGAGCTCCCGCTGGCCTTCCTCCCGCCGCCCGGCCCGCACCAGTGCCAGGCCCAATTGGTACCGAGCCTCGCCGAGGTTCGGATCCAGGGCGAGAGCCGTCTCGAGGTGGCTGATGGCCTGGTCGGGCTGCCGCTCGGCCAACAGCGCCTTGCCCAGTGCATAGTGGGCCCTGGCGAAGCCGGGATCCGTAGCGAGAGCCTGCTGCAGCTGCTCGATCTCCCGGGCCCGATCGTCCAGGCGGTTGTAAGCTTGGCCGAGGTTGTAGCGGGCCTTCGCCAAGTTCGGCTGCTGGTCCAGCGCCTGCGTGAGCTGCTCGATCGCTTCCGCGGTGTCCACTACGACCAGCACCCCGCCCAAGTTGGCCCGAGCTTCGGTGTAGTCCGGCTGCAGGCGCAGCGCTTCACGGAAAGCCGCTACCGCACCGGCGGTGTCACCGGTTTGGGTCAGCACGAGACCCAAGTTGTTGTGCGCCTCGGCGTAGTCTGGCTGCAGCCGGATGGCATTCCGGAACGCAGCTGCTACCTCGCGCGGCGGGGCCCCGCTCTTGCCTTGCAGGCGTCCCAGCACATTGTAGGCCACCGGATGCTCGCGGCCGGTCGCGAGCTCGGCCCGCAGGGCCGCGACCGCCACGTCCGGATCGGGGATAGCCCCGGCCGAGGCGGGCAAGTTCAGCGCCGCTTGGAACTGCCCCAGCGCCCAGTCGCCGCGCCCGGCGCGCAGCAGGACAACGCCGAGGTCGACGTACGCCCCCGGCCGCTCGCGGTCGAGCGCGATGGCCCGCTGCAGGAAACGGAGGGCGGCGTCCACCCGGCCCTCTTCGCGGTAGGCCAAGCCGAGGAGCGCGCAAGCCTCGGCATGGGCCGGATCGAGGCGCAACGTCTCCTGCAGCTCGGCTGCCGCCTCGGCACGGCTCCCTGCGTACCACAGCGCCAAGGCGAGGTGATAGCGCATGCCGGCGGAGTTCGGATCCAGTTCGACGGCGCGCCGCAGGTTGCGCCGCGCGTTGACTAGGTCGCCTTGGCGGCCTTGGAGGAATCCCAGCAGATCCAGGGCCCTGGCGAAGTCCGGGGCGGCGGTGACCGCCCGCTCCAAATCACCCAGCGCAACGCCGACATCGCCCCGACCTACGGCCGCACGAGCGGCTTCGAATCGCTCCCGAGCCGCCGGCGGCACCTCCCGCCGCGGAGCCGCTGGGGCCCGCACACGGGCAGCGAGCCGCTTCAGCGTCTGCCCGAGGCTGTAATAGGCCTCGGATAGCTCGGGATTGAGGTTGAGCGCCTGCTCGTAGGCCTCCACGGCACCTTCAAGATCCCGGTCCTGGCGCAAAGCCTGCGCCAACTGGTAGTGGACCTCGGGCAGCGAGGTCCGGCGCAGGGCGGTGGCGTCGGGGTCCGCAGCATTGGCTAGCACAAACCGGAAATGCTCCGCAGCCTCGCCCGCTTGCCCGGCTGTGCGCAGGGCTACGCCTAGATTCATGCGGATCTCCAAGTCCCGGGGCGCTAGTCCAGACGCCGTTCGGAATGCCTCGACCGCCAGCGCGAGCCCCCCCGTCTCGGCAAGCAGCGTCCCGAGGCTGTTGTGCGCCTGGACCAAGGCAGGATCCAGCTCCACCGCGCGCCGGAATTCCGAGATCGCCGCCTTGAACTCCCTCCGTTCCTGGAACGCGACTCCCAGCCAATTGCGCGCCGCTGCGGACTCCGGATTGCGCTCCAGAATCGCTTGCAATTGTTCGATCGACCGGTCCCACTCCCCGAGCCGCTGCAGGAGCATGCCCAGTTCAAGCTGACTTGGCTCGTGCGCCGGATCGAGCCGCAAGGCTTCCTCCAACGCACTAACCGCCTCGGCAGTCTGACCGGCGTTGCGCAACGCCAGCCCTAGGTTGTAGCGCGCTTCAGGCGAGCCCGGGAGGAGAGCCACAGCCCGCCCAAACACTTCGAGGGCCCGCTCCAGCTCGCCTTTGTTACTCAGAGCGATGCCGCGCGCGATGTGCGTCTCGGCTTGGTCCGGGTCCAGCTTGAGAGCCTCGTCGAACTCCAGGAGCGCGGCATCCCACAGACGCTGCTCCAGGAGGGCCACGCCGCGGCGATAGTGATCGGCCGCCTGGCTCTGGGGCTGGCTGCCAGCCTGGACGGCTCCTAGGAGCAGTCCGAACGCGAACATGGCGGCCAGCTGCATGGACCGGAGAAGCCGCCGGAGAACCAACGTTTCGCCCGTGGCTCGCATCGATCCGTACCGGCTTCGCTGCTGGAGGCCTAATGGGGGTTCAGCAGAGTCTTGACGACCTGCCGACTCTCCTCATCCTCGCGGAGGACATTGGCCAGGGCAAGCTGCTCCTTCGCTTCCTCGCGCAGCCCCATGCGCACCAGCAATTGCCCCAGCTGATAGTTCGCCCTGACCGAATCCGGATCCAAAGCGAGGGCCTGTTCGAAGCTCCTGCGGGCCGCCTCATAGCGGCGCTCCTTAAATAAGGACATCGCCAAGCCCTCGTGGGAGGGGCCATGATCCGGGCGACGCTCGAGGATGGCCTCGAACCGGAGGATGGCCTCCCGATTCCGTCCCTGCTTTTGGGCCACTCTGGCCAAGTAATACGGCGACATCAGCTGGTCGGGGTCGAGGCGCACGCTCTCTTGGAGATGGAGTGCGGCCTGCTCGAACTCTGCCTTCAGGTAGAAGGCCGTACCAACCGCATACTGCAGCTGGGCGCTCTCGGGCTCGTCCCGAAGAAGGGCCTGGTACAGCGCCAACGCCTCGTCATAGTCGCCGGTGGCCCCGCGGGCCACGGCCAGCCAGTAGCGGGTAGACCTGTGATCCGGCCGCAGCTCGTGAACTTGCCGCAGCGCAGCGGCGGAGTCCTCGAGCAGCTCCAGGCGCAGGCACACAGTGCCGAAGGCGAACAGCACTTCGGGGTCCGCGGGGGCCTCGAGCTTGGCCCGGATCAGGAAAGCCAGCGCCTTCTCGTACTCGCCCTGGTCCTCGGCGAGCCGGGCCGTTTGGAGAAGCGCGGGCACCGACCGGTCGTCGAACCGGAGGGCCAGCTCGTAGTTTTCGGCAGCCTTCGCCTTGTCGCGCCCGAGGATGTAGAAGCCCGCTAAATTGAAGGCAACCAAGAATGTCGCCCGCTCCTCGCGCTTGAAACGCTCGAGCAGCTGGATGGCCTCCCCGTGCAGCCCGCCGTCGGCCAGCGCCAGCGCGAACTTGACGGTCCACGGCTCCGACATGTCGCCTAGCTTGATCCAGTGGGGCAGCAAGCCCCTCGCCCGCTCAGCCTCCCCCGCCCCGGAAAGCGCCGACGCCAGCAGCACCAAACCGTCTGGGGAAGCTCGCAGTTGATCCTCAACCGGCTCGGCTAGCTTAAGCGCCTGCCGATGGCGTCCCTTCCGGCTCTCGGCCCGCATTAGGGCGAAACGGGCGTTCCGGTTCTCTGGCACCAGCCGCAGCACGGCTCGGTACTGCGCTTCCGCCTGGTCGCCCTTCATCAGCGCCTCGTAGGCTTGCGCGAGATTGAGGCGAGCCCCGACCAGATTCGGATCTGCCTCGACCGCACGCTCCAGGAGCTCGGCTCCCTGCTCGTAGCGGTCTTGGCGCAAACGGATGGAGCCCAGCAGGGCGTAGGCCACCGGCTGGGTGCCGGAGTCCTCCAAGGCCAGCTTCGCCTCGGCTTCGGCCGCCGCCAGATCGCCCCGCTGCATCAGCTGGACGGACCGCTGAAGATGCGCCGTGGAACTCTGGGCCGCCTGAGCAGGGAGCCCAGCCGCAACCGCTAGACATGCGCCTGCGAGCGCGCACGCAGCCGGAAGCAGGGCTCTAGGCGGCATTCGTCGGTTCCGAGGCGGGACCGGGAACTGCATTCCGGCCTTAGCGGACGGCTCCCGGCGAAGAAACTAGTGCGAATCTTACCAGTAATTCTTATTGCCGAGCAGCGCACCCGACGCCACGCCGACGCGGACGGGCGGACCGACCAGCACTTTGCCCGCTCACGCTGACGTATCCAGAAGCGGACATAGCGGCCAGCGACATGGCGGCCGGTGCCCGTCAACGGCGCAGTCGGGTCATTGCTGTTCCGGAGCGATGTAGCACGGGGAGCTCTCCCAGGGCCTGCCAGGCCCGAAGCTTCTCAGCAATGGCCGCAGCCTGCGGGTCGCCCGGCGCGCCCCGGACGAAAGCCCGCATTTCCTCGGACGCCTCCGGCAAGTTGCCCCGGTGGAAGTGGATGAACGCCAGCAGCAGCGCAACTGCGGAAATCGCAAGGGGGCCTACGCGGGTCGCAGCGCCAGCGGAGTGCCGTCCCAGCCTCAGCGGCGGATGTAGCCGCCAAGCCGGCGAGGGCTCGGTGGCACCTCGCCCTGCGATCAGGTGACGCTGTCTAGCGAGAAGGCTGGCAGCCCCATGGCCGCAAGACCCGAAACTGGTTCGTCAGCGCTTCGCGGCGAACTCCGAAGCTAATGGTCGGCAGGCACATACTCCGGCGGGACGACGCCCAGCGACTCCCACTCCTGGAGCTTCTTGGCGATGGCCTGGGCCTGGGGGTCTTGCGGAGCAGCCTTGACGAAGGCCCGCATTTCCTCCGCAGCCTGGGGGAAGTCGCGCCGCTGCAGGTGGATGAAGGCGAGCATGCGGTGCCGTTGCGGGAACCGCCCGGCGTCCTCGGCGGTTTGCATCGCGATCAGCGAGCGCTCGGCAGCCTCGAGATCCCTGAGGTTGAACGCCGCGTACGCATGGTAGAAGCGCGCCTCCGTCAGATACGGGTTGAGGCGGGCCAGGGTATCCGCTAGCCGGGCAGCGTCCTCCCAGTTGTTGCGGCTGAGATGGAGTTGAATGAGGGGAGGGTAGGGCCTCAGATAGCGCTCGTCCGCCTCGATAGCCCGTTCCAAAGCTTCCCGGGCACCCTGAAGGTCTCCGGTTTGCGCACGTAGCTCGCCAAGCATCGCCCAAGCGTTGGCGTAGGCCGGGTACTCCTGCACGGCCCGCTCCAGGGGCCCGATCGCCCGGCGCGGGCCGGACTTTCCTGTCCTGGCCTCCTGCAGCCCCTTCTCGAAGAACCTCCGGGCCTTGGGGGGTGCGGCGAGGCTCGTCGAACTGACCGCCGAGCCGTCGATCTGGCGCAGGCGGCTCAGGACAATGGTGCCCAGATTGGAGTCCCCGACCGCGGAGCGCCGGCCAAGGTACAGGCGGCTGGAACTATAGCCGGGCAGCCGCGCCACGAGCTCGCAGCCGGTTAGGTCGACCATGCCGGGCCGGTGCGCCGTCCGTCCGCTGAGGCCGCCGAAACCGCGGTCCAGTGGAGCGGAGTCGAAGCCGTCGTTCGCGAGCGTCGCGAGAGGGCCCCCTTGCGGCCCGCCGGGCACGCCCGACACGGAGGCGTCCCCCATGACCTCGGCGGAGCGGTCGCCGAGCCGGAACCCGAAGCCGCCCTTGAGGTCGGTATGGGCGATCGGCCTAGCCCTACCGTTGCAGACAAGCTCAACCACAACGGGCTGCGGCGGTGCTCCGCCGTCATCCAGGGTCACGTGCCCTCCGAAGTAGGCATTGCGCAAGAGCTCGAGACTCGACTGCTGGGGCTGCCCCCGCGGCTGTCCGGGCCGGACTCCGGGCCTCTGCGGCCCTGGATGGCTTGGTTCGTTGCCCGGGTCGGGAAATTGGGCCCAGGTCAGGGGGAGCGCCAGGGCCGCCGTCCATGCAGCTGCCCGGACCAAACGAAGTGCCGACAAATGCGACGATGCCATCACGCCAGTGCCGCCCGGCGATTCGCACAACTCCTGCGCCGGCCGTCGGGACGGTTGGAATCAGTGTACGCCTGCCTCGCCGGGCGAGCAACAAAATCAAAGGCTCCGCTGTTGCCGTCGCCGGGCCCGCTCTGATACGGTGAGCCCGCCGCAGGACACCATGCCAGAATCTAGCCGCCGCGAGTTCCTACAGAGACTGGTTGCCTCCTCTCCCGCCCTAGCCGCCGGTTCGGGTCTCGCCTCACTGGGCTATGCGCAGTCGGCGGGCGGCCCGACCAAGGTCTACCTCGATACCAACCAGAAGCGGGCCTCGATGGATCCGCGCCTGATGGGTGCGTTCCTGGAGCATTTGGGGCGTGCCATCTACGGTGGCGTCTATGAACCGGGCTCCCCCTTGGCGGACGCCGCCGGCTTCCGGAGGGATGTCGCCCAGGAGATGCAGGAGCTTCGGTGCCCGATCATGCGCTACCCCGGGGGCAACTTCGTCTCCGGCTACGACTGGCTGCACGGCGTCGGGCCCCGCAAGGCCCGGCCCACCGTGTTGGAGCGCGCCTGGAACTCATTGGAGACAAACCATTTCGGGACCAATGAATTCGTCGACTGGTGCAAGCTCATCGGCACCGAGCCGCTCCTGGCCACGAACCTGGGGACCGGCACGCCCGAAACCTCGGCGGCGCTGGTCGAGTACTGCAACGTCGCCAAGGGGACCCGCTGGAGCGACCTGCGGCGAGAGCACGGCTACGAGCGGCCCCACGCCGTCAAGTACTGGTGCCTCGGCAATGAAATGGACGGTTTCTGGCAGATCGGCCACATGCCGGCCCGCGAGTACGGCCGCAAAGCGCGCGACGCCGCACGGCAAATCCGCACGGTCGCGCCCGACACGCAGCTCATCGCCTGCGGGTCCAGCGCCCCGTTCATGCCCACCTATCTGGTCTGGGACCGCGAAACCCTGGAGGAATGCTACCCCGAGGTGGACGGGTTGTCATTGCACCGCTACTACGGCAATACCGAGGACGAGACGGGCGGGGACTCGGCCCGCTTCGTCGCCCTCAACCTCGACATGGATCTGCAGATCCTCGAGACCGTCGCCGTTTGCGACTACGTGCGAGGCCTGCTGAAGTCCCCCAAGAGGCTGTGGCTGTCGTTCGACGAGTGGAATGTTTGGTACCGGGCCCGCGGCGACGAGCACACCAACGGACGCGGCCAGTTCGCCCCGCCGCTGCTGGAAGAGGTCTACAACCTTGAAGACGCCCTGCTCGTCGGGGGCATGGTCAACACGCTCATGCGCCAGGCCGAGCGGGTCAAGGTCGGCTGCTTGGCCCAAATCATCAACGTCATTGCGGCTCTGGTCACCAACGAGGGCGGCGTCCTCCGCCAAAGCATCTACTATCCCTACGCCTGGGGCGTCCGCTACGCCAAAGGCGACGTACTCGACTTGCGCGTCGAGTCCGAGGCCTACGAGATCGAGCGAGTCTACCGCGCACCGTACCTCGGCCAGCGCGCGGCCCGTATCGAATCCGTGCCGTTCCTCGACGCAGCAGCCACCCTCGACCCGGAGAGCGGCCGCTGCTCCGTATTCCTGCTCAATCGAGACCTCGAGCGGGACCGCGAAGTCGAGCTCCGGTTCCGCGACGCGACGCCGACCCGCGTCCTGGCCGCAGAAACGATCACCGGAACTGACCTCAAGGCCGTCAATACGTTCGACAACCCGAGAAACGTCGCCGGGCAGGAGTACGACGCCCCGGATGCGGGGGACACCATGGCGCTGAAGCTCCCGGCGCGGTCCTACACGGTCCTGCAGCTAGCCACAAGCTAGCTCCTCGGATCGAGCGCCGGGCGGTGGTAGACTCGGTTTCGCCAGGAGGCACTCCATGAAACGACTCTGCATTCTGCTTCTCGCGAGCTTCGCCGTCTGCTCGGCCGCCGACAAGAAGATCCTGGTGCGCGCGCTATCCGGCGGCTTCGCCTACGACGACACGGCCATCGCCCGCTACGAGAAGGAGGCCGGCGACCACGCCGACATCGTGGTCGTCCGCTCCCTGGACGAGTTCGCCAAGCAAGTCGCGGACGCGGACGCGGTCATCGGCGGCATCGGCAAGGAGCACTTCGGCGCAGCCAAGAAGCTCAAGTGGGTCCAAACCACGAGCGCGGGCGTCGAAGCCTACGCGTTTTGGCCGGAGTTCATGCAGAGCGATGTGGCGCTGACGAACTGCAAAGTCGTCCAGGGGCCGACCATCGGAGACCACGCCTTCGCGCTGCTGCTGGCGCTGACCAGGGGGCTGCACGAGTACATCCCCAATCGGCGCCAGTGGAAGTCCCGGTCGGAAGCGCCGAAGGAAATGACCGAGCTTCCGGGCATGACGGCGGTCATCATCGGCATGGGCGGGATCGGCACGCAGATAGCCCAGCGAGCCCATGGCTTCGGCATGGATGTGATCGGCATCGATCCGAAGGACATCCCCGTGTCCGTGTTCGCGCCCGTCATCGTGCCCCCAGACCGGCTGGACGAGATGCTGCCGCGTGCGGACATCGTGTTCGTCGCGGCGCCGCTAACCCCGGAGAGCGAGCACATGATCAAGGCGAAGCAGTTCGAGCTCATGAAGAAGGGCTCGTTCTTCATCGCCGTGTCCCGGGGGCGGCTGTACGACAAGGGCGCCCTCGTGAAGGCGATCGACAGCCAGCACCTAGCGGGGGCTGGCCTGGACGTGACGGATCCCGAGCCGCTGCCGGCGGACGACCCGCTTTGGCAGTTCGACAACGTGGTGATCACGCCCCATGTCGCATCCCACGCGCTGGGCTCGGACACCCGCCGGCTCGGTGTCATCGCGGGAAACGTTGGCCGATTCGCCCGCGGCGAGCCGCTGACCCACGTGGTGGACAAATCCGTCGGGTACTGAGACCCCGGACCGGGCGCGACAGCAGGCGGCGTGGCTCCGCCTGCGCACGCCATCCGTCGCGGTCTAGGCGAGTGCCACGGATGGTCGTTTGGCCGCGGTCCGTAGCCCGAGCCCGTCGACCACAGCCTGAAAGACCTCCGGAATTGGCTTCGAGGCATCGACTGTCAGGAGCATGCCCCGCTCGGCAAAGAGCTGGAGCAGGGGCCGGGTCTTCTCGTGGTACTCGGAGAGCCGCCGCGCAAGCGCTTCAGGGTTGTCGTCGGCGCGTTTGGTGAACCCACCGCCCTCGCCCACCTGCGCGCGTGCCATCACCCTCTCGCGAACGATCCGGTCGGGCAGGTCCAAATAGACTGCGTTGTCGAGATTCCAGTTCTCAAAGAGGTACATCGCTTGCGCGGGCGTGCGCGGAAACCCGTCCAAGATGAAGCCATAGCGCCAGTCGTGCAGCTCGAGGCGGGCCCGAACAACCCTTTCGACAATCTCGTCGGACACGAGCCGCCCCTCCTGCGTGATCCGGGTTACGCGCGAGCCGAGCTTCGTGTGGTTGCTCACGTTCCAGCGGAAGATCTCGCCGATAGAAATATGGACGAAGCCGAATTCCTGGGCCAGCAGCTTGGCTTGGGTTCCCTTACCGGAGCCCTGAGGCCCGATCATGATGTATTTGTTCATAGGGGCGAAGGCCGCGGCAAGGCCTCCAACCGCCGGGCCGCCGTCGGCCGCGCTAGCGAGTTTACACAGCTATCGTAGTACGACGGTCACAGGACTGAACGGATGGGAGCCCTCCGAGGCAGGGTGGTCGCGGTCACGGGAGCCGCCCGGCGCATCGGGCGGGCGATTGCGCTGGACCTAGCCCGCCACGGCGCACAGGTCGCGGTCCACTACCTGCACTCGCACGATGCGGCAGCCGAGACAGCCGCGCGTTGCGGGGGACGGACGTTTTGCGCCGACTTGGCCCGCGTGGGGCAAATTCGGAAGCTCTTCGAAGAGATCGGGCGAGCCTATGGCCGCCTGGACGGCCTCGTGAACAACGCGGCCGTATTCCGTGCCGTGGATCCGCTGGAAGCGACCGAGGACGATTGGGACGCCGTTCACCAAGTCAATCTGAAGGGCACTTTTTTCTGCTGCCAGCAGGCGGCCCGCCTGATGCGCCGGACGGGCGGAGGGCGCATCGTGAACATCAGTTCGCTTGGCGGATTGCGGCCCTGGGCCAAGCATGTGCCCTACTGCACTTCGAAGGCAGGCGTCGTGATGCTGACGCAAGGCCTCGCCAAAGCCTTGGCACCAGACATCTCGGTCAACAGCGTGGCTCCGGGCGTGGTCCACTTCGGGGAAAAGGTGCCCGACGATATCGCCCACCTAGTACGGATTACGCCGATGCAGCGGGCAGGAACGGGGGACGACATCGCGAGGACCGTGAGGCAGCTGCTGACCGGCCCGGCTTTCGTGACCGGGCAGATCCTCGCCGTGGACGGAGGCCTCGCCCTCAAGTAGAGCCGGCACCCGTCCGCACGGCTACCTCCGAGGCGACCAACCGATGGATCGCCGCCACTTGGCGGAGCAGCCCCAGCAGAAGATCCAGCCGCAGGGCGTTCGCGCCGTCGGACAGGGCTCTGCGGGGGTCCTCATGCACTTCGAGGAATATCCCGTCCACGGGACTGGCCGCACCGGCGCGGGCGAGCGGCGCGATGTACTCCGGCTGGCCGCCACTGGAGCCGCCCTGAGCTCCGGGTAATTGCAGGCTGTGCGTCACGTCCAACACCACGGGGTAGCCTAGCTCTCGCATTTGGGCGACCCCCCGGAAGTCGACCACGAGGTTGCGGTAGCCGAAAGCTGCGCCGCGCTCGGTCAGCAGGACCGGACCGTTGCCGCCCGAGAGCACCTTCTCGGCGGCGTGCGCCATATCGCCCGGGGCGAGGAACTGGCCCTTTTTGATGTTGACCGCCCGCCCGGTGCGCCCCGCGGCAACCAGCAAATCCGTCTGGCGGCACAGAAAGGCTGGGACCTGCAAGATGTCGCAGACCTCTCCGACAGGCTCGGCCTGGCAGGGTTCATGGATGTCGGTGAGGATCGGCAGCCCTGTTTCGCGCCGCACGGCGCCAAGGATCTCGAGGCCCCGCGCCAAGCCTGGGCCGCGGGGCGACGACGCGCTCGTGCGGTTGGCCTTGTCGAACGACGCCTTGAAGACCACCGGGACTCCAGCGGCTGCACCCGCCTCTGCTACGGCCCGGGCGGTGGCTAGGGAATGCTCCTTCGACTCGATCACGCAAGGCCCGCAGATCGCGAACAGCCTGCCGGGGTTCAGCAATTCGGCTAGCCGGTCGTCCAGGGAAACTGCCTGTGCCGTGCGCGGCATTTGCTGGGGAGGATGGGGGCGGAAGCGGAGCTCAGCCTCCTACGGACACCGGCAGTCCCCTTCTCCAGCATAGGCTGGAGGATCCGTCCGAACCCGCCGCAACATCCCCGGCGAGGCCAGCCTCAGCCAGACCATATCGTCCTGGGTCTCAGCCACCAGTCGGTATGCGGCCGGTTCCGGCTGACGCCGTTCACCTGCTCAGCAGAGCCGTGACCAGCCGCAGTGGGCCTGTCACTACGGCACACTTGACGCCGGGTGCTGTCTCCCGCCAAGGTGTCGCTCGCGGCATGGCAGATGGATCCCGGAGCCCCAGCGGAGGGGGCGGCACCGGGCCCCGCCGGGCCGGGAAAGGCGGTCGGGGCGGCTAGGGCGGGCCAACGGCTGGAGGATCCGCCAGCCCTACCCCAGGCTCTCGGAGCCGGGCAGGGGCTGCCGCTGAGAGGGGCGGCACCCGGCCAAGCGGGCGCTGCGCACGACAGCCTCGCGGAGGCCTGGCGGTCGCGCCTCGCCGCGGGCAGGATCCGCTCATGCCCCAAAACGCGGTGCAGGACCTCCAGCTCCAGCGGCTCAAGGGCGTCGCTGGCGGGCCCCTCGCGGGCCCGCCGCCCGCGGTCGACCACATGCCAGGCGGTGAGCGCGTCGCAGGCCAGACAGCACTGCAGGCTCCAGGCGTATTGCAGCCGTGTACCGCTCTGGAGCAGGCGGAAGAACTTCTCGCTGCCCCAGTGCGCTTCGGAGCAGCACACCAAGCGCAGCGGTGCCGCCACGAAGCTCAGCCGCCCAGCAGCCCCTGCCGCGACTCCACCCAATAGGCCAGCCGCTGCCCCGGAGCCCGCGCCGCCCCATGCGGATGATGCGCATCCAGCAGCCCCCGTGCGTCCCTCCAGCCCTCCCGCCGGCACAGCTCGCACTCCTCTCCGGTCTCCACCAAGCCCCTCCGCGGCGCTACTAATTTTGCCGAAAGTCATTGCAAGCAACCCACCAATGGAATCAATGGCTTGCGGAGCCTGTTCGTGCAATTACTTTTGGGCACATCAGTAAGTGCTTAGAAGTGTCAGGGCTTCCGTGGAGCTCGGCATCACGCTAACGCGCAAACTGGGAGCGGGGTTCTTCGGCGGCGAGGGCTTCATCCTCCGGTGTCTGCGCGGTCCCGGGGGTCGCCTTCATCCATGCGAGCGGCGACTTCGTGGAGGTCGACTTGGCACCGGGAAAACTCTGCCCGTGGACACGGGCTGCCTGGTCTGCTTCGACGAATCTGTGCAGTACAGCATCAAGCTGGCGGGCGTGATCGCCACGTCCATCTTCGGCAACGAGGGCCTTTTCCTCCCACGCTGACCGGTGCGAGGCGGCAGCTGGTATTGATGCTTTCATAATCAATAGCACGAAAAAGCTTTGCAGTCCATTGATCCTATTGGTGGGTTGTTACTTTTGGCAAAACTAGTATCGTTGGAGCCAATTTGCAATGGTAGTCTGCAGCGTTGAGGTTGCGTGCGTTCTGACGGATTGAGCGAGCAGCCGCCGGCGGCTTTTGTGCGCATCGAAGCGCCACAACTAGAGAGCCCCCGCTAGAGCTCCAGATTTGCCGCCGGCGGGCTTCCGGCGGCTGGCAGCGCCACAAGACATCCGGCGGGTTGAGAGCGTGCGGCGCATCTTCGAACGTGGTAGGCTGACGGCATGACGGCGGGCATGGGCGGATCGGTGGACGGTGATCGCCGTGGGCGGTGCGCTGCTGGCCACGATCCTGTACACGCACGCGAGCACGGACGCTCGGCTGGACGCCTTAGCCGTGCGGCTGGACGCTCGGCTGGACGCCTTAGCCGTGCGGCTGGACGCTCGGCTGGACGCTATGGACGCCAGCTTGGCAGACCTGCGCGAGCGCGTGGCGCGGATCGAGACGGCGGCTGGCGATGCAGTTCCCGATGCCGCCCGCAGCGCCAGCGAAACCCGCCGATCCCGATGCCGCCGGCAAGCCCTGATCAGGCGGCTGGATCGCGCTGGGATGCGCTACCGCCCGGACTGGGAATCCTACGGTTGGCGCTCACGGGGCCCGCAGATGGCATCCTGCGCACAGGAATGGGGATTGCGGCCGAGCGCCTAATCGTCAGGCGCTGACTGGGCTCGCACGCTGCCGATGTCCGCCTTTGCAGAAGGCGTGTCATCCCGCCCAGGATCAGCCAGTCCGCTGCGTCCGGCTAGCAGGTCCAGGGCTGTCTTCATCGTCGACATCTGCGCGGTCAGCGCCCGTGCCGGGGAAGCCGCAGCAGGTCTGGCTGCGGCCGTGACGGAGCGATTGGCGGGAGCGGCTGTGCGCCGAGCCGCGCCGGCGCTGGCGGAGGACACCTCGGGAGCCGAGCGCGAGTACGGGCGCTCAGACAGCAGCGACAGGCGCTGGCGGCGGCGCTTGGTGACGATGGGGGTGGCTTGGGACCAGGCCCTAGGGCGGCCGCTGCCGACGATCTTCCCGGGCCGCGCCGCGCAGGCGGCGGCCTACCGCCTGTTGCACAACCCGTGCCTGCGCCCGGAAGACAGCCTGCAGCCGCACCGGGAGGAGCTGGCGGAGCGCTGCCGCCTGCATCGCACGGTGCTGCGGGGACAGGACACGACCACGCTGCATGGCACCGCACGGCGGGAGGTCCCGCGCGGCCTGGGACCGCTGGGGGACCGCGGCCCGGGGCTGGCCTGCCCGGAGGGCGGCCGCCCCTAGGGGGGGCAGCTGCGCAGCTGGGCGCATCCGCAGAGGGGATGAGCCGGCACTGGAGCCAGGGCCGGGAGCAGGCCACGGAGTTGAGCCGGGCCTGCCCGGAGATGCACGGACTGGCAGTGGGCGACCGCGAGGGCACCTGCTGCGAGCTGTGCGAGGAGCAGGCGGCGCGGTTGGCGGAGGCGGAGCGGCTGGTGCGCACCAGCCGCGGCAGCCGGTGCTAGCTAGCGGTCACAGAGGGGTGCGGCGACATGGGCCCGGGACTGGGGCAGCAGCTGGAGCTGTGGGAGCCCTGCGGGCGCGGCACCAGCGCGAGGCGGTCACCGAGATCGCCTGGGACCGGGTCACGAGGCTGCCGCCCCAGAGCCGGCTCGGCGCACCCGCCTGGCCGGGTTTTGCTTCTCCCGGCGACAGCCCCTTCCCGACTACGAGAGCTTGGAGCAGGTTTGGCGGATCCTCCAGCCGCTGGCCCGCGGCACCGCGGTCGCGTACCCCGTCCTAGCCACCCTGACCGCCTCCCCCGGCACCGCGGGGCCGGGCGGCGCACCCGCCGCTGCGGCTCCGAGATCCATCTGCCATGCCGCCAGCGACACCTTGGGGGAGACAACACCCAGTCAAGTATGCCGTAGTGACAGACGGTGGGCTGTACTCTGATGGAAAGAGCGTTCGACGGCATTTTCCGTCATCCTGCGAAGAAGCAGCGGCGGTTTGCGGTTTGGAGGCGCTCGCCAGTGTCTGTCAGAGGGAGGGGTCGCTCGGACGCAGGTAGTCGCCCAAGTCTGCGCCACCATGGCTGATGAATCTGGTGCCCAGCTGCACAATGTCAGCGTCGTGGTGGCAACTGAGTTCCGTAATCCGTCGATTCTCAACCCTAATTTTCTGGTGTCGCACGAGATTGTGCTCGCAGACTGGAGCGTCGCTAGCCCGAATGCCAGCGTTTCATCGTTTCCACGTTTGGCAGGCTGTTGGAGGAGCAATTCTGATGATGCACCCATCCGATGCGACCATAAGTCCAACGGGCGAGCAGATCTGGCGGGCTGGACTCCTGGAAGCGCTTGCGCGGGCTCCACGCGCTACACCTGAAAGTCCTGCCATGTCGTCGTTATCCGCAACGATGCTGGAGACGGCCGTCCGATACTGGACGACACCACAGACATTCAGATGTTGACTCAGTGGTCCATTCCTGGTGGTGCCGAGGGCACGCGTGTTTACCGCAACGACGGGAGTATAGCTGCGGACCGTGTCCTCGCAGCAACGCAACCAGACGAGGTCGTCGCGGCCCTGTCTCTTGGGGGCTGTCGTGCCGCTGCCGATCGCATCAGGGACCTCAACGAGATGACGAGGGATGCCGCTCCGGACGAGCCGGTCATCGTACTCGCCTCCCTGCGCGAGTTGGCACTTTTCCTTCTCAACCGGCGTCGGCTCGTCGATCCAGAGATCGGACTCAGCCCGGACGGATTGCTCCTAGCAGAATGGGCCTCGGCTGAATGCGGTGTTTTGGCCATGAAGTTCCTGCCGGACGAGATAATTCAGTTCGCCGGCGTCTCGGCAGCTGGAGGTCCCGGCCCTAGGCTCCGCGTCCACGGCGGACTACCGAAGGATCGCGCCTTGGACGCCGTGCGGGCGTTCATTCCCTCCGCGAACGGCCCGGATGCGCCGCATGCAGCTGCCTGACGACCATCACTTCTCGCGGTACTGCAAGCCGACTGCCGTGGGCCGTGATGGTTTTCCGATAGCGGCCGCGCTCGAGATCAGGCCAGGCGAAAAGCACCTTTCTCCCACTGGTTCGAGTACTTCGACACACCGGATCTTGGAGCCGCGTTCGAGCGTGTCCAAGAGGCGTTTCGCCACAAGCGTTTCCTCTTGCCGTCGCTGTCGCGCTTCGGACCCGAGCCCGGCCCGAGCATGTCCATCCAGCCTTCTCGGCCCGTGACGCTCGGAACTGACTGGGAGCGTCGCGCCGTTCAGTCTGTCACGGCTCGCGTGTGAGTGCGCATCTCGTCGACGGGCGCACGGGAATCCATCGCAACCTCATCGCACCGCATTTGACGCCTGAGTCCGAAACCGTAGGACGCTTAGCAGCCTGTTGATAAAGCCCTTGGGATACGATTTCCGTCGCGCAATCGCGTGCGAACCACCGGTTTGCGCCTGTTTCAGGGCCTGCAGGAGTCGTTGTATGGTCCTTTCAGGGCCCTGCAAGGAGTTGCTGGACAGGCTTCACGGCCGCTGAGGACTTTTTCAACAGGCTCTTAGGGCTCAAGCACTGTACGGGCTTACGGACCCCCGAAACGACGATGAAGTACACCCCGCCGCAGTTGCAGAAGCACGCCGCCGCGATCGCACGGTTGGAGCGTGCGGACCGAGCACCGGCGCCGGTTCCGCACGCGATTCGACTGGCAGTGACTTGGGAAGTCCCGTAACTCATTCATTCTCAAGGACTCTTCCGTAGCTCATCCGGATAGAGCGTCGGCCTCCAGAACCGATCACAAAAAAGCTGAGGCCCCAATAAACTCCGGTTTTCATGGGGGAATTCGTCAGCAGAAAACGCCAGAAAGCGGCTGGCAAGAGCAGAAACGGCTGGCAGAGATGTGGTTGCATCAGCGATGGCGCAGCTCCCCGGTGCCTCTTGGCTGGCTCTGTCACGGCCGAGGCCGCTCTGCTCCTGTGGAGATCGCGGATCACGGGGTACGCCGCGAGCTGTTGCGGGGTCACCGCGAGCAAGGACTCCGACGGCTCAATGCGCTTGTCGAACTGGTCGAGCTCCTGCCGCTCACGACCGCGGCGACGCGGCAAGCAGCCGCGTCTGGGCAGATGCTCATCAACGGGGGCCAACCGACTGCCGACGATAGGGCTCTCAATGGCGACATCGTTCTCGCAGCTCAAGTCGCGACCATCGGATCGGCTGACGGAGTCGTCGCCACGACTAACGTCGGTCACCTCTCGCATTGCGTTTAAGAGCACTCTGGCGCGACATCCGCCACAACTCCTGACCGCTCGAATCAGTCCCTGCACGCCTCAATCGGAAGGTCCCCCACCCCGCGATCACCTGCGGCGAGAACGCTGGTCCTGGGTCCAGTGTTACAGGGGGCGTCACGGCCCCCGTCACATATGCTGTCCCGGAAGCCCCTGTATTCATTGACCAAATCGCATACCCCGATCCATCGCCGGTTCCATAATGGGGATCGGAGGAAGGACGGGAACGACCCTGAGAGAACCCTTGGTTTTCGGCCCCGACAGGCGTTCCTCCGTCATACCTGCGGACCGGGCCGCTTCACGGCGAATCTGTCCTTCCTGAAAGAGTGTGGCGGTGCGCCGAACGCGGCACCGCAGGAGCGCTTCGGCACCTTGCGATCCAAGGCCCGAACTAGTCGCGCACCCCCGGCGATCGCTGCCGCCTGCTCAATCGACTGGCCGAGTCCAGCATGCGTGAAGAAGTGGGCCTCATCGACCATCATCTCTCCGTGGTTCCGTCAACAGAACCCGCAGCGCCGTCAGCACGCGGCGCGGGCGACGGCGATGCATAGCCATGCCGAACCAGTAGGCGGCCTCTTCCCGTTCCATCCTCTCTAGGCCCTCGGCGACCGCACGCATGTTGTCGCGGCTGCGCATCGGTGCCAGCGCCCGGAACAGCAATCCCAGGGCGAGCGCAGTGTCCTCGCCGAGCGCGTAGCCACGCCTTCGGCGGCCGGCCGACGGTCCGGGCCGAACACCGGCACCGGCCAACCGCCGCAAAACGCGGTGCTCAATCAGATCCAGGTTTCGGCCGCGGAGCCCCGCGATGCGAATCGGCACCCTGACGTGCGGCGTGGCCGGTGCCGGCAACTGCCAAATCTCGTATTCCGTGTCGGATGCGCCGTGCGACCGCACACGCAGTTCGTACCGCGGCACGGACGCCGGGGGTCGCGACACTCGCGGGGCCTTCGATTCCAGCCATCAGGGTTTCGCCTCCGAGGTCGCCGAGACGTAGGCGGCACCGCTGGCGAAGCGGCACAGGTGCTGGGTGAGCGTCTCGGGCGCATCTCCCTCCATCGGCAAGCCACCGCCGAACGACAACTCGAACCCCGCTTCGACCGTCCTGGACCGGGCGTCCCGAAGCTGCGGCTCTAGAAACTCCCTCACGGGCTGGGCATCCGAGACCGGGCCGCGGAACTCCATCTCGAACGTGCCGCCGTCGCGCGTCTCGTAGCCGCCCTTGATGGTCACGACCTTCTCGGCACCGGACACCGCACCCACCGCCCCGAGGAGGCGGAAAGCATCGCCGGCCTCAAACATCCGGATCGTCAACACACCGATGCGGGCCGCCCGCTTCGCTCGCGCCTGTTCCCAGAGCTGCGTCAGCGCATCCTGGAGCACTCCTTCGGCGCTGACGGTGACGCCGGCCGGCGGCAGGTCTGGCGGATCAGGTGGCAGTGGTGCAACCGGCGGCGGATAAGGCGGCGGTGATGGGTCCGTTGGCGGCGGTGGCGAACGCGGCCACACGCCCTTGTTCTTGGCGTAGGCCATCGTCATGACCACGGCCTGTTCGTCGATCCGGATGTCCGCGGGCGGATCTCCGGGCCCGAACAGCAGGTCGCCCCGCCGGTAGACGTAGTCGCCCTGCTCAATGCCGAGCCGGATGCCCCGGATGAAGATGTCGTCCACCAGCAGCATCGGCAGTCCCGGATCCCGCCGGAACTCGTCGCGCAACGCCGCCGTGGTGATCTGGCCCTTCCTGAGCGGCGTCCGGTCGCGCACGTACGCCGGCGCGTCCGGCTCGTCCTCGCGAAAGCGCAGCTTCTTGAGATCCCTCAGCGCCCGCGCGACCTGCTGCTGGCCGGCACCCGGCCGGTCCGAAGCCGACGGAATGTCAATCGCCGTGTGCGCCAGGTCCACGCCGCCCGTGCCGATGCGGTTCCGCGACGGGTAGAACACGTGCCGGTAGCACTGCTGCACTGCAATGGCCAGATCCTGCTCCGACCGGGCCTCCAGGTCGCGAATCTTCTCCTGCTGATGCGCAGCCAAGTCGACCAGACGATCAGGCTCTTTCAGGCGTTGCAACGCCAGCCGCGACCGCACTCGGCGCCGCATCGCGTCGCCGGCATGCTCGTCGGCGACGACGAAGACGAGGTGGTTCCGTAGACGGCGGAGCCCCGAACCTTCGGAACCGCTGCGCGCGTACACGCGCTCGACCAGCTCGGGGACCTCGTCGACCGCCTCGCCGATGGCCAGCCCGTCGTAGGCGAACACGACGAGCTTCGGGCGACCTTCGCCGACCTCGTCCGGAACGTCGAACGGACCGCCCGGAAACGCCACGGTCTCGAACATCTTGCCGCCGAAGATCTCGCGGATGCGGTCGTTTAGCTGTGCGCGGGCCTGGGCCGCCTCAACATGCTGCTCCTCGCGGCGGATGATTACGTTCAGGTTGGCTTCGGCCCGGAACTGCATCGGTGCCGCTGGCCGGTCGTCGAGATAGGCCGACTCCGCCACGAACCGCTTGCGGGCTTCGTCGATGAAGCTCGGGTTGACCGCCGGCCCCGCCGTCGCGTACCGCAGCTCCTCGGCGGTCAGCCCCTTCAACGGGTCGTTGAACGCCAGCGTATGCATGAAGATCGTCCGTGCGACATAGGCCGCGTACGGCGGCAAGCCCTGATGGTGCCCTGCGTCGATCTCCTCGGCCAGCGACCGTTTCTCTGCCGATCCCGCGGCCACATCGTTGGTGATCGCCGGCACGAAGGCGTCCCTGGCCGAGACGGGTCACGATCTCCTGCCGGATCGGCTCGTAGCCGGGATCAATGTGGTGCAGGTGAATCGCCGGTCGCGTCCGAGGGGCGCTGCCGCCAGAGGCGCCTGACGGTATGGGCGAGCAGCCGCAACATCCCGCGCACCCGTTGGAAGTTGGCTAGCGTGGCGGTCTTGCCGGTCAACGTCTCTATGACGTGCGGGTGCAGCGGGTAGCTGGCCCTGAACTGCTCCACCGTCTCCGGACGCACCGCGTCCGCGCCGAGCGCATCCCGGTTGCCGGTCCACAACTCGCGGTACTCATCGATGATCTCAGCCGCCGCGGCACCGTCAATCTTCTCGAACAAACGCCGCCGGAGCACCTGCACCGTCTCGTCCTCTTCCGTCGGGTTCAGCAGCGTCGCCTTGCGGGCCGAGACGCTCTCGATCTCCGCCATCCGGTCCGCGACGAACTGGTTCTCCGTCGAATAGGCGTCGGCCGCACGGCCGTCCTTGCCGATGGCCAAGGTGTAGACGAGGGCCGCGTTTGGTGCGGACTCAACCGCCTTGAACAGCGATGTGAGGAAGGCCGTCAACTGGCCTCCCGCGTCAGCCTGCCGGCTCACCTTGCGGAGGTAGACCGACAGCTCGTCGAGCAGGATCAGCGCCGGCGCATCGCCCAACAGGGATCGCAGCGTGTCCGCCCCCGGGCGCCTCGCGCTGCTCGTCGCTCCGGCGCACCCGCTCGTAACCTGACGGACCGGCCAGCGCGTGGGCGATCTCACCCCAGGGCGTGAAGGCCAGCACGCCGCCGGCGAGCGCCCGCCCGTTGGCGGGATCGGCGTTCTCGCCGTCGAAGGCGGCGATCTGTACCCGCACCGCAGGCAACAGCGCGGGATTGATGAACTCGGCCGCGTTCACTACGCCGGCCATCCCCCGGCCGGCGTGGGCCAACGGCGATCAGGCCGTGCGTCTTCCCGCCACCGTAGGATGTGTCGAGCCGGAAGATCGCGCCCACCTCGTCACCGGCACCGCTCAGACGCCGGCACACGTTGGCGAGCAGGTTCTTCAGGCCCCTGGTCGGAAAGGTGTTGGCGAAGAACCGACTGGGCTCGCAGTAGTCGGCGCTCGCCTTGCCGGTGAGGACCTGCGCGAGGTCGGCTGCGAAATCGGTGTCGGCGACTTTGCCGGTCAGCACATCCGGCCGCGGGCTGCAGATGTCAAAAATCGTTGGGGGCGCCACGTTTGGTCTCGAAGCGCGACCCGTGCTCGGGCCGCTACGCTGCGGCGGCGTCAGACGCGAAGGCAAGACGCGTCGCAAGCTAAACCACGGAGCAAGTTTACCGCGATTGTTGGCACGGCCCCCACAGCAACAACCTGCCACTACGACACAC